>NZ_JBIRJA010000002.1:0-773551 GCF_044329325.1 Streptomyces sp. NPDC017676 | reverse complement strand
GGGGGGTTGGGGGGGCCGTTAGCGGCCCGCGAGCCGTGGGGCTTGGGGGGTGCCGGGGGGGTGGGACAGCCCGGGGTTTACCCTGGGGGGGGGCCGGGGCCCCCCGGCCCCGGGGGGGGGCGGGGGCGACCGCGGCCGTGGACGGGGTGGAGGGAAGGGCCGGTTGCGCGGTGCGCGCCGTCCGGGCGTGCTGCCCGGGTACGGGCATGGCGCGCAGGAGCTGATCGAGCGCGGTGCGGTAGCCGTCGCGGGTTTCAAGTGCCGCCTGCAGCCACTGCTGGTCCCAGCGCAGGGCCTCGGCGGACAGGTCGTTCATGTCCCGGTCTGGGGCCATCGCGGCGTGGACGCGGTCGCGGACCCGGGCGACCTGCTCCTCGGCCACGGCCAGGAAGGAGCGCAGTTCCAGTGCCCGTGCCAGCGCCGGGGAGGTGTCGGGGAGTACTGCGGCTGTGTACAGGTCGCCGACCGGAGCGCCGAAGATCTGGTGCAGGCGTTCGTCCGCAGAGCTGGGCTTGAGCCGGGCGCTCACCGCGCAAGGTTCCTTCCCGGCTGCGGCGCGGTCGCCGGCCGCGGCGGAGCGGTGGTCGGTACGGCCGGTCCCTGGCGCTGGCCGAAGCGGGTCAGCAGCCGGGCGGCCAGGCCGTGCTTGCCCACGGTGTTCGGGTCGAGCAGCCACCGCACGACCATGGCTCGACCGTCGCGGACGGCGACGGCCTTATTGACGCGATGGGCCAACTCCATCGTCGGGTCGTCCACCTCGCTGGGCTGGCTCTCCAGCGCGGCCACGAGGGCGTCCTCCGCGCGGTCGAGCGTCGCTTGCGACTCCAGAAGCATGCCGTGCCACTTGACGATGTCGGTGGCGTCGGAATTGGCGGTCGGCGCAGCGGTGGCGGCGGCCTTCAAGTGGTCGATGCTCATTCCGAATCGGGCTTTGATCTGTGCGGTGAGCACGCCCACGACGTCGTTTATCGGATCGGGTGGAGCGGCGGACAAGAAAGACTCCTCTTCCAAAGACACGGTGGTCCCGAACGGCCGGGGTGGCGAGGCGACAGACCGAGCGGTCAAGGGCGCTGAAATGCGGCTGCGTTACTGGCGGGGATTAGTCGAGGCACATGGGGACGTCGCGGTAGACGTAGGCGGCGGACACCCAGCCCTTCACGCCCGTCGTGCGGTCCGTGATGTAGCGCCACTTGCCGCTGGTCTTGTGGACGGTGAACTTGTGCCCGCGGTACAGGATGCCGACGGCGGTGGACTTGACCGACGCCTTGGAGCGGATGGTCACGGCCTTCGTGCCGATGATCCAGGGCCCCGGGTCGGTGCAGGACTGGGTCAGGGCGTTGCCCGGAGCGGCCGAGGCGGTCGTGGACGACGCGATCGGCAGGGCGAGGGCGCCCAGGAGCGCGGCGGATACGGCGATTCTGGTTGCGCGCATGCGGAAGTAGCCTCCATGCAGGGGAGAAGAAAGGGGGGAAGTGCCGGCCGGTGTTGTCCCGGCTGCCGTATAAGAGTCCGGAGAATCGCCGGTTTGGCCAACCGGCGATCATCGGGTATGTTTCGCCGCGCCAATCGCAGACGCAGTTTTAGAGCGAACGGCCCGACAGCCGGCGAGCGGCCCATTCCGGCCGCGGAAACCGGGCCGGAAGGAGATGGCTTGCACCCGTCCGGTGGGCATCCACGGCGGATCAGTCCGGGCAGCACCACAAACTCGTGGCGCGGGCAGCCGGTTAGCGAGTCAGCGCCGCTGTGTGGGAGTGGACGGCCACGCCCCTGGTCGCGACGTCGGCAGCGACTGGGCCGTCTGGGGACGGCGGCTGGTGGCCAGCGCGGCGCGGCCGGTGTCGGTCAGGCTGACCGGCTGACCGGCGTGGACGGGGTGGGTGGTATCGATGTCCACGAGGCCGGCGGAGTGCAGCCGCTGCAGGTGGACGTAGGGGATGCGGGTGCCGGAGGCGGTGGTCACCGACAGGCGGCTGGTCAGCAGGTGTTCGTAGAGCTTGGCTCCCCCGGCGATGGCCAGCAGCGCCGCCTGATCGGCAGTGGTGATCTGCTGGTCGCCGGACGGCGGGGCGGATCGGGCGGCGGCTTCGATCGGCTCCAGCGCGGCGAGCACACGCTGTGCGGCGCTGTCGCGGGTGTCGGCGGCCTCCTGCAGCTGGTCCACGGTGCGGTCGATCCGCTCGGACAGGGCGGTATCGAGCGGGAACTCGCCCGAGGACAGCCGGTGCAGGAGGGTGCGGTAGAACGTGACGCTGGTCTCGGCCGCCGCCAGCTCGCGGTGCCGGTCGACCAGTTCGGCGTAAGACTCGTCCAGAAGGCCGCGGTCGCGGTGGGCCCACAGGGTGTCGACGTCATGGCCGGTGGCAGCCTCGATACGGGGGTCTAGCTGGACACGGCGCGCCGGCTGGCCGTGGGCGCCCGGTCGGGAGGCAATAACGGCTCCTTGTGGTCAGTGGGTGTGAAGCGGGGAGGCGCTCTGTGCCATGCGGGGCAGGCCCGGCATGGCGGCCGGCAGCGGGACCCCGCGGGAGACGGAGTGGCGGGTGGCCAGTTGCGGGGAGCGGGAGCGTGCCGCGTGGGTGCGGGCGCTCAGCGGCCGGCGGCGCATGCCGAGCCGGCGACCGACCTCGTCGTAGACGTCGTTGCCCGCCCGGGGCCGGACAGCGACCACGTAGATCTCCCGGGCGTGCGCTGACGTCTGGGGTGCCGGGCGGATGCCGTAGACGACGCGCCAGTCCTTGCGGGCGTCCACGACCAGCTTGCGGTAGCCCTCCAGGTCGCCGGTCAGGCGGGTCCCGAAGCGTTCGGCGTTCACCACTTCCTGCAGGTAGGCGAGGGTGAGATCGCGGATGTCGGAGGGCGCCTGGAGGAGGTCGGTCAGCGCACGGGGGTCGAAGCTCAGCCCGAAGGCCGGCCGCTGGCCCTGGTTCATGACGCCGGCCCGGCCTCACCGGGCCCAGGCGCCTGCGCCTCGGACTCCTTTTCCGTGCGGGCCGAGGGGGGCGGTCCGGGAAGGAGTCGGTGGGCGGGGCGCTCGGGGGAGGTCATGCAGGCGGACAGGGGGCCGCCGGGGGCACGGATGGCCGCCATGGCGTGGGTGAGGAAGTCGCGGTGCCACACGAACATGCCGGCCAGGCCCGCCTCGGGGTCCTTGTGCTGCTGGTAGGCCAGCCACAAGGCGTGCAGCCAGGCGACGATGTCGCTGTGTTCCTGCCATTGCAGGCACCAGGGCGCCGCGGTGGTGACCTCCGCTCCGTAGACCGGGAGGAGGAAGTCGTCGACCCAGTCCGACAGCGCGTCGAGTTCGTCCTCGTACGCTTCGCCTTCCAGCTCCAGGATGGGCCGCGGCTCCGGCATGGCCGGTGCCGGCGGTCCGCCGAAGCTGGGCAAGCCGAACGCCGCGAAGGGCGAGGGGGCAGAGGACGGGGTGGAGGCGAGGTGGTCCAACTGCCGGGCCTGCTCCGCAGTCTGCTCCATGAGTCGGCGGACGCTGGCTTCGATCCCCTCCAGCTGGGTGTCCGGGATACGCACCGGGTCCGGTCCCCCGTCGGCAGGGGGCTCAATCGATTCGGGCATGAAGGAAAAACCTCCTGAGTGCCAAGGCAATAGGGGCAAATGGATGCCGGTAACGCACCGGCTGAATGATGCGGGCGTCACCCGTGGATGTGGCGAGGGGTTGTGGCGTCAGGCGGTGAGAACCATGTCGTCCTGGCCGAGACCCTGGCGGATGGTTTCCGTCAGCCGGTCGGCGGCGATGGACGCGTAATGCTTGGTCTTCTCCACGCCGATGAAGTCCCGGCCTTCGAGGAGGGCAGCCACGCCGGTGGAGCCGGAGCCGGCGCAGAAATCGAGGACCGTGCCGCCCGGCGGGCTGATCTTGACCAGCTCGCGCATCACCTCGACCGGCTTTTGCGTGATGTGCTGGCGCTTGGAACCCGACGGCTGGGAGGCGGAGTACATACCCGGCAGATAGACGGGGTTACGGGAGGCGTCGATCGACCCCTTGGATGCCCACACGACGAACTCGCAGTTCTGGGTGAAGCGGCCCTTCTGGGGCCGGGCCTGGGGCTTATGCCAGGCCACGACGCCGCGCCACAGCCAGCCGGCCGCCTGGATCGCGTCCGTGGTGATGGGCAGCTGGCGCCAGTCCGTGAACAGCAGCGCCGTGCCACCGCTCTTGGCGAGGCGGTGAGCCTCGGTCATGATCTGCGTCAGCCAGAACCCGTAGGAACGCTGGTCCATGTTCTCGCCGGTGAAATCCGGCAGCGTGTGCTTGGCGTCGGCGGAGGTGTACTTCTGCTTCGCCGAGCGGCTGGTGCGCTCCTTCGCCGTGCGCCCGCCGGAGTTGTACGGCGGGTCGGTGATGACCGCATCGACGCAGTCGTCCGGGAGCTTGGCAAGAACGCTCAGGGCGTCGCCCTGATGCAGGGAAAAAGGCAAAGAGAACCCCGATTCGGGTGGGAGCGGGTGGGGGTGCCCATCGCGTGAAAGCCCCGCAGCCCGGCCTCCGGGCATGGAGAAGCCCGTGGCCGACCGGTTGGGGAGAGCGAGGGGAGTTGAAAAACTGTAGACGCGAATCGGCCGACGACCAAGAAGTGCCCTACTGAGGGGCCGGATTCCGATACCTCGCCGCCGACTTTTTGGTCAACGGCCGTTTCGCGTCTACTGTTTTTGAACCCGGCCGGTGCACACTGCCGTTGCCTCTTCCCCTGTGCCTCGTGGAGGTTTCCCGTGCCCCCGCACACCTAGGTCACTTCCCGGCTGGTGCAGATGAGCGGCTACTCGCCCGCACCAGCCCGTTCACTCAAGCCCGCCCCGGCCGCCGCGGTCCCTTTCCACCACACCCCGCGCCCGCGCGGCCGGACACTGCACCCGGAGGATGCATGACCTCTCGTTACCCGCCCCTGCCCGAAACCGGTAAACGGACCGTGAGCGCTTCCGGTTGAAGGCGCTCGCCGCCGGCATCGGCGTCGTCTTCCTCTCCCCCCTCCTCCTGGGCGGAAGCGCCATGATGATGGCCACCTCCAGGGAAGCCGCCCAGAACACCGCCTCACCGCTGGACTGCCTGACCGACGTGGACACCAGCAAAATCGCTGACCAGGTCACCGAGATCCTCGACGGCGCCGACGCCTCCAAGGTCCGCATCAAGGGCCTGGACCTGCCCGCCGAGCAGATCCCGAACGCGCAGACCATCGTCGCCACCGGCATCGGCCTGCACATGCCCGCCCGGGGACAGATCGTGGCGCTGGCCACCGCGATGCAGGAGAGCCGTCTGCGCAACCTGTCCGGAGGCGACCGGGATTCACTCGGTCTGTTCCAGCAGCGGCCCAGCCAGGGCTGGGGCACCGCCGAGCAGATCCACGACCCCGTCTACGCGAGCGAGCGGTTCTATAAGGCACTGCTGCAGGTGCACGGCTGGCAGCAGATGACCGTCACCCAGGCCGCCCAGGCGGTGCAACGCTCCGCCTACCCGGACGCCTACGCGCAGTGGGAGCCGCTGGCGACCGCGCTGCAAAAGGCCATCTCCGCCACCTTCCCCGGCTCCGGGCCGAAGGACACCAGCAAGGACGACACGGCGCCCGCCACCGCAACCGGCTGCGGCATGGCCGACGGCACGTCCTTCGGGCCGATCCCCGAGGGCGCCGTCCCGAAGGGATACACGATCCCCAAGGGCACCGACCCGCGAGCCCGCAAGGCGATCATCTGGGCAATGCACCAGCTCGGCACGATGTACCAGTGGGGCGGCTCCTGCACCAACCCTCACGGCCCCGACGCCATGGCCCGCTGCGACTGCAGCTCGCTGATGCAGCAGGCGTACAAGCACGCCGGCATCACCCTCACCCGCACCACCTACACACAGTTGGGCGAGGGCAAGGCCGTCTCACCGAAGGCCCTGAAGCCCGGTGATCTGCTCTTCAGCCGCGGCACGGCCGCCCGGCCCGAGCACGTCGGCATGTACATCGGCGAGGGCCTGGTCATCGAGGCGCCCCGTACCGGAAAGCCGGTGCGGATCACGCCGCTCAAGGACTGGACCGTCCTCGCCGCCCGCCGCGTCCTGTGACGCCACGCCCCTCTCTCGCGCCGCCGGGCGAACCTACCTCGTCTTCCTGACCTTCCCGCCCGTGCCTTCTGGCCCGCACACGCAAGGAGCCTTCTATCCCCGTGTCACTGCTCGCCGACCGTGTCGTCCAGCTCGCCTACGATCCAGGCATCTCCCCCAAGGGCGGCGGCCTTCCGGGCCTGTCCGTCCTGAAGAACGTCGTCAACTCGATCAACCTGTTCGGCATCATCGCGGTCGTCGGTGCTCTCGCCGTCAGCCTCGCGGTCTGGGCGTGGGGTCACCACACCGGTGGCCACCAGGCCGAGGCCAACGGCAAGAAGGGCGCCACCGTCGCCGCCGGCGCCGCCCTCGGGCTCGGTGCGGCCAACGGCATCGTGGCCTTCTTCTCCAGCCTGGGGTCGCAGGTCCACTGATGCTCAAACGCCTCACCGACTACAGCCTGCGCTGGTCGCCGAACCGTCGCGTCACCGTGATCGCGATCGGCCTGGTCTGCCTGCTGGCCCTGGCCGCCGCCACCGCTGTCCTCACCGGCCGCGACGACCACCCCGACGCCGCCGCCCCAGCCCCGTCACCCGCGCACAGCTACGCCGCCCCGGCCGGCCAGCCCTCCTCCTGGAGCGGCCCGGTGGCCGGGCCGCCGAGGATCTCCGATCCGGTGGAGTTCGCCAAGGCCGCCGCGAAGATGCTCTGGTCCTACGACACCCGCACCACCAGCCAGGCCCAGCAGCTGACCGGCATGCGAGCGTGGATGACGAAGGAGAGTGAGTACGGCGACTGGGCGTCGGTCTCGGCGCAGATCCCGGACCCGGTGCTGTGGTCGCGGATGGCGGACCAGAAGCAGCACGCCACCGCCACCATCGCCGAGGGCCACTACCCGGCCGCCTTCAAGCAGGCGCTCGCCGAGGACCCGGCCGCGATCACCAAGGCGTACATCTACGCGGTCACCGTCACCGGCAAGCAGACGATCACCTGGGCCAAGGGTGGCACGGGGGCGGAGGACCGCTCGGTCACCCTCGCCGTCCAGTGCCGTCCCTCCGCCGACTGCTCGCTCGTCGCCATCGCCCCGCGCGTCGCGCCCTGACCGAAAGGAGTCCTCATGGGGTTTTGTGATCTCCCTGTCGCGGACAAGGTCTGCGCGGTCGGCGAAGCCATCGACTTCGCCTCCGACCCGGGCAAGTACATCGGCGACTGGATGGCGAAAAGCGCCGGCGAACTCGCCGCGTCCGCAGCCGACCTGGCGTCCAAGGCCGTCGACGCCACCACCCGCGTCGACCTGAACGCGGGATGGTTCCGCGACAACTACGAGACAATCCTGCCCATCGGCCTGGTCATGCTCGTGGCCACCTTCTGCGCGCAGCTGGTGCGTGCCGCGATCCGCCGCGACGGCCAGGCCCTGACCCAGGCGTTCACCGGCACAGCCTCCGGTGTGATCTTCGCGTTCGCCGCCATCGCCCTGACCGCAGTCGCGATCGAAGTGACCGACGCCCTGTCCGCCGGATTGTTCGAGGCCGCGAACACCGACCTGGCCTCCGCGGTGCGCCGTATCGTCAAGGTCAGCGCCCTAGCAGGAGTGACCGGGCTGGGCTGGCTCGTCGCCGTCTTCGCCGGACTGGCAACCGCCATCGGCGCCTTCCTCTACTGGTGCGTCATGATGGTGCGCAAGGTCGGCATCCTGGTCATGGTCACCCTCGCCCCCTTCGCCGGCGCCGGTGGCGGCTGGGAGGCCGCGCGCCGCTGGCGCAAGGGCTGGATCGAGGCCACCGCCACCCTGGTGGTCTCCAAGCTGCTGATGACGATCATCTTCGTCCTCGGCATCGCCGCCATGGGTAATTCCGACACCAAGGACGGCCTGGCAGCCCTGGCCGACGTCCTCGCCGGCATCGTGATCATGGTCCTGGTGCTGCTGTGCCCGTACGCGACGTTCAAGTTCGTGCACTGGGCGACCGAGGGCTCCGACGGGGAGACGCTGCACCGCGCCGGCGGGGCCGGTGCGCAGATGGCCCGGCAGCACGCCGAGCGCGCCGGGCGGAAGACCGTCTCCATGGCAGCCACCGCCGGAGCCGGCGGTGCCGCTGCCGCTCCGCAGGGCCCGGACAGCGTGCCCGGACAGCACGGGTTCCCCGGCGACATCGCCGCCAGCCCGTCCGGCAACGGAACGGACTCCGCACCTGACACGGGCGCGGTTGGTGCGTCCGGCGGCACTTCCGTCAAGACCGGTGTGGAACAAGCCGTTCAGCCACCGCCGGACCATGTCGCCGAGGACACCAGCGGACACACAGCAACCGGCCCCAGCACTACTGGCAGCACCGGTGTCGGCTTCGGCCACGGCTCCGCAGCCGCCGACGGGACGCAAGCCCGGTGGCGGCCGACCCCGCCGACGACGACTCCGCCACCGCAGGGTGCCGCGCCCTCCCCGGGCGCGCAGAACGCCGGAACGAGCGGGCCGGTCTCCCCTCCGCCGCCGCCCGCGGCCGGACTGTGACCCCCTGCCCGATGCCCGAACCCCGGGGGCGGGAATCCTCCCGCCCCCGGGCCTTCGCCCCAGGACCAGCCCTTGTCCGGCCTCACCGTCACCCCGACCGTCAAGTTCCCCCACCGCAGTCGCCGCGGCGTCCTGCTCGGCCTCACCCTGCACCAGCTCGTCCTCGTCTCCACCGCGCTGGCCCTGCTCCTGATCACAGTTCTTTCAACCGGGCTGCTCGGTGTTATCGCCCTGTCCCCGCTGTGGGCAGCGGTCGCCGCCCTGGTCGCCGTCCGCCGGCAGGGCCGCTCCCTGATCGACTGGGCCCCCGTGGTCGCCCGCTACGCCTGGCGCCGCCACAGCGGACAGACCCTGTGGCTGGCCCGGCCCGTCACCCGGCCCCGCCAGGACGGCATCCTCCACCTGCCCGGCACCGCGGCCTCCCTCAAGGTCGTCACCCCGGGCGACTCCGCCAACGGCGCCGCCGCCGTCCACGACCCGCACCAGCAGACCCTCACCGCCGTCGCCCGCGTCAGCAGCCGTGCCTTCGCCCTGCTCGACCCGGCCACGCAGAACCACAACGTCAACGGCTGGGGGCGCGTGCTCGCGGGCACCGCCCGCACTGGGCACGTCGCCACCGTGCAGGTCCTGGAACGCACCGTCCCCGACTCCGGTGACACCCTGGCCCGGCACTGGGCCCAGCACGGCCGGCCCGAAACCCCGGTCGCCGGACAGGTATACGCCGACCTGGTCGCCTCCGCCGGACCGGCCGCCGCCCCGCACGAGACCTACTTGGCGATCTGCCTCGACCTCAAGGCCGCTAAGCGCCTCATCTCCCAGGCCGGCGGAGGACTGCCCGGCGCGTTCACCGTCCTGGAACAGACCACCTCCTCCATCGTCCAGGCCGCCCGGAACGCCGGACTGATGATCACCGGGTGGCTGTCCGCGCGAGAGATCGCCGCCGTCGTACGCACCGCCTACGACCCCCACGCGCTCGCCGCGCTCCAGCAGTGGTCACCGACCGGCCGCGCGGAAGCGGACCCTGCCGCCGCCGGCCCCGTCGTCCAGGTCGAGGAGTACGACCGCATCGCCACCGACTCCGCCCGCCACACCACCTACTGGGTGGAAAACTGGCCGCGCACCGAGATGGGAGCAGGCTTCCTGCACGGCCTGATGTTCACCGCCGGCGTGCGCCGCACCCTCTCCCTCACCTACGTCCCACAGAAGCTCGAGTCCGCCCTGCGCGACGTCCAGCGCAAGAAGGCCGCGATCATCGCCGACGCCTCCGAACGCGCCCGGCGCGGGCAGGTCGACAGCGAAGAGGACTCCATCGAGTACGCCGACGTCAAAAACCGCGAGCGCCAGCTGATCGCCGGACACGCCGACGTCGCCCTGACCGGCCTGATCACCGTCACCGCCGACACCGACGCCGCCCTCGACGCAGCCTGCGCACAGATCGAGACCGCCGCCGTCACCGCCGGCGTCGACCTGCGCCGGCTCTGGTACCAGCAGCCCGACGCCTTCGCCGTCGCGGCACTCCCCCTCGCCCGCACCACCCTCTAAGCCCCACTCCCCGGGACACGCACTGACACCGATCACCGGCCACAACAATCTGCTGCACGAACTTCGAACCCTGCTGACCTCCTGCGAGGAGCTGGCCGCCCGCCACCGCGCCGTCCTCGACGAGTACCGCGACGCCGAGGGGGAGGTGGTCGAGGAGAAGCTGCGCGAGTACGACGACGCCCGCATCACCACGGCCATTGAGGCCAGTGACCACCTCGACACCGTACGGAACCGCCTCGCCAATCTCCTCGGCCCACCAGCGCCAGGCCCCTTCACCCTGACGTTCGCCGGTCATGAGCGGCACATGGGAGAGGCGCCGACGAGCTTTGTCGTCAACGCCATGGACCTCGATGATGCCGCCCGCATCCTGGCTGGCCTGCCGAGCTGGCACGAGTGGTACCTGGCTGACGCCGGAACCCCTGACGGCCACGGCGCGGACATCATCTATCTGCCGCAGCAGAGCCATCCCGGTCTTCCGACACGCGGCGAGTACGCCGACCTGCGCGGCGAACAAAAAACCACTGCGTTGCCCGCGACCGGCGCCACCCCAACCTCGCCCGCTCGTCTCCCCGTTCCAGTCACCAGCTCGCCCCCGGCCCCCGCTCCCGCCTCCCCGGCGGCAAGGACCTCCCATTGACCCAGACCCGCCCCAGCGAACCCGACTCGCACCCCTACCTGCGTGCCGCCACGGCAGGCATCCGCCACCACACGCGCGCCTTGAACCGCTCACCGCAACCGGAGCCGGTAGACCGCGCTCACCTCGACACTCTCCACGCGCACCTCAGGGAACTGCACCGGCTCCTCGACCAGCTGGCCGAGACAGCAAGGCCCCCGCACCCGGGAGCGGGTCGGCACCTCGCCGCCGCGCACACCCGGCTGTGGCAGGCCATGACCGACATCCACGCGGCCTTCCACTTCTTGCCGGCCGATCCCGCCGCCTCCACCGAGTGCCGGCCCGAGCAGCTCCCCGAGGGACCGCCCTTCCTCACCATCTGCCAGCGCCACCTCACCGCCGGGCACGCCGTCCGGCGCAAGACCACCCCCACCGACCTGCACCGCGCACCGCACACCACCGCATGTGTGCGGTGAGGACCACCCATCAAATCGAGGGCCCCCGATGAACCACCGGCCCGCCCGCCGCGCACGCCGCGCTTCCGCCAGCCCCCTGTTCACCCCGCACGGCACCGACCGCGCCGCCCGGCGCGCCGCCCGCCGCCAGCTCGCCGAAGCCGCCGCCAAGGTACGCACCGAAACTGCCACCCACCCCTTCGCCGACGATGCACCGGCCGAACATGACACATCCCCGCCGGTGTATCCCCCGGCCGGACGTCCTGGGCCGGCGTCCGCACGCGGCAACCGGCTGAAGCTGCCCGCCCACCGCATGACCACCGCCATCGCGGCGGGCGCCTACCCCTTCCTCGCCGAAGGCGGGCTCGGTGCCGAGGGCATCTACATCGGACGCGACGTGCACGCCGAGGCCAGCTTCGTCTTCGACCCCTTCGCGCTCTACGGCCGTATCGAGGGCTTCACCAACCCCAACATCCTTTTGGCCGGCGTGATCGGCCAGGGCAAATCCGCGCTCGCCAAGAGCTTCGCCCTGCGCTCTGTGGCCTTCGGCTACCGCGTCTACGTCCCGTGCGATCCGAAGGGCGAGTGGACGCCGGTCGCCCAGGCGCTGGGCGGCACCTCCGTCGCGCTGGGCCCCGGACTGCCCGGCCGCCTCAATCCCCTGGACGCGGCCCCGCGCCCGGAGAGCATTTCCGAGGCCGACTGGGAGGGTGAGATCCGAAAGAGGCGCCTGCTCCTGCTCGGTTCCCTGGCCCGGACCGTCCTGGGGCGGGATCTGCTGCCGATGGAACACACCGCGCTGGACGTCGCTCTCGACGTTGCGGTCGCCGGCGCCACCGGCACCGGCCGCACGCCGCTGCTCGGTGATGTCGCCGCCGCCCTGAATCACCCGGCACAGCTCGACAAGGCCGCCGGGACCATGTCCGGCCACCTGGGTGATGCCGCCCGCGACCTCGCCCACGCTATGCGCCGCCTCGTCCACGGCGACCTCGCCGGCATGTTCGACGCGCCGTCCACCGTCCGTTTCGACCCATGTGCGCCGATGCTGACCATCGACCTGTCCCGGCTCGGAGGATCCGGCGACGACACCGCTCTCGTCCTGGCCATGACCTGTGCCTCCGCCTGGATGGAGTCCGCTCTGACCGACCCGCACGGCGGCCGGCGCTGGATCGTCTACGACGAGGCATGGCGCCTGATGCGCCACGTCGGCCTCCTGCAGCGCATGCAGGCCCAGTGGAAACTCTCCCGCGGACTCGGCATCGCCAACCTCATGGTCATCCACCGCCTGTCCGACCTGCTCACCGCCGGCGACGCCGGATCGCAGGGCCGGGCACTCGCCGAGGGCCTCCTCGCCGACTGCTCCACCCGCATCATCTACCGGCAGGAAACCGACCAGCTCCACGCCGCCGCCTCCCTGCTCGGCCTGACCTCCGTCGAAACCGAGGCCATCGCCCACCTCCACCGCGGACGCGGCCTGTGGAAGGTCGCCGGACGATCCTTCATCGTCCAGCACCTCCTCCACCCCCACGAACTGCAACTGTTCGATACCGACGCGCGTCTGCGCTGAAAGCCTCCCTCGCGGGCGACGGCCCGCCTCATCACCTCACCAGGAGTCACTCATCCAGTTCCACCCGACCATCCTGCTCTTCCCCGCGCTCGACGAGGAAGACCTCAAGGCCCTCGCCGAGGACATCAAGGAGCAGGGCCTGCTACACCCCGTCGTTCTCGATCGCGACGGCCGAGTCATCGACGGACGCAACCGCCTGAAGGCATGCGAGATCGCCGACGTCGAGCCCACGTACGTCACATACGACGGTGACGATCCCAACGGCTACGCCCTGTCGGCAAACGTCCATCGACGCAATCTGACCAAGGGTCAGATCGCCATGATCACCGCCAAAGCCTGTTCACTGAGTGAACAGAGCGGGCGTTCACCGAGTGAACGGTCCTCCCGTTCACTGAGTGAACAGCTGGGAGTCGCGCTCGGCACCGTGGGTAAGGCGAACGTCGTACTCCAGCACGCCCCCGATCTCGTGGATCCGGTGATCAGCGGCGCTACCGGGCTGAACGAGGCGTACGCGGTCGCCCTGGAGAACAAGGCCAAGGCCAACTCCGCGGAGGTGCAGCTCGCTCGCCTGCGGCAGGAGGACCCCGAGCTGGCCGACCGGGTCGTCGAGGGCGAGCTGACGCTGGCCGGCGCGTGGGCAGAGCGAACCGAGCGCGTCGAGGAGGACAAGCGGCAGCGCCGCGTGGCCACCCGCCTGCTGGACGAAGTGGTCCCGCCGCTCGCCCAGGCACGCGGTACCCGCACCTTCAGCCGGTACGATCCCGCGTTCGCCAGCGGTACGCCCATCACCCGCGAGACCATCGCGTACGCCATGGAGGCACTCGCCGAGATGGACCAGGTCTGGCAGGAGCGTGACCTGCCGTGACAAACACCGCCTACATCCGTCTGCAGCACATCGTCGAGCAGAGCGCCGTCGCTCTGACCGATGCCGACGGCCGCTTCCACAAACGCCACCTCACCGACGCGGTGCGCGAGCAGCTCACCCGCAAGGACCTCGACCCGCACATCAAAGCCGCCGCACTGGACAAGCTCGCCGAGAGCCTCGTCACCGACTTCGGCGAACACCGCAACCCCCGCCGCCGACGCACCGGCAGCCTCTTCCACCCCCAGGACATCGTAAAGCTGGGCAACGGCATCTGGGTGTGGATGGACCGCGCCACCGACTCCGATCTGCTGGAATGGAGCCGGCTGTCACGACGGAACCGGGTCCGCGTCGATCTCGCGGATGCGGAGGTCCAGGACTACGTGGACCAGCGCATCGACGCCTTCCGCTCCCATACCGACGTCGTCTACCTCGGAGATCTGGAGCGGGTGGTCTTCGGCTGGGCCGAGGAAGGCCCCGAGCAGGTCGGCCAGCCGAAAACGTGATCGACCGCCGAGCCCCCAACCTCATCCGGCAGGCATCTGATCGCAAGGAGACTTGATGCCGCACCCGCCTTCCGAACAGTTCCATGCCGACGTCACGGTCTCCGACCTGTACCGGTGTGCCCGCCGGGACGCCGAACACTTCCTGACCAAGCACCCTCTCCCGGATGCGCCAGTGCCGCTGCCCGACCTCACCCCCTACCTTCACGCGCTCACCGCCGCCGGGACCCCAGCCGAGGTCAGCGCCATCACCCACCAACTGGTCGGCGCCACCGCACCCGTACTCGACCACATCGCCAGCCACTTCGTCGCACTGGCTCTCTGGGCCGGCCACGAGCACCAGCACACTGCCCAGGCGGTACGCCTGCTGCGCGAAGCGGCCTTCAAGATCCGATCCGCTCTGTACAACGTGGCACAGGCCGACCTGGACAACCTGCGGGCTCACTATGCGCCACAGACAATGGGTCCTGCGCAGGCGACCGCCACGCCGTCACCGGCTCCTGCCAGCCCCGGACACCCGTCCGGACCACAGCGCTGACGGTGAGCCCGTGCCGGCACCCGTCCCTTCCGCGCCGCCAGGAGGTACCCACCTGATCCCCGACACCCCCAGCACCTTCGCCACCGCGCTCGCGGCGCATCTGCCCGGACAGTGGCACCGCCGGTACGCCGGGTTCCCGCCGCCCAAGGACCAGCCTCATGTCGCCGACCGGATCTGGGACTGCGGGCCAGCGCACTCGGCCCTGCTCGACTGGGACCCGCCTACGGCCTTCCTCGAAGGCCCCGCCGGCGAGCAGCTCTGCGTGATACCGCGCCCTCGCAGGCCCCGCGAGTTCCTTGTAGCGCCTCTGCAGCCCGAGGAGTTCCAGCCGCACCACTTCAGCGGGGTAGAGGAGCCGAACGGCATCGCCGTCCCCGGTGATCCCGTCCGTGCCGCCGCTCACGTCGCACGCCGTGTCCTTCCCCGCTACGCCGCGGCCCTGGATGCGGTCCGGCGCAATGCCCGCCTCCAGCCGGAACCTCCGCACCGGCCCGGCGCGCCAGAGGTCACCGAATCAGTCACGCTGATCTGGTACGCCGACGGCGTGGTCGGAGCCCCGTACGCGAGCGTGCCCGCCGCGGCCCGCTCCGTCCTCTACAACTGCTACTTCCAGTACAGCCCGCACGAGGCGGCGTTCGTCCTACCCGCCTCCTACCGCACTGAGGAACGAGCCATCCTGCTCCACAGCATGGTCCAGCAGCTCACCGCCCAGGGCATCGGCGTCACCTTCCGCCACCCCGCCCCATCCTCGTCCGGTGCGCCCCGCCCTGCACCGGCGGCGCTCCGCACGCTGTTTTCCGCAAGGCCGTCGTCCGCCGGGCGGCGATGAGACCTAAACCTCCCGTGCGAAGCCTGTGGCTGTCCGAGCTTGATCAGCGGATGCTGCTGCACGACGTGGCCGACCGGCTCAACACCGTGTCCGACCAGCTCCCGCTCCCCGACCAGGTCCATGCCGATCCCGGCCTGAGCGAGATCCTGGACGATGAGGTCCGCCACCTGTCCCGATTGCTGGGTTACCTGGTCGGGGAGCACGCCTTCCGGCACCGGGCCACTGCCCGTTATCCGGAAAAGGTCACCGTGGCCCAGCGCCGTACGACGCTCGCCCTCGCGCGTGCTGCCGAGCCTGCCGGGGCTGCGCTCGCCGCTCTCGGCACCGCCATCCACTGCCTCGGCCTCCTCACCGACCTCACCCACCATGCCCCCGGACCCGCCCGTGACCGGGCGCACGCCACCGCACAGGAGCAACTGGTCGCCTGCCTCGGCCAGAGCCGCACTCAGCTCGCCCGCGCCGCAAAGCATCTGCGCGACGCCGCAGACACTCGGCCGGCCACGGCCTTCCCCGCTCCCACTCCGCCGACGACCTCCGCCGCACATACCCGCTAGTCTCTGGAGTTTCCCCATCCCTCTGCGCATTTCCATCCGGCGCGCCACCTTCCTGCTCACCGCCACGGCCGTCGCACTGACCGCCTCCGCCTGCTCCACCTCCGGCAGCACCCACACCGGTGCCACGCCCACGGCCACCAGGACTTCGCACTCCACGCCGGCCGCCGAGCCGACGCTCGCGAAGCAGGAAGCGCTGGCCCAGATCGCCCACTACGCAAAGATCAGCAACAAGGCAAACGCCACCGGCGACACCAAGCTCCTCGACACCATCGAGGACGGCCCGCTGTACGCGATGTCGTCCGCCGACTTCAAGGAGGAAGCGGCCCTGCCGCGGTCGGACCGCGAGCCGTACCGCCCGTGGTCCTACGACCTCGACGCAACAGACCTCTACATCCCGCGTATCAAGCCAGGCCAGCAGCGGTGGTTCGCCGCCGTCACCCGCTCCGGCAGCAAGAAGCAGGACGCCCGCGTGCTGGTCCTGGCCGAGAACCCAAAGGCCAAGCGCTAGGAGATGGTCACGGCCGTCGACATCGACGACCCCGAACAACTGCCGGACATCACCCTCGACAAGGACGGCTACGCCAGCGCGGTCGACGCCTCCTCCACCTCGCTCACCGCGCCAGTCGCCGTGCTGCGCACGGCCATCGCGGACAACTTCGCTACCGGAGGCGAGAAGACCGGGAAGAAGGTCTTCACCCCGACCGGGGCATCCCGGCAGCAGATCAAGGTCCACGACCAGACGACCCGCAAGTTCGGCACACGCGGCACCACCCATTTCGCGTCCGCCGATACACAGTTCCCCGACGCGTACGCGCTGAAGACGGCCACCGGCGCGCTCGTGATCTTCTCCCACACGCACACCCAGCACGACGCCGTCGCCGCCCCGGGGCTTGAGATCGTGCCGGACAAGCTCGACCGTGCCTGGCTCAACGCACCGGCCCCTGCCTTCACCTACACCTTCACCTGCTCCGACGCCGCCGCCGTCCCGGCCACGCCGAAGCCCTCCAGCCTGCTGGGCTACGGCTGCCGCCGCACAGACGCCAAGCCCGCCGTCCCCGACTTCTCCCTCTAGGAGCCGGCCCTGCGCAATCCCGACTTCGAGCTGTACGACAACGTCGGCCGCGACGCCGACCAGATCGCCGCCGCCCGCTACGGCATCGCCACCGACAACGACCTGCTGCGGTGGGCCAAACGGGACGCCGAGCCCTTCCTGGCCCAGCACCCGCTGCCCGAACGGCCGCTGCCGACGCCCGCCCTACCCCCCCTATCTCGACGCCCTCGCCGCCGCCGAGACCCCCGCGCAGGCCAGTGCCGTCACCCAGCGCCTGCTGGACGCCGCCGCACCCGTACTCGAAGCGGTGAGTGAGTACCTTGTGGCTGCCGCCCGGTGGCGGGGCCAGAACCGCGGAGCGGAGCTGGGCTCACCACCTAAGATGCTGATGAAGGCGGCCAGCGACAGCCTGTCCGCACTGGCCCTCGGCCACCAAGCGGACCTGGCGATCCTGCGCGCCGAGTACGACCCGCCCCCGGCCCCGCCCGGCCCGTCCCAGGGTCGCACTGCGCCCGGCCTCCCGCCCGCGCCGCCCGCCACATCACCGACTGGCACGGCCCCGGGCCGCTGACCCAACCCCCGGAGGCTCCTTCTGTCCACCCGTTCCTTCATCGCCCGCCCCACCACCAGCGGCTATGACGGCATCTACGTCCAGCTCGACGGCCAGCCGAGCGCGAAGCTGCCCCTGCTCCTCGCCGCCTTCCAATAGCGCTTCAAAGGCGACGTCGAAGCTATGACCTGGCACCTCGTCGACGGCGTGGCCATCGGCTGGGACGAGCTGGGTACCGACCTCCTCGCTGGCGCGCCACGCAAGGTCGTCACGGCGCTGACCGGCGGCGAGCAGTGGCCCAGCAGCACCCTCGACCACCTGACCCCCCACGGCTCCCCGCCGGTCCGGATGACGGTCACGCAACAGATCCCACGACCAGGACATGCAGTGGGGCTACGTCCTGCGCCCCGAGGGCATCGAAGTGATCAGCGTGCCCCACGCCGACGCCGGACCGGTCATCGGCTGGGACACCGACCCCCGCACCCGCTTCAGCGACCATCCGGCGCACTGGCCCGCCCCCACGCCCTCGCCGGTCCCCACCTCCACCCGCACGGGCGGGACTCCCCAGACCGCTCGGGCCGCAGCCACGCCACGGCCCCGCACGGCCGCACGCCGCCGCTGACCGGCACCCGATTCTCAAGGAGATCCACCTTCTTGGACCCTGGTATTCACTTCGCCTTCGGCACTCATCCGCAGCACGGCTTCGTCGCCTCCTTCACCGCCACGATGCCCGCGCACCTGGCCCACTGGTTCCTCACCCGTGAGCAGTTCGAGCCCGTGCCGGACCGCCCGGGGCTCTTCCGCCTCACCGAGCCCGACCGTGACGGTCCGCGCCGCACCCGCCAAGCCGTCCGCGACCTGCGGGCCCATAGCTACTCGGTGTCCGCCGACATGGGCCTGGACCCCCACCCACCGGCCGCTGCACCGCGCCCGGCCCGGCGCCACACTGTGTCGGATCGTCGCGCCCGCACCGCCCAGGCCGCGGCCATGCGCTCTCCCCAACACCGTGTGGCGCCGGCCACCACCGCACCGGCCGCGCGGACGATCCCGCCGAAGCCCGCCTTCGCCCCGACCGTTCACCTGCCCGCTGGACGCTCCCGATGACACCCGGCGGTGACACAATCCGCATCACCCGCGGGCGAGGTGGCGAGGTTGAAGTCACCGGCACCATCGACGCGTTCGCCCGGGACATCCTGCTCCAAGCCGGGTTCCTCTTCTTGCCGGCCCTGCACGGGCACTGGATACGGCTGCCGTTCGACCTGGGCCAGCGCTGGGAGAACGAGCACGCGGCCTGGGCGGCGGACATGCTCACCGCCGCCCGCTACCCCGTGCACCTCGACCCCGGCCTTCGCCCTCACCACCCGGCCAGGAAGCTCAAGCCACGCCCGCACGGCCGTCGGCCATGACCGCCCAACCGCCGCCCCGCAGGCCACCCCGCCGCTGAAACCTTCCGCCTGGAGCACCTGATCTCTGACACCACCACACCCAGTGCGGCCAAGCTCGCCGAGCGAGCACGCGGTTTCCGGCTGCGGATGGCGGTCATCGACCGTGAGACCGAGACCGCACTGGACGCCACCCGGGACCGCCACGGCCGCACTGTCCACCACGGTGCCTCGGCAGCTGCCCGAGACCGCCGCTCCCAAGCCGCCCTCGCCACCTACGCCACGCACCTCGCCGAACAGGGCCACCAGCTGCTTGACGCTGCCCGCAGCGGCCTCGACCAACTGCCCCTGGCCCCCCACACCGCGGCCTGGCGTGACCTGCTCGATGCCCTCGCCGACTCCCACACCGAGATCGTCCGCGTCCTGGAGAACCCCGCCGAATCCGGGTCGGCCGGCGAGCGTGAGCAGCTCGCGGCCGTGTGGCCGCACCTGGCCTTCTGGGCCGATTACGGCTCCACCGCAGCCGACCTCGCCGACCAGCACCACCGGCCCTTCCCCGAACTGACCGCCAAGGAAAAGTGCCTGTGGACCGCCAAGGCCCGTGCTGCCCTGCGCCGGGGCGAACTGGACCCGATCGAGTCCTGGTACGCGGCTGATGGCCGTCTCATCACCGTCGCCTATCTCGTCGAGGACGACACCTCCACCGTCATCGCCCTGACCGGCGATCTGGACGCGCTGGGCTGGGAGGTGATCGGGCACTACGAGCACGAATCGGCCGCCGGCCGGGCCCTTCCCCGCGCGGTCCCGCCCGGAGTCCTGCGGCCGGACGCCGCCTCCCGGTTCAACCGGCCCGAACCTACTCCCGAGCGGCCCGTGCAAGAGCTGCTCCAGGAGGTCATCGAGGCCCGCACCGCCGGCGAGGTCTCCGAGGCCCTGCTCACCGCTGCGCAGCAAGGCTACGAAGCCGGACCCCTCGTCCGACTGGAGCGCCTCCTAGACACCGCAGGCCGCTTCGCCTACGCCCTGGACACCGTCCGCGGCCGGCAGATCGGCGCCCGGCTCGATGCCCTTGTCCGACAACTCGCCTTCCTCACCCGCGAAGTCCACGACGCGGCCGAGGACCTTGGGGCGACTGTCGGCGTCCTACCCCCGTACCGCGCCCCGGTTCCGCCGCGGATACGGCCCCGCCCCGCCCTGAACACCACACCCCCCACACCACCGGCCCGCAGCACGGCCACCGTCCGCCGGGCGTAGGGCCACCTGCGGCGCCAGCGAGCCCTCTTCCCTTCACCCCCTCACGACCTGTCCAAGGAGACTGATTTATGGCTGTCCGCACGAAGTGGACCGTCGAACACGCCTGCGGCCACAAAGTCGTCCACGACCTGTCCGACCGCGCCGCCGACCGCCGGGCCGGGTTCGCCCGCTGGCTCACCGAACGGGACTGCTCTGTTAACTGCACCATCCCCACCTCGTTAGTCACGGCGTAGCAGGCCGCGATCAAGGAGCAAGTGATGGATGTAAGGGATGAGTTGATTGAGGGTCGGCGGGCCATCCCTCGCCTCGGACGAGTAGTGGAGGTCAACCGGGCACATCCGCCGTACGCGATGCTCGATGCGGTGGGAGCCGAGGTCGAGCCGGTCACCGCGTTTCTGCGGGACCTGGCGCTCGGAGATTCAAGCCCGCTGACCTGCCGCAGCTACGGCTACGGCATGCTGCGGTGGTTCCGCCTGCTGTGGCTTTTGGGCACCGAGTGGGAGCGGGCGACGGAGGCAGAGGTCGCGGTGCTGACGGGTTGGCTGCGATCGGCCGCCAACCCCCAGCGTCAGCGGCACCGGACCGATGCTCCGGTTGCTGGCACGGTCAATCTCCGTACGGGCAAGGCGTCTTTGGGCGCCGGGTACGCGCCGCGCACGATCAACCACGCCCTGACGGTGATCAGCGGGTTCTACGAGTTCCATGCCCATCACGGCCGCGGTCCGGTCGTCAACCCGGTGCCGCACTCGGCTCAGCGGCGCCGGGCGCTGGGGCACCGCAGTCCGCTGGAGCCCACGCCGATGGTCGGCCGCGCTCGGCTGCGGCAGCGGGTGCCCGACCGGCCGCCGCGGTCGATTCCCGACCGGCTGTGGGACGAGCTGTTCGCCGCAATGAACTGCGACCGGGACCGGGCCTTGCTGGAGATCTTTGTCTCCAGCGGCGCCCGCGCCAAGGAACTCCTTGGGATCGCCGTCGGTGACATCGACTGGTCCGGTCAGCGGATCTACGTAATCAGCAAGGGCACCCGGGCCAGGGAGGCAGTCCCGGTCTCCCCGCAGGGTCTGTTCCGCCTGGCCCTCTACCTCGACGCGGCCGGCACACCCGCCGAGGGTGAACCGGTCTGGCGGGCCCGCCGCGGGCCCGACCGTCCGCTGAGCTACTGGGCCATGCGCCGTGTCATGCAACGAGCGAACACCCTGCTGGGAACGAACTGGTCCCTGCACGATCTGCGGCACACCGCCGCCTACCGCATGGCCAATAGCGGAAAGCTCACGCTCCCCGAAGTCCAGACGATCATGCGGCACGCCGACATCCAGACCACCAACCGCTACCTGGCCGTACACATCGAGGAACTCTTCGACAAACTCACCCAGCACTACTCCACGCCCCGACCGGCACGGCACTACCCCGCAGGCTACGCCGCTGAGGACATCGAGGCGGTGTTCGGTGGCTGACCTCGCCCGCCCCACCACCGGAGTCAGCCGCCGCCACATCCACGCCGGCGACGAGCTGGGGCTCACCAGCCGCTTCGTCTCCAGCCGGCTCGAGGCCCGACCGGCCTCCGCGACCACCTTGCCGCGCCCCTTCGGGGATCTATCCGCCGCCACATCACAGCTCATCGGCCAGCTCGCGCACGACGTCTCGCCAGACGCCGCCGCGCAGACCGCCGCTCAGCATCGGGCTTCCACTCGGCGCGTCCTGGCCTACCTGGACGGGTTCGAGGGCAGCACCTGGCAGCAGCGTTGGGATGCGAGCCCTCTGGGCCGCGGCGAGATCACTGCCGCTGACCTGGGCACCACCCGGACCGGCCGGAACCACAGCGTCGGCGTCAGGGCTCTGTTCTGCCTCCGAGTCGTCCAGCCGACGCTGCTGGTGATCAAGAAGCACAACTTCAACGGATTCGCCGACCAGTTCATCGCTGCCCAGAAGGACCCCCTGCTGGACAAGTACGCCGCACACGTCGCCCACCATGACTTCTCCTGGCCCCACAAACGCGAAGCGCTCTTCGACGTGTGCTGCCTGCTCGCGGTCCAAGGCATCGGCTTCGCCGACCTCACCGCAGCGGCTCTGCTCCACCACGCCCACACCTCACGCACGGCGAAGGCCGCCCTGCGGCCCGGCAAGAAGGACGCCAACGTGTTCGCCGGCCGCGCCGCCTGGAACGTCCTGCACGCGATGGGCCACTTCCCGCCCAGCACACCCGCCACCATGCGTCAGGCCCTGCACCGCGGCCAACTCACCCTCGAGGAACTCGTCGACCGCCACACCATCCGCAACCAGAGCGTCCGCCGGCTCCTACTCGACTACTTCCACCGTCGCAAGTCCGATACCGACTACGCCTCCCTGGTCCACCTCGTCCGCCACGTCGCCCACCACTTCTGGGCCCGCATCGAAGAGATCAACCCCGAGCAAGCCGACCTGAACATTCCGGCCGACCTCTACAGCACCTGGCGCCAGCAGATCGGCCTCCGCCGCGACGGCAAGCCCCGCATCGGAGTCGACGCCATCGTTATCGCCGTCCGCAGCTTCTACTACGACCTGCACACCTGGGCCGCCGACGAACCCGAACGATGGGCTCCCTGGGTCGCCTCATGCCCTGTCCCGCCCAGCGAACTACGCGGCCTGGCCAAACGCCGCCGCCGAATCAACGAACGCTCCGCCGACCGAACCCGTCTGCGCCAACCACTCCTGCCCCTCCTCGTCCGACACGTCGAGGAGCGCTACGACCACACCCGCACCCTCCTGGAACACGCCTCAGCAGCCGCCACCGACACGCCCTTCACCCACGGCGGCCGCACCTACTGCCGCGTCCTGACCGAGGAAGACCTCACACTCACCCGCGGCGGCCACCGCACACCAGTCCGCGTTCGCGACGACAGAGGGCAGTTGATCCACATCGAAGCTGAGGAAGAGACAGCCTTCTGGGACTGGGCGGCAGTCGAAACACTGCGTCACTCGGGCGCCCGCATCGAGGAGATGTGTGAGCTCAGCCACCTCAGCATCCGCCACTACCAGCGCAGCAACGGCGAGATGGTCGCCCTCCTGGTCATCAGCCCGTCCAAGACCGACCGCGAGCGCGTCATCCCGATGTCCGCCGAACTGTTCCACGTCATCGCATCCGTCATCCGACGGCACACCCGCGACGGCAGCCCCGTCCCGGTCCTGCGGCGCTTCGACCCGCACGACAAGGTCTGGAGCCCGCCGATGCCGTTCCTGTTCCAGCGCAAGATCGGCTCCACCCGCAGCGTGATCAGTCCCGTGACCGTCCTCCACATGCTCGCACGACGCTGCACGGACCTCGCTGAACACCATCCCGCTTTCCGCTCGGTCAAGTTCACCCCGCACGACTTCCGCCGCATCTTCACCACCGAGCTCGTCAACAGCGGGCTACCCATCCACATCGGCGCCGCTCTGCTCGGCCACCTCAACATCCAGACCACCCGCGGCTACGTCGCCGTGTTCGACGAAGACGTCATCCGCCACTACCTCACCCACCTCAACGAACGCCGCCAGCTCCGCCCCGACCACGAATATCGCGACGTCACCAGCGACGAGTGGGACGAGTTCGAAGAGCACTTCGACAAGCGCAAGGTCGAACTCGGCGCATGCGGACGCCCTTACGGCACCCCCTGCCAGCACGAACACGCCTGCATCCGGTGTCCCATGCTCCAGGTCAGTCCGAAGATGATCAGTCGGCTCGACGACCTCGAAGCCGACCTCATCACCCGCAGAGCCCGCGCCCAGGCCGAAGGCTGGGCGGGTGAGATCGAAGGGCTTGACCTCACCCTCCAACTCCTGCGCGCCAAACGTGACGATAGCCAGCGCCGGACACGACGCCCGCTCGTCGACCTCGGTTTCCCCGCTCCGCGTGAAGATAGAGGGTCAGCGAACGGTCTTTCTCTGCAGTGAGGTTGAGGGGAACTCAACGCGCTCCGTGGTCCCCTTCGTGCGACGGGTTCACAGGCGCCGGCCTGGGCAGTAGGTCGCCGAGTCTCGACCTGCCGCCGACGAAGAGCAGCAGCAGTCACGCGGCGCTACAAGGCCCCACGTCGGCAGCTGACCCCGCATCCAAGTAGCGCCCGGAGCGGGATCCAGGTGCCGGTCACTCCCGGTGGCCTGTGGCTCAGAAACACGCCAGCAGCGAAATCCGAAGGTCACTTCCAGAATTCGCTACATCCGCTCACCCATCGCGTTGCGCAATTCACGAACGATCGATCCGGGATGCTGTAGACGATCTCCTGCTGTGGAAGCTTAGGGCTCGACTCGGCAATGAACGGCTTACCGTCGTTCGTCATAGTGGTGGAACGCTTGCCGTCCTTATCGCTGTATAGAGCTTTCAGCTTGAACGTACACACGCCCCTTCCGGTCGCTGCTTCCATGCGCAACGGTCCCGGCGTAGCGGATCCCCCCACGGTGATGCGGTAATGCGAGAAGTAGGGTTCGCCTTCGTAAGGATCGCCCTCGCCCGTAGCGATCGGGGCTTCAGGGCGGGAGTCAAGATCGATAAGTAGGTGACCTGCTCTCACTTCGCCTTGACCTGGGAAGTGGATGACCGCCTTAGCGGGTCCGACATCGCGACATTTTATGTCTTTTGCTTCCAGCCCTGTGATGGAAAGCGCATTTTCCTTCTCGCTGAACACGTCAACCTGGTAGGCCGTAGCGTATGCCGGGCTAAGGGTCGTGAAAGAGGGGGTGTTTACCAGTCTGGCTTTCTTCTTCTTCATGAATGCATCGAAGTCGGCGTTAGATCGAGCATCCGTCAACCTGAGCCCTATGAGATACTTCAGTTCACTGCCAGAGAAGGGTTCATTGATGAGATAATCGGGCTCCTTATCTTTTTCATACAGTCGTTTCGCAGTGACGGTGAATGGCGGCTTCTTCGCGTCCTCGGCGTCATCTGCTTCGTTCTGTTTTTTCGTCAGCCAAGGAATCATTGGCAGATTCGCTACCTGGCCCAAAAAAGCGCTTAGCACCGCGAGGAGCACTCCGGAGATGACGCAAACCAGCCCGTAGCGCCATCGCTTACGGAGTGGTTGAGCGCTCACCCCAGGGGCAAGTCGCTCTGCGAGCATAGCCAAGACCGTTTGATCTGCCTCAGTAAGGTCAGGTTGAGGCGACGGGCTTTGACTGGCAGTCGCCGCGGCGCCCCCTGCCACTCCTTCAGGAGGACTGGTGGCTGGCGGCCCCCCCGGCGTCGATGACGGGCTCGCTGTCGTCGGGGCACCCGCCTGTTGCTGTCCGGTATCTGGCGTCTGCTGTGAGTCCGTCATCAGATCCCCCCTCGACTGCTGCCTGCAATTCAGAATGACATAGCGCAAGTTGAGTTGGGCTACTGCTTTGATACCTCCGGTGCCACAAATGGCACCGACCTGCACCGTCTGCCTGCATGCCCTACACATCTGCTACGCGATCCAGATGGAAGCCCAATCACTCCATTCGAGTGAAGTGCAGAGAAGCACCGACTGCTGGAAGGCGGCGCGCGACGCCGACACCGGGTCCAAGGAGGAGTGGCTCGCGGCCAAGCGGGCCGAGGAGCAGCAGGCAGCCCTCGCGTGGGCGAAGCAGTTCGACATGCCGCAGTTGGAGGGCCCGGCCAAGGCCCTGGACTGGGGCGAACGCTCCCGCCACCAGCTGATGACATCCGCGCACACCGCGCTCGTCATCGAGGGCACGTGGGACGAGGCGGACTGGGCAGAGCTGGAGGAGAAGGCCCGCGCCATCACCTGTGCCGGATGGTGGATCGACCAGCGCGACACCGAAGGCACTGACCTGCTCGAACTCCTCGACGCAGCCAGTGAGGCGGACCGCGGGACGGAGAACCCGTTCCGCTGACGGCGGGGCAACATAGCCGGAGAACGCCGGTTAGCCAAACCGGCGTTCCTCCGGACTATTGATGCTCCCACCCCGCCAGCATCTGCGTGGAAGGAACTCATGTCCCAGCTTCCGCCCACCTCGGCATTCGCACCGACGCCCGACCCGCTCACCCCCGATCGGGACATCACCCACGCCCACTTCCAGGCCGGTGACACTGTCGTCGTCCTGAAGGGGATGGCCGGCGGAGAACTGTGGGGCGATGCGATGCGCGTCGTGGCTCCGTCCTGGCACACCCCGACCGACGAGGACGGCTGGCGGCTACGTGATGCGACCGGCGGCGCCCAGTCCTACGTCACCGCCCACCCCCGCTACCTCGTGCACCTCTCGCGCCGCTGCCCGGACTGCCTGATCTACCTGCGCGCCATGGAGGATGCCCTCTTTACGCGGTTCGCCGACCGCGACGAGCTGATCGACTGCGGCTGGTACACCACCACCGCCCTGGGCCAGCTCGTGCACATCGCGGACATCCGGAGTGGCCGATGACTTCCCCCACGCACCGCCCCGGCCGTTCCGCCGCGCTCGACAGAGCCAGGGCCCGAGCCACCGCATCTCCGGTCGATTCTTCCTGGCCGCTTCACCTGGCCGAGGACCTCCGCGACATCGAGGCCGACTGGAGAACTTCGGCCGAGGTGTGCGCGGATGCTGCCTGGGCGGCACGGTCGGCCGGCCACAGCGTCCTGGCCCTGCTGTCCCCGCAGGACGTCACCGCAACGGGCCTTGACCCGATCACCGCCCGCACCTTGGCTCATCTGTACCTGAGCGCCCTGCGGTTCGACTTCCGCTGCCCCACCCTCCAACGCCTCGTCGAACAACTCGCGGAAACCGCGCGTCAGCCGCTGGACTGCTACACCCGGGCCTTGTACGCCTTCGCGCTGCTGGGCCAGTCCCGCCCGGAGGGCCTGGCGGTCATGGACGAGGTCCTCGCGGAGGCCGGGCAGCACACCAAGACCCTGCACGTCCTGCTGCACGGGCTATGGCTCGGCCAGGACCTGGACCACGGCGCGGAGCGTCTCCTGGCCCTCAGCTCCCGACCGGCCCTCGCCACCGGCAGCGACCCGACCGTCCTCTTCCGCGTGGCGGGTGCCCTGCGCCGGCTGGGCCGGTACGACGAAGGGCTGGGCGCCATCGACAGGGCGATCGACTGTCTCCCGCCGGGGGACACCTCAGTGCACGCCGACCTGGTCCGCGAGCGCTCCCTGCTCTGCACAGCCCGCGACCTTCATCAGCACCGGCCGCCCACCCGCACGTCGAGCGGGGTGCCGTCATGATCCCCCGCCTGAACGCGCGGACCCACTCGCCGCGCGACCCGCTCGCCGAGGCACTCGGGCGGCCCCTTTCCCCGAACGAGGGTCTGACGGAGTACACCATCGTCGCCCACTGGCCGGACCTGGACTACTACACCCCCAACGACGAGCAGAGAACCTGGACATCCGTTCAGTGGGCCGAGCACCTCGAAGATCCCTACCTGGAGCATCCGTTCACTGCCAGTGCGGACGACGACCGACGGGCGATCCTCCATCTCGACATCCGCCTCCACCCGGACGACCGGGAGCTGACCGGTCCCGAGTGGGCCGAAACCGCTCACCGGTTCGCGCGAGCCGCCGGTATCGAGATACCCGGCGCCGCGCAGCACGGCTGGCGGTGGATCGCCGTCCAGGCACAGCCCGGGCGCCTGGACCTGATCGCCAACCTGATCCACCTCGACGGCACCTGGCGCACCCCGCCCTCAGACATCCTGCGGCGCCTTGCGGACGAGGCACGCCGCATCGAACAGGACCTCAACTTGATCCCCGCCCGCACCCGACCCGCGACACGCCCCGCTGTCCGTACGGCGCCCACCGCATCCGCGCAGTTCGCGAGCGTCCTTACGCAGCTCGCCGACGAGCAGGCCGGCCCGCTGGCCACGGTCCGCGGACTGATCGAGCACACCGCTCACCGCATCGCCCGCCAGCCCGGAGCCGCCAGCACCGAAGCGGCACACGGTCTGGAGCTGATCGCCCGCCGGCTCCACGCGATCCAGCAGGACCTGGACACCACTGCGGCCCACCTGGTCCGCCGGTCCCGGATCGCCGCCGCACCGCCCGTAGCCCGGCACACCGCCCACAGATCTCCGTAGGAGCAACGCCTTCTTGCCCCATACCGGCCGCTTCATGGACATCCGCCGCGACTCGAACTCCAGCGAACTCCTCGCGCGCGGCGGCGACTTGGCGGCACACAGCATTCTCCAGCGCGCGGGATTCATCGCGGTCGTCCGCCTCCACGAGACCTACCACCGCGCCCCCGCCGGCCTCACCGAGGATGACGAGTCCCGTCTCGCCACCGATGCCGTAGCGCGCCTGCGGGCTGCCGGGTACCACGTCGACTGCGACGAACCTTTCGACACCGACGCCCGCCCCGCGCGCTATACCACGCTCGGTACCTCGGTCTCCCACCTCGCCGAACGCCTGCGCGAAGCCACCGACACCGCCGAGGCAGCCGACATCCTCACCGAACTCACCGCGCCCCACGACGGCATCCTCGCCGGGTTCGAGGAAACCCTCGGCGCTCTGGCGGAGTTCTTCGACGGACTCGGCAACGCGACCGATCCGCACACCGCCCGGCGCCTGCGCTACCTCGCCGACGAATACGTCCGCGTCATCCACTCCGACCTCGCGTACACCCGCGAACGGCTGGCCGACCGGCACGCCCCTCACCCCGGCCGCCGCCCCTGCGCCGAGCAGGTGCCCGACCACGAGCCCGAACGCTCCGCCGTGTGCGCCTGCCCACCCCCGCCGCGTGCACTGCCGGCCCCGGCACCGCCGCCCGTCGGTGCCACCCGCCTGCGCCGCTGAGCCCCTGCAACTGCCCAAGGACACCATGCACGACCACGACACCTCCGAGCACCTCGCCTCGTACGCCGACGTCCTCGCCGGTGAACTCCCCGATACCTGGACCAGCACGCACCTGACAGCCGACGCCAAAGACGACCTCGCCGAACTCGCCGACCGGATCTGGGACCTGGACCTGGTCGCCGCCTCCCTCGCCGAGCACCCGCTGACGCAGGCAGCCGTCCTGAGCCGCCCCGACGGCGCCCAGCTCGTCCTCCTGGACCGGCACGACGGACGCGACGGCTTCCTTCTCGCCGCCGTCGCCCCGCGCGCCCTGCCCGACGAGGCGTACCGGGCTGTCCCTGAGCCCAACGGCGTCGCCCTGGCAGACGACCCGTTCCTGAGTGCCGAGCAGGTCGCTGGCGATCTGCTCGCCCGCTACGACCGTGCGCTCGCACAGGTCCGGCACAACGCCCTGGGTGGCATCCAGCCCTCCCAGCCGGACCGGATCGTCCTGACCTGGCAGCCGGACGGCAGCGTCGCCACCGCCCCCGCCGACGACCGGGCCGGCACGATCCTCGTCGCCCACGGCTTTATCCAGGACCCGCAGAGCGGCATCTACCGCCTGGGTGGTGACGACACCCAGGTCCAGGCCCGCGCCCTACGCGAGATCGGCCCGCGCCTCGACGCGCTCGGCATCGGTACCGCCCTCCAGCACCCCGCCGGACGGACCGCGCCTACCTCAGCCCCGGCATCCATGCCGCCGACCCCGTCCGGCACCCGTACGCCAACCGCCAGGACTCGATGAACCAGGCGGAGGCCGACCTGGGCATCCCCGCCCTGCTCCTGACCGGTCATGACGTCAAGTGCACGCCTGGCGTCTTCGACGAAGCCGCCTGCCGGCTGGCCATGCACGGCCTCCGCACCAGAGCGGCCCGTCCCGCAGCGCAGCAACCGGCACCGGACGGCTCCCCGTCGCACTCCGCACCGGCCCGCCGTACCCCGTAAGACGCCCGAGCGGCCCCGGCACCACGCCGGGGCCGCCCAGCACACCGCCCGACTCCCGGAGAAACCCGTAGCACCCCGCACACCCCCACCGATCAGCAACCGGCTCAAGCCCCGGCTCGCCACAGCCCTGTTCCGCCGCTATCTGCGCGCTTGCATACCGACCGGTCCCGACCACACCTCCCCGCTGACCGGCGCCCGCCCGGAGGGCGTCCTCACCGAGTCACAGCGCGTCGGGCAGCGCCACCACCACTGACCGTTCACCGCCCCGGAGGAGCATGTCCCACCCCGCCCTCTATCCGGTGAGACTGGCCGACGAGATCACCCGCCAGCTCGGCCAGCTCGCCGACCACCTCTCGCAGCTTCCCCCACCCCAGGCCGCGCAGATCATCGCCCGCGTTCTCGACCCGGACGCCGGAGTCCTCGGCGGCGTCACTCACCTCGTCGCCACCGGAAGCGTGTTCGCCAAGGACCAGGCAGAGCGCGGCGCGCTCCCCGCGGAGGTGTGGCTCGCTCTGGGCCGTGCCTCGAACGAACTGCACGACATCACCCTCGACCTGGACGAACACAAGGACGCCCTGGCGCACGTCAGCACCCAGCCCGCCACCACCGCGGCGAAGCGCCCAGTGCCCGCACCGCTCGTGGTCCGGCGGCGCCGGTGAAGAAGAAGCAGTGGCAGGGCTGGGGGCCCGGCGAGCAGGCCGAGCAGCACTACCTCGTCCAGCCCCGTGCCCTGGCAGGCGGCGGCGACGTCCGGCACGTCTCGGAGTTCCTGCGTGCCTCGGGCTGGCGGGACAAGTCCAAGACCGGCGGCCCCTTGTTCATGGAGAGCCCGGACCGGACCGTCCGCGTCGCCTACGACCCTTACGTCCTTCCCGGCGGCTGGACCATCCACGGCCGGGCAGACGGTGCCAGCGGCGAGTGGTCGGCGCACCTGGGCCGTCAGGCCCCGGTGGAGATCGTCGCTGGCCTGACCGACGCCCTCACCCGTCCCCGCTCCGCACACGCCCCCAACGTCTGGGCTCCACTGCAGGAGCAGAACTGGCACACGCGTTTCGAGGGCGAACACTACGTGGCGACCAGCCCCGATGGCACCGCCTGGATGCAGTACCGCCAGAACCCCGACGGGGCGGCGATGTGGTCGAGCGGAGCGCAGGACAAGCAAGGCACCGGCTGGACGGCCCACTTCACGCCGAACACCCCGATGTACCTCGTGCAAGCCTTCTCCACCGAACTCGCCAGCCCCGACCCCGTGATGCGCCCGCGCGGACGCGTCCCACACAGCGCGCAGATCCGCACCTGGTCGGTATCCGTCAAGCTCTCCCAACTCAGCGCCTGGCAACAGGCCCGCATCACGGCCGCCCGAGCCGCCACATGGGCCCGCAACAGCGCCCGAAGCACCAGACCGCGCACCACCGCCCGCGCCCACGCTGCCGCCGACGGCACACGAACCCGCCGCTGACCACGACACCCACCACCCCGAGGAGCCCGATGCCCGCACTCACCCCGGACACCATCCGCGCCGCGACCGACACCCTGTGCCGCCTCACCGAATACCTGCGCGAGAACCCCGACCCCAAGGAGGCGCTCGCTCTCGTCGAGCCCCTCCTCGACGAATACACCGGCCTGCCCATCCAACTCGGCGACACCCTGCGCGCCCTTGCCCGCGCCGTACAGAGCCACCCGAACACACCACGCAGCGAGAAGATCAGCGATCTGGTCACCGAGCTGCGTGCCGCAGCGTGGGTGCAGACCGACCAGTACATGCTCCACTACGTCCTGGACGAGCTGCGCAAGGTGATCGTCAGCGCCGCCTCGAGCGAGCCGGGGTGCGGTCGGTGCCGCTGAGCGAACGGCAGCTCGCCGGGTTCGCCGACAAGCACGCCTGGCGGATCCCCTTCGACACCAGCCCCCGCCACCTCGCCGGCCCCGGGGATGCCCGCCACGTCACCCACGGCCTGGCCGCCGCCGGATGGAGCGCCGTCTCCGACCCTTTGAGTGCCGAGATCGTCCTGCGCAGTCCCGACCTCCGCCACAGCCTCCAGTTCGACCCGCAGTCCGCCACCTCTGCGTGGTGGCGGCTGCGGGCCGAGCCCACCGACACCGAGCCCGGCTGGTACGCCGAGTTCGGTGAACTCGTGCCCGCCGAGGTCCTCGCCGGCTTCACCGATGCCCTCATCGCCCCGCCGCCACAACAGCCAGACCCGTGGCAGCCGGTGACCTCGGCGGGCTGGCACCGCGACTCGGACGGTACGGCGCGCTCACCGGACTCCATGTGCCACATCGAACTGCGCCCGTTGAGCGAATTCAGTGACCGGTCGTCCTGGCACGTTGAGACCTGCGAGCCCGGCGACGGGCAGTTCCCCGGCCCGCGCATCTGGCACGCCTACTTCGACGAGGACGTCCCCGCCCACCATGTCGGATCGTTCCTCACCGCGCTGGCCGACCGCAGCCCGCTCCAGCGCGGCATGTACGACCGCACTGGCCACTACAGCGCCATACAGGAGCCCAGCCCGCTGCGCCCGCAGCAGGTGGTCGACGCCCACACTGCCCGTATCGCGTCGCTCCGCGGCCGGGCACGCTCCGCCCGCAAGCAGCAGACGAAACCCGCACCGACCCCGGCGCCGGCCCACACCGCCCAGCCGGCCGCCCGTCGCTGAACCGACAGGACCCCTTTCCCATTTCCGCCGATCACCGCGCACACCGCGCCCTTCTCCGCCACCTCGACCATTACGTGAGCGACAGCAAGAAGATCCTCGACGCCTGGGACGCCTACTCCGACGAGCACACCGACCTCGACGGATGGCCCTACGACGACCACGCCTACGGAAGGCGCGCGAGCCAGCGCGACGCCGACACCGCCGAGGCATTCGAGCCGCTCCGGTACGGCGTCCGTCACCTGCTGGCCACGGCCGAAACGCAACTGGCCCACCTGCCGGAGACCAACGTGCAGAGCCGCTGGGTCTACCAGCTGTGCGTCCTGCGCGACGCACTCGACCGACTCGACGAACTGCACGAGCAATGGCTGGTCACCCGCGACGCCCTCCCCGCCACCGCCAAGCCCGGCACCCCGGACTTCGACGACGCACTCGCCGCACATCACGCCGAATCGTGGAGCTACCTCGACGACTGGGCCACCCACGGCAAGGCGCTCCGCGAGATCAACACGGCCGCCCGTAAAGCCCCTTCACCCCTGGCTCCCACACCGACACCGGCCCCGGCCACCGCGCCCGACTGGCGAGCTACGGCACGGAAGTGAGCACGCCCCCGACTCCCGAGACCGTCGAGGTCGACTTCATCACGCCGCGCCACCTGGTCGGCGGCGGTGCCCCCGCCTGGATCACCGTCCCCCTGCACCGTGCCTGCGGCTGGAGCCACGGCAACGACCCCCTGATGCCCCGCGTCCTGCTCTCCAGCGCGAACCAGAAGGCCCTCCTGCGCCTGGAACCCGACCCCGACGGACAGTGGTGGACCCTCAACCATGCGGCGGAGGCGGACCGGCCCGCCTGGTACGCGAGTTTCGGCGCCCGCACCCCGGTCGAACTCATCGCCGCCTTCAGCGACGTCCCGCCGGCAACTCCAGGCCCGTCGCGCCCGCCGCCGGCCAGGAACAGCCGCAGCCGCTGAATGCCCCGCCCCCCGCCCGGAAGGCACGTAACTCTTTGCCCCCCACCTCCTCCAACAGTTCCACCGACGGGTACGACATCGTCCTGCGCCTCCTGATCGGAGTCGCAGCCGTCGTCGTCCCCCTGTCCCACCTCGCCTGGCTGTCCGGCAACATCACCGCCTACCTCACCGGAGGCGGCTGGGCGCCGTACCAGCCGACCACCGCCCTGCTCCACCCCCAGCGCCTCTGGCCCCACGCGGGAGAAACATCCCTGCTGATCGGGGCACGCATCGTTCCCGTTCTCCTCCTCCTGGCCCTCGGGACAACAGCGGGCGTCCTGTGGGCCCGGCACAAGAACCGCAGCGGCGGCCGGAAGAAGATCACCGGCATGGCCAAGGCCCGGGACATCGAACCGCTGATGGCCAAGGCGATCACCGACAAGGCCCGTTCCCTGCGCCCGAGCCTGAAGGACGCCAAGCACATCGAGGCCCGGGACACCGGCATCCTCCTCGGCAACCTGCAGAACACCAAGCACGAGGTGCGTATGGGCTACGAGGACGTGGCCGTCGCCATCATGGCGCCCCGCTCGGGCAAGACCACCTCGCTCGCGATCCCCTCCATCCTCGCCGCGCCCGGCCCGGTCCTGCTGACCTCGAACAAGGCCGCCGGCGATGCGTTCACCGCCACCTACGACGCCCGCGCCGCGGTGGGACGGGTGTGGTCGATGGACCCGCAGCAGATCGCGCACGCCGCACGCGAGATGTGGTGGAACCCCTTGGCGGACGCCAAAACGTTGGATGGCGCCGGGCGGCTGGCCGGCCACTTCCTCGCCGCCTCCGTGGACGCCTCCCAGCAGGGCGACTTCTGGTCCAAGGCCGGATCCAACATCCTCGCCCAGCTCTTCCTCGCCGCGGCCCTGGACGAGCGGCCGATCACCGACGTCATGCAGTGGCTGGCCTTCCCCGCCGACCGCACCCCGCTCGACATCCTCCGCGACCACGACTTCACCGCCGTCGCCGCCCAGCTCAAGGGCACCGTGGAAGGACCGCCGGAAACCCGGGACGGCATCTACGAGACCGCCCGCCAGTACGCCGCCGCGCTGCTCAACAGCGAGATCGCCGCCTGGGTCACCCCGCAGAAGAACGTCCCCGAGTTCAGGCCGTCCGAGTTCGTCACCTCCACCGACACCCTCTTCCTGCTCAGCAAGGACGGCGGAGGCGGAGCCTCGGCGCTGATCGCGGCGTGCGCCGACTCGGTGATGCGGGCCGCGACCGCCCAGGCCGAACGCGCCGGAGGACGCCTCGACCCGCCCATGCTCGCGATCCTCGACGAGGCCGCCAACGTGTGCAAGATCTCGGACCTTCCGGACCTGTACTCGCACCTCGGGTCGCGCGGCATCATCCCGATCACGATCCTGCAGTCCTACCGCCAGGGCCAGAAGGTCTGGGGGGACGCCGGCATGGACGCCATGTGGTCCGCCTCTACCGTCAAGGTCATCGGCTCCGGTATCGACGACCCCGACTTCGCGGACAAGCTGTCCCGCCTGATCGGCGACCACGACGTCGAGACCACCTCGACCTCGCACTCCGAGTCCGGCAAGTCGACCTCGGTGTCGATGCGACAGCAGCGGATCCTTCCCGCCGACGAGATCCGCGCCCTGCCCAAGGGCACGGCCCTCTGCTTCGCCACCGGTCTGCGCGCCGCCATGCTCGACCTGCGCCCGTGGTACCAAGAGCCCGGCGCGGCAGAACTGTCCGCGGCGTCCGACCGCACATCCAAGGCGATCACCGCCCGGGCCATCGCCAAGCACGCACCGGTCCAGTCCGACTTCGGGCCCGCCGCGTGAGCGAATCGCGCCTGCACCTGGTGCCCGTCCGCTCTCGGGACGCCAAGGAGTTCGTCCGCCTCTGGCACCGGCACCACCCGCCGCCCGCCGGACAGATCTTCTCCCTCGGTGCCGCCGACGAGGCCAACATCCTGCGCGCCGTGGCCGTGGTCGGCCGCCCTGTCGCCCGCCACTTGGACGACGGCACCACCCTCGAAGTCACCCGCACCGCCAGTGACGGCACACGCAACGCCAACTCCATGCTCTACGGAGCTGCTTGGAGAGCGGCCAAAGCGCTCGGATACCGGCAGCTGATCACCTATACGCAGGCAGGGGAGAGCGGAGCCTCGCTGCGCGGCGCGGGGTGGCGCATCCTGGCCCACCGTCCTGCAAGGCCGGGCTGGCACACGCCGTCCCGGCCGCGGACGGACCGCGGAACCTCGCAGATCGCTCGCACACTGTGGCAAGCGCCCTGACAGCTGCCCGTTCTACGTCCCCAAACAGTCCGCTCGCGGCCAGCTCCTGGCCGTCAAGGACGGCATCGACCAGATGCTCGAACAGCTCGATCTCACCGACGACGAACGCGATGCACTCGAAGGCGACCGCGAAACGGTCACCGCCCTTGCCGAACGCCTCGCCGACACCCCCACACCCGCGGGACCAACCCCCAGAGAACTCGGAACGACCAGCGGCTTCATTCCTCTGACCCAGCTCACGAGCACCCTCTCCGCGAAGACGCCGGGTCAACGCGACATGCAAGATACCGTCCGAATATCTCCTGACTATCAGGAGTGAAGGTCCACTCCTGCAGAGTCCGCCGCAGCTCGGACTCGGTCAGCCACCCGTGCCAGGCCACCTCTCCCGGGTCGGGGACGCCGATCTCTGGAGACACGGCATCGCACACCCCAAGCCAGTGAGGGCTGAGCCCACCCCGGTTGAGGAACTTGAACCGAAAGCACACTGGCGCCCGCACCCCGAGCTCCTCACTGAGCTCGCGGGCAGCTGCCTGCTCATAAGACTCGCCGACTCCCGCAGCGCCCCCTACACCGAGTTCGTAGTGCCCTGGGAAACGGGACAGCTGCTCGGCGCGCCGATGGACGAGAAAACGACCTTGCCTATCGCGGCACACCACCACGCCAACCCGGTGCAGCCAGCCCTCCCGGACGGCCTCCCTTCGGCTGACCACGCCCAGCACTCGGTCCTGAGCATTGACCCGTTCCACGAGTTCATCCACGACTCACACGGTCCCAGAGACCACTGACACCCGACCGAAATGCCCAGAGGGTCAGGCCATGGGCACCTCGGGCGAACCCCACTACACCGTACGAAAGGTCACGCTCCTGTCTCGATTCTCAATAACTTGTCCATTCCGCGGAAATGCGCAGTGGAGGCATATCAGGGACACGTCCCCGTCCGAGTGGGCGGACGTCGTCGAATTCGATGCGGCCATCCGGCAGGGCAATGCCCGCGCCAACGCCTCGGGCAGCCGACTGCTCGGCGAGGCGTTCCTGCACCGCTCCCGCGTCCCGCTGAGCCAGGCGCCGATCGACCACGTCACCGCCGCCGAACGGGCAGCACTGCGCATAGACGCAGACGAAGCCGACGCGCTGGAGAACGGCGTCGTGGACGGCTGCTCCCCGTGGGCGTGCCGAGGGGACGCGGACGTGCTGACCCGCGACGACTTCGGGCTGGCCACGTGATACTCGACCTCTTCGCGGGTCCGGGTGGTTGGAGCAGGGCACTGGCAGTCTTCGGTGTGCGCGACGTCGGCCTGGAATGGGACGAGTGGGCCTGCAAAACCCGTGTGGCTGCTGGACAGTTGACGATCCGCACGGACGTGGCCATGTATCCGACGTGGCCCTTCCTCGGTCGCACGCGCGGGCTGATCGCGTCCCCGCCGTGCCAGGCATGGAGCATGGCCGGCAAACGCCTCGGCCTGCTCGACCAGCCGCTGGTGCACACGGCGGTGGAGGACCTCGCCGTCGGCCGTGACACCCGCGAGCGTCTCCTCGCCGCCTGCCGCGACGAGCGCTCCCTGCTCGCGGCCGAGCCGATGCGCTACCTGCATGCCCTGAACACGTTCGGAGAGCCCGAGTGGGTCGCGATGGAGGAGGTGCCCGACGTTCTGCCGCTGTGGAAGCAGTACGCGGCCGTTCTGCGCGGCTGGGGTTTCTCGGTCTGGTACGGGATCCTCAACGCCGCTGACTTCGGCGTTCCACAGACGCGCAGGCGAGCGATCCTGATCGCCTCCCGGGTCCGTACGGCACAGCCTCCCACGCCCACCCACGCCCAAGTCGCCGAGCCTGACTCGCTGTTCGGTCCGGGCCGCGCCCGCTGGGTCAGCATGGCCGAGGCCCTCGGATGGGGCGCGACTGACCGGCCCGTTCCCACCGTCTGCGCCGGCGGCGGACCCGGCGGCGGACCCGAACCGTTCCCTTCGGGCTCCCGCAAGTCGCTCTCCGACGCCCGGGAGCGCGGCACCTGGATGCCCAGGCCGGACGGTGTGCTCCTGCAGTCCCGCCGCGAAGGAACTGGCTGGAAGGCACGGCACGGCGCACGACAGAACCGTGCCGCCGACGCTCCGGCGCCGACGTTCACCGCCGACGCACACCGCTGGTCCTGGTCCTTGCGCAGCAACAACCAAGCGAACGCCACCGTCCGCCCGCTGTCCGAGCCGGCGGGCACACTGTTCTTCGGGCACCGCGCGAACGAGTGCACCTGGGTCGCCGAACCAGCCTCGCCTCCGAGCGAGGACACGGACACGCCAGCGGTACCCGAGCCGATCCGGATCACCGCCCGCGAGGCCGGCCTCCTGCAGACCTTCCCCGCCGACTACCCCTGGGCCGGCAACAAGGGCCAGCAGTTCTCCCAGATCGGCAACGCCGTACCGCCGTTGCTCGCCGGCCACCTCCTCGCCCCGCACCTCGGCGTCACCCTCAACCCCGACGACTTCACCCTCGCAGCCTGATGCCCCACGTCCCCGAACCCGAAGAAGACCACCTCGACGCCATCGCACCGCCGCAGCCGGTGTTCCACGTCGAGCAGGCCCTCCTCGGCGCCCTCCTCCTTCATCCACACCGCCTCGGCGACGTGACCGGCATCGCCGCCGACTCGTTCTCCACCGCCGCGCACGCCGCCCTGTTCACCGCCATCAGCACCCTGCCTCCGCCCGACCCCGCCGAGCACGCGAAGAACACCAAATGGCTCGACCAAGTGCTCGCCACGGGGCGCGAACAGGCGCGCGGACTGACCGCCTCCTACCTGCACACCCTCGTCCAGGTCTGCCCCTGGCCCCGCCACGCACCGGCCTACGCCCGGATGGTAGAGGCCGAACACGCCCGCCGTCGCCTGCAGACGGCCGCCGAACGCCTCATCCAAACCGTCCACGACGCCTCCCACCCGCACCCAGACGAGACAGTGCTCGCCGAGGCCGACGCGCTTACCGCGGTCGTGGACGACATCGCGAGCCGGTTCCCGCCGCGCGCCGGAGTGCTGCCCCGCACCGCGGCACCGCCGCCGGTCAACACCACCGACCGCACCGAGGCGGTCGAGGAGGAGCAGCTGCTCCTAGCGACCGCCACCGCCCACCCCGCCGACATCGAGTCCGTCCGGTGGCTGCTCCCCGACGACCTCACCCGGCCCCTGCACGTCGGCCTGTGGCAATGCCTGACCGCCCTGGCCCGCCGCCGCGAGCCCGTCGACCCCGTCACCGTCCTATGGGAGGCCCAACAGCGCGGCCTGCTCGACAACGCGAGTGAACCCGGCGAGGTGCTCCGCCTGCTGGCCGAACCGGCCGGTTCTGTGGAGCACTGGGGCGAACGTGCCCTGCAGCGCTCCCTCCTAGCCACCGCCGATCACGCTGGCCGGCGCATCTCGGCGTACGCCGGAGACCCGGCGAACACCCCGTTCCAGCTTGTGGTGGGCGCCCGCCGCGCCGTCGCCGACATCAGCGCGGTTCGCACCCGCTGGCAGCACGCCACGCGAACTGTCCCGCCACCACGGCCGCGCCCGGCACCTGCCACTCGCGCCCGCCCGCCGACCACGACGGCCGCTCACGCCGCCCGCGCCGCGCGAGCAACCCGATAGCACCCCGCATACGCCGGTGGTCGGGCCCGAAGGCCCTGCCACCGGCAGAAGAGACGACACCCCAACGTGACTCCCTCCATCGACGCTCACGTCCGCCTCGACACCCACCCAACCCATCCCAGCGCCGTGACCGCTGTCCTGACCGGCAGCCAGGCCCGCATCGCTCTCATGGCTCTCGAGGCAGCCGACTGGGCCGTCCTCGCCGACAACGTCCTGGTCTTGGCCCGCATCGACCACGAGGAGCCCTACTGGGCTGAGGACGCAGCCAAGCATCTGTCCGCCAGCGGCATCAGCGTCGAAATCACCCCTCGACTCCGGGAGGCCATGGACGAGGAATGGACCTGGGCGGACTATCCGATGCCGTGGTGCACCCGCAGCGAGATCCGCGAGGTCTCCAACCACGCGCAGAAGATCCACGACGACATCCGCCACGGCCATCTCCTCATCCACGCACACGCCCACGACGGCCACACCACCGTCGCGGTCGGCACGTACCTCGGCCGTGACGGCAAGTCGGTCTACCTCCACGGCGAGGACCACCTGCGCCAGGTCGCCGACACCTTCGACTCACCCGCTCAGGCCCTGCTCGCCTTCGAGAAGGTCCACTGCACCGACATGCGCCCCGGTCCGGCACCCCTGACCGACGCCGAGCGCGCCGCCGTCGAGGCCCGCACCGCCTTGGACCTCGGCGCAGCGAAACCCGGGCCTCACCGCCCGGAGCCGGAGACCGTCCCCGTCTGCCTGGCCGATGCAGGCGACCACGACGCCCTCCTCGACTCCTTCCTCGACAGGCACGGCGAGTTCGAGAAGTGGCGGACCTGGTCCGACGAGACAACCCACGTCATCCACGAGTCGCAGACCCTGCGCATCGAGCGCGTCCACGAGACCCCGGCCCACGAGACCGCGTGGACCGTAGCCGCCTACGAGACGCCCGTCTCCGACCGCATGTGGGTCCTCACCGCGACCGGCGCCACCCCCGCCGCGGTGATAGCGGAACTTCTGAATCACCTCGCCGACGGCGACGGCCGGGACACGACCACCGGCGTCCTGGTGGATGAGAAGATGGTCACCGCGGCCACCCATCCGCTCTCCGACGCCGGATGGAAGCACACCGTGGACGGGCGATGGATCCGCTGGACATCCCCCGACGGGAACGTGGGCGTCCAGTTCGACGCCTTCGCAGCACAACACCCGAATCAGAACCTGGCCACCTGGACCGTCTGGGCCGGCCCCGTACCGGACCGGCCCACCTGGGCCATCACCGCGTCCCCGCATACCCCGAGTTCACTGCTGGCCGATCTCTTCGAAACCCTCGCCCACGAGACCGGCACGCGCCAGGCACAGCCTGCGGGCCGCGAACACAGGACCAGCCTCGCTACCAGTCCGCCGGCCACGCCCATGTTTACGGCCGACCCAGCCATCAGCCGTTCACGCTGATCTTTGGCGCACACGAGCGCGGCAACACAGTGCGGGATCGCCGGTTGGTCAAACCGGCGATCCCGCGCCCATTCGTTCGCGGCGCACTCTGCCCCGTTCCATCGACGCCACGTCTGGGATTCCGCGGCCTCGGTCGTAGCACGCTCAGGCCGCTCTTGATGTCAGTGACACCCTTTAGGATTCGGTCCGAGGGTTGAGCTGTGCTTCCTGAACGCAGCGGCAGGAACTACGGCAGGCTTACAGACACGGACGGGGAGCCGCATGCTGGAAGACCGGTGGACGACGGTCACCGAGTCCGAGTATGAGCACGAGCGCCGTGGTCTTGAGGCGATCCGCCGACGTCTGCCAGATGAGGAACCGTGGCGTGCCTGGACGAACTTCATGTTCACCGCGAACAGCGGGCACGTCCGTGAGGTCGATCTTCTGGTGGTAGCGCCGGCCGGGGTCTTCCTGGTCGAGTTGAAGGACTGGCACGGCTCGGTCCACGGCGGCGGCAACGACTGGGTGCAGACCACGCCCAGCGGGACCAGCCGTCGGCACGGCAACCCGCTGCACCTGGCGAACCGGAAGGCCAAGGAGCTGTCGGGCCTGATTAACGGCGTCTCCGGTCGGCCCGCGCACCGAACGAAGATCTGGGTGGGTGAGGCTGTCTGCTTCACGGACGACAAGCTTCAGGTGAACCTTCCGGCTGCCGACATGAACGGCGTGTTCACGGTCAAGCAGCTGGTGGAGATGCTGGCCGTGCCGCCGGGAGACGCCCGCTACCAGATCACAGCCGAGGCATCCCGCTTTGTCGATGCAGCCCTGAAAAAGCTCCGTATCGCACCGATCCGCCGCCAGTACGAGGTGGGCTCCTATCTCCTGGAGGCGAAGGCGTTCGACTCCGGGCCGTCCTGGGCCGACTATCTGGGACGCCATTCCCAGCTGCACGATTTGGCACGGGTGCGGGTCTTCCTCAGTGAACGTGGTGCCTCCGACGACGAGCGGCGCTCGGTGGAGCGTGCCGCCGCCCGCGAGGCATCGGTACTCAGCCGTTTTCGTCATCCCGGTGCGGTACAGCTGAAGAATTATCTGCCGTCGGGGCATCCCGCCGGGCCCGCGATCCTCTTCGACTACCACCCGGAGACGCTGCGCCTGGACGATTACCTGGTCCAGCACGGTGAGGGTCTCGATCTGCAGGGGCGCCTCGCGCTGGTGCGGCAGCTTGCCGAGACGGTGCGCTCCGCGCACTCCCGGCGGGTCCACCACCGCACGCTGTCGGCGCACGCGGTGCATGTGATTCCGCGCGACCGCGGTCCACGCGGGCGGGAGCTCGGCGAGGAGCAGCGCTGGCTGCGTCCGTGGACGCAGATCGCGGACTGGCAGATCGCCACTGGGCAAAGCTCCAGCCGCGGCCGGCCTCTGACCCTGGCTCCGACTAACGTGACGGGGTTCCATGTCGCCGAGCAGGCTGATCCCTATCTGGCTCCGGAGCTGAGGATTCCGAAGGCCGATCCAGTGCGCCTCGATGTGTACGGGCTCGGCGTGCTCACGTATCTGCTGGTGACCGGGCAAGCGCCTGGCGCGAGCCAGAGCGAGGTCATGGCACGTCTGGAGGCCGGCGAGAGTCTGCGTCCCAGCGCGCTCGTCGACGGTCTCAATCCGGACATCGACGATCTGGTGGAGGCTTCCACCGCGTACGAACCGGGTCGGCGTCTGTCCACGGTCGACGACTTCCTGGAGATGCTGGAGTACGTCGAGCAGGCATTCGTCGAGGAGGTCCCGGGCGGCGGGGATGCGGCCGCAGTCGCGGGCGGGGACGGCGCTTCAGCCGCAGGCGTGGGCGAGGAAAGATCCGAGCCGGAGAAGGACCCGCTGGAGGCCGTGGCCGGGGACGTACTGGCCGGACGCTGGGAGGTCGTGCGCCGCCTCGGTACAGGCTCGACCGCGCGGGCCTTCCTGGTGCGGGATCTGGAGGGCGAGCCTCGGCGCAGCGGCGGCCTGCCGGTGGCAGTGCTGAAGGTCGCGCTGAGCGAGGCCAAGCATGCTGTCCTGGATCGTGAGGCGGAGGTCCTGGGCCGGATCCACAGGGACTCCAGCATCATTTCGCTGTACGAGCCGCAGCCGCTGACATTGGCTGGGCGCCGGGTCCTGGTCCTGGAGTACGTGGGCGACAGCCGGGAGCTGAAGGACCAGGACGGCAGTGCGAGTAAGGGGCCGCGCCGCAGGGAGGACACCGTTGCCCGCCAGCTGCGGGACAACGGCCGCTTGGGCATGGACCAGCTGGAGGCGTATGGGAAGTACCTCTTCGGTGCTGTGGAGCACCTGGAGGCGGAGGGGATCTGGCACCGGGATCTGAAGCCGGACAACATCGCGATCCGGGTCCGCCCCAACGGCACCCGTCAGCTGGTGCTGATCGACTTCTCGCTCGCCGGGTACCCGGCGAAGGAGATCGAGGCGGGCACCGAGGGCTATCTCGACCCGTTCGTGGGCGTCATCACGCGCGGCTCGTACGACGGGCACGCCGAGCGGTATGCCCTGGCCGTGACGCTGCATGAGATGGCGTCGAACGAGCTGCCCCGCTGGGGTGACGGCTCGGTCACGGCCCGGCAGACGGATGCGAAGGAATGGCCGTACCCGCAGCTGGCGGCAGACGCCTTTGAGCCAGCCGTCCGGGACGGCCTGGTGGCGTTCTTCCGTAAGGCACTGGCCCGAGATGTGCAGGACCGCTTCCCGGATCTCAAGCCGATGGAGCGCGCCTGGCAGCGAATCTTCCTGGACGCACAGCAGACCACGGCGCCGAGCACCGGTCACGGTGAGAAGTCGGGGCGCGGAGCGAAGGGCAGCACCGACGCGGTTGCCGGGTCGGCGGCGCAGCCGCGGATCGGGCGGGAGGACGACGACGTCTCTGCCGAGCAGGTCCGCGACCAGCAGGCCGAGCGCGCCGACCGGAACACGCCGCTGTCGGTGGCGGGTCTGACGGTCGCAGCGCAGTCGCAGCTGTTCGCGATGGGGCTGAACACCGTCGGGGACGTCTTGGAATACTCGGCGAAGAAGTTCCTCACGGCGCCGGGCATGGGCTCGCGCACCCGGGAGGAGATCCAGCGCCGGCAGAAAGAGTGGAACGCACGCCTGGGCAAGGCGGCTCCCGCGCCGCTCAGCGCGGAGGCCCGCAAGGCGGCGGGCCAGGAGCTCTCCGACCTGGAGCGGGCGGTCGCAGAGTCGGTCGCCGCCGACGGGGACGGCGCCGACCCGCAGGTGCTGGGCGGCCTGAGCCTGGACGCGCTCGCCGCCCGTCTCGTACCGAAGCCATCCAGCGGTAGTGCCCGCTCCAATGCCAAGGAGCGCGAAGCAATCCGGCTGCTGCTGCGGCTGCCCGATGAGACAGGGACGCTGCCCGGGGGCCTGGCCTGGGTCCGGCAGCGGGACGTCGCCGATGCGGTGGGACTGACCGCGGGCCGGATCCCACAGATCGTGAAGAAGGCGCGCGAGCGCTGGTACAAGGACGCGGCCCTCGGGCTGCTGCGTGAGCAGGTGGTGGAGCTTCTGGCTGAGCGCGGCCGGGTGGCCCCGGTGCTCGAGCTCGCCGACGCCCTCATCGCCCGGCGCGGCACCCAGCACGTGGAGCGGCGCAACCGGCGTGCACTCGCCCTGTCGCTGCTGCGTGCGGTGGTCGAACGAGAGAGTTACGACAACGAGTCCCCACCGCTCTTCCGCTACTTCCACGCCCGCATGCCCAAGGGCGCCGATCCGGTACTCGGCCTGCTCGCCCTGGATGTCCGGGAGGACGTGGACGGTCCGGACACCCCGGCGCTGCCCGCCCTGCAGGAGTACGCGCTGAACCTGGGCGTGCGGGCCGACCGGCTCGCGGCGCTTGAGTCCCTGCCGACGGCGAGCACGGTCCTCACCGAGCTGGACGCGGTGCGACGGCCACCGGGCAGCCTGGGCTGGGACGAGCGGCGGACGGCCGAGATCGCGGTCGCCGCCTCCACCCGGGCCGCGCTCACCCCGCGGTTGGAGATCTACCCGCGCGACCTGGACCTGGTGCGTGCGCTGCGGATCACCCAGGCCGGCGTGGTCGCCGTGCAGCCGGGCGTCGAGGAGGAGCGGCAGCCGGGCCTGACGGTGGACGCGCTGCACAAGCGGGTCGCCACCCGCTTCCCCGACCTGGGCAACGATCCCCTGGCGCCGCGCGAGCTGCCCACGGGCAGCGCCCTGGTCCGCGCCCTGAAGCAGGCCGGCTTCGACCTGAAACTGGCCACCCGCTACGACAAGGTGCTCCGGCTCATCCCGGACCGCCCCTCCGGGGACGCCACTGCCGGGCTGACCTCGGCGAGCTGGGGTGCCTCGGCTGCGCGCCGCTCGGCCCCCACCCAGTACGACGCGGACGCGGCCGTCGCCGCTGCCGTGAAGGCTGAGCAACGACTTATGCACTCGGCGCGGCAGGACGGCTTCCGGGTCCTGACCGTGCCCCAGCGGCGGGCCGAGGACGCGGTGCGACGGCTGGCCGACGAACCATACAGGGCTCGGCCGGTGTCGGTGACCGCACTGTTCGTGGCCGAACTGCGCGGCGTGGTCGGCGAGGCTGCCCGGCCGACCTGGGAGACCGTCCTCAAGGCGGACGCCGCCGAGCCGGGTAGTCGGGCTCACCAACAGCTGCGCATACGCACCGACAAGGCGTGGGGGCGGATCGAGCCGCAGCTGCGGGAGCAGCTAGCGGAGGCCGATGGTCCGCTGTTGCTCACCGACACTGCGGTGCTGGCCCGCTACGACGCGCTCGACCTGCTCGGGCGCCTCTCGGAGGAGGCTCGACAGGGCGGCAGCCCGCTGTGGCTGCTCGTCGCCCAGTCCGATCCGGCACGGGCGCCGCGGTTGGCCGGGCAGAGTGTGCCGTACCAGGCGGGGTTCGACGAGTGGATCGTTGTGCCTGACGCCTGGGTCGCGCGCAAACACCTCGAGCCGGACGCCTGACCAGCCCCTCCTCCTAACCTGATCTTCTTCCGTCCTCTCGCTTTTCTCCTCAGGAGCCGTTCGTGATCGACCGCAAGATCCTCCTCGCCGACCTGCAGAAGCAGGTCAAGGCGGCAGAGACCGATCTGGAACAGCAGGTCAAGGCCGTCCCCGAGGTCGGGACGCGGCTGCGCGGCGAGTACGAGCAGGCCCGGAAGCTGGGCCGTACGTCGGCGACGTGGAACGCCTGGCTCGGCGAGCGGATCACCCAGGTCGCGGTGGCCTGGGTGCTCGGCACGGTCTTCGTGCGGTTCAGCGAGGACAACCGGCTGATCGCCGAGCCCTACATCACCTCCCCCGACGTAGCAGGGCGGGAGACCGCCCAGGCGCGGTTCGAGGAGTACCTGGAGAAGGACGCCGACCCGACATACCGAGGATGGCTGGAGACAGCGTTCGCCGAACTGGGCGCCGGGCAGGCCGGGCGGCTGCTCTTCGACCGCGACCACAACCCGCTCTACCAGATCCCACTCTCGCACGACGGGGCGGGCGCACTGCTCGCGTTCTGGCGGGAGCAGCGCGCCAGCGGGGACGAAGGGACTGGCGGTCCCGTTCTCGTGCACGACTTCAGCGACCCGCTGAGCGCGGACGGCACCGAGGGATGGGACACCCGGTTCCTGGGCGACCTGTACCAGGACCTGAGCGAGGCGGCCCGCAAGACGTACGCGCTGCTGCAGACACCGGAGTTCGTGGAGGAGTTCATCCTCGACCGGACGATGACCCCGGCAGTGCGGGAGTTCGGCTTTGAAGAGCTGAAGATGATCGACCCGACCTGCGGGTCCGGCCACTTCGTGCTCGGCGCATTCCGGCGGCTTGTGCGGATGTGGGCTGAGCAGCGGCCCGAGGTGGGCCCGTACGAGCGGGTGCGAGCGGCCCTCGACTCGGTGCACGGGGTTGACCTCAACCCGTTCGCGGTCGCAGTGGCCCGCTTCCGGCTCCTGGTCGCGGCGATGGCCGCGAGCGGCATGCGGACGTTCGCAGAGGCGCGGAAGTACGAGTGGCCGATCCAGCTCGCGGTGGGCGACTCGCTGCTGCCTACGGAGCACCGGCAGGAGGGTCTTTTCGGCGACGAACAGCTGAGCCTTGGCGACAGTGTGGAATCGGGCGACGCGGAAGACCCGTACTACGCGCTGAGCACGGAGGACGTGTTCGAGTACCCGCAGATCCTGAACCGGGGCCGCTACCACGTGGTGGTGGGGAATCCTCCGTACATCACAGTCAAGGACAAAACACTCAACGAGCTGTATCGCAAGCTGTACGACGCATGCGCGGGTACATACGCCCTGTCGGTCCCGTTCGCACAGCGCTTTTACGAGCTTGCGGTTCGGGGCGAGGCGGAGTCCGGGCTCGGCTACGGCATGGTCGGCCAGATCACGGCGAACTCGTTTATGAAGAGGGAGTTCGGCACCAAGCTGATCGAGAGCTTCTTCCGGGATCAGGTCGAACTGACAGAGGTCATCGACACGTCGGGGGCGTATATCCCGGGGCATGGGACGCCGACGGTTATCCTCGTCGGCCGCCCGCTGGATTACACGGGCGCTCGCCGGGCCACCATCCGCACTGTCCGGAGCGTTCAGGGTGAGCCAGCGGCTCCGGAAAAGGCTGAGGACGGACTCGTCTGGCGAGCTATCATTCAACAGACCGACTCCCCGGACTCCGAGAGCGACTGGATCAGCGTTCGCGACACGCCACGTGACGACCTGTCAAAGCATCCATGGAGTCTCACAGGAGGTGCCGCACCAGATACCCTGAAGATCGTCGAGAGCCCGGGAAAGCGGCTGCGAACTGCGTCACAAGAACTCGGCCTGTCCATCGTTACTGGCGAGGACAACGCCTTTGGTTCCGTGAACACTGCTGCCGCCCGCCAACGAGGCGCCATGCCCACCGCGGTCGCCAATGGCGATGAGGTACGGGATTGGGCACTCACCGGCGCGGCTTGGCTCTCCAGCCCGTATGACCAGGATATGAAGCTCCTCGAAGGTGCAGAGATCGAGGACTTGCTCCGCTTCATGTGGCCACTGCGTCACGTACTGGAGCTTCGCAAGCGCTTCAGCATCACGATGCTAGACAGGGGAATCCCTTGGATTTCATGGCGTGAGGTTTACAGTTCCCGCGTCAAAGCACAAAAGTTGATCGTTTACGCAAAAGTTGCGACGCATAATCACTTCTACCTCCAGACTGGCCGACTCCCTGTGAAGGACTCAGCACAGGTAATCAAGCTCCGTGAGGATGCCACAACAGAAGAGCATCTGGCGCTGCTTGGATTGCTCAACAGTTCCACGGCCGCGTTCTGGCTCAAGATGGTGAGCCACGATAAGGGTAGCCAGTCAGGCACCGGTGGGTTCATGCATGACGAGTGGGAACGCTTCTACGAGTTCACCGGCACCAAGCTCCAGGAATTCCCTGTCCCCGCCGAATACCCCACCGCCCTCGCCACCGAGCTCGACACCCTCGCGCAACAGCTGTCGGCCGCAACGCCCGCCGCCCTAGCCGCCAAGTCCGCCCCCACCGCCGCCGCGCTCCGCAAAGCCCAGGACCGCTACAACGCCACCCGCGGCCGCATGATCGCGCTGCAGGAGGAACTGGACTGGCAGGTGTACTCCATTTACGGCCTGCACCCCGAGAGCCTGCGTCTGCCCGATATGACCGATGTCCCCGAACTCGCCCTCGGCGAGCGGGCCTTCGAGATCGTGCTCGCGCGCCGGGTGGCAGCTGGCGAGGTCAATGAGGTGTGGTTCAAACGGCACGGCTCCACCCCCATCACCGAGATCCCCTCCCACTGGCCCGCCGAGTACCAGGCACTTGTGCAGAAACGCATCGACGTCATCGAGTCGAACCGTGCCATCGGCATGGTGGAGCGCCCCGAGTACAAGCGGCGCTGGGCCACCGAGGGCTGGAATGCGATGCGGCAGAAGGCGCTGAAGTCCTGGCTGCTCGACCGGGTCGAGGACCGCGCGCACTGGTTCGACACCAGCGGCAATCCCACCATCACTACGCTCGCCCGCCTCGCTGAAAACCTGTCCGCCGACGAGAACTTCGTGTCCGTCGCCGAGCTGTACTCACCCCGGCAAGACCTCGTGAAGACCGTGCGCGAACTGCTGTCCGAGGAGCACGTGCCGTTCGTGTCCGCGCTGCGGTACAAGCCATCCGCGATGAAGAAGCGTGCCGACTGGGAGCACGTGTGGGAGTTGCAGCGCCAGGAGGACGCAGCGCCCGACGAGCCTGCGAAGCGGAAGATCCGTGAGCGGACGCCCATGCCGCCGAAGTACACCTCGGCGGACTTCTTGAAGCCGAGCTACTGGCGTGCACGCGGCAAGCTGGATGTGCCCAAGGAGCGGTTCGTGTCATACGGCACGGTCAACGCACAGTCGCCGGAGCTGTATGGATGGGCCGGCTGGGATCACCTGGAGCAGGCCCTCGCCCTCGCCTCATACATCCAGCAGACCGGTGTCAGTGGCGACGACCTCGTGCCGTACCTGGCGGGGCTGCTTGAGCTGCAGCCGTGGCTGGAGCAGTGGTATGGCGAGTACGACCCGGAGTTCGGGGCGTCGCCGGCCGCCGAAATCCTGGCGTTTAGGCAGCAGAAGCAGGGCGAGCTTGGCTTGACTGACGACGCGCTGCGTGCCTGGCGCCCGTCCGCCGCCACGCGCGGACGCGGCGCGACAAAGGCTGCTGCTTCGAAGAAGCGCACGAGCACGAAGGCCGCCGTCCAGATGTCCGTCACCGATGCTGTCAGCGGCACAGAGTCCGCCTGAGCAGGGGCGAGGAGCAGACACACCATGGCTTTCATGAACAGGAACAATCCTCGTCCCGAGGACCGGCCGCTGCTTCGGGAGCTGATCGACATCCCGGAGTCGGTGTCCACCTCCGACTTCGTGTTGAAGCTGAACGAAGCGGTCACGCCCGAGGGGGCCGAGGCGGCGCTGAAGGACTACGTCGTCACCGACCGGCTGCTCGGCAACTTCGACGAGGCCCTCGACCTGATCAAGTCGGCGCTGGACAGCCGTTCGTCGAAGGCTGCCTATCTACATGGCTCGTTCGGCTCTGGTAAGTCGCACTTCATGGCGGTGCTCTACGCGCTGCTGTCGCGGAACCAAGCCGCCCGGGCGCGCCGCGACCTCGACCCCGTGCGAGCGCGGCACGCCTGGCTGGATGCGGACGACCGCAAGTTCCTGCTGGTGCCTTACCACATGCTGGGCTCCAAGTCGCTGGAGCAGCGTGTGCTCGGCAAGTACGTCGAGCACGTACGGAAACTCCACCCCGGCTGCCCGCTGCCGCAGGTCTACCGGACCGACGGGCTCTTCGAGGACTTCGCCGAGCAGCGCCGCCGGAACGGCGACGAGCGGGTGATCGAGCAGCTCGCCGATGCCGGCGACGGCCAGGAGGACGAGTGGGGCGACTCCTTCGCCTGGACCACCGAACTGCTGGATCAGGCGGTAAACGCCCCGGAGGAGCACGAGAACACCAAGGACCTCGACCTGGAGAACCCCTCCACGCCGCGGGAACTGCGGGCCCGACTCGTGCAGGACCTCACCCAGACCCTGTTCCCGTCGTTCTCACGTAACGCCTCCGAGGATGCCGACGGGTTCGTCTCGCTGGACAAGGGGCTCGGCATCATCGCCGCGCACGCCAAGTCCCTCGGCTACGACGGGCTCGTCCTCTTCATGGACGAGCTGATCCTGTGGCTGGCCTCCCGCATCCACGACCAGAAGTTCGTCTCCCGCGAAGCCGACAAGATCACGAACTTTGTGGAGGGCGGCGACGAACGGCGCGCCATCCCGGTGGTGTCATTCATCGCCCGCCAGCGCGACCTGCGTGAGCTGGTCGGCGAGGAGATGTCAGGGGCCGCCGAGGCCGCCGTCCAGGACAGTCTGAAGCTCAGCGGCGGGCGCTTCGACAAGATCGTCCTGGAGGACCGCAACCTCCCACAGATCGCGCAGGCCCGCCTGCTCAAGCCCACCAGCCCGGAGGCCGAGGCGAAGGTGGAGGCTGCGTTCGCCGAGGCCAAGAGGCTCGGTCCGGACGTATGGGACACCCTGCTCGGCCACGACAAGTCCACCACCGGCGCGGACGAGGGCGCGTTCAGGCGGACGTACCCGTTCCCGCCGGCGTTCATGGACACCCTGGTACACATCTCCGCGGCCCTGCAGCGCTCCCGCACCGGCCTGAAGCTGATGAGCCAGCTGCTCGTCGATCACCGCGACGACTGGCGGCTCGGGCAGCTTGTGCCGTTGGGCGATCTGTACCCGGCCATCGCGGGCGGCGGCGACAAGGCGTTCAGCGGGGAGACCAGTGTTCACTTCGAGGCTGCCGACAAGCTGTACCGGGACAAGCTGCGCCCGTACCTGCTGAAGACCAACCAGGTCACCGAGGACCAGGTCGAGGCGTACCGACGCCGCCCCGAGACCCTCGGCGACCCTCAACTTGCGGCCCGCTGCCGCGACTTCACCGGTGACAGCCGACTGCTGCAGACCCTGTTGCTGTCTGCGCTCGCGCCCAGTGTGCCCGCGCTGGCCGACCTCACTCTGGCGCGGCTGCATGCCCTCAACCACGGCTCCATCACTACCCGCATCGCGGGGACCGAGGTCGGCCGGCTGGAGCAGAAGGCAAAGGAGTGGGCGGCGACCTTCCCCGAGATAAAGGTGACCGGTACCGGGCCGGGTGCGGTGGTGCGCCTGGAGCTCACCGGCGTCGATCTGGACGCCGTCCTCGCCAACGCCCAGGTGCACAACAACCAGAACAACCGGCGTGCCAAGATGCGCGGCCTGCTCAAGGAGGCGCTCGGCGTCAGCGACGGGCCTGGCGGCTTCGACGCGTACGACGTGCTCAACCTTGTGTGGAAGGGCACCGAACGGCAGGTCGAGGTGGTCTTCGGTAACGTCGCCGATGTCGACTCGCTGCCCGAGGCGACCCTGCGGCCCAGCCAGGAGGACGCCTGGCGGCTCATTGTCGACTTCCCCTACGACGAGGGCGAGTTCGGGCCGATGGATGACCTGCAGCGGCTGCGTGCGCTGCGGGAGAAGCCGGGTGGTGACTCGCGCACGCTGGCCTGGCTGCCCACTCACCTGACCGATGCTTCCCGCGGCGACTTCGAGCGCCTCGTCGTCATCGACAAGGCCCTCGCTGACGAGACCCGCTTCGACTCCGACTTCGCGCGCAGCCTCAACGCCGACGACAAAGAGCGCGCCAAGGGCATGCTCCAGTCGCAGCTGCTCATCCTCACCGAGCGCGTTACCCAGGCGCTGCGGCAGGCGTACGGGCTCACGCAGAAGCAGGAAGGGGTCGTCGACCTGAGCTTCGACACCCACCTGGTCGCCCAGCAGGACGTACCCGAGCTGCGGCTTCCGCTCGGGGCAACTCTGGATACCGCCGCCCGTGACCTGGCCGGCAAGCTGCTCGCCCATCAGTACCCCGCCCACCCCGACCTGGACCCGGACGGCACTGGCAGGCCGGTGAAGCCTGCCGAGATCAAGACCGTCTTCGAGTATGTGCGCAAGGCCGCCGAAAACCGTGACGGGCAGACCGAGGTCGACAGCAAGGACCGCAAGACCATGGCGCGGATCGCGGGCGGTCTTGGGCTCGGCGCCATGAGGGAGGCGTACTACCGGCAGTCCACCGCCTGGCCCGACCACTTCAACGACCGAGCCCGCCGGAACAGCACCGCCGAGCCGACCCTGGTCAAGCTCTCCGACTGGACCGACCTTCCCGAGCCGCGCGGATTGCCCGAGCCGCTGCGTCGGCTGCTCGCCGCCGCGTACGCGGAGATGACCGACCGGGTATGGGTGCGCGGCGGCGTCCCCATCGAACCCGCGCCCGCACCCCACGAGCTGAAGCCGGACTACGCCCTGCGCGAGCAGCAACTGCCCACGGAGAGCGACTGGACAGAGGCGCGCAAGCGGTTCGAGACCATGCTCGGCGACCAGGCGCCGCAACTGCGGCGCGGCCGGATCGTCAACCAGTTCGCCGCACAGATCAAGCAGGCTGCCGCCTCACTCGGCCAGGACGCCGGACGGCTCGTCGGGGAGCTGGAGAAGCACCGTGGCTTCCTCCAGTTGAACGACGACTCCCCCCGGCTCGTCCTTGCCCGGCGGGCGCAGGAGCTGGTCAAGGAGGTGACGGAAGCTGGCATCGAGGCGAAGACCGTCGTGGACCGGCTCGCCCGTTTCCCTCTCGGCGACTTTTCCGCACACCGGTACGGCATGTCGTTGAAGAGTGCCGGGAAGGTCGCCAGCGCGCTGCAGAACACCAGCTGGGACCAGCTGGGCCTGGCCGACACCCTCGGCGTGGACGGTGCGGCCGTCCTGGAGCGGGTGCGGGATGCCGCCGCTGGCGACCCGGGGGATTACCCCGATCTGCCGGGCGTGCTGCACGCCTGCGGCCGGGAAGTGCTGTCCCTGCTGAGGTCTCGCCAGAGCACGGCCGAGCGCCCCCAGCCGTCGCCCACTCCTCCGCCGAGTTCCGACAGCGTGGACCTGAACGGCGGCTCCGCCCACCCGCAGGTGCTGCCGGAGCCGCCGCAGCAGCCGGGGCCGCGCACACCGTCCCGGTCCGTGGCCCGCTCCGGCGGCGGGCGGACTACCGCCGCCCGGGCCGCCGCCGAACTGCAGGCGGAGATCGCGGCGCTCGCGGCCGAGCACCCGAACGCCACCGTCGAGGTCATCTGGAAGGTCGTCGACTGATGTCCGACACGGTCACCGCAGTCACCGCGACCGCCGGCCCCGCCCGGCTGTCGGCAGGAACCGTCCGTCAGTACCTCGCCGCCCGCAGTCGGCTCGGTGACGGCACAGTCCGCGTACTGCTGCTGCGGGCCGCTCCCGTCTGGGACGGGCCCGCCGTGCAGCGTACGGCGAGCGGGCTGCAAGCACGGGTGGTCGTCGCGCCCTCGGTGCTGGCCGTGCACGAGCAGATCCTGGGCCACCTCGACGCGCCGACTCCTCCCGACCCCAAAGTCTTGGTCGTCCTCACCGACCGCGAGGACACCGACCTAGACCCCGGGCTGCTCGCCCGCGTCTACGGCGGAAGGATCCGGTCCGTCGACAATTGGGAGGTCGTGCAGGAGGCGTTCGACGCGCGCGGTCTCGACGGGCGGCTGCGCAGGGAGACCTGGGCGGCCGAAGCGCTCCTTGACGCGGCGGCCAGTCGCGGTTGGCCCTCCCTCGGTAAAGGACTGCTGTCCCGAGACGAAGCCCTCACCCGGCTGGCCCGGCGTCGGCTCCGGCTCGGCCGCCGTGACACGGACGCGCTGGGCGGGCCGGCCGCACACGATGACGGAGACCGCATCGACCCCATCACCCTGTTCCGGTGGACCCACATCCCAGGCGGCCCCAACCTCCTGCGCGACCTGCGCGGACCGGAACGGGCCGGCCTGGCCCGCTTCCTCGCCGAACCCGAACAGGCCGGCTCCACCGGAAAGATCATTACCGCCCTGGTAGACGCCGACCACGGGGCGGACGCACCCGCCTACGCGGTCGTCTGCGCGGCTCTGTGGGGGCACGCGGAGGCCGACCACGACTTGTACCGGGCGCGCGGGCGCGCCGAGCGATGGCTCGGCGACCAACCCCCCGCCCAGGGCGACGACCTCGACCGACTCCTTACCTCCTTCGGGCAAAGCGGTGAGGCGTACGTCCGCGGCCTCGTCGACCGGGGCGAACACCGGCTCGCCGACCCGGTCCTGAGCAGGGCCGCACAGCTCGTCACACAGTTCGGGGCGCAGACCGCCGCCGCTGCCAGTCCGCTGCTCGCCGCCGGACTCGATGCCCGCTTCACCGCCGCGGGCCGCGCCCTCGCCGACGGCGGTCCCGAGACGGTCACGGCTGCCATCACCGCGCTGGCCGAACACGCCCTGGCCGTCGACGGCGCCACCCAGGCCCGTATCGAACGGGTACGCATGGCAGCGCGGCTGCGGCGGTGGCTGGCGTCCCAGCCTGAAGTCGACATCGCCTCGGTGGCAGACGGCGCCGACCGCCAGATCCGCGAACTCGGCTGGGTAGACCGAGCCTTGGAACACCTGGACGCGGGTGGCGACGCAGATGACGCACTCGCCAACGCCTACAGCCGGATCGGCGAGCAGGTGCGCAGCAAACGTCGTGAGCTGGACCGCGCGTTCTCCGAGCGGCTCGCGGTGTGGACCGCAGATGGCACCGCCCCCGGCGCCATGCTCACCGTCGAAAGCTTCCTGGACCGGGTCGTCGCGCCCGTCGTGGACTGTCCCGGCCGACGGGTCCTGCTCCTCCTCATCGACGGAATGAGTGCGGCGATCGCAGCCGAACTGGGTGAGGAACTGCACGCACACTGGTCCGAGTTCGACCCGCTGCAGGGCGCGACCGGAGCACCGGTGAGGCGTGCCGTGGCCGCTGCGCTGCCCACCCTCACCACCGTTTCCCGCACCTCGCTGTTCGCCGGCACCCTGATGAAGGGCGACCAGAACGACGAGAAGCGGCTCTTCCCCCAGCACCCGTGCTGGAAGGGGGCCCCTGCGGCTGTCTTCCACAAGGACGATCTGCGCAGCCCCGACACCGGCTCGCCCTTCTCCACCGCCCTGACTGAAGCGCTCGCCGACGAGCGCACCCATGTCGCGGTCGTCCTCAATACCGTCGACGACCGGCTCGCCAAGGAGCAGAAGCTCGGCGACGGCGCTTGGGAGATCAAGGAGATCGGCGGCCTGGAACCGCTGCTGCGGGCCGCCCGCGCCAACGACATGACCGTGCTCCTCACCTCCGACCACGGCCATGTGGTCGAGCGACGCGGCAGCAAGATCGACACGGCCGCCGGCGTCATAGGGTCGGCCCGTCACCGCGCCCCCGGCGGACCCGTCACACCGGCCGAAATCGAGCTGTCCGGACCACGGGTAGTCTGGCCGGAGCCCGGATCGCGGATCGTCGCGCTGCGGGACCACGACGCCCGGTACACCGCGCTGAAGGCGGGCTACCACGGCGGGGCAACCCTCGCCGAGTTCACCATCCCCCTCCTCGCCCTACTGCCGTTCGGCGCGGAGCCACCTACGGGGTGGCGGGAACTGGGCGACCTTACGCCCGCATGGTGGGAGCAGGACAACGACGCCACCACCGGACTCGAGGCCGAGACGAAGGCCGGAGCCGATGCCGTCGCGGCACCCGAGGCCACCGCTGCACGCCCAAGCCGCAAGCAGGCCAAGAAGTCAGCGCCGCCCGTGACAGAGGGCGCTATCAGTCTCTTCGGCGAGGACGAGGTCGCACCCTCCGCACCACAGGAACCTGTCGCCCCTGTAGTGAAGCCTGCGGCCGTACCCGTCTCCGATCAAACAGAGGACCCTGCCACCGCACTGGTGAATCGCCTCATGGCCACCGAGCTGTACCAGGAACAGCTGGCACTGCTCGCCCGTGTGCCACGCGACAAGGCGGTCCTGCCGAAAGCTCTGGCCGCGCTGGTCGAAGTGGGCACCCTGCCCATGACCGCCCTGGCCGAACGCGCCGGCCAACCCGCCACCCGAGCCCCTGGCCTCGCCGCGACCCTGGCCCAGCTCCTCAACTATGACGGCGCCCAGATCCTGGAAATTCTCCCCGACAACCGCACCCTGCGCCTGCACCGGGGCCAGATGATCGAGCAGTTCGGACTGTGAACCGGGGGTCTGCGGCCATGCCGGGCGGTGCAGTCGGCCCGCCCGGCCGCTCCGAGCACCGGCGGCGCGGTGCATGGCCGGGTGTCCGGCCAGGTGGGCGGCTGGATGGGAGACTATTCGGGTGAACGCGTTTGGATCTTCAGCATCCGGGGCTACCACCCCGGTCAGCGCGGTGCGGCGGCGTGCTGTCGTGGACGCGCTGCGGCGCGGCGCCGTCCCCGAGAGCGGCCTCGACCTGCTCGCCACCGGACTAGACCGCTTCGAGCGGGCCGTCGATGAGGAACTGGACACTGCCGCCGCAGGCGGTTCGGTGTTCAAGGCCGTGCGCGGCGAGTACGGATCCGGCAAGACTTTCTTCACTCGCTGGCTCAGCGAGCGCGCCAAACGGCGCACCTTTGCCGTGGCCGAGGTGCAGGTGTCAGAGACCGAGACCCCGCTGCACAAGCTGGAGACGGTCTACCGGCGACTCACCGAGCGCCTGGCCACCGCGAGCTTCCCACCCAGCGCCCTGCGGCCGGTCGTAGACGCCTGGTTCTACGCACTCGAGGAGGACGCACTCGCCGATGGCGCGAGCGAGAGCGAGCTGCCACAGGCCGTGGACCGGCTCCTCACTGCCCGCCTGGCCGAGGTGTCCCGACACGCCCCCGCGTTCGCCACCGCCCTGCGCGGATACAAGCAGTCCCTGGATACCGGCGACGAGGCCACCGCCGCTGCTGTGATGGCCTGGCTCGGCGGCCAGCCGCACGTCGCCGCAGCCGCCCGGCGCAGTGCAGGCGTCCGCGGCGACCTCGACCACTTCGGTGCCTTCGGCTTCCTTCAGGGCCTGCTCACCGTGCTGAGAGACGCCGGGCACGCCGGCCTCGTCCTCGTCCTGGACGAAGTAGAAACCCTGCAACGGGTCCGCTCCGACGCCCGCGACAAAGCACTCAACGCACTGCGGCAGCTCATCGACGAGGTCCACTCCGGCCGCTTCCCCGGCCTGTATCTCATCATCACCGGCACGCCCGCCTTCTACGACGGGCAGCAGGGCGTCCAGCGACTCGCACCGCTCGCCCAGCGCCTCGCCACCGACTTCACCACCGACCCCCGCTTCGACAACCCGCGGGCCGTCCAGATCCGGCTACCCGGATTCACCGAGGCATCACTGACCGGCCTGGGCACCACCATCCGCGACCTGTATACCGAAGGCTCCCAGTCCCCCGACAGGATCAAGCAGCTTGCCGACGACGCCTACCTCACCGACCTGGCCCGGGCTGTGGGCGGGGCACTGGGCGGGAAGGTAGGAGTCGCACCACGGCTGTACCTGAAGAAGCTGGTTGGCGACGTACTCGACCGGATCGACCAGTTCCCCGACTTCGACCCGCGCACGCACTACAAGCTGACCGTGGGCAGCAGTGAGCTCACCGTCACCGAACGGAACTTCGCCGCACCCGCACCAGCCGCCTCGGCTGACGACCTCAACCTCGACATCTAACGACCCAGTCCCGAAGTCCCGAACTCTGACGAACGAACAGCCCGGGAGTTGCAGACGTGCAGGAGCAGCCGCGCGGCACCGACCCGCTGGAGCGCCTCGACCCGGTAGTCCTGCACCACATCGTCAACACGCTCGGGTGGCCCGATCTGCGCCCGCTGCAGAAGGCGTCCGTGCACCCGCTGATGAACGGCGAGGACGCGATCCTGCTCGCGCCGACGGCGGGCGGGAAGACGGAGGCCGCCACCTTCCCCCTGCTGTCCGCCATGCGAGAGCAGCGCTGGACCGGCACCTCAGTCCTCTACCTGGCCCCGCTCAAGGCGCTCCTGAACAACCTGGTGCACCGGGTCGACAGCTACGCCCAGTGGCTGGGGCGCCGAGCCGCCCTCTGGCACGGCGACACCCCCGAGTCCGTACGCCGTCGCATCCGCACCGAATCCCCCGACTTCCTGCTCACCACACCCGAGTCGCTCGAAGCGATGCTCATCAGCGTCAAGACCGACCACGCACACATGCTGGGCCGGGTGCGTGCCGTCGTCGTCGATGAGGTGCACGCCTTCGCTGGGGACGACCGCGGCTGGCACCTGCTTGCCGTGCTCGAACGCCTGGAACGGCTCGCCAGCCACCGCATCCAGCGCATCGGGCTGTCCGCCACAGTCGGCAACCCCGACACCCTGCTCACCTGGCTCCAGGGCGCACGCCCCGCCGACCGCCCTGGCCGGGTCGTCGCCCCCGGCGTCACTCTGCCCGCCACAACCGGCACCACCGAACACCCGCGCCCCGCAGGAGAGGTGGAGCTCGACTACGTCGGATCGCTCGCCAACGCCGCCAAGGTGATCTCCGCCCTGCACCGAGGCGAGAAACGGCTCGTCTTCTGCGACTCCCGCAAGCAGGTGGAAGAACTCGGTGCGGCACTGCGCGCCCGCGACGTCACCGTGTTCCTCTCACACGCCTCACTGTCCACCGACGAACGCGCACGCTCCGAGCAGGCATTCGCCGAAGCCCGCGACTGCGTCATCGTCTCCACCTCCACCCTGGAACTCGGCATCGACGTCGGCGACCTCGACCGTGTCATCCAGATCGACTCACCCAGCACAGTGGCCTCGTTCCTGCAGCGCATCGGCCGCACCGGGCGTCGCGCCGGCACATCCCGCAACTGCCTGTTCCTCGCCACCCGACCCGACACCCTGCTCCAAGCCGCCGGCCTGCTCACTCTGTGGGCCCGTGGCTGGGTGGAACCCGTCACCCCGCCCCCCTCACCCCGCCATCTCGTCGCCCAGCAGCTCCTCGCCATCACCCTGCAGGAACACCGCGTCGGCGACCGGTTGTGGCCCGAGCAGTGGAACGGCCTGGCTCCCTTCGACCAGTCTGCCGCGCCCCTCCTGTCGCACCTGGTCGCGGAAGGCTTCCTCGACAGCGACGGCGGCATGCTGTTCATCGGCTCCGAAGCCGAGAAGCACTTCGGCCGCCGGCACTTCATGGAGCTGACCGCCTCCTTCACCGCACCCCCCGAGTTCACGGTGCTCGCTGGACGCACCGAGATCGGCACCACCGACCCCACCGTCCTCACCGAAGAACGACCGGGCCCGCGCCGCCTGCTGCTGGCCGGCCGCAGCTGGCAGGTCACGTTCATCGACTGGGCCCGACGCCGTGCCTTCGTGGAACCCGTCGAAGACGGCGGCATCGCCAAATGGCAGGGCAGCGAAGCTCGCGGGCTGTCCTACGTCCTCACGCGCGCCATGCGCGACGTCCTGCTCGGCACGGACCCCGACGTCCGCCTCACCCGCCGCGCCGTCGCGGCCCTCGCTGAACTCCGTATGGACCGCGCACCCCACGAAGTCCACCCGGCGGGCACCCTGCTGGTCCGCGACGCCGACGCCACCCGCTGGTGGACCTGGGCCGGATACCGCGCCAACGCCACCCTCACCGCCTCCCTCGGCAACCTCGCCGACCCCGTCCAGCGCCCCACGGACACCCATATCCGGCTCCGCCAGGACCTCTCCCCCATCGACTGGAAAGCCGCCCGCGCCGAACTCCCCGACTCCCTCACCCTGCCCACCGTTGACCCGCGGGCAGTCCGCGGCCTCAAGTTCTCGGCGGCCCTCCCGCCCCGCATCGCCACCACCACCCTCGCCGAACGCCTCGCCGACTTCGACGGCGCCCTCGCCGCAGCCCGCGAGCCCGTACGGATGGAATGGGGCACCTGAACAACCCGGAACACAGGCGGATTTTCAGGCGGCTGAGGTCCTTCTTGGCCTGGAGGACGCTCGCGCTTGTCTCGATGTCGATGCGGTCGCCGGTGCCGTCTACCCACCTAGGCTTCCACCACGAGGGGCAGGCAGGTCCTGCTCACCAAGATTGAGGTCCGCCTCCAGCAGCCACGCCCCAGTTCCAGTCCTGGTACTAACGCACTTACTCGAGCTCAAGAGATCGCCCATTTGAGATGGAACCACTCAGGTCGCCATGACCGCGTCGAGATACTCTTGCACCGGCTCGAACAGCCCATATGGCACATACTGCGGGATATCACCATGGGCGACCCACGCAAGCTCAGCCAACTCCTCGGCGTCCGCGACATGAGCAGTACCGCCCACCACCTCACAGGCCGTGTACGACATCAACCGACCTGTCTTCGGGTGGACCCGCTCGCCGAGCAGCTTCATGGCGGCCACCTCCACCCCGGTCTCCTCGTGGGTCTCTCGTACGGCGGCGTCTTCGCGGCTCTCGCCCGGCTCAATTTCGCCGGCCGGGAACTGCCACGAGAGCTGTCCCTCGCTGACCCGGCGCCGCACCATGAGCACGCGCCCCTCGCTGACGACGATGGCCGCGGCGATGCCCGGCTGCTCCTCCGCGTTCTGCTGCGTCACATCTGCTCCTCCAGGACAGCCAGGATGCGTGGGAAGATCGTATCGACGGGGATGAAGCGGGGGACCGAGTTTCTTGGGACCCACATGACATCGATGTTCTCGACTGCGTTCGTTGCCGAGGCGTAAGGCGGACTGCAGCAGGCAGGCGTAGCAGCCGGTCCAGCGCTCGACCACGTCCATGATGCTGCCCCCTCATCGTCGCTCTGGTGCAGGAACCTGCGCGCGGAAGGTGCACGCCTACCGCACTGGCACTGCATGGTCACGCAGCTGGAGCGTCGGAAGAATCGGAGTCGCCAGGAGCCAGGCAAACACCCGCCACAGGCTCAGCCCTTGGGCAGGCCGCAGAAGGGACGAGTCACGCTGCCGCGTAGCTCGCCAGGAACAGATTTTGCGCCCGCTCCACATCCCTCGGCGTACGCAACTGCACCTCCAGATCACCCGTCCCATGGTGACCGAGACCGGAGACATCCCGGGTGAATCCCGGGACAAGGTCGACGTCCTTCGGGTCAACCTTCAGGTAGACCAGCAGCTTGCTCCGCTGCGGCGGACAGAGGCAGGCGAAGTTCCGCAGCCGCTGGTACGCCCGGTACGTTTTGCGCTCGACGCGGTTCACACCGTCCCCGAGCCCGAGCAATGCCTCATCGACCGCGCTCGCCAGCTCAACCATCGACGCGTCCTGGATGCCGGCTGTCGCCCGGGCAACCGCCTGGCGGCGGGCTCGGCGTGCCGCCTGCATGCCGCCGCTCCCGGACGCCACGGTCTCAAGCCCGAGCAGGTCGCTCCCGAACAGTCGGTAGCGAACCAGGTCGATCGACCGCCGGTGCTCGTGCACGGCATGCACGTCGTAACGCGTGAAGTCGCCGGCGATACAGATCAGGCGAGGGCTGCTCCACAAGACCTGGGACGCGGCCCTCATCCCGAGCCGCTCGAGGACCAGGTGCTCGAACTCGGCACGGTGGTCCATTAGCCACGCCAGGTAGAACAGGCCCTGGTTGATGACGCCGGCGTCGATGCCGCGCTTGTACTCGACGATGACCGGCGATCCGTTCTCGTCCAGCCCGAGCGAATCGATCCGGCCCTTGTGGACCGGCCCGGTGCCGTACTCACTCGCCAGGAAACGGACGCCTAGCAGCGTCTCCATGTGCGCCTCGACGAGACCCTGCACATCTGCCTCGACCTCAGCAAGACGCGGCATGACCTCGCTCACTCCGCATTGCGATGCGTCCGTCCGGAACAACTTCAAGCCGACCACCCCCGTTATCGCATAGGAGATCGACAACGTCGGACAGGCAGAGATTTGTTTCCGCAACCGGCGCGAGTCACGTGAAGAACGTGTGCCCGAGGCCCGATCGACCGGGCCAGTTGCCCCGGCGCGCAGCACGCAGGCCGGTGGTGGCCGTGATTCGTCGGCGTCCAGCACGAATCCAGCACGGCACAGGAGATGCGGGGTTGACGGCAGGTGACGAGGGGTCAGGAAATCCAGCACCTATCCAGCCCGTTGAACATCAACGGGCCTGACCCCGAAGAGCCAGACCCCAATTGACCTGCAGTGGTGCAACGGGGCGAACTGCGACCCATGCAACACCCAACTGATCCGTGGTAACCGTTCGTCACAGTGCTGGGCAATGCAGTGAAGTGATGGACCCTGCCGACTCCTCTCCGGCATCGCGCCTTACGCTGTCAGAGCGAGCCCCTCCACGGCGAGCGAGGCAACATAGCCCCAAATCGCCGGTTAGCCAAACCGGCGATAACGCGGAGTATTGACGGTCACCGCGATGACGGGCGCATGCGGTGTCCGTAGGCCCGACACGGGCTACCCGCCAAGACGAAAGTAATCGGAATGCACACGCAGATCGAAGAGACTCTAGGCCCTCGCTATAGCCCCGCTCACATCCGCGCCAACTGGGGCGGAACGGGGAGCGTGGAGGACGCCTCAAAGGCGCTGGGATTCTCACGGGCCAAGGGATACGACCTGATCCGCAGCGGGCAGTTTCCGTGCCGTGTGCTACGCATCGGCCGTAAGACGCGTGTTGTCACGGCGTCCCTACTCCGCGTCCTCGAAAGCGGAGATCCGGAGTATAACGATGCCCGCGCCGGATGCCGCCCCACACCCTAAGCCGGCTTCGACGAGGCTCCGCTTCCGGCGGGGCTTCGTCGTTCCAAGCACGCCCTCTCACTACCCCGCTCTGAAGGCAGACTGGCCAGCCGTGTCGCCGGGTCGAGTACACCGACCGGGCCGCGCTCATCCTCGGCTACCTCGCCGAACACCTCACCAGCCAACCCTTGGACCAGCTGTCCACCGCCCGCACGTGGCACCCACTGGGCATGAACTCCACCCGCTTCGTCCCCCTGCCTACAGAAAATCGCCGCTCGCTGCGCCTCCCGAACTCGACCAGGACACCGACAGCCACCTCAAGGGAACAGCTCACGACTTCTCCGCACGCCTCGTGGGCGGCGTCTGCGGCATCGTCGGCGTCTTCACCATCCTCGACGACCTCGCTGCCTTCCTGCGCTACATGCTGAACACCGACACCGCGCCAAGGCAGGCTGGCTTCGGTCCCGCTTGGACCACCGAGTCGCTGACGATCCAGACCGGCGCGCTGCAACCCGCGCGCGGCTTCTTCTGGCATCCCGCCCCTGGCACCACCGCCGAACAGTCACGGGCACAGGAATGTGGGTCTCACCCACCAGGGGCCTGTGGGCAGTGCTCCTGACCAACAAGCTCTACTACACCCGCGACCGCGGACCACTGACCGATGTCCGCAACGCCTTCCGTGAACTCGCCTTCGTGTAAGCGGTGCGTGTGGCCGCATGAAGGAAACGTCGTAGGCCGCCATTCACATCGGACGCCGTCGGACGTGAGCCGAGCCCCTCACAGCCGCAATGCATTCCGCTGCCTCGCCTTGGACTGAGCAAGTCCGTGCCCCGATCCAGCGGCCAATACGGCAGCGGCGAACTAGGTCACCGCCAGCACTGCGAACAGAGAGGCGTAACCGCCCAGTTCGCGCGCAAGTGCGGCCCCGGCGAAGGTCGCGATGGGCCGCCGACGGAGTCGGGGGCCCATTTGGTTGTTGGCAGTCGAGGGTGGGCCGGCCGAGGGCCCGGGTGTGGATCCTCGCACCAGGACAACGAATCCGACCGGTGTTGTCAGTGGGGCCGTGCAAACTGGATGCCGTGACGACACCCGACGTCCGAGGACTAGAGCAGCTTGAGCGCGCCGTCCTAGACGACGCTGCCTCTCTCGCCACTGCGCTCCGGCAGTGCCTCATGTTGGCCGGCTACGCGCGCCATGAGGAGCTGCGCGCATGGGCGCTGAAAGAGCTGGAGGGGTACGCGGCGTCCGATGAGCTGCCCTCTTACCGGAAGGTGCCAGCCGCGCTCGAAGTCGTGGTCGATCTCTACCTTCCAGGTCAGATCATTCGGGACAATACCCAGCGGGTCAGTCCAAACCAACTACCTCAACACGCCCAGGATCGCGGCATCGGGGAGAGCGCGCCGATCCGACAAGGAGTACGGGAACTCGAAGCGCTGGTCGCCCGCACCGACAGGGCGTCGGTACGCCTGAGCCCGCCCGGTTCTGCCGACTACGCCCTACTGATGACGCAGGAGCAGCATCAGCAGGGAAACGAAGGTTCCCAGATCACCTCTCTGCACTGGGACGTCTCCGTCGCCAGTATCGCGGGCGTCCTCGATCAAATCAGAACACGTCTGACCCAGTTCGTCGCGGAAGTGAGAGCAGCCATGCCCCCGGGCCAGCAGAACCCGAACCCCGACCAGATCAACTCGGCCGCGCAACAGGCCCTCAACATCACAGGAGGCGACGGCTCCACTTTCAACATCGTGGCGCCGAACGCGAAAGCGGACCGCGGCGGCACCGCGAGCGCCAACGTCAATGAACCCGCGCCCGCGACTCCGCAGCCCTGGTGGCACCGCACCTCGGTCATCTGGGGTGCCATCGCCGCTCTGGGGACGGTTGCTGGCGTCATCGTCACCGTGGCCGTGAAGTGAGATTCCGCCGAAGCCGCCTCGACAGACTGGAAGGCGACGTCCTCGACGAGAGCCGCCCGCTCGCGCCGATCTTGCGCCAGGTGATCACCCTGGGCGGGCACGCTCACTCCGAACCGTTGCGGGCCTGGGCGCTGCGGGAACTCCAGGGTTACGAGGGCACGGACGTGCCGATTCCCGACTACCGGAGAATCTCAGCCCCCCTGGTGATGGATGGCCTCGCTGGGATGTACCAGTTTCGGGAGCAGCCGGTCAGCATGTTCGACCTGCCGGACTTCGCCCGTGACAGCCTGGGCGGCGAACTTCGCCTCGGGCAGGGCGTCGGCCAGATCGAGTCCCTCATCGCCGGAAATTCTGGCCAGACTGTGCAGCTCGGTCCGGCCATGGCTGCCGACCTGGCCGTGTTCATGAGCCAGAACTCGCCCAGGCAGGTTCTCAGGCTGTACTGGGCTGTGCACCCGTCAGCCCTGGAGGGCATTCTGGACCAGGTCCGCACGCGACTCGTCCAGCTCGTCGGGGAGTTGCGGGCCGCGATGCCACAAGGGCAAAAAGATCCGACACCGGACCAGGTCGCTCAAGCACTTCAAAGCATCAACATCATCACGGGCGACAACTCCTCTGTGACCGTCACGGCGCCTATTGCGGTCGCGCGCCATCGTGGATCAGCGCGAGCCGAAGTCAGCGGAGGGGCCCAGCAAACCTCTGCACGGACAGCGATCGTCTGGGCCGTCTCGGTCGCCCTGGTTGCAGCCGCGGCGGTCATTGTCTGGGGGGCGTGGTCCTGAAGCGAGCTGACCCACGAGGGCACATGAGCCTGAGAATCGGCCGCGTACCGCGCCTCCAGGTCCTCCAGCGCGTCGCGAGCGCTCTGCTCACCGACGGTCTGCAGATCGGGGTCGATGAAGAACGGTGACCTGGCCCGGCGCAGCGCAGCGGGTGGCATCGGGGATGAGATACCACCGCTGGTCGCCCTCCGGCGACGTCCAGGCCGCGACCACCGGCTCCCCGAGCGAGTCGACGAGGATGGGCGGCAGCTCGCCCACAGCGGGGTGGTCCGCCCTGCCGGAACGGTAGCCGTCGTACGACTGAGAGCGGTACAACTTCAGACTCCACCACGGTGCACCCTCGGGGCGGGTCAGCAGCCGGATCGCCAGATCACGGTCAGCGCCCTCCAGACCCGGCGCGATCTCGGGCCGCATCCCCTTGGGCAGGCGCCGACCAACGGCGCTGGTGGACTGGTCACTGAGGTGCACGGAGGCGTCCACCGACGAGAACACGTTACGGGGACGGTCCCCTTCGGCGTGGCCGACGACGGCGAAGACCGGAGCGACCTCGCCACCCTGTCGTGCACCACGGCTCCTTCGCTGGCCGGCCCTGCGACCGAGAGGCACAGACCGCGCGCGTCCTGAGGGGCGACCAGCGATGGCCCCAAGCTCTGGACGGTAGTTGCCCGCAACCGCCTTGGCCGGGCTCAGGATCGCCCCGTCGTGAATAGTTGCAGTGAACTGTTCACTACGTTTTGCTTCCGGTATGGCACAGTCCCTCCGTCCCCAGGCCCTGCAACGCCAACGACTGTTCAGAGACATGAGCGTGGAACAGCTCGCCGAGGCTGTAGGGGTTACGCCACGTGCTGTACGCCACTGGGAAGCGGGAACACGGACTGTTGGTGACCGAGCTTTCGGCCGATTGCTAGAGGTTCTGCGATGTGGTGCGCAGGATCTGACAGGGCGCGAACCGGGTACCGAGAGCCTGGCCGACTTGCGTCGTGATGCTGGCTTGAGCACGGAAGAGGCCGCCTCAGCTCTACGACGCAAGCGTGGTGCACACGGTCTGCATATCAGCGCCGAGAAGATCCGCGATCTTGAACGCGGCAGACGTGTGCGCGGCTGGATGTGGGGATCTCCCGAGACCCTGGGGAGAGTGGCGCACATGATTGCCCAGGTCTATAGAGTCCCCGACCGGGTGGTGATGGATGCCTGGCGCCGCAGCCGCCCGGAGGACCCTCTCCCAGTGCTTCCCGTCCGACGTCCCCGTCAGCCTTCCGAGGAGTCGATGGCTGTATGGAGGGCCCTCAACGAGCGGCAACGTACCTATCTGACGTGCATCTTCCGTCACGACCAGGAGGTAGAGGAAGAACAGCGGCAGGCCCGCTTGGTGGGAGCGGAACAGCGACCAGCAGCCGAATGGCGGCGCATGACGTTGGCAGTCTCCGCCTCGTCTGATGTAGTCGGGTACACCCGCATTCAGGAGGGGCTGCGCGCAGCGGGGGTACATGACCCAGGAGCTGGATCGTCGGTGGCCGCTTTGGAGCGGCGTGGCCTGATCGTCGTGTACCGGGACCGGCTGTATGTCGACGGTCTGGGGGATATCCCCCGTACCCGGGTGGAGATGACCCGGCACGGGCGAGCGGTGGCCCGTGCGGCCCTCGGGGCTCCCCGGGAAGCAGGACCACCAGCGCCGCTGCTGTCGTTGTGGCTCTGGAAGATCATGGTCCGGGTCGCGCGCGCCGGAGCGCAGGGGGTGGACGGCAGCCTCGCCGGGCGTGGGCCGCATTACCTGGCGGTGGGGCAAAGCCCTGATGGACGGACCCCGAGCCGGGGCTTCATCGTGTTGCGGCACCCCGACGGAGTGACTCACGGACCGTACCGGTGGTTCCTCACCGACTCCGGGCGAAGCCACATCGCCGACCACCTCGACGCCTACCGCGGCCTGTATCCCAGCATCGACACCGAGGGCCTCGACGAGAGCTCTGGCTGAACTCCCCTCGGGATTCCCAGGGCCCATTGTCAGTGGCCTGCCGTATGGTCCGGCACGTGATGCAAGCTGACGACACAACGGACATTCAGCAGACTCACGCACTGCTGGAAATCGTCAAGGCGTTCGCCGTGTGCGAGCACGCGATGGTCGGCGAGGGACTGGACGGGCCGAGACGCCTGGACCGCCTCATGGAGGCCCACGGCATCCTGATGGCGGCATGCGGCCCGGGGCACCTGATCCTGTTCGACGAACTGATGGGCAGGCTCACTGGCGACCGGGCTGGCTCACTGGAAGGGCTGCTGCCCGACTGGATCGACAGCGAGGCTCTCGCTGGCGTGCGGCTCATGGACAGCGAGGGCGTTGCCACGGAGGACGGGTTCGACTTCCGGCACGAAGCCCAGCGCGTCCTGCGGGCCGCGCAGAAGGTCGGGAAGTTCACCGGGCAGGTAACGAAACCGAAGCTGGATGACGAGTACAGCCAGGAAGCCGTCTTCAGCGCGATCAAGGGCTCCTTCTACCAGAGGCACCGCACCACTCTGGTTGAGAACCCGACGGTGCCGACGGGCAGTCTCACGGAGCTCAAGCTGCCCTCCCGGGCGAACGACTTCTACAAGCCGATCGCCCAGTACGCGCAGTTCAACGGCTGGTGGTGGCCCTGCCCCGCCTGCAAGTGGCCGATGAAGGTGACAGCTGCCCGCACCGGCGCGCGCACAAGGGGAAGGGTGCGGTGTCTGTACCCCTGGCACGAGGAGACGGGCGCGTCGTACGAGTTCGTCGTGACCGCCCGGAAGAAGTCGGCCCCCGAACTGAGTCCGACGTTCGAATGCCGGGTCCCGTCCGGCCGGTTCGCACGCCTATGGACCGGGGCCGTACCGCACGTGCCGCAGGCTAAGCCGGCCGCAGAGTACATGGCGCTGGTACGGCCGGTGTGGCGCTACACCGTCATCCCTGGCCTACCCGAACTGGCCCTGCACCGAGCCGCCGCGACGGCCCTGGAGGGAAGCGCCTGGACATCACATCTGTGGCCCAACGGGGACCAGTGTGACCTGTGGATCACCCGCGAAGGAAGCGAACAGCCGCACTTTCCTGCTGACTTCAAAGACTACACCTGGCCGAATCACCTGGTCAGCAAGCTTCATATGGACGGCGGCGATAAGGGCGGCGCCGAGTACCTGGTAGTGCCCGACCATCGCCAGGACCAGGTGGCCCAGCTCCACGCGGTGTGCCGCACATACAGGATGAAGGCGGCGATGACCGCGACGGACTACCTCGAGATGGTCATCACGCAGATCAAGGAGGGCAAGGCGTGAGCGGGGAGATGACGGGTAAGGAAGCCGGCCTGGCTGGAGCACTCGCTCTGGCCGCGCACTACTTTCCCCGCAAGGACGACGAGGGGCGCATCCTGGCCGGCTTCGAAGAAGCCACGTTCTTCGCCCACCGCAAGCCGCAGGCATGGTCGGATTGGGCGAGCTTGCCAGTGGCCGAGCGGAACCTGATCCGTCAGGTGATGGCCTTGATGGCTCCCGAATGGACGGATGCGAAGAAACTCAGGGCCGCCGTCCTCGCGCTCCTAGGCACCCTGGCCCCCGATCCCGACCTCGCGGACAGGTCGGGAGGTTCGCTGCGGCTGCCGGCCGGAGACCCACAGCTGGCCGAGGCGGTGATCCCCAGGGTGGGAGGGGATTTCCTCGGATACGCACAACGCGTCACCGGGCCGTTCTTCACCTTCGGCAAGCGCCCCAAGGCACAGGCGTTCGCGGGCCCAGGAACCCTCAAGACGAGGACGGCCTACCTGGGCCAAGAGCACGGCACGACCAGCAGGGAGATCCATATCCAGGCGACTCCCGGCTTCCTTGAAGCGCCCGGCCACGAGGTGCTCCCGCAGGTGCACACCCGCCCGCAGCGCGACCGGGTCGGGCCGACAGTGAACCAACTCCTGGATGTCGCCAAGATCCTTAGCGGCCAGGACAAGAGCGTCGCCTACCTGCACAAGGTGCTCAAGCGCTTCTTCAAGGCAATGAAGACGACCGACGGCGAGCTGACCGAACTGGACCTGACGTCCGGAGACCTGCAGGTCCTCAACGCCCCCACGGGAAGCGGCAAAACGGTACTCGTACGGGTCATGGCGTCCTGGGCAGCGCTCAACGACCGGCGAATCGCCCTCGCCGTCACCGATGTCCGCGCCACCCTGGACATGGCCTGGGACATCAACAACGACCTGGCCTATCTGCACAAGAACAAGCACCTAGCCGAGCCCGCTCACTGCACTCCGCTGATGTCCCCGTCGAGCATGCACCGGCGGGCCATGGACTACGCCGCCCTGGGTACCTCCACCCAGATCGACGAATGGGACCGGCGCGCCAGGACCGACATCGCGCTGCTGTCGGCCGGCTGCGCGCAGCGGGCGTTGATGGACCCGCCCACCCTGTATCCGTACGGGGAGGAGAACTGCACCTCGCTGACCTCTCCGGCCACCGGCTCCACCCGGCTCACCTGCTCCTTCGCCCCGGTGTGCGGCAAGTTCCAGCAGTTCTACCGGGCCACCGACGCGGCCGTGATCGTCACCAACCACGCCAACCTCCTGGAAGGCCGCACACGCATCGGCGTCGTCCTGGACGGGCAGGAGTTCCGCGGCAAGGCACGTGGCACCAGGGGCATGAGCGTGCTGGAGATGACGCTGCGCGCCTGCGATGCGCTGGTGATCGATGAGATCGATGCCTTCCAGACGGCCGCCATCAGCCGCTGTACCTCGGAGCTCACTCTGGCTTCCCGGAAACGAACGACCGCGTTGCGGGAGATCGACTCGGACGCCAGGAACCTGCCCGTCGTCCATGAGATGTCCCTTGCAGCGCCGGTCAGCCACGCGCGGCTCATGGCCGAGATGCTGCTGCTGTGGCTCTGCTCAGGCAGCGGGCTCAGGCTGAACCCGGGCAACGAGGCGGACAGCCCTGACGGGGCCAGCCGCGACAACACCGGCTGGCGCCTGGCCCGCTCGAGGGACCGTGAAATCCTTCAGCTCCTGTTCCCCCACCAGACCGCGGCCGACGACGTTCCGCCCGAGCTGTTCGCCTTCCTCGACGAGATCATGCCCGCCCGCTGGTACGCGGCCGGACCGGATGAGGAGGCCAAGCTTCCCGACGGAGCCGACTGGGACGCCATCCAAACAGCCCTGACGATCCTCACCGCGCAGCGCGGCCAGGACCACCTCACCGACACTCGCGACGCGATGCGCACGCTCCTGCGTGAGCTCGTGCCCGATGCGCATCAGCAGGCCGCCGTGGTGAACCTGTTGATCACCCGCACCGTGCTACGGGAACTCGACAGCGCGCTGGACGAGCTGCGCATGCAGGCCCAGACCCTGCGCTATCTCGACCTGGGATCGGTCCGCAAGATCCTTGAAAGCATGCGCAGCAGCACGGTCGCCACCCTCTACCCCCTGGCCATGCTGGGCCGCTCCATCCACGGCTACCAGGTCAAGGGCATGGACAAAAAGGAGCAGGAAGCGGAACTCCTGTCACGTTCTTTCGGCGGCGATCCGCACACCTTCGTCAGCGAACTCGGCGGCCTCACCGCCCTGCTGGCGGCCGGCGTGCAGCGTCCCGTCATGGGCCTGTCCGCCACCGCCTACCTACCACAGGCCGTACAGGAACACATCCATGCCCCGGTCCGCTGGTGGCTCCCCGACACCCGTCCGGAGTCCATCGTCACCCTCGCCACGCCTGTACGGGGCAGCAGCGGGGATGCCATGAGGATCGGGGGTCTCCCGCCAGAGCTGAAGCCCAACGCACTGCGCGATCTCGGCCGGGGCCTGTACGAGCAGCAGCTCGCCAAGCGCCTGGCCCGCCTGGAGAAGCACGAACCGGAACGGGCCCGCGTCATCCTCGCCGTCAACTCCTATGAGCAGGCCGCCTATCTCGCCTCCGGGGTGGCACAGGCCGACGGGCTGAACCACCGGATCTGCCTGCTGGTGAAGAAGCCGGAGAAACAGAACTACGAGGAGCACCTACCTGCCCACGTGGACCGGATGGTCCGCGAAGAGCTCAAGGAGTTCCCCGACCGCGGAGAGATCCTTATCGCCCCCCTCGCCGTCATCGGCCGGGGCCTGAACATCGTCGTCGGAACGCGCTCGGCAGTCCGCGACATCTATCTGTGCGTCCGGCCTGTCCTGAGCATCGAGGACACCGACTGGCTGCACGCAAGCGTCAACGCCGCCGGTTACAACACCCTTCCCGCCGGCGGCAGCGACGAGCCCTTGGCCGTCCTGCGCGCAGCAGGCGAAGCCTCCTGGAAGCAACTCACCAAGATCCTTCGCTCCCCGGCCCGGTTCTCCAATATGGACCACGACCTGCGCAAGGAACTCGTCGCAGGAATGCTCGTCCTGCTCATCCAGCTCGCCGGCCGTGCCCGGCGGGGCGAGACCGACATGACCCTCCACATCGTGGACCACTCCATCCACGACAAGAAGTTCAGCTCCGACCTGGCCACGATCATCGAACAGATCTACCGCGACTGGACTCCGAAACAGCGCGACATCATGAATGAGCTCTACGGTCAAGCGCTTCAGGCATTCCTGACCTATGCAGGGCTCGACCGCGAGACGCTCTGAACTGACCACGCCCGTCTCCGCCTTGCCGCGGCGGAGACGGACCCGCATCCTCTCCCAAACGGAGAGACCGAGAGACGAGGTACCCCCGCTCATGGGGCGAAGCAACACGCAGCGGGATCTCACCGCGCACACCACATCGATCCGGTGCACCCCCGAGCTCCTGGACGGCATGACCGCCCTGGTCTGGGACTTCGGCGACTACCACTCGCTCATCCGCACGGCCTGGCGGGATTTGGGGAGCACGGCCTCAAAGAACGCGAAATGGATCAAGGATGTCCAGGAATCCGACCCCTTCCTGGTCCCCTATTCCATCGCTGTCACCGTGCTCCAGCAGATCACCGATGGCTACGTCTACCTGGACAAGTACCTGGCCTTCATGGTGACGCTCAACCCCGTGGAGCCCGACGCCCTCAGGACGGTCTTCACTTACCTGGAAGGCATCGTCCGCCGGATTCCTCTGGATGAGATCCCCTTCATGGATCCACCCACCTTGGCCCGACTGGTCGCGGACGTCGCTCCTGAGCGCCGAAGCCTGGCTAAGAACATCCTCCAAGAGGAAGACGGCAAGCCCGCCAGTCCGGACAGCTGGGCCTATGAGGCGGTGAAGTGGCACATCGCCAAGAAGCTGGCGGCAAAGCCCTTCCTCGACCGGGAAGTCGAGCCGGTCCGTGAGGCGTACGAGGCGACGAACGGCCAGGTGAAACACAGGACCGTCGGCTGGCAGCCCTCCGACAACGTCGCGGCCGTGCAGTACCGGCCCATCAGCAACGGTGACCTGATCGCCTGGGAACAGCCCATCGGCCCGGTCTTCGCCACCCTCGCCCACCCGGTCGACCTCGCCGAAGCGCTCAAGGTCCGTCCCGAGAACCCCACCCGCAGTCAAGTTCAGTACGCGCTGTCCCGCCTGTCGGTGAAGATGGCCACCTACACGGCCGAGCCGAACCCTGTCCTGAATCTTGACGCTCACATCCGGCGCATCAACAACACGGTGATCCACGCCAGCACCGTTCTCGTGGACCAGGGAACAGACCGGCCGATCATGTCTGTGTCCCTGGATGGGCGCGGTCTGCGGCAGACGAACAAGCATGCGCTGGAAATCCTGGCGAAGATGGACGCCGACCGGTCATCGCTCAACGCCATCGAGGAACGCGTCGCCGGTGAGCGCAGCCGCCTGAACGCCAGGGACGAAAATGGCAAGAGGATCGACATCCTGACTCCTCCTCCTGGCGCGATCAGGCCGACCATGCCGAAGACGGACTCCTTCGCTGTCGGTACCGGCGCCGGCATCTACCATCTCTCCCTGCTGCGGGAACACATCCAGCGAGTCTTCGGTGACGCCGTCTCCCTGCTTGACCTGAAGTCGAAGGGGAATGTCTTCGGTAAGCGTTCCCACGAGCCCGCCACCGCTGCCCAGGAGAAAGAGAAGCAACAGAAGAAGCAGGATGGCGAATACGTCGATCTCATCGGCAAGCCCTCCCCGGAGGGTATTCGCCGTTCCATCGAAGCGGCCGGATACAAGAAACTCCGCATCCTGTGCCTGTGGTACCGCGACGCGACCCTCACGCGGATGATCCACGGTCTCGCCCACCCCTACGGGCTGGACCCGGAGGGCATCGATCCGGACCCTGGCGGAAAGAAGTCCTTCCCGCTCGCGGACGGCATCGAAGCTGTCTTCTGCAACGCCGAAGCCCTGCTGGAGCACGGCCCCGGTACTCAGCGCGCCACTGACGCCCAAAGGATCGCCGGCACCTTCGCAGAACCCGGCGTCCTCCTCGCCGCCTGGTGTGAAACAGAGATCCCGGTGCGCGGCGAGGAACACGAGGGCATGAAGCCCGCCGAAGTGAAGACCGCCCTGGCGGAGAACGACGCCAAGCACCAAGTCGTCCGGGAGCTCGCCAAGGCTGCAGTGCCGTCCCAATTCCTCGTCGGCCGCGAGTACGACCCGTTCACCAAGACCTTCACCATCATCAAGAGGCCCGCGAAAGCCTTCGAGGATCACCGCGTCTACATGGGTCTGCTGGACCTCTACCGTTCGTGCGGGGTCGTGGACGACCGCTTCGAGCGTGCCCTCTACCCCGGCGACGACCCCTACCCGCTGCCCCGCATGGCCTTCTGCGGCATCCACATCCGCAAGCAGGCCACGGACCGCAAGTACAAGGGCCAGCCCAAAAGGATCATCACCGCCAGCGTGATCATCCCCTCCCCTGAACCCGGCGGCCCGTGGCGCATGATCGGCTGGAGCAACATCCACCCGCAGTGGGAGCACTACGCCCTCGCACAGAGCAACTTCCACGCCGCCAACTACCCTCTTCACACTGAAAACGGCGACGGCGAAATCCAGCGCTGGGCACAGGCCGGTGAAGACGTCCGCACCGCCCTCCAAGAGCTCCACGACGAACTCGACGGCCTGCCCTACGCCTTGATGATCGACGGTCACGCCAGCCGCCGTGTATGGCCCGGCCTCCACAACAACAAGCAGGGCCTCGGAAAAGATCCCGGGGAGCCGCGCCTCTGGCTCCCCGCAAGCGGACTGCCCCCGTCCTGGAATCCGGTCAGCATCATCCGCATGAACTGCGCGCAGGCGGAAATGCCCCGTCTGGTCGCCGTCACCGAGAAGCAGAAGAACGGCAAGACCGTCCCGCTCAAGACCTCCAGCGACCTCTACTACCCGGAAGCCCGGCCCGAAGGCCACCCCTGGTTCCTGTTCACCGAACCCCGCAACTACGGCAAGAAGCGCCATGGGCAGTGGAAGACCCGCTGGCGCGCCGACCCGGGGAAAGCATCGAAGAATGCCGACGAGCGCAAGGAGAACGAACTGAACGCACCCTGGTACAGCATGACCACCAGGGAGATCACCCCGATGCACACGCGGGACGGCTACGACCGAGAGATTCTCGCGGTTGCCGCGGCGCGGCTTTGTCACCAGGCGCTCTCCTGGTCAGACCGGACGCGATACCCGGCCCCGCTCCACGCCGCGCTTCAGATGGACCTTGGCCACCCCCAGTACCGACGCTCCGAGCCGAAGGACCCTGAGAGCATCGAAATCCTGAAGGAAGCCAGCGGCACCGACCTGTAGATACCGGGACGGCTCCGAGCCGTGGGGGGGGGGGGGGGGGCGGGCGGGGGCGGGGGGGGGGGGGGGGCGCCCCCCGGCCCCCCCCCCCCCCCCACGGCAGCAACGCTGGCCGCACTGCCCCTATAACGGGGCACCGCGATCTTCCGTCGATGGTTTGGACACCGCCTCCTGGTCGCGCTCTGAAGGCACACTGGCCAGTCGAGGGACTCGCCATATTCGCGAAGGCAAAGCCGTTCGGCGAGCTGAGCGAACGTGTGTGCCGTGTGGTCGGCCAGGCCCTACCACGCCCGGCATCCTTGCTCCCGGTGCTCCAGAGCCGGGAGTCCAAGCGTCAGTGCCCGTGCTGCCGGACGCCGCACTCTGTCATAGCCCCCTCCATGCGGAAGCCCCGTCGTGATGTTTCCGACGGGGCTTCGCCGTATCACCGGCGCTCTCACAAGTCTGTCACCAACTACGCCGACTCCCCCGGACCGCGATGCCCTGACCTGCTACTACGCGCCCGCCCTGGATTGACGTGGACGCCCAAAGACGGTCCCTACAACCTGGTCAGTTTGAGGAGGCGTTTGTAGCAGCAGAGGGCGGCGGCGAGGCCGAGGAAGGCCAGGTAGTTGCGGGGATGTCGCTCGTAGCGGGGTGACAGACGCCGGTAGCCGGTCAGCCAGGAGATCGTGCGCTCGATGACCCACCGACAACAGCCCAACCGTTCGCGACCAGGCCGGCGCCCTCTTCCAGCGACTGCTACCAGATTCGTCTCGGCCAGTTCTGACCTTGACGTGCAGCCCCGACTCATCTCGCGCTGGAGTTGAACGTCAAGGTCACAGCATGTACGAGAAGCGCAGTGCCCCGCCTTCCTCGCGGTAGCGGCCCCGGCCGCGCTTTCCGTAGGGGTTGGGGAGCATCTGGATGGCCATCTTGTGAGGGGTGAGGGCGTGTGTGACCACCAGGAGGCGCCAGCGGTCGTTGCCCGCGTGCTGGCGGGCCGCGCGGACCTCGCTCTCCCCCAGCTCGAAGCGGCCGCCTTCGCCCCCGGTCGCCTTCACCTCGTACAGGTAGGGCCGGCTGCCGGAGCCGACCCGGAAATCGAACCCGAGGCCGTCGTCGCCGGACGGGCCGGGGAAGGCTTTGCGGCGGTTGCCCGACACCCAGCATGTTTCGTCCATGCGGTCCGGGTAGCGCGCACACAGCCACTGGTATGCGTACCACTCACCCACGTACCCGATGGCCTCCCGCTGGGCCGTGGTCAGCCCGCTCTCCGTGCCGCCCCCGTACCGCCACCCGCGGGTGCGACCGGTGGCCTGGGTGCGCCCGGTCTGGGGACGGGGGTCCGTGAAGCGGAGCGGCCCGGCGGCGGTGATGCCCGGCGCCGAGCCGCTCTGCAGGACCCGGTCGAGTTCGCGGGTGAGGGCGGTGAAGTCGCCTGAGTGCACGTCGAAGTCGCGGCCGCCGACGGAGATCAACCGCCGTTTGCGCTCCCGTTCGCGGCGCTCATGTTCCGCCGCGTTGCGCACCCGGTCCAGGTCGGCCCCGGACAGCCCGTGCCGTTCGGGATCCGTCGCCACCGCCATCCCGTCGGGCCACTGGCCGAGGGCCGCTAGCCAGCCGACGACGTCGGTGGGGGACAAGTGTCGGAAGTCGAGCGCGCCCGCGGCCTCCAGCCGCGTGGTGACCTCCTCGGCGGGCTCGGCTGCGGTCAGGGCCGCGGGCAACGGGTGTCCGGCCGCCCTGACCAGGACCGCGAGATCGGCGGCCAGGCCGGTGATCGTACGGAGGTTCGCGCCGCGTACCTGGTCGAGGGCGGGCAGGCGTTCGCCTGACCGGGGCAACGGCACCGGGCGGCCCATGCGCAGCGCCAGCTGCTCCTCCACGTGCGCCTCCAGGCTCCCCGTGTCGGCCGTGTCCACGGTGTACGCCCATGCCTCCGGTGCGGTGATCCAGTCCAGGGCTCGGACCGAGGGCCAGTCGGGCACCGGACGGCGTGCGTCGAAGTCCTCCAGCACTGCCCAGCGCAGCCGGTTGACGAGCTCCTTCTTGCGCAGGTCCAGGTAGGTGCGGAGTGCCTCCTCATGCTCGTCGGCGTGGCTGACCGGTTCCAGGGGCGGGCTCATCGTGCGCAGGGTGTCGTTCAGCTCGGCGAATCCGATGCCCAGGTCGCGCCGCAGTTCGTCCGTACCGCGGGCCGCGCGGGCTCTGGCGATGAACTCGGATACGGGGACCGGGAGCTCGGCGGCGTACTCCTCGAGGTGAGTCTGGAACTCCCGGGTGTCGCCCGGCGGCGGCAGGAACAGCGAGTTCGCCGTCTCCATGCCGAGCAGGTGGACGAGGAAGGGCCGGGAGCGCTCCAGGACCACGCCGATGGCCCCGTCAATCCGGAGGCGTGTCTCCTCGACCTGGTGGACTGTGACTTCCAGGGCGTCGGCAAGCTCCTCCTGGCCCGGGTCGCGCAGGTCGGCGTGGCGGGAAGCGAGCTGGTGGGCGGCGAGGCGCAGCCGGTCGCCGAACTCCCGCCGTCCCAGCAGCTCGGCGACCGCTACCACGATGCGGGTGGTCTCGGGCCAGGCCGGCTCGCCTGCCGGGGCGAGGACGAGCGGATGCTTCGGATCGGGCATGGGCAGGACTCCGCCGAGGCGGCCCGGCAACGTCACTGGCCGACCGTCGAGCTCGATGTCCCAGGAGCGGTAGCGGTGCAGACGTACGCTCCGGACCAGGGACGTCAGCTCGCTAAGCTCGGCCTCGCTCGCCCGGGGGCCGCGCGCCAGGTGGTCGGAGAGGACGCTTACGGCCAGCGTGAGCCAGGGCAGCTGCTGGACCAGTGGTTCTCCCATGGCCCTGGGGTTAACCCGTGTGCCGTCCACGGTCACCGTGAACATCAGGTCGTCGGTGTGTCGGACGGTGGTGGGGTGTTCGGCCGCCAGCAGCTCGGCGACCTTCGCCGATACACCCGGCAGGGTGAGCAGGGGGCGCGCCATCTCCCGTATCAGCAGGGCCGTCAGGCTGTCGCGTTCACCGCTGATGTAGAGCACGGTCCCGGCATCACCATCGCCATCGCTCTCCCTGCCGTCCAGGGCGGACAGCGGTACGCTGATCAGCCGGTCCCCGGACTCAGCGAGCAGCCTGGCGCCCTTGGGCAGTGCGGGATGGGGCCGCCGTACGAGGTGCTTCCATGCGCGTTCGTTGGCGCGCTGCGCGGCGGGCCGGTCCTCTGCCCCCAGTGCCCCCTCCGCCGCGAGCCGTCCCAGCGCGGCGATGAGGCGGGCGCTGTCCCGGGGGTCGTCCCAGGTCGGCAGTTGCATCTCCCGAAGGCGGTCGCCCGCCTTCCCGCGTTCCAGAAGGTGGCGCACCCGATGGTCGACGGTCGGCGCGTACGAGGGCTCCTCCTCCAGCCCAGGCGGGCAGTGCCAGGCGTCAGCCGGCCGGACGAACCGGACGGCCCGGTCGCGGCCCCGCACCGGGAGCCATTGCTGCTCCCGGACGAAGGCGCCGAGCGGGGTCGGCACCCGTTCCCTGTCCGGGGGACTCTGGCTGCCGGCACTGGTCCAGACGCTGGCGAACCTCGCGTCCTCCCAGCTGGCCAGGCCATGCAGGACAAGCCGTGCGTACGCCAGCCGGGCCTCCTGCCCGAGGCGTCCGACGATGTCCTGGCCGGGGAGCCGCCAGGCGGGGGTTCCCCGGTACGGCGTCCGGGGGTAGTAGACACCGGGCCAGTGGACGTACGGCTCCCACTGCTCCTGCACCTCGGCAGACACCTTCGCCATGCGGACCAGCTGCCGAGTGCTGAGCTCCCGGCCTTGCTCTACCCAGCTCAAGGCGTCGGAGGACGTGACCGGGACCAGCCCGTCGGCCACCCCGGCCTCCAGCAGGAACGCCCGCCATTCCTCGGTCTCCCCCCGCTTGGCAAACTCATCGGGCGCGGCAAGGAGGCGTCCAGCGATCGCCTTGAGGCTCTTCGACACGTCCTGCCCGGCGGCGACCACCGCCGCCAGGTCCTCACCTACGGACGCGCGGCCCCAGCCCCGGCCGAAGACGGCGTCGCTCGCCCTGATCAGCCGGCCGTCCGCCGACGGTACGTACAGTCCGAGCGAGGAGATCTCCGTCCCGCCCAGCGAACGCTGCGGCTGCCAAAGCCGGAAGACGAACCGCAGGGTCTGGAGCCGCAGCCGGAGATCGGTGCTCGCGCTGAGCGCCTGTCGTACGTGGTCCAGCAAGCCCCTCGTGTCGTACGGCCGGACGAGCCCCTCCTGCTCGAGGAAGGCGCGGGCGGACCGCCCGCGCGTACGCTCGCCTCGGTCCTTCCAGACCAGCCCGGGGTGCAGGGAGAACAACCGCTTGCCGAGCAGGGCAGGGACGGACGGGGCCTCGGTCGGGTTCGCCTCCGTACGCACCGGCTGGAAGAACGCCTCACGGCGGACACCCTGATCGCTCGGCTTGCCCTGTGTACGGGTACTTGTGCCCCTACCCGCCCTGCCGAGGGGACGGTTGGTGTACCGCAGTGTGCAGTCCTCCGCGAGCAGCAACTGCCTGCCGTGCAGGACGTGCCCGTCGTCTTCGAAGAGGGCGGCCAGATCCTCGTAAAGCGCGCTCCACTGCTCGGGGGACTCACCGGGCCGTGGTAGGGGAAGGCCCCCGACGATCCGTTCCACGTACTCGGCGAGGATCTCCGGGCCCGGCTCCCACGGGCACGCGAGGGCCTTGCACAGGGTGGCCAGCCGTTTCAGCCGGCCCCCGCCGATCTCAGGGTCCGCCACCACGATCCCGGCCTCGTGCGCGCGGTGTGCCGTGAGAACGGTCAGGTCAAGGTCCGACCACAGGACCGCGCCCCGAGGCGGCGCCCAGCCCACCTCCGGCGGGGCGCCGTCCGCGGCGAGGACGGGCACGAGCGGTACGTCGGCGAGTTCGCTCCCGTGCACACGCAGAGCCGCCGTGCGGAGCCGCCCCGCCGAGCCCTTCTCACTCTCCCAGCTCACCAAGTCCACGGCCAGCTGCCGCATGGACAACTCGGGCACGGTACGCAGTACCGCGGCGGCCGCCAGACAGGTCTCGGCGACCGCGTCGAGCAGCAGCACGTTGAGGGGGTTGTCGGGGGGAATCCCGGTGCGATCGAACTTGGTGAAGAACGGGGCGTTCACGTGTCCCGGGAACGGCGCGGCCTGGTCCTCGCCCATCGGCAGGAAGGTGTAGATCTGCCCGCGTAGCGGTCGGCGCAGGGCGGGCAGCGAGAGTGCGACCTCGACGACAGCGGACCGCTTCCACTCCTGCCACGTGTCGTCGAGGAGTCCGGAACCCACGGCCTCGGCGAGGGTGCTGTTCAGCCGTTCCTTCTCCACGGTGCCCCGGGCTACGAGAAAGGTGCCGGACGTCCCCAGGTCCACGGTCGCGCAGGAGACGGGGAATCCGTGCCCTGCGCCGTCCTGCGCAACGGCGAAGCGCTCCTCGGAGCGGGTCAGTTCGTGCAGCTCGAGCGTCTCGTGGCCGTCGTCCAACTCGCCCGCCTCGCCACCGGCGGCCCGCCGTTCCAGCGTCAAGCCAGCCAGCCGGTCGAGGAACAACATCACGGGTACCTTCGCCTCCGCGAGCTCGCGCATCCGCGGCCGGACCTCGGCCCGGGCGGCCTCGCTCAGCAAGGGCAGCCGGACGATGGTTACGTACCCCTGGGCAGCGAGCTGCCGACAGGTCGCGGGCACATCGTCCAGCGGCAGCGGCGCCTGGAGCGGCGGATACTTGGCGGCCACCTCATGGGCGTTGTCCTCACCGGCGAGGAACTCCTCCACGTCGGCCCTCTGCGCGAAGCGGAAGCAGTACCCGTCCAATTCCGGACCGAGCGGGCTGTCGGGGTCCGCGCTGTAGATCTCAGGTGCCTCGCTGATCAACAGGATGCTGCGGAACCCGACGCCCTTGTTCCCGATGCCCTCGCCGACCTCCTTCGAGCTCTGCGCGAGCTCGCAGATCCGTTCGACGTTCCGCCAGGTGAAGGGTGTGCCGCCGTTGGCGACGTACAACGTCCCCCACTCGCCCTCCGCCTCGTTCAGCAGCACGTGGACCCGTCCGTCGCGGCGGTCCTCCGGATGCGCGTCGTAGCCGTTCTGCAGCAACTCGAAGAGCGAACGGCCGGCGTACTCCCGTGCGCTCGTGTACGACACGGCGTTCACCTGCCGTGCCATGCGCAGGACTTGCTCCGATCGGGCCCCTTCCAGCACGGACCGGCCGTACTCCCGCAGCTGCTCGGCCCGGGCGTTCCTCGCCATGGTCCTCCCCTCACCTCAGCGTGAAGAGGACGGTATCCCGCCGCACTGACATCGCGGGGCGCGAGGGACCACCTCATATTGGCGTTGTGAACACACGGTCTGCAATACGAGGCCGAACGGCCGGAGCAGCGCCTGGAACCAGGACATCAGGTAGGCAGGGGCAGGAGTTGAGGGACCGGGCAACCCCCGCCCCGACTTCAGGATTTCGCGAACTCACTGGCTCCCCGGCACCTTCTGTGGCAGGCTTCCGCGTGCCAGCAACGGGATCTCGCTCGTAGCCAGATCACCAGCTGCGCTTTAGCCAAGGAGTCTGCGGACGCACCCGGGCCACCGGCTTGTCTCTCACCTCATCTTTCACGTAGCAGGCACGAGTCTGCGGCGGTGTTCCCTACCGTGCCCGCACTCGTTGCCCATGCACCACACGGAGGCTCAGCCATGCCGGCACATTCCGCACCGTCGCATCTCTTCTTCCTGACCCAGCCCAAGGGCAACGGTGCCATCCTCTTCAGCATGCGGGGGACACCCCGCGGACCGGAACTCTCGAAGATCGGGACGTTCGAAGATCACGACGAATCCCAGCTGCTCGCCGCCACGCTCAACGCGGCTCTCCAGGGAGGAGTAGGCGCCCTCGCGAAGGTTCACGGGTGCTCAGCTTCCCTGCCTGGCCCCCTCAGGAAGGCGATCACTGACATCGCGGATGAGATCGAGGACACACACCGTGACGCTCCACGAGCCCGGGCTGCGCGCAGGGCCGCGCGGGCCGTCACGGAGAACCTGGGACAGCTCAACGCGGCCGTGTTCTCGCTTTTCAGCGCATCCGACTGCGGGAGCTGCCTAAGCTGCGGCTGCAATGTTGCCGAGGACTGCGCGAAGTGCGCCGTCTGCAGCTCGTCCCCTCGGGGCCGCGGCTGTGGGGACTGCGGCGGCGTTGGGGTAACGCCCAGGACCGCATTCGTTCTCCATCGGCGGCTGAGGGACCTTGCGGACAAGACGTACCGTGCCGCTTATGACCCCGACTTCTGGGAGCACAGCGTTCCGGTCAGCGCGGGGACTCAGTCGGACTGGTTCCTTCTTCACTGCGCTCGCGCGTACGACGACCTCGCGGCCGATCTACTTGCCGGCTGTATCCCGGAGCCGCGCTGTCTGGCCGAGAGCGTGCTATTCGGCTACGCCGTGGATGGCATCGGCGGGTTCAGTATCGAGTCCGTCCACGCGGACGAGGTCTATCAGACCCTTCCGACCTCTCGGTTCGACTTTGACTGGGAGTTCCTCGCTAATGAGAGCGGGCTGCTCGACGTCAGCGACAGGGCGCACGACTTCCTGGAAGCAGACGTGGCCGAAGAAGACCTGTGGGACGAGTGGTTCAAGCCTTACACGGACGTCGAGCCCCGGGCCATGACTCGCGGGTTCTGCTGCTGACGGTCGCCCGAACCCAAGCCATTGCTGGAACGGGCGTCCAGTCTGCTCGACTGGGCGCCCGCCCACGAGGTCTCCATACCGAGCGGGCCACCGAGGAGCGCTGACCGAGCCGGCGGCGCGCCGGTACCCTGAAGGCCACCACGATCATGGTCGACGGCACCCGACCCCTGGCGCCGTACGAGCGGATCTCCGCCGAGGAGTTCGCGGCCTACGAGCTGACCTCGATTGAGGACTCCACGGACGAGGACTGCGCGACCGGCGCCTGCCCGGTTCGGTAGCTCAGGCACCAGGTGTCCCCGCCCGATCCGTGGTCGGGGGCGCCTGCCTGGCGATGCCGCCCGAAACGTCGTCCTTGAAGGGGAACAGCAGGATAACCGCAGTCCCCAGCATGGCGCTGGTGCCGAACGAGCCTCCGCCGCTCTTGACGCAGTCGATAACCGGGTCACCGAGAACGCGCATGACCACGCCCCAGACGACGCCGATGAAGGCGGAGATGAGCAGACAGAACGCGACCGCGATGAGCCTCTTGTGGTTGGCGCTCACCGTACTTCCCTTCCGGTGGCTGGTAAGCGCGCGACGGCCTCGACCAGCCACCTGCCCCAAGACAAGTGACGTAGCGCTCCCTGTAGGTGCCACGTCACTGGACGTATCACTTTAGGAGCGGGTCGAGCCCTGCCGCTTCAGTCCTCAAGCGCCGGTACTCGGTTAACACAGCGGCAGCACTGGCGCCGCTTAACCTCGGTAAACCTCCCGTGTCGGGCAGGAGTGCCCTAAAGCGTCGTCGGCTGGACTAAGACCTCGATCGCTTTCAACACCCCCACTTCGCGGCGAGGGTGGCCCCAAACGGCCGCTAAGCCGTGGGGCACATCCAAAGTAGCACTCTCGGCGCCATCGACTTCCGCTCGGACAAGGAGCGCACTGCGGCCTACGCGAAGGCCACGAAGAAGCAGGCGAAGAGACGAAGCTGATGAAGCAGCAGGCCAAGCTCCAGAAGAAGCTCGGCGGCTGACCTGACGCACGAAGACCCCCTTGTCCGCGTTGGACAGGGGGTCTCTTCGTTGTTGCTCAGAAGTCGAACGGGCCGATCAGCTTGATCGCGGTACCCATGACGGCCATGAAGCCCGCGATGCCGGCCGAGACGATGCCCAAGGGCGAGGCATCGAACAGGGCGGCCACGCCCGCGCAGCATCCCCCGACGACAAACGCGACAGGGAAGCAGAGGGCGTAAGCGAAGCCCCTCTTCTGGTTGGCGCTCACCAATTCCTCCAGTTCTGGGACCGGTCGGTGAGCCCTGCGACGCTCGACCGGCCACCTACGTCGTAGATGTCAACCCCTCCAGCAAGCACGTCACGAAGACGCACTTCCTCCAGAGGAGTCACGGTCGAGTCAGTCGCGTTGGTCCGCCTCGCAACAAACCCGGAATTACCCTTGGGTTTTGCGTTTGCGTCGAGCCGGGTTGCTGCCTAGCACGACACTCAAGAGCCCCGGCTGGACCACATCCGGGGCTTCAAGGCCCCACGCTAGCGGGGCCTCGTAGTGCCGACAGAGTAAGGCCGCGCCGCTGTTGATCGCAAGCAAGGAGCCCCCGGCCAACTGACCTGGGACTTTGTGCAGTTGTGGCCCCGCCCGAGCGCCACGGGGAACGACGCTGGGGCGGAGCGGTCTCAGAGGTCGTGCATGAACGTGCGCCAAGGGCGGATGATGATCTCGCTGATAGGAGTGGTGCGGGGGGCTTCCCCGAGTGGTTCAGCGCCCAGGTCTGCGGCGGCTCCCACGATCCGTCCTTGCCGGACTCCTCGCCGCACATGTCGCACTTCATTTGGTGCGTCACGGCCCGCGCGTCCGGCTCGCGGTCGGGGCTGATCGTCCACCTCTCGTGACGGATGGCGGTGTGCGGCCCGCTCACAGCAGCCAGGCGACGATGAAGGCCAAAAGATTGGGGGCGTGGGCGATCGCCAGCAACGCGATGGCTCCGAGCACAGATCCAGTGGTCATGACGGCGCGTGGCCCGCGGCGGTCGAGAATGCGGCCGACCGGAATGCCAGTGAGGGCGGAAATGAGGAGGGCGCCGGAGAAAGCAGCCGTTGTTGCGGTCGTCGACCAGCCGGTGGCGGCGGCGATCTGGGGGTTCAGGACGGGGAATGCGTAGTAGACGATCCCCCAGCTGGTGATCTGCGTGGCGCAGAGCGCGGGCAGGGCAGCGCGAGGCCGTGCCAGCCACGTGATAGCCGGTGCCGATGGGCGCGTCCACCGGTGCGACGCGCGAGTGGCCGGCCGACGTGGGCCGGTGCGTGGGGGTGTGCCGCTGCGAAGGCGTCTGCTTCTTCGGGGACTTGTCCGGTGTGTGGTGGCCGGGCGTGGGCGCGGTGGTGCGCAGGCTGAGCCGCTGGCCGGGCACGATCAGGTCGGGATCGGCGCCGATCGTGGAGCGGTTGGCCGCGTAGAGCGCGCGCCAGCCGCCCCGGACGTCGTGGTCGCCGGCGATGCCGGAGAGGGTGTCGCCGTGCACTACCGTGTACATCTCGGCCCTGCTGACGTCTTCACCGGCGCCACCCGCGCGTTGGACGTGACCGTCCTGTTCATCGCCATCGGCCACGACCCGCGCACGGAGTTGTTCTAGGGCAAGTTGGAGCTGGACGACGAGGGCTACATCAAGGTCGCCTCGCCCTCAACCCGCACCAACATCCCCGGCGTCTTCGCCGCCGGCGACGTCGTTGACCACACCTACCGCCAGGCCATCACCGCCGCCGCCAGTGGCTGCCAGGCCGCACTCGACGCAGAGCGGTACCTAGCCGCGCTTGCCGACAGCAGGACCGAGAAGGCGTTGACCGTCGCACCGTCCTGACGGACTCGGGCTCCCGGGGCGGCCTCGCTCGTACATCAAGCTGCCCCGGCCATCCCGACTTGACAGTTAGGCGAGATACGTAAATCCCGCGCACTAGTACGACTTTCACCCATACCCTCAAGTCGTGACAACCACCACTGAGGAAGATCAATACCTCAGACGGATCCTTGCACTGCTGGACAGCGCCAGGCCGTACGAGAGCCTCACCCAATCCGATTCCAGGCAGTGGCAGGTACAGCCGGGCAGCGCCCTGGCCGGGGACGACGCCAAGACTGACCCCTACCAGGTGTCGCACAACGCTTGGAACGCTCTGGGCGTGGCCGTCGACCACCTCCACTGCTTCCGCTCCACGTTCGCGGACGACCCGCGGGACAACTCGGTTTCGATCACACTCCACACCCACGGGCAGTACTCATTGCTGCGAGGCGCTTTCGAGAACAGCGCCCGTGCTGTATGGATGCTCGGGCCCAACCAGCGCCTCGTCCGCGTGCAGCGGCGGCTGTGCATGCAGGCTGCTGAGAACAAGAACTCCGACCGCATGAACGCACTGCTCCAGCAACACCCCAGGCGGCCGCTGGACGTACGGATGCAGCAGCTGACCGACCTCGTCATCAAGGCGGGGACAGACCCGGCCGACGCCAAGAGGGTCCTCAAGCCCGCGACGTACTCGGAAATCGTGCGGGAAGCGGGGGCCCTGACCCCCATGGGCTCTGCCGAGGCCGAAATCGTGTGGAGCAGCTGCAGCTCGCTGGCACACGGCGACATCTACGGCACCCTCAGCATCCTGGAGCGCAACATCGTGGGCACCCAGGGACGCGTGAGCCTCGCACAGATCACCAGTTCCCCGAGGGTGCTTTTCTGGGCGACAGACCGCACGGTCGCGATGATGCAGCGCGGCTTCGACCTCTTCAAGGAACGCATCACCTGTCACCGCTGACCAGCGGCGCACGCACAGAAGCCACTGTCAGCACCGAGGGGAACAATCAACTCATGCGTGACCACCGCAGATTTAGAATGGCCGATGGTGCGGAACTCGTCGGCAGCCAGGGCGACTCGTTCGAGATGCGGGTCAGCATTCCTTCCGATGACAACGGGTTCTTCGGCCGCCAGTGCCCGGAGTGTTCGCTGGTCTTCCGCATGGACGTTCAGCAGTACGAGGCACTGCCCGACAACCTCGCCCTCTGGTGCGTCTACTGCGGACACCACGCAGAGCACTCGGAGTTCATGACCGAGCAGCAACGCGATCGCATCATGCGCGCCGCAGGTGACTTCGCCATGCAGATGGTCAGCCAGGAGTTGGACAAGATGTTCGGCGGGCTCGCACGCAGCTCGCGCGGCGGCAGCATCTCCTTCTCCTACAGGTCGCAGCCCTTCTACCCCCGCCCGCTGCCGGGCATCGACGAGGAGCAACTCGTCCGTGTCCGCACCTGCGCGGGATGCCAGAACAACTACGCGGTCTTCGGAGAACACCGATACTGCCCCGTGTGCGGTCAGCTGCCGGCCGCATCGATCGCCTTCGACGCCCTCCAGGCCGATACCGCCCGCCTGGACGCGTTGGAAGCCCTGCCCACGGACGCGAAGGCACTGCTCCGGGAACAGGGAGTGTTCACGCGCAACTGGGTCGACACCGTAGAGAACGTGGTCGGAGTAGTGGAAGCCTTGGCTTCCTCCCTCTTCCGCGCGGCCGTGCCGAACGCGGCCAGCCTCCTCAACGGCAAGGGGGCCATCTTCCAGCGTCTCGACCACATGGCCGACCTCATCGTCACCGCCGGCTTCCCCGACCTTCGGACCGCTCTCGGCTCGCAAACGTGGCAGCGCCTCCTCGAAACGTGGGCCGCTCGACACGTCTTCACCCATAACGACGGCATCGTGGACGAGAAGTACCTGATCAAGGTGCCTGGTTCATCCGCGCAGATCGGGCAGCGTCTCGTACTGACCGAAACCATGTGCCGCAGCGCCCTGGACGATGCCAAGGCCCTGTGAAACCCTCGTGGACGTGCTGCGCTAGAGGCGCGCGAGGGCACATCTAAGTCACATGAGCCTGGGAAACAGCCCCACGTACCCCTCATGCGTGCGCGATACGTGAGCGGACGGTCCGGCACGAAGTGTCACGAGCGGGATCGAGTAACAAGCCGCGTGGTGCTGACCAGGCAGAACAGCACCACGCGGCAGCGCCGCGCACCGCCCGGCAAGGATCCAATCCCACTCCTAAAGCGGGTGCCGCAGGTTCGAGTCCTGCCACAGGCTCCAACCCATCCTGACCAGCCCCACGACGAAGCCACGCCGGACCAGCTTCCGTTCTAGTGGTCGTCGCAACACCCCAGTTCAGGTGATGCGGTGGGCTTCGAGATCCAGAAGCGCCGCAAGGAGCAAGGGCCGCAAGCTGCAACGGGAGCGGGAGGAATGCTTCCGGCTCATACATCTCGGGTTCGGCAATCCCCTGGGGCGAGGCACCTTCACAGGCGTTCGATTTTGCAGGGGCGAAGGCTATGACCTGTTGGTCGCAAAGAGCCCCGGGCCGCTTCTACCGTGAGACGTGTGTCATCCCTGCGCCCTCGCGTCGAGTGCTCGGTGAAGGAGAACACGAGGGCAACGGTGCCGACGCCGGCCACGGCAGCACACCCGCTCGGAAGCCCCCGCCGGCCGCGCCTGCAGGGGCTTGCCGTCGAACGCCTCTCTCACACTCCTCGCACCAACTGCGTTGACTCCCCCGGACGAGAATGCCCTGACCTGCCATTACGCGTTCATCTTGGACTGGCCTGGACGCCCATGGACGGTCTCTACAACCTGTGCCATGTGGTACCCAGTGAGGGACCCAGGATCAGGACCGGAGCGTCTTCTGGCCCGTCGAAGCGGTATTGCAGGGTGTTCGGGGGTGTCTCACTCACGCCCCAGACCCTCTCACGTCTCACGGACGCCCCTATGACGCGGGGGTGCGGGAAACCGGTCTGACCAGGTTGAAGACCTCGCGTGCGGCATATCGCTTGAGGCATCGGATGATTTCACGTCGGGTCTTGCCTTCCTGGGTGCGGCGTTCGTAGTACGCCTGGGTGCGCGGGTCGTGGCGCAGGCGGGTGAACACGATGCGGTGCAGGGCGGCGTTGGCCTGGCGGTCGCCGCCGTGGTTGAGCCGGCGCGTGCTCCGCCGGCCCGACGAATACTCGACGGGGCTGACTCCGCAAAGGGCAGCAAAGGATGCTTCGGTGTTCAGCCGCTCGGGGTTGTCTCCCATGGTGATCAGCAGGGTGACGGCGCTGTCCGGGCCGATGCCCACCGGTACGAGCAGCTGTGGGGCGTGGTGTTCGACGAGTCGGGTCAGGCGTTGGTTCAGCTCATCGATCTGTCCGGTGAGCTGTTCGATGCGTTCGGCGAGCATGCGCAACGTCAGGTGGGTCGCCTGGGCCACCGCGTCCTCGTCTCCCCCACCATCGGGCGGGCTGAGGGTCGCGCAGGTGCGGAACAGCTCGGCATTGCCCAAGCTCGACAATTGCTCCCGCAGGGCGGGGTCGGCGATGACCAGGACGGCCTTGAGCTGGTTGATCGCCTGGGTACGGGCCTTGACCGCGGAGTCCTTGGCGAGTTTCAACATCCGGGCACTGCGCACCGGACCGTCGCCGGACTTTGCGCGGGCCCAGGCGCGACCGCTGAGCACGGGCCGCCGGACACTTCGGTCAAAGATCTCACGAGTCAGACCCCCGTCCGGGACGGCACTGCTCGACCGTCCCACTGATCTCGGCACCCCGACATGACCCGACCACAGCCGGGTGATTTCGCCCGAACCGGTGCTCACCGTGGCCTGGACGGGGACGACACGGAGTTGATACCTCGCCTACTCGTGACCGGCATTGACAGACGATTGCGTGCCATCAGGTGGCCTTCTGCTGCTCAGGCCATGGCGGCGAGCATCCTGCACCATTTCCGGCGAGGTGGCCGGGTGCAGGGGGCGAGCCGGCCAACGGTCCGGCCTTCCCATCCGGTAGGGGCGACGAAGCCGGTCTGGCCGGCTGGGAGCCGCTGTGACCATGCCTGGTAGTCGTCGGTTGTCCAGCCGATGCGGTGCAAGGGGACGACGGAAAGTGAAGGGTCGAGGAGCAATTTCAGGTGGGAAGCGTGGCGTATGCGCTCAGCGGCTTCGGCGGGGAGGGTGAGGGCGCTTTCGATGGCGGCCGTGTATGCCTGCGTCCGGTGCACGGCGAGGGACGGCCGCAGCGGGAGCCCGCTGGCGCGCCGGACAGGTGGTGGGCGTGGTCGACAGGATTGCACTCGGTGTTCGGGTTCCGGCGTCGAGGTGTGACCGCTCAGGGGCTGCCCGGCGTCGGTCGGTCCGCGTGGAGGGACGGTCCGGGTGGTGGGGGATGACCTGGCCGACGCCGGTGAAGTCGAGCATGCGCCGGACTCTCCCCCCGGGGCGATCAAGGCGAGGTGACCGCCGGTCTGCCGGGCGGCTCGATAGAGGTGGAGCAGGCGGGTCAGCCCGCTGGAGTCGAGGAACGTCAGACCGGCGAGGTCGAGCCACACGGTGGGGGCCGTCGTCCCCAGAGCGGGTCGTACGGCGTCGGTGAGCCGGTCAACGGTGTGGTGGTCGAGTGCGCCGGTCAGCGTGGCCAGGACAGTGCCGTCGGACAGGGTCTCGACGTGCACCGTGAGGGTGTCCGTGGTGGTGGGCGGGTGTTCTGGACGGCCGGGCACCGCTGCTCCCTTCGACGGTGCACGCTCGGTGGGGCGTTCGGTTCAGGGGGTCAGTTCGTCCTGGTCGGAGTCGCGCCATTCAGTGATCAGGACGGTGGCGTCGTCCTCAAGACGCCCTTGGTGGTAGTCGAGGATGGCGTGGACGAGGCGGCGCAGCGTCTCGTCCACGGTGAGGTTGCCGGCGTGGTGGCGGGTGACGAAGTTGATGAAGCGGTCCAGGCCGAACTCGCGCCGCTCCGAGTCGCGGTTCTCCACGACGCCGTCGGTGTGGAAGACGACCCGGTCACCGGGTTGCAAGTGCTCGCGGCAGACGGTTACCGGCAGGCCAAGCGCGGTTCCCATGGGAGCGGCCGGACGGCAGCGCAGTTCGTGGGACCACCGTCCGCCGCGGATGAGGACGGGGAGGGGGTGGCCGCGGTTGATCCAGGTCAGCTGCCCGGTCCTCAGGTCGAGGTCGGCCATGACGCCGGTGACGTACCGGGTGAGACCGAACTGCTCGATCAGAGCGTCTTCGATCGCCTGACTGGCCTGCGCGAGGTCGGCGCCCTGACGGCGGGCGTTGCGACAAGTGGCGACCGCCATGTTCGGCTCTGGCGTCATGCCCCATGGCGTCGAAGAGGGACTGGTGCAGTACGTCGCCCGACACGGCGTAGTCGAAGGCGTCCCCGCCGACGTCGTAGGCCGGCTCGGACACCGCGGCGACGGTGGTGGAGCGGCCGGCGAACGCCGAGGGCGGGGTGAGGTGCCACTGCATCTCGGCTGCCACGGTCATGGGCTCGGTCCTGACCAGGCGGGCGTAGGAGTCGCTGAACCCCCGCTTGCTCAGCAGCAGCAACGCTGCCATGGACGCCAGAGAGCGCAGGGCGTCCCGGGTGGTCTCGTCATCGTCGTCGGTATCGGCGCGCAGCACACCCAGACGCTCCACACCGTCGGTGACGGGCACCCACCAGCGCAGATGCCCTCGCTCGCTGGTCCGTCCGGGCTCGCTGACGAGATCCACTCGCTGGAAGGCCAGGCCCCCCACCGTCCCGTCGACGGCCGGCGTCAGTCCACTCTCGCCGGCGTCGAGGCCGCGCCCGGTGACCTGGCGCAGCAAGACGCCCTGGAGATCGACGAGAAAGAACGCCACCTCGTGCAGGCCCACCGCCTCGGCGTGGTCGGCCACCATCTGCGGCAGTTCCTCCAGCGCGGCCACGTGGCTGCGCATCATCAGGTCGACCAGTGAGGTCGTCACTTTCGCGGGGTCGGTCACGTCGGCGCGCCCTCCTCACCCTGTTCGGTCAGCCCGTCCCGACCGACCGACTACCCGCAAACGCCGAGCGAACCAGTCACCGACGGAAAAGACCGACTTTGTGACCCGGTACGAAGGACGGGGCGGCTGGGCATACGGCCAAGCCGGTAACCGTGACGTCCTGAAGATGAGGGCGAACACGGCCCCTGCCCTGCGTAACACCTGATCATGGCTGGCCGCCCACCGCCGCAGTCAGCACAGGAGGCGACGGAGCGACGGTTCGCGGACCCCGTGCCCGATGTGCTCATGCCGCGTCGTGCCAGGCGGCGATACCGGTCATCGCGACGGTGACCGGCTCCGCTACACCGTGGATGGCGAGGTGGGCGATGACGGCGGCAGCCACCCGGGCGTGGACGTTCCGGGCAGGGTCCAGCGCCCGCCGTCCCTCGGTCAGGACGCAGCGCACCTCGATGTGCCATCCCGAACCGCCCGGCGCCCGGTCGGCGCGAATGCCGGCCTCGGGCAGCGTGCGGTGGGGCGTGGTATTCGCCCGAGTGGGCGCTGCGGCTGCCGCGAGGCGGGGTTGCAGGCCGGCCACGCCAGGGACTGCGAGGGCCGCCTCGGCCCGGCGCCGAGAAGCTCGGTGGTGCCGGTGGCGGTCATCACACACCTCCACCGGTCACGAGACGGGGGCCGAGGGACGGCCACTTGCTCCAGTACGTCGACCACGGTGATGTCGACGGCCGTCAACCGCGAGCCCCAGGTTGTGCCAGGCCGAGTGGAGGACTGATCGGCGTACCTGGTGGACCTGGGACCTGGTCGGGCAGCGGTCGGTCGAGTCGGCCAGTGTCATGATCACCGCACGCCGGCGCCACCGGTCGCCTGGCAACGGGACCGGCACCATGCCGTCGTCGTATGACATCTCGAGTCGAGGTCCAAGGACGGGGTCAACCCACCGGCGCCGGCCCGGCACATCGCACGGGGGCCGCGACCGGGCCCCGGCTGACGGCGGCATTGGCGTTCGGGTGTGTGGTCGATTTAGGCTGCGTCGGTTCGTGCCGTTCACGGCGGCAGCCCATCGACGGAGAGGAAAGCCGATAATGCAGCAGGCGTCGGCCACCGACCCGGCTCCCGGGCGCCGCCCCGAGCTGGTGCCTGACCCCGATGTGGAGGCGGCCCGGATTGCGGCGGTGCGCCGCTACGACATCCTCGACACTCCGCCCGACGGGGCGTTCGACCGGGTGGCGGCGATGGCTGCCCGGCTCTTCGACGTGCCGGTGGCGACGGTCACGATCGTGGACACCGACCGCATCTGGTTCAAGGCCGCCCACGGCCTGGAGGGTGTCGCGGAGATCGGCCGTGATCCGGGCCTGTGCGGCTCGGCGATCCTACGCGATGAGACGATGGTCATCCCCGACACTCTCAAGGACCCCGTCGCGGTGGACAATCCGCTGGTCGCCGGTGAGATGGGGGTGCGTTTCTACGCCGCCGCGCCGATCATCACGCCCGACGGGCACCGGCTGGGCACGGTCAATGTCCTCGACACCCGGCCGCGCTCGATCACCGAGGAGGACACCGCCACCCTGGCCGATCTCGCCGCGATCGTGCTGGACGAGATGGAGCTGCGGCTGTCGGCGCTGCGCGCCCTGCGCGACGAGCAGGCCCGCCGGGAGGCGGAGCAGCGGCACGCCGAGGCGGAACGGGCGCGGGCCGAGGCGGAACGGGCGGCACGGGAGAAGGCGGAGCAGGACAAGGCCGCCATCGCCGCGTTCGCCTCCACCCTCCAGCGCACCCTGCTGCCCCCGGCCCTTCCTGTGGTGCCGGGCCTGGAGCTGGCCTGCCACTACCGCACCGCCTCCGCCCACGATGTGGGCGGTGACTTCTACGACGTCTTTCCCCTCGACGGCGGCCGGTGGGCGTTCTTCCTCGGTGACGTGTGCGGCAAGGGCCCGGAGGCGGCGACCGTCACCGCCCTGGCCCGCCACACCCTGCGCGCCGCCGCCCAGGTCAACGCCGACCCCGTCACCGTGCTGAGCGCGCTCAACACCATGCTGCTCACCGACGTCACCGCCGGCCGCCGCTTCTGCACCGTCGTCTTCGGCCTCCTGGAGCCCCGGGAGGCCGGCGGTTTCACCGTCACCGTCGCCACCGGCGGCCACCCGCCGGCCTACCACCTTCGCCCCGACGACAGCGGCGCCGTCTGGGTGCGGGCCGTGCACCCCAAGGGCGGCATGCTCGTCGGCGCCTTCCCCAAGGCGCCCTTCGCCCAGACCACGTTTCCCCTGACGGCCGGGGAAAGTCTGTTCCTCTACACCGACGGGCTGATCGAAGCCCGCACCACCGAGGGCGCCATGCTCGGTGACGACGGCCTGACCGGCTTCCTCCACCAGCGCACCGGGCCCGTCACCGCCACCTCCCTGGTCGAGGACAGCATCACCCTGCTGGCCTCGCTGCCCGACGGAGCCGGCGACGACGTGGCTCTGCTGGCCCTGTCCGTCCCCTACCCTCACACCACCCCCGACGGCAGTGTCGCTGCCACCGCCCGCACCGCCGCCGCGCCCGAACACTTCGGCCAGGAGTGATGACCGACGTGACCGACACGCTGCAGCTGACCGTCCAGCACCCCCGTCCCGGCCTCGCGATCGCCACCGTCGTCGGCGACGTGGACACACGCACCGCGGACACCCTGCGCCACGAAGCCTCGGAGATCATCCAGCAAGGGTGTCCGCACCTGGTTCTGGACCTGTCGCTGGTCGGCTTTTGCGACTCCGCCGGTCTGAGCGCGCTCATCGGCCTCTGGCACGCCGCCCAAGCGGCGGGCGGTGCACTCCGACTCGCCAACATCCCCGACCGCCTGATGCGGATGCTCGTCCTCACCGGTGTCGACGCAGTCCTGCCGGTCCATGCCACCGCCGCGGAAGCCGTCACCACCATGACCGACAGCCGATCCACCAGTGCCGGCGGGCACGGCTCAATCACCCACGCCTCCACAGGCGGCGGGGCCGGTGAGCCGACCGGGGTGGAGCGCATGGCCTGCGACAGCGTGCACAACCCCTCTGCCGACCTGAGCTGATCGCACCGACCCGCCAAAGGGCTTGTACCAGCGGTCGGGTTCAGCCTCCCGCCGGAGCATCGGGCCCGAGCTGATCCCTTGCCCGGGCGCCGCGGGGGAAGAGAGCCGCTTGCATATCACTTCGATCTCCCGGGCACCGACAGGCACAAGCTGTCGGCTTCACATGCGAGGTCCTGACGGCCGACGGGATGACCAGCTGACCGTGACCGGGCGGTGGTCAGGCCAACGAGGGGACTCCTCCCGGTTTTTACTCCCGTGGACACCCACAGCGGGCGTCAAGCGTCGGCCCCGGCTGCGGCCAGGCGCTGCCGACGCGCTTCGGCCGGCCCACCGATCAGTCCAACGCCAGGTGCATACGAACGATCAGGCCCGACGGCGGGGTGCGCATCTCGACCAGGTCGCACAGCTGGTGCATCATCCAGACGCCCCGGCCGCCGGCCGGGGACAGCGGATCGGGACAGCGTCGGCCGACGAGCGCGTCGGTGAGCCGTCCACGATCGCTCACTTCGGCGATGAGGGTGTCGGCCGTGCGCCACAGCCGAAGAATGCCCTGTCCTCCGCCGTGCCGCACCGAATTGCCGGTGGCCTCGTTGACGGCCAGCAACCAGTCGGTGTGACGACGCGAGGACAGGCCGGCCGTCTGTGCCCAGTGCCCTGCGGTGTCACGGACATCGGCGAGCTCCCGCTCCGTGAAGTGCAGGACGAGTGGATCCGCCGGCTCCTCCAGAGGCTCGTCGCAGTCGCGGCACACCGTCTGCGGGTCCTCGTAGCGCTGGCTTTTCCGGTAGCCGTCAGGGTCTCCGAGGACGGGGTGTGTGCGATGCGCCTCCGCCAGCACCCGCTCCGGCAGGGCGGTGTCGTAGGGGCACAGGATCGTGACGGGCCGGCCGTCGAACGCCAGGTTGATCAGCGCCTCGTGACGGGTCGCTTCCCGCACCTCCGCCTCGGTGCGCCCGACCCAGATCGGTTCGCCCACGATGGACGGACGCCGGTCCGGGTGCCGGTCCGCGAATTCCTGGAGCAATGACAGGATGCGCCCGGGGTTGCGTCCGGCCTGCCGCATGTCGACGAAAGTGACGTTCTCGTCTTCGACACCGACGACTTCCCTGAGCAACTGCAGTCGTGGACCGGGAACGGCGACCAGAACAGGGCGTCCGCCGGTCGCCTCCGCCCGGACGAACTCGCCCACGCCTCGCAGGTAATCCTTCTCCGTGGTGTAGAAGAGGGCAGGGTGGTGGAAGAGCGGATCGACCCGGCTCGCCGCCGACGTGGGGGTGTACGTCGTCACCGCCCGACCTCCTGCAGGCCGGCCCCGAGATCGGGGAAAAGCTCCAGAATGCGGCGAAGCGCGGGCGGCGCCCCGACGATCCGCAGCGGTGTCCCGGAGGGACGTCGCTGCGCGGCGTGGGCGATGTCGGCCAGTGCGGCGACGTCGAGGTGGTCGAGGCAGGACAGGTCCAGGGTGATGTCCTGCGCCGGCGAGGCCGCGAGAGCGGCTGACGCCGAGGCGGCCACGCGGCGGCTCTCGTAGCCCGCCGATCCGGACAGACGGAAGCCGGGCCGACCGGCCAGAGGCACGACCGAGAGCCCGGGCCGGGCGTGGGAGCGAGGCTCGGCGCCCGCCCGGGCCAGGTGGGCGCCGGTCAGCACGTCGAGGGCCTCGGGTGCCAGCAGGCGGCGGTCGTAGAAGCACCAGGCCGTCAGCGGCAACTGCTCGAAGACCTCGTGGTGGATGCGCAGCTCGTATTCCAGCAGGCGCTCCGCGCCGGTTATGTGCCGGGCGCCCCAGGACATCTCGCCGATCACCCGCAGGTTGCCGTACCCCTGACCGAGGGCGGTCTCGACGGCGCGGCCCCACAGACCGATCATGGCGTCCGGGTCGAAACGGGCCCCGGCCAGGTAGGTCTCGTCGGCGGTGGTCACCACGAGCTGTCCGCGCCGGACCGCGGTGTCGGCGTCGACGCCCCGCTCGGCGAGCGTGCGCATCACGAGGCGGGGGTCGGTGACATCGGCGAAGTACTGCACCTGCTCGTCCCTGTCGAAGCCCGCGCGGACGAAGGGCACAAGGTGAGCGGCCCACTCGTCGTCGGTGGAATACTCCACCGCGACATGACGGTCCGCCGCGGGTTCGCCGTCGTGAGATCCGCATACGGCGTGCATCAGATCGCCCGCCCTTCCCGCGTGCCCCCGTTACCCACCATGGGCGCCCATCACCCTAACGCAGGGCTCGGAAGACTCGGGAAACCCTCACTCCCACCGATGAACGTTCCATGAGCGTCACGGTGGAGCGGCCATGCCGTCACTCGGACGTGCCGGCGCTGTCGCCGGCCCCGTCCGCAGCAAGTGCGTCCAACGAGGCGGGGCTGCGGGTCGGCACCACTCTCAACCTGGGCGCATGTTTCCCCCGAACAAGATCCGCAAGGCTGGGGGCTCCAGATGACCCGGGCAACGCACTGACGGAATGCGTGGGCCTCCCTGCAAGTGCAATCGCAAAGCAGGGGGCTCCCGGAAGCGTCACAGGAACAGAGACCGCATGAGGCGCCCACCGCATCGTCCGCTCAAAGTCCTGTCAGGACGGACGACAGCGAGGTCTCGCCGGATCACCGACGCCCCTATGACGCGGGGGTGCGGGAAACCGGTCTGACCAGGTTGAAGACCTCGCGGGCTGCGTATCGCTTGAGACATCGGATGATCTCGCGTCGGGTCTTGCCCTCCTGGGTGCGGCGTTCGAAGTACGCCTGCGTGCGCGGGTCGTGGCGCAGGCGGGTGAACACGATGCGGTGCAGGGCGGCGTTCGCCCGGCGGTCGCCGCCGTGGTTGAGCCGGCGCGTGCTCCGCCGGCCCGACGAATACTCGACGGGGCTGACTCCGCAAAGGGCAGCAAAGGATGCCTCGGAGTTCAGCCGCTCGGGGTTGTCTCCCATGGTGATCAGGAGAGTGACGGCGCTGTCCGGGCCGATGCCCACCGGTTCGAGCAGCTGTGGGGCGTGGCGTTCGACGAGCCGGGTCAGGCGTTGGTTCAGCTCATCGATCTGCCCGGTGAGCTGTTCGATGCGTTCGGCGAGCATTCTCAGGGCCATGTGGGTGGCCTGGGCCACCGTGCACTCGCCGTCCTCGCCGTCGCCTGGCCCGAGGCGTGCACAGGTGCGGAACAACTCGCGGTTGCCCAGTCTGGACAGTCGTTCCCGCAGTGCGGGATCGGCGACGACCAGGACGGCTTTGAGCTGGTTCACCGCCTGGGTACGGGCCTTGACCGCGGAGTCCTGGCCGAGTTTCAACATCCGGGCGCTGTGCACCGGACCGTCGCCGGACTTGGCCCGGGCCCGACCGCTGAGCACGGCCAGCGCGGCGGCCTGCGCATCGAGCGGGTCCGACTTCCCCAGCAGCCGGCGGGCCGAGCGGTCGGGCCGGTTCACCTCATGTACCTCGACCTGCTGCGTCAGCAGGTAGCGGGACAGGCCCGCGCCGAAGGTGCCTGTGCCCTCCGCACCGGCCCGGCGCACCGTACCCCGCTTGCGGGCCCAGACGAGCAGCCGGCGGTAGCCGGCCGCCGTCGCCGGAAAGGACTCGGTGCCCAGGACCTTCCCAGCGGGGAGATCACGGCGGCTACGTGCACCTCGCCGTGCGTGTCCACGCCCAGGACGACCTCGCCGGGAACAGGTGGATCCGTGCTGGTGCAGGAGGTACTGCGCCGTCTGGTCGTCATGGTGGTTCGCCTCTCCCGCGCGTGACGTGCTGGGGCAACGGCAGTCGACAAGCCCGTGACTGGACGCTTCGGTCATGGATCTCATGAGTCAGACCCCCGTCCGGGACGGCATTGCTCGACCGTCCCACTGATCGGCACACCGGCATGGCCGGACCACAGCTGGGTGATTTCGTCCGAACCGGCGCTCAATCTGGACTGGACGGGGCTGACGCGGAGTCGGCTTCTCGCTCGTGACCGGCATCCGTTGACGCGGCCGACGCCGCACCGGGCAGGAAGCCCGCCGACGGCCCCCCGCCCCTGGAACACTCAGCAGGCTCGCATGCTGCTCGCCGGCCACCCGGAGAACGTGCGTGGCACCTGCTGCCGGCCGCGGGCCGTCCTGAGGGCATGGGCGGTGTCCGAGGACAGTGCGGAGTCGGCGGTCCTGCTGCTGAGCGGACTGGTCAGCAATGCCGTTCTGCACCTCGGTTCATCAGAAGACGGGCCTGGCGCGCGAAGGACCGGACACGCGGCTCATCCTGCGCCCGGTACACGGCCGTACTGGCGTGCGGAGAGGCGAACGGCCGGTTGAGAAACCCTTGTTCCAGGCGCACGGTCGGCTGTTCCAGGGGCAGGGTCGGCTGGTCACCTCGGGGGATACGCCGCAATCGGATGAGCAGCCGCATCCGCAGCATGCCCACCGTGGTGATCTCCCTGCCTCTCACATCCCTGCTACCGGGGTGGACACGTGCTCGATGACCTCTGCGGCAGGGGTACGTGCGGCATGTCCGCCTTCGGAGTGCCAGACCGCCTCCCGGAGCGAGTCCCGGTCGGCCGCTTCCTCCGCCACGGTCCGGAAGCGCTCGCCCTCATGGATCAGGCCGGTCGCCGTGAGGGTCCGCGACGGGTCGGTGGCCGTGGCCATGAGCCGGGCCGCGGTGGCCGGTTCTGTGTCCGGCGGTATGACCAGCAGGTCCCAGCGGCCGACGGTGTAGGAGAGCAGGAGCAGCTTGTGCGGGTCTTGTTCGGCCTCGAACCAGCCGACGTGCACCACGTGCCCATGAACGGGCACCTTTCGGGGATGACGGGCCAGAACGTGGGATTCACCGTTACCCGGGTGATCCGGCCCCACAGTGGGTCGAGGACCGCGATGAGTGCCGGAAGCTCCGCCGTCAGGTCGCGGGAACGGGGCCACCAGGCACCGTCGATCAGTGCCGGAGCGGTTCCGAGGGGTGCCAGGACGAGTCGGAGGGGCGACGAACAAGGAGTCCGGTCCTCGTCCGCGGGCGTCAACAGAACAGTCGCGGTCATGCCAAGGGCCCAACCCCGGGCCGACCGTGGCCGACCCGGTGGTCGTGAATCGCCGAGAACGACGTCAGCGTGGAAGCCGGTGTACGGAATGCTCTCGGTAATCACCAGGGTACTCCCCGTCTGGGGCCGACGGACCGTTGCGGCTACGGGCTGAACGGAGCACGAGGCGCCGGCCGCCCGTCGCCGCAGTCAGCGCAGGAGGCGGCGGAGCGACGGTTCGCGCGGTCCGTGCCCGCGCCTTTGCTCATGCCGCGTCGTGCCAGGCGGCGACACCGGTCACCGTGACCGAGACGGTGACCGGCTCCGCTACACCGTGGGTGGCGAGGTGGGCGATGACGGCGGCAGCCACCCGGTCGTGGACGTTCCGGGCGATGTCCAGCGCCCGCCGTCCCCCGGTCAGGACGCAGCGCACCTCTATATGCCATCCCGAACCGTCCGGCGCCCGGTCGGCGCGAATGCCGGCCTCGGGCGGCGTTCGGCGGGGCATGGTGTCCGCTTGGGTGGGCGCGGCGACTGCCGCGAGGCGGTGGGCGAGGCGGGGTTGCAGGCCGGCCACCCCAGGGACCGCGAGGGCCGCCTCGGCCGCGACGCAGAGGAGCGCGGTGGTGCCGGTGGCGGTCATCACGTGCCCCCACCGGTCGCGAGACCCGGGCCGAGGGGCGGCCACGGCTCCAGGACGTCGACCACGGTGATGTCGACGGCCGACACGGCGAGACCCAGGTCCTGTCCGGCCGAGTGGAGGACCGCTCCGCGTACCTGGTGGACCCGGTCGGGCAGCGGACGGTCGAGAGCGGCGGCCAGGGTCATGGTCACCCGTACGTCGGTGCTCTCCCCCTCGGGTGCGAGACGGCAGCTCGCCGCCCTGGCACCGGGGACCGTGTCCGTGGCCCGCCGCAGGACCTTCGCCGCGGCGCTCTCGGCGATCCGCAGGTCCCGGTCCGGATCCGCCAGAGGCAGTAGCCGCCCGAGCCGTACCTCTGCCCGGACGATGTTCATGACGCGGTCGGCGAGTGCGTGCAGGCCGGGGGCGCCCTCGGCGCGCAGCACGCGGGTGGCCGCGTTCACCGTGGCCAGTGCCTCGGCTGCCTCCCGGCAGTAAGGACAGGAGACGGTGTGCGGGTCGGTGGCCGGCAGCGCGTCACACTCCTGTTCCCAGACCCGGCTGATCAGGCGGCCGCAAGGGAGTACCTCATCGCCCTCGAACGGGGGCCCGTCGGTTTCGGGCGGGTCTGAGGGCCCCGGGTGCGGGTCGTCTAGCGCCATGGGCCCATCGCCTCCTGCAGGGATCGGCGTGCCCTGAACAGCCTGCCGCGCACGGTCGACTCAGTGGCCCGCGTCACGTGGGCGATCTCCTTGTACGACAGGCCCTGCACCTCCCGAAGGATCCAGCAGAGCCGCTGCCCGGCGTCCAGCTCGCCGAGCGCACGGGACAGGGCGGCAGTGGCCGCGTCCTGCTCGGCGAACCGGGCGGGCTGGCTCCAGGCGTCTCCCGCCGCGGGCTCGGCGACGGCGTCCAGCGAGAGGGGCGGCGGCCGGCGCCGGCACAGGGTGAGGCATCGGTTGACGGTGATCCGGTACATCCAGGTGCCGAACTCCGCGCTGTGGCGGTATTCCGGCAGTCGCCGCCAGGCGCTGACGAAGGCGTCCTGAACGGCCTCCTCGGCATCCTGCGGATTGACGAGCATGCAGCGGGCCAGGGCGAGGAGGGACGAGCCGTGCCGCCGGACGAGGACGGCGAAGGAGTCCTCGTCCCCCTCGGCCGCCTGTACGGCCAGCAGCGCGTCCGGCAGGCCGCGACCCAGCAGGTCGCGTTCCGGCGATGATGGGACAGCGTGTTCGATCATGACGCCCCCGCACAAGGCTTCGGACCACCCAGGTACCCCCCGGCTCCTGTGACGCACATCACATGCCGCGCGCGTGAGGAATGCGGCGTCCGACATGTCCAACCCTTCGACGGGCGCCACACCGGTGTCCGACCGACCGACCGATCGAGGCGACCGCCATGACGGAGAACATCACCAGCGTCGGCGGGGGCGGCAGGCCCGATGCGGGTGTGAGCGCGCTGAAGGGCCGTACCGGAGCCGGAGCTCCGGCCGAGACACGGGGCAAGACCACCATCGCCGACGGCGTCGTAGCCAAGATCGCGGGCATGGCCGCCCGCGAGGTACCGGGCATCTACAGCCTGGGCGGGGGGATGGCCCGCGCCTTCGGTGCCATGCGGGAACGCGTTCCCGGTGGAGGGGGCGGAGGCGTCACGCGAGGAGTGAAGGTCGAGGTCGGCGAGAGCCAGGCCGCTGTCGACCTGGACGTCGTCGTCGAGTACGGCGTCCCCATCGTCGACGTCGCCGGCGCTGTCCGCACCAATGTCATCAGCGCCGTGGAGCGGATGACGGGCCTGGAGGTCGTCGAGGTGAACATCGCCGTCGACGACGTCCACCTGCCCGACGAGGAGGAAGAGGCCGCACCGGACGAGGGCCGCGTGAGGTGATCCACCGCCGGGCCCGCTACGGGCTCGGTGGATCGCGCGCACGATGACGTACGTGCGCGAGACGGGTGAGTGCATGATGAACGCAGCAACGACGGGCCTCGCGGCGGGCATGGCCCTGGGCTTCGCCGGTTATTTCGGCGGCTTCTGGGCATTCTTGCTGGTTCTGGTCCTGGGTACGGCGGGCCTGATCACCGGACTCGTCCTGCAGGGCGACCTCGACCTCCGGACACGGAGGCGGCGGTGAAGGCCCGGCCCGGTTCCGCCGGCGAGGCGTCGGGCCCACCGGCGCCGGCCGCCGGCCTGCCGCCCCCGGCCGAGCGGGGCGCCACCGTCATCCCGGACAGGGTGGTCGCCCGTATCGCCACGCAGGCGGCCCGCACGGCCCAGTCGCGGCGTGCAGCCGTACCGCCGGACCGGGGCGGGCCGACGGCACCCAGCGCCTCCGCCGCCGTCCGTACCGGATCGGTGCGCCTGCACCTGGCCCTGGACCTGCCCTACCCCACCGACATCCCCCAGGTCTGTGAGCGGATCCAGCAGGACGTCGCCGAACGGGTGGCCCAGCTGACCGGCTTGCGGGTGGGAGAGGTCACCCTCACCGTCCGGCGGCTGGTGACCACCGCCGAAGCGAGCCGGGGGCGGGTCCGGTGAGCGGCCCCGCGCCACGGGGCGCCGGGCACGCCGAGCAGGAAGGAGGAGCGCGATGACACCCGACCCCGGTCCTCCCGCGCGCGGCTCGGCGCCGTCCGCGCACCGCGCCACGGTGCCGCTGACGAAGGAGCCCGATCCACCCGAACGCGACGTGTCCGGCCCTGATCGCACGGCCGGTGAGCGCGAGGGCGGGCACCGAACCCACCGGCCGTGGTCCGCGCGCCGTATCCCGGCCGCGCTGGTCGCCTCGGTGATCCTCGTGGCGGCGGTCGCGGCGCTGGTCGACGTCATCGCCGTACGAGTGGGACGCCCGGCGGCGGCCTGGCGACGGCATCTGGCCGACGAACTGGCCACCCGCCCCGTGGACGACGTGTGGATGCTCACGGGAGCCGCCGTGGCCGCCGCCGTCGGCGTCTGGCTGATCGTCCTGGCCCTCACCCCTGGCCTGCGGCACTGGCTGCCCCTGCGCTCACCCGTCGGCTGCCCCCGGCTGCGGGCCTCCCTGGACCGTGACGGGGCCGCCGACCTGCTGCGTGACGCCGCGATGCGGGTCCCCGGAGTCGGCTCGGCGCACATCCGGGTGCGCCGCCACCGCATCAAAGCGCGCGCGGACGTCCGCTTCCGCGATCCCCAGCGGGTGAAGGACGACCTCACCGCCGCCCTCGACGAGGAGCGCGACCGGCTGGCCCTCGCCCGTCCTCCCCGCATCGTCGTACGCCTGCGGCGACGCACCGACTGACCGAAACCCGCAGCACCGGAGCCCACACCATGACGCCGCGATCCGCGCTCAACCGCAGCCTGCTGGCCCTCGCAGGCCTGGTCCTGCTCGGCGGCGGACTGCTGATCCTCTTCGCCGGACTCGACCTCTACCGGCGACATGATCTGGTCCCGCCCGCCGGCTGGCCCCTGACCGCCCCGGCCGACGTCCTGCTCGGCTCCGCAGACCGGGCCCGCTGGAGCAGCCAGGGCTGGTGGTGGTGGCCCGCGGTCATCGCCGCCCTGGTCCTCGCCGCCCTGCTCGCCCTGTGGTGGCTGTTCACCCAGCTGAGCCGACGTCACCCCGGCTCACTGCCCGTCGGCGGCACACCCCCGCAGGAGGGCGTCGAACTTCGCGACCGCGCTCTCGCCGACGCGATCGCGACCGAAGCCGGTGCCCTTCCGGGGGTCGACGACGCGACCGTACGCATCACCGGCCGACCTGCGCACCACCACACCCACATCGGACTCACCCTCACCCCCGAGGGCGCGCCCAGCGCCACTCTCGGTGCCCTCTGCGAAGGCCCGCTCCGCACCGCACGCCGGTCCACCGGCCTCCCTGACATGCCCACCGAAGTCCGCCTGCACGTCGCCCGCCACAAGCCCCACCGTGCGGAGTAAAGGAAGAGACCGACCGTTCCCCTGCCCAACGCCCCTGCGGTCTTTCGCAGTCCGCAGGTGACCGGCCCTACTCCCCAAAGGAGATACCATGATCGTCTTGGGCATCATCCTGCTCGTCATCGGCTTCCTCACCGGGATATCCATCCTGTGGACCATCGGAATCATCCTGGCGGTCGTCGGAGCCATCCTGTGGATCCTCGGCGCGATGGGACACGCCGTCGCGGGTCGACGCCATTACTGGTGACCGGGGTCAGGTCTGACGGGCGACGGCTCGGGCCGCAGCCGGCGCCCCTTGAATGCCGGAAGCTCCGCCTTCAGGTCGCGGGAACCGGGCCACCAAGCATCGGCGGTCAGAGCGTCCGCGGCGTCGTAATCACCACGACACTCCTCGCCGATGCCCGGCGGACTGATGGGGAGCGGCGGGCTGGACGGAACACGGGGAACACGTCCCACAGCCAAGGAGCGCTGGGCCAGGACACGCCAGCCGTCGTGCGTGAGACCGGTCCGGTGGCCGGCATGCGACGTGCCCCAGCGCCCTCGGCCTTCTCCCGCCGGGATCGACAGCCGCTCCACGGAACGCGGCGTCGCCTCCGCAACCGCCCCGGCGGGTGCGGAGTACGGTTGACAGCACCGAGGGCATTTCGCACACCGGCTTCCACGCCGGGTCGTTCTCGGCGAGAGATGAAACCCGGGTCGCCGCGAAGGCGGCCCGGAGACGGGTCCGCACCATGTCGGCGACCTTGCACGAACCACTACCACACCACGAGCCCGCCGCCGCCCTGGCCGCGCGTCTCGCGCTGAAGACCGACGGCACGTCGCGCGGCCTCCTGGACGGTGCCTGGTGGCCCCGCTCCCGGGACCTGCCGAGCGAACTGCCCGTACTGACCGATGTGCTGGACCCCCTGTGGGGCCGCATCACCCGCATCGCCGTCAACCCGAAGTACTGGCCGGTCATCCCGCACGAGATTGCCGTGGGCGGTCACGTCGTCAAGGTCGGCTGGTTCACGCCGGAGATCGACCCGCACAAGCTGCTGCTGCTCTCCTACGGAACCGGCCGCTGGGATCTGCTGGTCATCCCACCCGAGACCGGGGCGGAGTCGGCGGCCCACCTGATGGCGGCCGCGTCCGACCACGACGGTCCGCCGCTGACCGCAAGCGCTCTCATCGCCGCGGACGAGACGCGGCGTGCCGTCTCCGCTGCCGACCGGCCGCTCGAACCGGACGAGCCAGGGAAGTACGAGAGCGGCCCTTCCTCCGCGGCCGATCCGGCACAGACCGGTCGCGTCAGTCGCCTGACCGCGGTGGTGCCAGCGGGCGATCCGTGCCGCCAGAGCGGACTCGCGGCCGATGCCAGTCGCGCGCGTCCTCCGGGTATCGGCTGATGATGGGAGTACGGCCGAACACGCGGAGCTGATCATGACGGGTTGGCGGGTCAGGGACTACACCCAGGACGATCTCGAAGCGCTGATCCGTGTCGACATGGAGAGCAGTACGACCGAGGTGCCGCCGCTCTTCCCGCTCTCGGACGCCGTGACGGCTCTCCAGGCCCGCCACCCGGCTGTGGTGGCCACGGCCGACGACGTGCTGATCGGCGCCGCGGTGAGCAGGGTGGAGGGCGAACGGGCATGGATTCTGCGCATCTGCATGGCGCCCGGCTGGCGGCAGCGCGGGCTGGGCAGTGCCCTGGTCACCGCCCTTGAGCAACGGCTCTTCGGCGCCGGCGTCCGAGCGGTGCACGCCGTCCTGCCCGAGGGCGAGACCGGTGCCACCGCCCTGCGCAACTGCGACTTCGGCGCCCGCCCTGGGCTGGTCTTCTTCGAGAAGCGCGGGCCGGTGACCCCGCAGTCGGCCGGCACGCTGTCCTCGCTCGGAGCGGAGCTGCCACCGGGGGGGCTGTGGCAGAAAGTCGCGGGCATGCAACGGGAGAAGCGGCTCATCGAGCGGCGCCTGGTCCTGCCGCTGGCCCATCCCGAACTGGCCGCCCAGCACGGAGTGGAACTGCCACGGGCGGTGATGCTGTTCGGCCCGCCCGGGACCGGCAAGAGCACGTTCGCGCACGCGATCGCCGGCCGCCTGGGATGGCCCTTCCTCGAACTGTTCCCCGCCCGTCTGGCCGCCGAGTACGGCCTGGCGACCGGGCTCAACCGGCGCTTCGACGAGATCGCCCGGCTCGACCACGTCCTCGTCTTCATCGACGAGGTCGAGGAGATCGCCGGCGAACGCGGCGGCGCGGACGCGACCGCTGTCGGCGTCGTCAACGAACTGCTCAAAGCGATCGTCCGGTTCCGTAGCCAGGACGGGCGGCTGCTCGTCTGCGCCACGAACAACGTCACGACGCTCGACTCCGCGTTCCTGCGCCACGGCCGCTTCGACTACGTCCTCCCGATCGGCCCTCCCGATCACACCGCCAGGACCGCACTGTGGGAGAGCTACCTGGCCCGAGCGGGGGCGCAGGCCGACAGCGCGGTACTCGCGTCCGCCAGCGAGGGGTTCACCCCCGCTGACATCGCCCATGCGGCGCGCACCGTCTCCCAGGCCCAGTTCGAGCGCACGTTCGACACCGGAACCCGGACCACCCCCACCACCGATGACTACCTGGACACGATCCGCGACACCAGGCCCACGGTCAGCGCCGCCATGGCTCAGGAATTCGCCCAGCAGACCGAGAAGTTCGCCCGCATCTAGGGTCCAGGCCGGCGGGGAGCCGATCCGCGACGGACGTGTCAGGCCGGCGTAGGCGGCGCGTCACCGCCCGCATCGATGAGGATCTGTCCGGCCTCGGTGACGTTGTCGGCCCGTACGGCCCTGGCCATCGCGGCGCGTGCCGCGTCGGGCGACGTGTCCGGAGGGACCAGCATCAGGGAGAAATGGTCCCGGTCGCCCCGGGTGACGAGGACGGTGTCGTCACCGACCGGGAAGGAGTCGATGTGCACGACTCGGCCGTCGACCGTCACCCGGGTCGGCAGTCCGTCCCAGGCGCTCCCGTCCAGACCGACCCGGGTGATGGGCCCGAGATGCTCGGTCAACGCGGAGATCAGCGAGGGGAGCTCGGCACCTATGTCCCGGGACCGCGGCCACCATGCGCCGTCCAGGATTCCCTCGCGTGCGCGTGTCGTCTCCAGCCGCAGCAGGGCCGTGCCGGGTTTCACCGACCGGTGGACGGCGTCCGGCAGGAGCCTGGGGAGGTCGGGGTTGTCTGAGTCGGCCATGATGTCCGCCCGTCCGCAAAGATCAGTGCGACCGCAGAGCATGCGACCGCGATACGACCCTGCAACCTCACCGTACTCCGCACGACGCTCGCGCGAGCGCCTCGCCGCACGGCGCGGTTACGGAAACGGGCAACGGCTCCGGCGTATACCCGCCGGAGCCGCCCTTCCGGGTCATTGCACGTGAGCGTGCTCCGACCCGTATTCCACGTTACGCCAAAGAGACAAATCCGACAGGAAGAATCCTTGCGCGAAGGTTCGCTTCGGTCCGAGAAAGCGACGCGGAGGCTCAGCCACGCCCTTCCTCTTCCGTCTCCATCTGCCGGATCCCCTGGTGCGTCAGCGTGATCATCGCGGGCGTGTTGCCCCTCCCCCAGTCCACGACGATCCAGCCTTCGCCCGCCAGGTACATGCAGGCAGCGGCCATGTCCTGCTCAGGGATGCCGAGGTCGGTGCGGAGCTTCGCCCCATCGACGCCCAGGAGGCGATTGCCCTCGGCGGCCTGGTACAGAGCCTGCATGATCCTCTCGCGGTACGCCTTCCGGTCTCGCAATATCGCCATGACGCGCCTTCCTCTGCCGTCCGTCGGGCCGAAGTCGATGTCATCCGCGGCAGCCGTCGCGGTGGGGCGCGTCGGAACGCTCGCGTTCACCGTCGACCGACGGCGCCTCCGGGGCCGACGCCCGATCCCCGGCAGAACATCGCTGTAGTGGAAGGCAGCGATCCGTTCGTCGTGCTGACCGTTGAGCTGGTGGATCAGAACGACTCCGACGGCGATCAGGACGACCAGCACGGCCACGGCGATGACGAGCACGGGATCTCACCTCCGCCGACCGGCGGGCGAAGGCCCCGCCGAGCCGATGGGCCGGGGCAGGGACGACGGTCGACCTGCTCCGCCTTCGGCCTCCCAGGCTTCCTCCCTGTTTCGTGCATCGATCCTGTCTGCCGCTTGCTCCCGGGCCGGGACATCGATGCCGTCGCCGGCCATCAGCTGCGCGGCGGCGTCAGCACCGGTTTCCGGCGGAATCACCAGCACGTCCCGGCGGCCGTCAGCGGAGAAGAGAGTGAGTCTGTGCGGATCCTGCTCCTCGGTGGACCAGTCCACCTGCACGGTGCGCCCGGCGTCGGACACCCAGTGCGGCAGGACGGGCCAGTAGGCCGGGTGCACGGTGACACCCGTGATACGACCCCAGAGATCGCCCAGTGCGGCCGTCAGGGTGGGCAGCTCACGGGTGAGGGCACGGGAGCGAGGCCACCACATGCCGTCCAGCCCGCCCGGCGCGGGTCTCAGGGACAGCCGGGCCGCCGGCGGCCGCGTGCGCCTGCTCGATGTCGTACGGTCAATGGTCACGGCCATGGCGCGGACCTGTCCCCGGGCTCGTGGGTGCGGCCCGGCGCTGTCGATCACCGGAAACGGCACCCGCAGCGGAGCCGGTGCGCGAAAAACTTCCGGTGTCTTCACACTACTCCGCTCACCGGCCCGAAAAGCGCGGGATGACCAGGTGGTTTCCTGCCTTCGGGACCTGGTCGCCGGTGCCGATGCCGGTCAGAGCCAGTCCTTGCGCTTGAACGTCAGATACAGCAATGCGGACAGGAGCACGATGACGGCGGCGGAGGTGATGAAGCCCGACTCGTGGCCGAAACCGGGATAGGGGAGGTTCTGGCCGTAGTAGCCGGTGATCGCGGTGGGTACGGCGATGATCGCGGCCCAGCTCGTCACCTTCTTCATGATCAGGTTCATGCTGTTGGCCTGGACCGAGAGGTTCGTCTCCATGACCGAGGCCACCAGGTCCCGCAGTGATTCCGTCCACTCGGTGGCACGCAGCACGTGGTCGTAGACGTCCTGGTAGTACGGGACGAGAGGGTCGGTGATCAGGTGCAGGCCGGGGCGCATGAGCCCGTTGACCACCTCGCGCATCGGAAGCACGACGCGGCGCAGCCGGACGAGCGATTTACGCAGTGCGAAGACCCGGCGCTGCACGGCTTCGATCTCGCGGCGCCCGGCCGCGAAGAGCAGGCCCTCCAGCTCCTCGATGCTGTCGTCCAGTTGCTGGACGGCGGCGAAGTGTCCGTCCACGAGATGGTCGAGCAGGCCGTGCAGCAGGAATCCGACGCCGTGGCCGGCCAGGTCCGGGCTCTCGTCCCAGCGGGCGACGACGTCCTCGATGTCGAGGCCGTCGTCCTTGCGGACGGTGATCATGGCCTGGCCGGTGAGGAATACGGCGATCTCGCTGTGCGTCAGCTGCGCACCGTCCGGGCTGACGGTCACGGCATAGGCGCTGAGGAACTCGTGGGTGCGATAGCGGTCGAGTTTCGGCCGCTGTCCACGCTGGGCGGCATCCTCCAGAGCCAGTTCGTGGATGCCGAACTCCTGACCGAGCATGGTGAGTTCAGCGGCTCCGGGCCGGTGCAGGTCCAGCCACAGGACCGACGCCGGATCAGCGAGATGCGCAGGGACGTCACCGACGGGAAAGTCCTCCAGGACCAGAGTGCCGTCGTGATACAGCCGGGTACGCGTCACCATGGCCCGAGGCTAGTGTCTTATATCCCTTCCATGCCGCTTCGCCCCGATTGCCAGCGCGGCAGGTTCGTCGACAGCGGCCACCCTCCGGGGAGGATCTCACGACGTCAGAGCCCGGCGACCTCCGCAGGCTCCGGCCGAGGAGCACCAGGGTGCCGGTCCGAAGGCAGGAATGCGGGTACCCGGCTACGGCATCGCATCCGGCGTACACCGCCCGACCGGATGCGGGCCGTCAGCCAGGAAGGACACGCCGACGGCATGACCGCGCACACCCCTCCCCGTCGCCCGCCTCCCCCGCAGGCGGCAGTGATTTCGCCCGCCTGTCCAAGAAGATCGCCGAGGCCGGCCTGATGAACCGGCGCCCCGGCTACTACACCGTCCGGTCCATCGCCGTGGCCGTCACCTACGCCGGGGGCTGGGGGGCGTTCGTCGTCATCGGCGCCGGCTGGTGAACCCTGGCGGTCGCCGCGTTCCTCGCCATGATGTCCGGCCAGGTGGCTCTGCTCGCCCACGACGTCGCCCACCGCCAGGTCTTCCGCCGGCGCCGGCCCAGCGAGACGGCCGGCCGCATCGCCGGGGCCGCGATCGGGATGGGCTACGGATGGTGGCAGGACAAACACACCCGCCACCACGCCAACCCCAACCACGAGGGCCTCGATCCCGACAACGCCCCCGACCTGCTGGTGTGGTCCCAGGACCAGGCCCGCGCCGCGACCGGGCTACCCTCCTGCTGACCCAGGACGGACAGGCGCAGTACCTCGAAGCCGTGCAGGGGCTCCTCCTCGGCGCCGGTTCGAGCACCGTCGGCAGCCGACCGAACGCCGCGCAGTGGCTGCCGCCGGGTTCCACCCTGCTGCTCTACACCGACGGCCTGATCGAAATCCCCGGCAGCGACCTCGACACCGGCCTCACCCGGCTGCGCCACCACGCCCTCGCTCTCGCCCACGGACCGCTCGACACCCTGTGCGATCAGCTACTCGACCGCATGCCGCCCGGCAACACCGACGACGTGGCCCTGCTCGCCCTGCGGATGCCGTCCTGAACCATGACGTGTGCAGCTGCAGGCGTGGACATTCATCTTGAGGAGCGGTCACGGGGCGTTACCCCCCTGGTCGATGACGAGGAGACGGGTCCGCGTGAGACCGGCACGCCCGCCCTTCTTGGTGGAAGGGATCTGGTGTGACGTGGACGCGACCGCTTCCAGCGCATCGGCCGCACGACCACGCACCGAGTTCACCGACGCCGGGTCGGTCGCGTGGACGCGGTTGCGATCCGCCCGGCCTCGGAGAGACATGCCGTTCCGTAGACACTCCTCAAAGGCGGTTGGATTTGCAGGAGCGAGGGGTGCCTCTCGGTTGGGCGCGGAGAGTCCCTGGTGACAGACTGTGCCTCGGCCGTCAGAGCGGCGGCGTCGCCCCCGCCTTGCTTCGGGTGCTCAGGAGGGGAGAAGCCGGGCGCAACGGTGCCCTCGACGGCGTTGCACGCACTTTGAGAAGCCCCCCGTCGGACCGCACCGGCGAGGCTTCTCGTCGAAGACCGCCATCACAGACGCCCCTATGACGCGGGGGTGCGAGCGACCGGCCTGACCAGGTTGAACACCTCGCGGGCTGCGTATCTCGGCTCTGGTCCGCTGACCACTGCGGCAGACGGTAAGGGCCCGGAGTCCCGAAGCCGGGATGCCGGACCCTTACCGAGGCGCGCGATCAGGCGGGGCGGATGTTCTCCGCCTGCGGGCCCTTCTGACCCTGTGTGATGTCGAACTCGACCTTCTGGCCCTCCTGCAGCTCGCGGTAGCCCTGGCTGGCGATGTTGGAGTAGTGGGCGAAGACGTCGGGGCCGCCGCCCTCCTGCTCGATGAACCCGAAGCCCTTCTCGCTGTTGAACCACTTCACTGTGCCCTTGGCCATAACTGTCTCCTTCGAGGGAAACCGGGCACGCACCCTGCGCGACCGGGAGGTGATCGCCCTGGTCCGGAGAGGCGCTGAACAGCAGGAACGCCCGTGATGGCGATCACGGGCGAACGGAACTTCGGAACCACGACTGCTGATCACAACGCTATAACGGCATGATGGAAGCCGCTAGCGGAAACGCGCCGGCATCCGGCCGGGAACGAAGGGCTGGATCACCCGTGAGGCTCGGCAGATGGTGATCAAGCAGTCTCGCGCCCTTCTTCTGCACAAGGCGACGAGGCATGGCCTCCCCGCCACCGACTGTTTTCTGGCTGAGGGTGGGGACAGTGAGGGGGCCGCCGCCCGGGTCGGCGGGGGCGGCGTCTACGAGAGATCCGCGCCCTTCCCCCGGCATGGGCCTCTTGAGTCGGTCCTCGCGACCGTGGGGTGAGCGGGGGTCGGCCCCATCGCGAACCGGTCGTGAGGACGAGGGCCGGGGCTGTCGTGGCTCCCCCCGCGGGAGCCGGCTCCGGCTCGCCGAACGGGCTACGCCTCCGGTGACCGGTGAGAGCGATCACCAGGGCTTCCGCGCGCCGGCCCCGTGTACCGGCAGGCTGATCAAGCACGAGTTCGACATGCGGCCTCCCCCGGACAAGGCAGCCCGGCCGCTCTCGGAGGACGGCGGCCTGCCCGTCGTCGGGCTCAATACACGGACGAGCCACACCCCGCGCGACCTCGTCGTCGAGTTCACGGGACACCACATCGGCTTCCGGCATGGCGGGCGGGGGCGGCGAGTACTTCGGGGACGCCTCCGTCTGTGTGCCCGGCGAAGGAGGCTGCCTCGGGGCCCTCTCAGCCCACTTGCTTCTGAGCGCTGACGGCGCTCGCGTCTTCTCCTGCACCGGGCGCACGGTTCGGCCACGGACGGTGCTAGCGCTGCCACCACTGACCGTTCCGGCCGCCGGCGTGATCCGATCGTGCCGGGGCACCCGCTGCGGGTGCCTGGGCACCGTCGGGGAAGGGAGATCGCGCAGGCAATGGATCATCCGTCCCGCTCTCCGGGTACCGTCAGGGTATGAGTCATCCGCACCCCGAACTGAAAGCCGCCCCGCCCCTTCCTGAAGGAGGGCTGCGGGTCATCGCCCTGGGCGGCCTGGGTGAGATCGGCCGCAACATGACCGTCTTCGAGCACGCGGGCAAGCTGCTGATCGTCGACTGCGGCGTGCTGTTCCCCGAGGAGACCCAGCCCGGCGTGGACGTGATCCTGCCGGACTTCACCTCGATCCGGGACCGGCTGGACGACATCGTGGCCGTGGTACTCACCCACGGCCACGAGGACCACATCGGCGGCGTGCCGTACCTGCTGCGGGAGCGGTCCGACATTCCCGTCGTCGGCTCCAAGCTGACGCTGGCGTTCCTGGAGGCCAAGCTCAAGGAACACGGCATCCGGCCGCGCACGGTGCGGGTGCGAGAGGGCGACCGGCGTGGCTTCGGGCCCTTCGACTGCGAGTTCGTGGCGGTCAACCACTCCATCCCCGACAGCCTCGCGGTCGCGATCCGCACCCGGGCCGGGCTGGTGCTGCACACCGGCGACTTCAAGATGGACCAGTTCCCTCTCGACGACCGCATCACCGATCTGCGCGCCTTCGCCCGCCTCGGCGAGGAGGGTGTGGACCTGTTCCTCACCGACTCCACCAACGCCGAGGTGCCCGGCTTCACCACCTCCGAGCGTGAGCTGAACCCGGCGATCGAGCAGGTGATGCGCACCGCGCCGCGCCGAGTCATCGTCTCCAGCTTCGCCAGCCACGTGCACCGCATCCAGCAGGTCCTGGACGCCGCCCACCAGCACGGCCGCAAGGTCGCCTTCGTCGGCCGGTCGATGGTCCGCAACATGGGCATCGCCCGTGACCTGGGGTATCTGAAGGTCCCCTCCGGTCTGGTCGTGAGCACGAAGGAGCTGGAGAAGCTCCCGGACCACAAGGTCACTCTGGTGTGCACCGGCTCCCAGGGCGAACCGATGGCCGCGCTGTCACGGATGGCCAACCGCGACCACATGATCCGCATCGGCAAGGGCGACACCGTCCTGCTCGCCAGCTCCCTCATCCCCGGCAACGAGAACGCCATCTACCGGGTGATCAACGGACTCACCCGGTGGGGCGCCCACGTGGTCCACAAGGGCAACGCCAAGGTCCACGTCTCCGGGCACGCCAGCGCCGGCGAACTCGTCTACTGCTACAACATCGTCAAGCCCCGCAACGTCATGCCCGTGCACGGCGAATGGCGCCACCTGCGGGCCAACGCCGACCTCGCCATCCGTACCGGTGTCGACCCCGAACGGGTCGTCATCGCCGAGGACGGCGTCGTCGTCGACCTCGTCGACGGGCGCGCCTCCATCACCGGCAAGGTCCCCGCCGGCAACGTCTACGTGGACGGCATGGAAGTCGGCGGCGCCACCGAAGCGTCTCTCAAGGACCGCCTCACCCTCGCCTCCGAAGGCGTGCTCACGGTGGTGGCGATCGTCGACGCGGACACCGGGGCCCTCGCCGAGGCCCCCGACTTCCTGGCCCGCGGCTTCGTGCACGACGACACCACCTTCGAGCCGGTCGTCCCCGTCATCGAGAAGACTCTGGCCACCGCGGCCGAGGAAGGCGTCGGGGACGCGCGCCAACTCGAACAGCTCCTCGCCCGGGCCGTGGCGAACTGGGCGTTCCGCGCCCACCGCCGCAAGCCCCTCATCATCCCCGTCATCATCGACGCCTGAGCCACAGCCCGGCAGCACTGTCCCGTTCCTGCACGGTCGGCCGGGGAGGTCGCAGCGAACGGTAGTGCTGCCGGGGCCGGTGGGGGCACGGACGAGAGGTGCCCCAGCCGGCGCCGAGGATGGCGCTGTTGGTGGTCGGCTGCGCCACCGCGCTCAGGAGTCGGGGCTGAGTTCGGCCCAGACCGTTTTGCCGGGGTGACCCGGGGTGACACCCCAGCGTCGGGCGAGTCGGTCGAGGAGTTGCATGCCAAAACCGCCGGGCTCGGTGTTCGCGGTGGCGCGTTCGCGGGGCCAGCGGTCACTGGAATCGCTGACGGCTATGCGCAGCCACCGCCCGTTCCAGGTGAGCTGGATCAGGGGCGGGCCGGAGCCGTGGCGGATGGCATTGGTGATCAGTTCCGAGACGAGCAGTTCGGCGGTCTGGATCATCCGGTGCCGGCACAGCGGGCCGCCGAAACCTTCCACGCAGTCGCGGACCCAGTGCCGGGCGGCCGTGATGCTCGCCGTGACCGCGGGGAAGCGCGTCTCGCAGGATGGGGTGGTCGATTCGCCGTTCACGAGGTTCCTCCAGCGCGGGTGGCCCTGGGCCGCCGCCGACGCGTGCTGTGCGCAGCCGGTGGGAGCCACCTGTCGGGTTACCCCTGCCTGCCCGGTGAACCATCCGTGTCTGCCGGGTGACCGGCAGATCCCGCGAAAGTCGTCCGCCGGGAGTTCGACAGTGCCGGCGCGTGCTGGGTGAGTGCGCTGCAGCCCCCTGGCGGCGAGGTACTGGGACAAGCACGGTGGCTGAGGCGGCGTACGGCGTCGTCGGTGCAGCCCAGTGCGTTGTCGCCTTGTGCGACCGCGGTGCCCTGTTCGCCGAGAGCCAGGAGCGAACCGGCACACACAGTGAAGGCCCGGTGGACACCGGGCCTTCACGTTCGAGTAGCGGGGACAGGATTTGAACCTGCGACCTCTGGGTTATGAGCCCAGCGAGCTACCGAGCTGCTCCACCCCGCGTCGGTACGGTGAACTGTACGGCACCGATCGGAATCGGCCCAATCGGCTCACCCGGTCTCCACCTGGACTCTGAGTTCGGGTGCCGCTGGAGTACGGGCCCCCTGGAGGGGTCTTCACGAACGGCAAGTCACCAATGGGATCTTCAACGCGGGGCTGTGTTCGTCGCTCGCACGGCAGCACGCCCAGCACCAGGCTGCCGCAGGGAGCGGGTGGCGGCAGCCGAGATGGCCGTGATCGTCACCGGCGAGGCTGGGGTAGCCGACCGCATTCCTAGGGTTTGTCGCGGGTGCCGGCCAGGCCGGGGACGTCAGCGAGGGCAATGCGGGCGGCGATGCGTTTCCCGACCGGCTCGCGCCGGACTTCCACGCCCTGCGCGACGGCCATCACGATCTCCAGGCCGTGCTGCCCGACGCGGCCTGCGTCCGAGACCCGCGCCACCGGCAGCACCGGGTCGGAGTCCCACACGACGACCTCCACCACTTCGCCAGTGATCCGCAGTTCCATCAGTACGGGTCCGGGCGCGTACTTGCGGGCGTTGGTGACCAGTTCGCTGACCACCAGCTGGGTGAGGTCCACGGCACGCTGCGAGACCGGTACTCCCTGCCCGCTCCGGGCATGGGCGAGAAAGCCTGCGGCCAGATGGCGAGCCTGGGCGATGCAGGCGCCGTCCCCCTCCAGCGCCACGGCGGTCTGCAGAACACGGGCGTCAGGCGCGGCGTCGTCCGCGGTGTCGTCCTCCCCCACCGGGCCTGGCCCCATCAACGCCGCCGTTCTTTCCCCATCTACAACGCGCGCGCATACCCCCGCAGCCGAGGTTCACGCCTTGCCCGCCTTGTTGACTGTGCCACACAAAGACTCCGCCCGTACCATGCCGGGCGACACCGCGTACGACGGTGTGCATATGCCGGGATCACCTATGTGGCTGAGGCGGAGATGACCGACAACGGACCCACTGAGCCGTCAGGCCGGCTATCGGTCGTGTCCACGACCATCGACGGCATCCACGTAGTGACCCTGGCCGGAGAGATCGACCACCACACCGGCGACACACTCCGCCAGGCCCTGGACGTCTCCGACACCCCCCGCCCCCGCGTCGTGGTCGACCTGCACCAGGTCACCTTCATGGACTCCAGCGGCATCAACATCTTCATCGCCGCTCACCGCACCCTCGGCGAAGCCGACGGCTGGCTGCGTCTGGCCGCACCCCGCGAATCCGTGATGCGCACCCTGAACATCGTCGGCGTCGACACCTTCATCGACTGCCGGGAAACGCTCCGCCAAGCCCTCAGCAACTGACGCTTCGGCATCGGCCGCTCCATCGGCGCCTGATCACTGGCTTCGTGCCGTGACGTGCAGTCGTCGGGCATCACGCTACGCAGCCGTGAGGGACGAACCGTAGTCCTTGATCGGCGGACTGGGCTCTACCCGTCTTCGCGGTGCGGACCGTGCCAGTCCAAGACGAGCACGGTGGCGTCGTCCCTGAGGTTTCCCCGACAGGCATCCAGCACCGCGGTGGTCAGGGTGCGCACGGTCTCCCTGGGGTGTGAGGCGCGGGTGTCCCACATGAGGGATGCCAGGTCGACGGCTCCGGCGCCGCGTTCCTGCATGCCGTCGGTGAGCAGGACCAGACGGTCGCCGGGGAGGAGCTGGAGTTGCTGGACACGGTAGGAGGCGGGGGCCGCCACGCCGAAGGGGAGGTTGGCCGCGAGCTGGACCTCTTCGACCTCGGTGGCGCCTTTGCGCAGGCGCAGCGGCCGGGGATGCCCGGCGTTGACCAGTTCGCAGGTCCCCGTCGCGAGGCTGATGCACAGCAATTGACCGGTGGCCAGGCCACGACTGTGGGTCAGCAAGGCGTCATGGGCGCGTTGGGCCTGCTGGAGCGCGTCACAACCGCTGCGGCGAGCGCCGCGCAGAGCGCCGATCAGGAGCGTGGCGAGCAGCGCGGAGTGGGTGTCGTGACCCATGGCGTCGGTGATGGACAGGTGCAGTGTGTCGCGATCGAGCGTGAAGTCGTATGTGTCCCCGCCGATGTCGTCGGCCGGCACCAGCCCCGCGGCGAGGGTGAACTGGGGAGCCTCGCAGCAGGAGGCCGAGGGAAGCAGTTGGTGCTGGATCTCGGCGGCCAGGCTGGTCCGGGTGGTGCGCCGGCCCGCGTGATACAGGTCGGTGAAGCGGCGGTCGGTGACGATGATGTAGGCCAGTGCGTGCGCCGCGTCCTCGATCTGGGCGAGCACGGTGTCGTCGGCGTTCTGCAGCGTCGCCTCCAGCAGACCGATGCAGTCGCCGCGGTTGGTCACCGGCGAGATCACACGCCGACCGCCCAGGCCGTCCGGTTCCACGTGCTGGCGCTGGCTGCGCAGGACGGCGTCGTAGACGCTGCCCTCCAGGTCGATCCGCTCGGCAGCGCCCCCGCCGTCATCGGCCTGTGTGATCAGGCGCAACAGCCGATGGCCCACGAGATCGACGAACAGGAAGGACACGCGCTCCGCCCCGAAACGCTTGCGCAAGTCGTTCGCGACTACCTCGACGGACTCCCCCGGCGGTGCCGCCTCCGCGGCGGCCAGAAGCTGCCCCAGTTCCAGATCCCCGCCACCCATGGCCACCTCCTGTCCGTTGCCGCTCCTTCTTCCCCGGGTTCGCCCGTCTTCACCCAGCACATCCATCGCGCGCGCTCGCGGTTTTCTCTTCCGTCGGGATCTGGTCGACGCGTTGAGCCCGCCTGGGGTGCGGAACGGCGGTGGGGTCTCCCGGTCGCCTCGTCCGCCAGCGGGACATCGGTTGCCTCGGGTTCAAGTGGTCCGATCAGGCTGATCTCTTCGGCTGAGGCTAGCTGCCTTCGGCGCGCAGTCGCTCGTTGATGCGCTGGGCCTCTGCGAGCTGGTCTTCGAGGATGACGATGCGGCAGGCGGCCTCTATGGCGGTCCCCTGGTCGACGAGTTCGCGGGCGCGGGCGGCGATGCGCAGCTGGTAACGGGAGTAGCGGCGATGTCCGCCCTCGGAGCGCAGCGGGGTGATCAGGCGGTGTTCGCCGAGGGCCCGGAGGAAGGCGGGTGTGGTGCCGAGCATCTCAGCGGCCCGGCCCATGGTGTAGGCGGGGTAGTCGTCATCGTCGAGAGGGGCGACGGGACGGGAACCGGCAGGCGGCATATACCTCTTCTTTCGGGGACGCGTCGGGGGGCCCGGGTGCCAGTACCGGCACCCGGGCCCCGAGCTTTCAACACCATCTACCGGCGCACTGCGCCGGCCTTCTTGTTCCGCAGGGGCCGCCCGGGAGGGCGGGGCTGCGGGGATCGCGGATGCGTGACCGGGGACCACCTTCCAATCCGGGGCCTTGCGGTACCCGGGCGGACTGCTTCCTCGCCCGGGCGATCCTGATGGCGTTCTGCTCCTTACCTTTCGATTGCGCGGATACCGCGGATGCTGCTCACAGCCCCGCTGGGGCCGTGTCCTTCTGGTCTACCTGCACAGCCGTACCTGCTGTGCCCACTTCGACTCCTGGGTACGTAGACAACGCTAACCCTGCAACGCCAGAGTGTCTACTGCCGCCACGACAGTTTTTCTCTACGGAGTACACGTGAGCTTCTACCGCAGACACTCCAGAGAGAGTGCCGCTCGAATGGCGGCCCCCTTCTTCCGGCACAGTCGTCCTCGGTGAGGCCGGCCCGGTGGGAACACGCGCCCGGCCCCGTGCCGTTCCGGACGCCTGGCTTCCCTGGCCTCGGGACCGTGGCCTCTCATGCAGCTGATGCGGCTGATGCCCGCCACGGCTGCGGCGGGCATCAGCGGAACGCGGACAACCGGCTGTCAGCCAGTAGTGAGCAGGCCCTCGCGCAGGCGGGCGAGGCAGCGGGACAGGAGTCGGGAGACGTGCATCTGGGAGACGCCGAGGCGTTCGCCGATCTGGGCCTGGGTGAGTTCCTCCACGAACCGCATGTGGATGATCTGCCGGTCCCGCTCATCCAGGTCGGCGATCAGCGGGGCCAGGGAGTGGAAGTCCTCCACCAACTCCAGCGCGGTGTCCTCGGTGCCGATGAAGTCCTGCAGGACGCTCTCGCCGTCCTCGCTGCCGCCGATCGTGGCGTCCAGGGAGGAGGAGTTGTAGCCGTTGGAAGCCAGGCGGGCCTCGCGGACCTCGTCCTCGGACAGGCTCATCAGCTCCGACAGTTCCTTGACCGTCGGCGTGCGGCCCAGCCGGCTGCGCAGTTCCTCGGTGGCGCGGGCGAGCTGGACGCGGGCCTCCTGGAGGCGGCGGGGCACGTGCACCGCCCAGGTGGTGTCCCGGAAGAACCTCTTGATCTCCCCGACGACGTAGGGGATGGCGAAGGAGGTGAACTCCACCTCCCGCGACAGCTCGAACCGGTCGATCGCCTTGATCAGGCCGATCATCCCGACCTGGACGATGTCCTCCATCTCCTCCGGCCCGCGGCTGCGGAAGCGGCCGGCCGCGTAGCGGACCAGGGACATGTTCATCTCGATCAGCGTGTTACGGGCGTAGCTGTATTCGGGCGTGCCCTCCTCCAGCACCGCGAGCTGTTCGAAGAACAAGCGGGAGAGCTCGCGGGCGTCCTTGGGCGCCACGCGGGAAGGGTCGGCTACTTCGGGCAGCTCGGCCAGCTGCGTGTCCCACCTGCTCATGAGCGCCATGAGGTCCCCTCCTGGTTCGAACTCGTTCCACGGCCCGCCGTGAAACGGCCGACGACGCCCGGCTACCCCCTCACCTCACACACATGCCTGCCACCACACGAGCGAGGGGCGGGCGTGAGCTGAGGCATCTCCCCTCCGACCGAAAAGAGTGAGACCCCGCCGTGGCCACACGGCATAGGCGGTGTGACAACGGGAAACTCGGGTCTGGCACTCCTTGAGAGACCGACGGAGGGAGCTCGACATGAACCAGATGCAGGAGAGTTCATCCGGTCTTCCTCAGCCGTTGCGGGTCATCGGCTCCGGACTGCGCCGCTTGCCCGGAGCAGAGCAGGTGAGCAAGGTCGCCGACAGTGCACTGGATTGGATCGGGGTCATCTCCCCACGCGGCCGCCGGGTGGCGGTCTACACCGGAGCCGGGGTGCTCGGCGTCGCCGGAGTGGTGGAATGGCCCGTGGCCCTCACCGGGGCGGCCGTCGCCTGGCTGACCCAGCCACACCCCCGGCACAGCGAGGAGCCGAGTGACCTGGCAAAGGGCGGCATACGGTCCGCTGTAGCCGACACCGGCACCACGCCCAGGGAAACCGCCGGCCCGGAGTCCTACGGCGCCGGCGACAGGCTGGCACCCTCCCATTTCCACCAGGACCGCCCCGCAGATCACCCGCACGAGCAACCGGCCAAGGTCGGCGACCCCACCACGGCATCCGCGCTCAAGCAGGTCGCAAGGGCCTCCTCGCACCATGCCGCACCACACCCGTCCCAGGACGCTCACAAGAGCCTGCCTGACACGGGAGTGTGAGTAAAGGTGTGTGCTCCTTCACCCGTTCTGGAGGTCTCACAGCACACCGGCACAAACCATCCGTCACTGCGGAGCGCCTCCGTCGTCCTCGGCCGAGCCTCAGTCCGGAGCTACTGAGTCGGCCCTGGACGGCGGCTGCTTCCCCGGCGGCAGTTCGAGAGCGTCGAGGTCCGGTTCTCGGTCTCGGCCGTGGGGTGAGCCGCCGCGCGCGGATCGGCGGCCCGGACTCATTGCACGCAGCGTGGCCCGATCGGCGTACCGGTCGGACCGGCACAGGGGTGCCGAGCAGCGGGATGCGTGCTGCAACGAGCCGAGTGCACCCAGAGGCGGGGCCTTGGAAAGGGTGTGGCAGGCGAGGCGGAGGGAGTCGGCGGGAGGGGCCGCCGGTGCCGTGCGGACCGGCACACCGCGTCATTCCGAAGGGATGCGGAACTCGAATTCGGGACGGTCCCACAGTACGGAGGGCGGGTTCGCCGGCGCGGTTCCGGTCCGCTCCGCGCCCACGCGGTGGTAGAAGTCCTCGGCCGGAAGATGCGACACGACCTTGACACGGTCGAGCCCGGCGGCACGGGCCTCGGACTGCATGTGCGCGACGAGCAGCCGTCCAATACCCCGTCCTTGCGCTTCATCGGCGACGAACAGCAGGTCGAGCTCCGGTGGAGAGAGGACGAGCGAGTAGAACCCGAGGACCCGGCCGCCATGCTCGTCGGCGCCGACGGCCACAAACGCGCGGTGGGCCTCGATGTAGTCAGGCCCGACCCGGTAGCCCGCCACCGCGGCTGCGTACTTACCCTGGTAGGCGCCTGAGCCGCGCACGAGCCGCGTGAGCCGTTTGGCATCCCGCGCCACGGCCCTCCGTATCGTGATCGGCTGGCTGATCGGGGAAGTGCGTGAACTCATCGGGAGAGTATTTCGCACCGGGGCGTGCCGTCATGCGGCGGGTCGGCTGCTCGTGAGCACCGAGGCGCCCGCCGCCTCAACCCGCGGACGCCGGCTGTCCGCCCGACGCGGCCGGTCCGCGAATCCCGGGGCGCCGGGCCCCGGTTCCCGGCCGGCGCGGCGGTCAAGGCAGAGCGGCGACGGGGCCGCCGCCGGCCGGGGCTCAGCGGCGCTTCCCCGTTTCGAGCGAGGTGACGCCCTGGCCGGCGCGGCGCATGGCCTCGTACAGGGCGGCGTCCTCGGGCGGGTCCGGCAGCGGGCCGCGGGCCGGGGCCCGGAAGGACTGGATCATCCAGGCGACGAGGCGGCGCCAGGCGTCCGGTGCGGCCTCGGCCGTGGCGCTGAGGACGCCGGCGTTGGCCATCAGCAGCAGCACGAGGTCACGGCTGGTGAAGTCCTCCCGCAGCTCCCCGCTGTCCTTGGCGCGGCCGATGAGTTGGAGGAAGCCCTCGTACGCCTGGGCGCGGTACTCCTCGATGTCCGGGGCGCCGGGGAAACTCATGGTCAGGATGTCGGCGAAGCCGCGGTCGGCGGCCTGCATCGCGCACACGTGCTGGATGTAGCCGGTGAAGCCGTGCCACGGGTCCGGGTCGGCCAGGGCCTCGGCGGTGGCCTGCGCGTACGCCTTCATACGGTCGGCGAAGACCGCAGCGACCAGGTCCTCCTTGCGGGGAAAGTGGCGGAAGAGGGTGGCGATCCCGACCCCGGCCTCCCGCGCGACCGAGGCCATCGACGCGTTCAGCCCCGCGCTCCCGAAGACCGTGCGCGCGGCGGCAATGATCCGCCCCCGTCGTGGTGGTCTTCCTCGCCACCGACCGGGCGCGCTGGATCACCTGCGCCTCCCTCGACGCCACCGGCGGAAGCCTCCTGGGCCAGCCGCCCGCACCGCCCCGTTCCCCTCCCCGCGTCTCGTCCAGAAGGTCTCCTCCTCCGGCGTGGCGAACACCTTCCTGCCGCGCGGGATATTCCCTTTCCGGGCCACTTACAGCCGTCAGACAACTCGATGAACTGAACTCCCACTAAACTGAACCGGTTTCGTCTTCATGGTTGAACGCGCGGGCCGATCGCCCTAGCCTCTCTTCCAGTCGCCGATCGCGAGGCATGACCGAGCCGCCTGTTCCGTGGCGAGGTCGGTAAGCGGTCTCCGTCGGTGATTCATCGTCCCGCCGCCCGCTGAGCTGCTGTCCCATACCTGGGCGGGGCGTCAGACCGGCTCGCGCATTTCGTATTCCGGCTTCCAGCGCACCGTTGGGCCGGCGCGAGCCGTGGCTCGGTCACACAGTGAAAGGCAGTGCCGTGCCGTCGGCGCGTCCCGGTCCGGCGGCACGCATCACCTCCTTGGGAGCATGGATGAGGAAGAGACTGGCCACCGCGGCGGGAGCGGTGCTGGCCCTGGCGGTTTCGATACTGGCCGCACCGTCCCCCGCGCAGGCGGACACGCGGAGCACGTCGGGGTTCCACGTCACCGACGGGCGGTTGGTGGACGCGAACGGCAAGGAGTTCGTCCTGCGCGGCGCGAACCACGCCCATGCCTGGTACCCCACCAGGACGGCGCAGGCGCTGAAGGACATCAAGGCACTGGGCGCCAACTCCGTGCGCGTGGTGCTCGCCACCGGTGACCGGTGGACCAGGAACGACACCGCCGACGTCGCGGCCGTCGTCGCACAGTGCAAGCAGAACCGGCTCGTCTGCGTCCTGGAGGCACATGACACCACCGGCTACGGCGAACAGGACGGGGCCGTCGCGCTCTCCCGCGCCGTCGACTACTGGATCAGCGTCAAGGACGCGGTGCAGGGTCAGGAGAAGTACGTCGTCCTGAACATCGGCAACGAGCCGTACGGGAATTCCGGTTACACGGCGTGGACCTCCGACACCGAGAACGCCCTCACCCGCATGCGGGCCGCCGGATTCCACCACACTCTCATGGTGGACGCCCCGAACTGGGGACAGGACTGGTCCTTCACGATGCGCGATCACGCCGCCGAGGTGTTCGCGGCGGATCCCGAGCGCAACACCGTTTTCTCGATCCACATGTACGGCGTGTTCAACAGCGCCGACAAGGTCAAGAACTACATTGACCGGTTCACTTCGCAGCATCTTCCGCTTGTCATCGGGGAATTCGGTGACATGCACTCGGACGGGGACCCGGACGAGGACGCCATCATGTCCACCGCGCAGCAGTCGGGCGTGGGTTACCTCGGATGGTCCTGGAGCGGCAACGGCGGCGGTGTCGAGTACCTGGACATGGCCACCGGCTTCGACGCCTCCCGTCTCACCGCCTGGGGGCAGCGGATCTTCTCCGGCCCCGACGGCATCCGGCAGACCGCCAAGGAAGCCAGTGTCTTCAGCGACACCAGTACCGACCCCGACAGCGGTTCCGGCAACGGGAGTTGCTCGGTCGGCTACCGCCTCAGCGACTGGGGCACCACGTTCAACGCCGACGTCACCGTCCGCAACACCGGTACGACGGCCGTCAAGGGCTGGCAGCTCGCCTTCGCCTTCCCCGGCGGGCAGCGACTCGGCTCCGTGTGGAACGCCAAGGCCGTGCAGCAGGGCAGTGAGGTCCGGGTGAACAACGAGTCCTGGACGGAGACGATCCCTGCCGGTGGCAGCGTGAGCTTCGGTTTCAACGGCTCCTCGACCACCGGAACCAACGGCGCCCCGGCCGCCTTCAGCCTCAACGGCACCGCCTGCGTGAAGAACTGACGCCCCGCTCCCGGCATGCCGAAGGGCCGCGTCCGCGGGGGGCGCGGCCCTTCGGCGTCGTCATGACGGGCCCGCTCCCGGCGCCGGCGCGGTGGAGCCGCGCGGGATGAGTGAAGGCGTCGGCACCTGGTGGCCGCTCGTGTGCGTCCCGGCGACCACGTCGAACAGCACCCGTGCCACCTCGGCGCCGAAGTGGTGCACGTCGTGGCTCATGGCCGACAGCGTCGGATGGGTGATCCGGCACAACTGCGAGTCGTCCCATGCCAGCAGCGACAGGTCGTCCGGGACGGTGAGCCCCATCTCCGCGGCCACGCCCGCTCCCGCGACCGCCATGATGTCGTTGTCGTAGACGATGGCCGTGGGCCGGTCGGCGGCGAGCAGGAGAGTGCGGGTGGCGCGCGCGCCCTCCTTCTCGTCGAACCCGGTGCTGATCTGCTTCGCCTCCTCCAGGTTCAGTTCGCGGATCGTGTCGGCGAAGGCGCGGGCCCTGATGGCGCTGTGTCCGAGGTCGGTGGGGCCGCCGACGCGGGCGATGCGCCGGTGGCCGAGGGCCGCGAGGTAGCGGACGGCCTCGGTGACCGCCGACGCGTCGTCCGTCCACACCGCGGGGAAGGGTCCCGTGAGGGAGGGGTGGCCGACGGCGACCGCGGGCATGCCGAGGCCCTGCAGGGCGGGCACCCGGGGATCGTCCTCACGGAAGTCGACCAGGATGGCGCCGGCGATCATCCGGCCGCGCCACCACTCCTTGTAGAGCGTGATCTCCTCGTCGAGGTCGCGCACGAGCCGCAGCAGCAGCGAGCAGGAACGCTCCGCCAGGATGCTCTCGATACCGGAGATGAAGTCCATGTAGAACGGCTCCAGGCCGAGCAGCCGGGCGGGGCGGCACAGGGCGAGCCCGATGATGTCGACCCGTCGGCTGGACAGGCTGCGGGCGGTGGCGCTGGGGGCCCAGCCGAGTTCCCTGGCCACCGCGAAGATCCGCTCGCGGGTGGCTTCGGAGACGCCGGGCTTGTGATTGAACGCGAGCGACACCGCTCCCTTGGACACCCCGGCGCGGGCCGCGACATCCTTGATCGTGACGCGTTCCGGCGAGCCGCTCACACCACATCCACGCAGAACAGGGCGGCCTTCACCGCGTCGGCCGTGACGGAGCCGCAGCCGCTGACGCGGATGCGCGCCCGCTCGCCGGGCAGCAGGGTCTGCCGGCCGCTGTCGCAGACGGCGGCGGGGTCGAGCCGGTCGGGCTGGAGCAGGAGGTCTCTGACGAGGGTACGGGCGCTGACCACGACATCGACTGTATCTCCCCGGCCCGGCACCGGCTCCACGGTGACGTCGTAGGCCGGGAGCGGGTACGCGAACTCCTTGTCCGGCACCGGGAAGTGCAGGGCGCGCAGCGCTGCCCCGCTCTCGTCGTCGTGCGAGCCGGGGGCCTCCCCGGCGTCGGCCACCAGGAACTCCTTGGCGGACCGCTCGTCCGGTGTGAGCGCCGCGGGGACGGGGATCCGGGCCACGGAGCGCGGCTCGGCCGACACCTCGACGACGGTTTCGCCGACCGTGGTGCCGTCGGCCTCCATGCGCCGCAGGCTCACCGAGGTCCGCCAGGGCGTGGCGGCCTGGTTGATCACCGCGAGCACCAGGCCGCCGTCGTCGGGGCGCAGGGTCAGCAGCCGGTCGGCGTAGACGCGGCGCAGCTCGTGGTGGAGCGGCTTGGGGCGGCCGTCGCCGTCGATGGCGGACCACGAGGTGACCGGCCAGCAGTCGTTGAGCTGCCAGACGATCGTGCCGGCGCACACCGGCCAGTGCGAGCGCCAGTGCTCGATGCCCTCCGCGACCGCACGGGCCTGCACGAGCTGGGTGAGGTAGTGCCAGCGGTCGAAGTCGTCGTCGGGCAGCGCGAAGTGCCGGGCGACGCCGCGGTTCAGCTTGCCGTTGCCGTCCTCGGCCTTCTGGTGGTGGAGCATGCCGGGCGAATCGGGGGCGAGGTCCTCACCGGGCAGGGCGCGGCGCAGGGTGGCCAGGGCGGGCGGCGCCTGCCAGCCGAACTCCGCGACGAAGCGGGGCACGCTCGCCCGGTACTCGGCGTAGTCCTGACGGTTCCACACCTCCCAGGAGTGGTGGGTGCCGTGGGCGGGGTCGTTGGGGTGGTGGTCCCAGGAGCCGGACCACGGGCTGCCGGCGGTGTAGGGGCGGGTGGGGTCGAGTTCGGCGACGACACGCGGCAGCAGCCCGAGGTAGTAGCCCTCGCCCCAGGAGTCGCCTGCGAGGGGGCGCTCCCAGTCCCAGTCGCGGAAGCCCCACAGGTTCTCGTTGTTGCCGTTCCACAGCACGAGCGAGGGGTGCGGCATCAGTCGGACAACGTTGTCGCGCGCCTCGGCCTCGACCTCTCCGCGCAGCGGCTGTTCCTCCGGGTAGGCGGAGCACGCGAACAGGAAGTCCTGCCACACCATCAGGCCGAGTTCGTCGCACGCGTCGTAGAAGGCGTCGTCCTCGTAGATGCCGCCGCCCCAGACCCGGACGAGATCGACGTTGGCCTCCGCGGCCTGGGCGAGGCGGGTGCGGTAGCGCTCGGGCGTGATCCGGGAGGGGAAGGCGTCGTCGGGGATCCAGTTGACGCCGCGGGCGAAGATCCGGACGCCGTTGACGACGAGGGTGAAGCCCGAGCCGTGCTCGTCGGGCGAGCGGTCGAGTTCGACCGTGCGGAAGCCGATCCGCCGCCGCCAGGCGTCCAGTGGGCCGGTCTCGTCGTCGAGGGTGACGTCGAGGTCGTACAGGGGCTGGTCGCCGTAGCCCCGGGGCCACCAGAGGCGGGGGGCGGGAACGTCCAGGCGGATGACCGCCTCCTCGCCGCTCAGTTCGGCCTCGGCGTGCACACCGGCCACTTCCGCCCGTGCGCGCAGGACCCGGCCACCGCCCTGTGCGGTGCGTTCGACCCGCAGCCGTACCTCCACCCGTCCCATCCCGTCGGCCACGGTGACCAGGGGGCGCACTTCGGCCAGGCGGGCGGTGGACCAGTGCTCCAGCCGGACCGGCCGCCAGATACCGGCGGTGACGAGCGTGGGCCCCCAGTCCCAGCCGAAGTTGCAGGCCATCTTGCGGATGTACTGCGACGGCTCGGGATAGACGTTGGGCCGCTCCCCCGTCACGGCGCGCACGGCCGCGGCCTCGTCGTACGCGGAGGCGAAACGGACTTCGAGCTCACCGGTGCGTCCGGTGACGTCGAACCGGTAGGTGCGGTGCATGTTGCGCGTGGTGCCGAGGGGCCGGCCCGCCAGGGTGAGGGACGCGGCCGTGTCGAGCCCCTCGAAGACGAGATCGGTGCGCTCGTGCGCGCTGTCGTGACCGAGGTGCCGGACGTAGGTCCAGGCGTGGCGCCCCACCCAGGCGACGTCGACCTCGTTGCGACCGAGGTACGGATCGGGAATGACCTGAGCGGCCAGCAGATCGGTGTGCACGCAGCCGGGGACGCCGGCCTCCAGCACGTCCTCCCCGTGGCGCAGACACCAGCCGTCGGTGAGCTGGGTGACGTCCTTCATGGTGCGGCTCCAATCGCCTGACGCGGACCGGTCGACGGACAACGGCGCACAACCTAACCCGCTGATCAGGACCTTGTCCATAAACCGGTTCATCTACGGAAGCGTCAGTACGCCACCAAGAACGGGCACGTGAAGCCAGCAGCTGGAGGACGACGGTAACGATTGGGCATCACACTCGAAATTTGAGCTTTACCGGTTAACTGGACGGCTGACATAGTGCCGACATCCCACCCACGGAGCCGAGCCGCCATCCTGAAGGAGTTGGGCACATGAGGACGAAGAGGACGTTCACGGGAGCGCTCGTGGCGACCGCGATACTGAGCGCCGCCGGATGCGGGGGCGGGGGCACGGCCTCCGGCGAGACCGCCGAGGCACCCGCCGACCCGGCCGACGCCTCGGGCACGATCAAGGTGCTCACCGCCCGGACCGACCTCGTGCAGAACGGGACGATGGCCCGGTACGCCGCCGAGTTCAACAAGACCTACCCCAACGTCAAGGTGAAGTTCGAGGCCCTCACGGACTACGAGGGCGAGGTCAAGATCAGGATGAACACCGACGACTACGGTGACGTCCTGATGATCCCGGCCGCCGTCGCCAAGAACGACTACCCGAAGTTCTTCTCCCCTCTGGGCACCACCGCCGAACTGGGCGCCAAGTACCGCTTCAGCGACAAGACCGACGTCGGCGGAAAGGTCTACGGCATCGCCCAGTTCGGCACCGCCAACGGCTTCGTCTACAACAAGGCCGTCTGGAAGAAGGCCGGCGTCACCAGGTGGCCGACCACTCCGGAGGAGTTCCTCACCGACCTCCGCGCCGTCAAGGCGAAGACGGACGCGCTGCCGTACTACACGAACTTCAAGGACGGTTGGCCGCTGACCGCCTGGAGCAACAACATCGGCTCCGTCACCTGCGACACCAAGGCCAACGACAAGCTCGCCGGCGCGGTGTCCCCATGGAGGAAGGGCGGCGAGCTGAACACGATCGACTCCCTGCTCTACGACATCGTCAAGGGCGGTCTTTCCGAGAAGGACCCCAACACCACCAACTGGGAGGCGTCCAAAGGCATGATCGCCCAGGGCGGGGTCGCCACCATGCAGCTCGGCTCCTGGGCCATCACGCAGATGCGGGACGCGGCGAAGAAGGCGGGCAGGAACCCGGCCGACATCGGCTTCATGCCCTTCCCGGTGCAGAAGGACGGGAGGTACTGCGCCGTCCTCGCCTCCGACTACCAGCAGGCGGTGAACATCCACTCCTCGCACAAGACGGCCGCCAGGGCCTGGATCGACTGGTTCACCGACAAGTCGGGCTACTCGGCCGAGGAGGGTGCCGTGTCGGCCGTGAAGTCCGCTGCCATGCCCAGCACCCTCAAGGACTTCACTGACAACGATGTCACCTATGTGGAGCGCTCCGAGGCGAGGACCGGCGAGGTCAACACGATCGACAACGCCGCCGAGATCGGCCTGAACAAGCCCGACTACCGCCAGAAGCTGGTCGACCTCGCTCGCGGTGCCCAGAAGGGCAGCCTCCAGGACTACTTCGCGGACCTGGACGAGCGGTGGGACGAGGCGGCCCGGACCGCCGGCTCCTGACCGGCGGCCCCTCCCCCTCCTGCCCTCACCGACTGCGGTCGGGCCCCGTGCGCACCGGACGGGGCCCGGCGGCAGTGCGCACCCGTGAAGACGAAAGGTCCGGCATGACCGAGACGACCCACACGGCGCCCGCCAAGGTGCCGCGCAAGGCCGCACCAGCCCGCACCGCGGTCCCCGACGGCGGACGCCGGGGCGGAAGCGTGCTGCGCCGACTCACCCCGTGGCTCTTCCTGGCCGTCCCCCTGGCCCTGCTGATCACGTTCACCTATGTGCCTGTCGGGAACATGATCTACTACAGCTTCACCGACTGGGACGGCGTCAGCCCGGACCGGCACTTCGTCGGCGTCGACAACTACGAGCAGATCTTCACCCGCCCCGAGCTGTTCCGGGTGTTCTTCGTCAGCTTCTACTACCTCGCCGCCTCCGCCGTACAGATCGCGATCGCGCTGTACTTCGCGACCGTGCTCAGCTTCGACCTGCGGTTCCGGAACCTCTTCAAGGGGATCCTGTTCTTCCCCTACCTGGTCAACGGCGTGGCCATCGGCTTCGTCTTCCTGTATTTCTTCCAGGACGGCGGCACGCTCGACTCGGTGCTGTCCTGGTTCGGCACCGGCTCCGACCACGCCTGGCTGGGCGATCCCGAATCCGCCAACACCTCCCTCGCGGGAGTGTCCGTCTGGCGCTTCACCGGCCTGAACTTCGTGCTGTTCCTCGGTGCCATCCAGTCGATCCCCGGAGAACTGTACGAGGCGGCGCAGCTGGACGGTGCCACACGCCGACAGCAGTTCCGGCACATCATCGCCCCGAGCATCCGCCCGGTGGTCAGCCTGAGCGTCATCCTGGCGATCTCCGGCTCCCTGTCGGTGTTCGAGATCCCCTACATCATGACCGGCGGCGCGACCGGCACCACGACGTTCGTCATCCAGACGGTGAAGCTCGCCTTCCAGTTCAACAAGACCGGCCTGGCCTCGGCCGCCGCCGTCGTCCTGCTCCTGATCATCCTGCTGATCACCTGGATCCAGCGCCGCCTCGTGCCCGACGAGAAGGTGGACCTCGTATGACCACGCCCCTGCCCGCCCGGCGCCGCCTCGCCCCCGCCCTCACCTACCTGTCGCTGATCGTCGCGTCGCTGGTCGTCCTCGTCCCGCTCGTCGTCGTCTTCCTCACCTCCCTCAAAACCTCCCGGGAGGTCACCGACGGCGGCCCGCTGTCCCTGCCGCACGACTGGCTGAACCTCGACAACTACGTGACGGCCTTCACGGACGGCAAGATGCTGTCCGCCTTCTTCAACACGACCGTCATCCTGCTGTTCTCCATCACCGGCACGGTGCTCATCGGTTCGATGACCGCGTACGCCATCGACCGCTTCCACTTCCGGGCCAAGAAGCCGGTCATGGCGCTCTTCCTGATCGCCACCCTGGTGCCCGGAGTCACCACCCAGGTCGCGACCTTCCAAGTCGTCAACAGCTTCGGCCTGTTCAACAGCCTCTGGGCGCCGATCCTGCTCTACATGGGCACGGACATCGTCTCGATCTACATCTTCCTGCAGTTCATCCGCGGCATCCCCGTCTCCCTCGACGAGGCCGCGCGCCTGGACGGGGCGAACTCCCTCACCATCTACTGGAAGATCATCCTTCCGCTGCTCAAGCCGGCGATCGCCACGGTCGTCATCATCAAGGGCATCACCGTCTACAACGACTTCTACGTCCCGTTCCTCTACATGCCGTCGGAGGATCTGGGCACCATCTCCACCGCGCTCTTCCGCTTCAAGGGCCCGTTCGGCGCGCACTGGGAGGACATCTCGGCCGGCACGATCCTGGTGATCGCACCGACCCTCCTCGTCTTCCTCTTCCTCCAGCGCTACATCTACAACGGCTTCGCGCAGGGTGCCACCAAGTGACCTCGACGGAACGGATCCCGGCTGCCGCACGGTTCCATCCGCCCGCGGGGGGGCGGTCGGGGTCCGGGCGTGGGCGACGCCCGCGCAGGACACGGGGACACCTTCACCGGCTGGTGGGCCCGCGGCAGCCGCAGGCGCGGTGGTGAGCCGGCTCGCCGACAGCCGGGTGCTCGACAGGTCGAGCCGACAGATCGAGGGTGCCGATGCCGTTCTTCCAGCCGGCGCCGGCACCCTGCCGGAGCGTCAGGCCGCCGGCGTGGCCGGCGTGTCCTCCCCGACTGACTTGGTGCCCCCGTCGTCCAGCAGGGCCCTCAGCGTCGCGCGGGCGCGGGCCACGCGGGAGCGGACGGTGCCGATCGGGCAGTCGCTCACCTCAGCGGCCTCCGCGTACGGCAGGCCGAGCAGCTGCGTGAGCATGAACGCCTCCCGGCGGTCGTCGGGCAGCGCGGCCAGCAGATCCAGCAGTGCGATGCCGTCGTCGAAGCCCGGCAGCTCACGCGGCTGGGCCAGTTCGACGGCCGACTGCCAGTCCGGTACGTCGGTCAGGCGCGGCCGGGCGGCGGCGTACCGGTAACTGTCGATCACCGCGCGGCGGGCGATGGACAGCAGCCACGCACGCGCCGAGCAACGCCCCTCGAAGCGGTGCAGGCTGGCGAGCGCGCGCAGGAACGTGTCCTGTGCCAGATCGTCCACGGCCTGGGGGTCGCCGCACAGATGGGCGACATAGCGCTGGACGTCCCGGTGCAGGGCGCCCACGAACCGCTCGACCGCGACCGCGTCACCGCTCCGGGCGGCCAGCGCCCACGCGGTGATCGATTCGTCGAGCGCTGCCGGAGTGTCACTGCGGGTGCGCGAGGTGGGCAGGGCAGAGGTGATCACCTGGTGTCCTTCTCGGGTCAACCGTGATCCGGACCAGGGCGCGCCGAAGCGCGCGGTCCGGTGAAGTGGGCAGGACGGCCCTACGGAGTCGCTACGGCGCTCCAGCACCTGTGCGGTCGTACGGCCGTTGGCCCGAGGCCCACACGGCGAGCCGGGCGACCTCGGGAAACCAGCTGTCTTCAGACGACAGCTGTTCCCACGGGCGGACCCCGAGAAGTGATCGCGTGGACGAGAAGCAGAAGACGCGGCGCCCGGTCCGAGCGGCGGCGCCGCATGTGGAGGCGGGGGCGGTCGGGGGTGGCGGGCAGGGCGAGCAGCAGCCGCAGCGGCGCGGCCAGCCATCCGGCCGTCGCCCGCAGGATCCGGAAGGTGGCCTTCTCGCCGTAGGCCATCCACAGGCCGCACAGCATCGCGGCGATCAGGTGGGCGGCGAGCATCCCGGACGACGAACCGCCGTCCATGGAGTGCCCCATGTGACGCACGGGGCTCATGCCCGGGTGGCCCATGTGCGGGGCGCCCATGTCCATGGAGTCCATCCGCATCCAGCCCATGTCCATGGAGTCCATCCGCATCGAGCCCATGCTCATGGAGCTGTCCATGGAGCCCATGCCGCTCATGCCCATGGAGGCCGAGCCGTCGGACGTGCCGGACAGGGACTGGGCGCGGGAGAACACCTCGTGGAGGACCGCCTGGGCGGCGACCACCACCGTCACGATCAACGGCAGCCCCCGCTCACGCCCCGCCAGGCACCAGCCCACGGAACCGGTCACGGCCCCGCCGGCGGCCAGCGCCCACGCGGGCACGTCGCTGCCGGACATCAGGACGTGGCCCAGGGCAGCGAGCAGCACGCACATGGCCGCGAACACCGCGGCCCGTGTCGCGCGAGCACACGGCCCTGCTGTCATGGCGCCTCATCCTCGCATCCGGACCTCGGTCGTCATGCGGGGGTACGGACCTCCACGGGGGACCGTACTCAATCCGCCGGGTGTGATCCAGCCCACGACGACAGGCTGGAACTCGACGGCACGCCGGCCCGACCTCTGGGAGAGGACTTCTCCGCCTCCGAGGGAGGCGATCACGGACCGCCGCCACTCCCGGTCTCGGTGTGAGGGGGTCCCTGCTGTCACCCCTCACAAGCGTGACTGTCCGCGGGGCGTCGCCGCTGATTCCGTGGATGCCGACGGGGCCTGCACGGCTCCCTGCACCCCGTAGCCGACCCTTGGAGACGATCGTGGAACACCGTCTGCTCGGCCGTACCGGTCTGTCCGTCAGCAAGATGTGCCTGGGCGCGATGATGTTCGGCCCGTGGGGCAACCCCGACCAGGACGAGTCCGTCCGGATCATCCACCGCGCCCTGGACGCCGGCATCAACTTCATCGACACCGCCGACGTCTACTCCCGCGGCGAGTCCGAGGAGATCGTCGGCCGGGCGATCAAGGACCGCCGGGACGACCTCGTGCCGGCCACGAGATTCCACCACCCGATGGGCTCCTCGCCGTCGTACTGCGCGCGGTCATCCCGCCCCTCGAACCGCGTGAACCCGTCCCCTACCAGCGCCTGCTCGGCTCGGTCTTCACCACCGTGGCCCGCCACCGGGCAGCCGCCCCGACGCTTGCCATCTGCGCCGCGAGCTTCACCGTGTTCTCGATGTTCTGGACGTCCCTGACCTACCTGCTCTCGGCGGAACCGTTCTCCTACTCGGCCGGCCGGATCGGCCTGCTGGGTCTCGCCGGGGCGGCCGGTGCGCTCGCCGTACGGCGGGCCGGCGCCCTGCACGACCGCGGCTGGTCCGCCCCGGCCACCGGTGCCGCGCTGGGGCTCCTCGCGCTGTCCCTGGTCGCCGGCCGGGCGGCGAGCGGTTCCCTCATCGCGCTGGTCGTCGTCATCGTCGTACTGGACGTCGCCGTTCAGGGCACCGTCGTGCTGGGACAGGCCCGGCTCTTCGCCCTGCCCGGCTCCGCGCGCAGCCGGCTGAACACGGCCCTGGTGGTCTGCAACTTCCTCGGTGGCGCGATCGGTTCCGCGCTGACCGGCCCGCTCTGGGCGCTCGGTGGCTGGACCGCGATCATGGCCGTCGCGCTGGGCATCACGCTCGTCGGCCTCCTCGTCTGGACCCTCACCCGCCGTGGCCGCCTCGTGGACACCGGTGCCGCTGACGCGCAGGCCACGCCGCACGCAGACAAGGCGCGCGTGCGTGCGTCCCTCTGACACCGGAGGCCGCCGGCACGGCGCGCGCAGGGGTCGTGCCAGGGGGGTGGACAGGGGTCCTCATCGACGTCCTGGCCGAGGCCCTGCGCCTGGCGACACCCCCCGGCACCCTGGCCCCCGCGAACGAGCCGGCGACCGCCCCGGAATCCTTCCCTACTGGGGGGCACTGACAGGGACCCCCACCGGCCGTACCGCGTCCCTACGCTGGAATCATGGACCATCGGGCCGAAGCCAGTGCATTCCTGAAGTCCCGCCGCGGCAAGATCACACCCGAGCAGGCGGGGCTGCCGGTCTACGGGCAGCGGCGGGTCCCCGGGCTCCGCCGCGGCGAGGTCGCCATGCTCGCCGGGGTGAGCGTCGAGTACTACACGCGCCTGGAGCGCGGCAACCTCGGCGGGGTCTCCGACAGCGTCCTGGACGCGCTCGCGCAGACCCTGCTGCTCGACGACACCGAGCGGGAGCACTTGTACGATCTCGCCCGTGCGGCAAACGCCGGCCCTCTCCGGAACCGCCGCCGGCCCAGGAAGGCCACCGTGCGGCCGAGCGTGCTGCGCATCATCGAGGGCCTGCACGACCAGCCGGCGTACGTGCGGAACAACCGCATGGACATCCTGGCGGCCAACCCCCTCGCCCGCGCCCTGCACTGCCAGGCGTTCGAACAGGCGCCGGCCAACTCCTGCCGGTTCGTCTTCCTCGACCCGCGGGCGACCGTGTTCTACCGCGACTGGGAGCGCGTGGCCCGCGACGGAGTGGGCGTGCTGCGGGTCGAAGCCGCCAAGAACCCCTACGACCGCGAGCTGCAGGACCTGATCGGTGAGCTGTCCACCCGCAGCGACACGTTCCGCACCATGTGGGGCGCGCACGACGTGCACGTCTTCACCAGGGGAACCAAACGCTTCCGGCACCCGGTGGTGGGCGATCTCGAACTGGTCCACGAGAGTCTCGACCTGCCCGGCGAAGACGGACTGTCCATCACCGTCTACAGCGCCGATCCCGGAACCCCGACCGCCGACGCTCTGCGGCTCCTGGCCAGCTGGGCGGCCACCCAGAACCGGGCCGGGGCCGCCGCGCGGTCCGACAGCGAGCACTGACGCCGGGTGCGGCCGGTGCACTCCGCACACCCGTCCGCCGCGGGACGTGTGCCGCCTGCCGTACGCCGCCTCCGTGGCCCCGGACATCGACGAGACCGTCCCCCGGCACGGTCATGAACCCATCCGGGACCGGGTACACACCGACGCCGGCCCGGACACCCGTGGGCCGTCGACCACCACCCATCAACAGAAGAGAGAAACCATGCGGTACCGCACACTCGGCAGCTCCGACCTGGAGGTCTCCGAGATCTCCCTCGGCTCCTGGCTGACCTACTCCGGCGGCATCGAGGCGGACGCCACCCGCGCCTGCACCGAAGCGGCCTTCGACGCCGGCATCAACTTCTTCGACACCGCCAACGTCTACGGGCGGGGAGCCGCCGAGACGGCCTGGGGCGAGATCCTCTCCGCCCACCCCCGCGACTCCTACGTCCTGGCCACCAAGGTCTACTTCCCGATGTCGGACGACCCCGCGGACCAGGGCCTGTCCCCCGCCCAGATCGCGAAGCAGATCGACGCCTCCCTCGCCCGACTCAAGACCGACCACGTCGACCTGTACCAGGCGCACCGCTTCGACCCGTCCGTGCCGGTCGAGGACACCGTCGAGGCGTTCCAGAAGGTCGTCGACCAGGGCAAGGCCCGCTACATCGGCTTCAGCGAGTGGACCCCGGAGCAGATCCAGGCCGCGGTCGACATCGCCGGCCCCGACCTGTTCGTCTCCTCCCAGCCGCAGTACTCCATGCTCTGGCAGGCCCCCGAGGCCGAGGTGTTCGGCCCGTGCGCCGCGAACGGAATCTCGCAGATCGTCTGGTCCCCGCTCGCGCAGGGCGTCCTCACCGGAAAGTACAAGCCGGGGCAGCCGGTCCCCGAGGGAAGCCGGTTCGCCTCCCCTGACATGGCGGTCTCGAAGGACCTCGTCTACAACGACGCCACCCTCGAAGCCGTGCAGCGCCTCGTCCCGATCGCCGAGGAGGCCGGGATGAGCATGCCCACCCTGGCGCTCGCCTGGATCCTGCGGCGCGGCGAGGTCGCCTCCGCGATCACCGGCGCCTCCCGCCCCGAACAGGTCCACGCCAACGCCGCCGCCTCCGGTGTAGAGCTCTCCGAAGACCTGCTGGCGGCCGTCGACGAGGCCCTCGGCGACGTCCCCGTCACCGGACCCACCCTCGCCCCCGGCGCCCAGCCCGGCGTCAAGCACCGCTGACCGCGCCCGCATCCGGCACAGCGGCTCGGCGGCCCGGCCAGGCCCCGGCCGCCGCACACGACGACCAGGACGGCCCGGCGCTCGGGGGGGCGCGCCCGCCCGCCTCATTGTGCACGGGCTGTTCAGAGTGAGTGCGCACACGCGCAAGAGCGGACGTGGCAGCGGCTCTAACGTGGCGGCAGTCCAGTGGATCCCGCATCCGGTGGACACGGCCGCGCCGGTACCACCGGCACATCCATGACGTCTCAGGAGTGTGCAATGTCGTACGTGTACGAGCCGGTGCAGCCGGTGCTGGAGCCCGCCGCGGCCGCGTTCGCCGAGGCGACCGACAAGCCGCCCTACCTGGCGGACCTGGGCCCGGTCGAGGGCCGCAAGACGGTCGACGAGGTGCAGTCCGGCGACATCGCCAAGCCCGCGGTGGACGACGAGTGGATCACCGTCGAGGGCGGTCCGACCGGCTCGGTGCGGGCCCGGATCGTCAAGCCGGCCGGGGCCACGGGCACGCTGCCGGTCATCCTCTACATCCACGGCGCCGGCTGGGTCTTCGGCAACGCCCACACCCACGACCGCCTGGTCCGCGAACTCGCCGTCGGCGCCCACGCGGCCGTGGTGTTCCCCGAGTACGACCTCTCCCCCGAGGTCCGTTACCCGGTCGCCATCGAGCAGAACTACGCGGTCGCCCAGTGGATCGTGAAGGACGGCGCCGGCAAGCGCCTGGACGCGTCCCGCCTCGCCGTGGCCGGTGACTCGGTCGGCGGCAACATGGCCGCGGCGCTGACGCTGATGGCCAAGGAGCGCGGTGACGTCCCCCTGGTGCAGCAGGTGCTGTTCTACCCGGTCACGGACGCGAGCTTCGAGACCGGTTCCTACCACCAGTTCGCGGAGGGCTACTTCCTGCGTCGCGACGGCATGCAGTGGTTCTGGGACCAGTACACCACCGACGAGACCGAGCGCGCCCAGATCACCGCCTCCCCGCTGCGGGCCACCATCGAGCAGCTCACCGGTCTGCCCCAGGCCCTGGTCATCACCGCCGAGGCCGACGTGCTGCGCGACGAGGGCGAGGCCTACGCGTCCAAGCTGCGTCAGGCGGGCGTCGCCGTCTCCGCTGTCCGCGTCGAGGGCGTCATCCACGACTTCGTGATGCTCAACGCCCTGCGGGAGACCCACGGCGCGGAGCTCGCCATCACCCTGGCGGCCCGCACCCTGCACACCGCTCTGCACAGCAGCTGACCGCGGGCGGGACGGCGCGTACGGAGCGGCGCCTGCGTACGAAGGCGGTCGGCCGGCCGGTCGGCCGCCTTTCGTCGGCCGGCCGACCGCGCGCGCCCGCCCCCGGTTCCCCCTCGGCCCCCCGGCCCGCACCCCGTGGAGACACAGTGACGACATCCGACAGCATCGCTCCCGACGTCCCGCCCAGCGGCACCGGCTGCGTGGAGTGCGAAGCCACCGGCGCCTGGTGGTTCCACCTGCGGCGCTGCGCGCGCTGCGGTCACATCGGCTGCTGCGACGACTCCCCCTCCAAGCACGCCACCGCCCACGCCCGGACGAGCGGCCACCCGGTCATCCAGAGCTTCGAACCCGGCGAGGAGTGGTTCTGGGACTACGACACGTCGACCCTCTACGAGACGGGGCCGCGGCTCGCGCCGCCGCACAGCCATCCGGCCGACCAGCCCGTTCCCGGACCGGCGGGACGGGTGCCGGCCGACTGGGCCGACCAGCTGGGCTGACCGGCCGAGCACTCCTCGCCGCCGGTCGCGGGGACGAGGTCCGCGACGCCTTCCGATTACGCGTCGCCCTCGGTCCGCCGCTGACCGGCAGCGCCTCGCCGACGCCCGTGCCTGGGAACGCCACGGGCGGATCTTCACCGGAACACACAGCCGCGAACGGAAGGGTTCACCGATGGCCACGCTGACGGTCTGGAAATTCGACACGCCGGAGAGTGCGGAGCAGGTGGAGCAGACACTGCTCGGGTTGCAGAAGCAGGAACTGATCACCGTGGTGGACGCCGCCACCGTCAGTTGGCCCGAGAAGGCGAAGAAGCCCAAGACCAAGCAACTGACCGATCTGGTCGGGGCGGGTGCCCTGTCCGGCTCCTTCTGGGGGCTGCTCTTCGGCCTCATCTTCCTCATGCCGCTGCTCGGCGCCGCCGTGGGGGCCGCCGCCGGCGCCCTGGGCGGCAAGCTGACCGACGTGGGCATCGACGACGACTTCATCGAGTCGGTGAAGGCGCAGGTGACCCGCGGCACGTCCGCGCTGTTCCTGCTGACCCAGGACGAGGTGCTCGACCGGGTCAAGGAGGCGTTCCCCACCCAGCACGCCGAACTCATCCGCTCGAACCTCGACCGGGACCAGGAAGCCCGCCTGCGCGAGGTCTTCGAGGGCTGATCTCCGCCGGGTGCCGTTCGGACGCCGGTCTTTCGCCGGGCATTCCCGGCAGGGGTACGGCGTCCGGGGCGGCGCCACCGGACGACAGCGCCGTCGCCGCCGTGCCGGCAACCGAACGGGGCACGGAAGCACACAAAGGCGTGCACTGCCGGACAAGGAACGTACGAGAACCGGCGCAGAGTGGACAGCGACTGGTCCTCCGACCTCCCATCGACCTTCCTCCGACCTTCCTCCGACCTTCCTCCGACCTGAGCGAGCCGACATGACAGCCACCGCGGAGATCACACACCACACCAAGGTGCTCAACGGCATCAACCAGCACTGGGTCAGCGCCGGGCAGGGCCCGCCCGTCTACCTGCTGCACGGCTTCCCGGAGACGTGGTACGGCTGGCGGAAGCAGATCCCGGTCCTCGCCGAGAAGTACACCGTCATCGCGCCCGACCTGCGCGGGTACGGGGACACCGAGAAGCCGGCGTCCGGTTACGACAAGCGCACGATGGCGCGGGACGTCCTCGCCCTGATGGACCACCTCGGCCACGAGAGGATCGCGCTGGTCGGCCACGACAGGGGCGCGCGGGTGGGCACCCGCTTCGCCAAGGACCACCGGGAGCGCATCGACCGGTTCGTCGCGATGGACAACATCCCGACCCGGGTGATCGCCGACACCTACGACGTGGCCCTGGCGCGGCAGGGGTACTGGTTCTTCACCTTCCTCCAGGTTCCGGACCTGCCCGAAGCGCTGATCGCCGGCAAGGAGGAGACCTGGCTGACGCACTTCTACCGCGGTTGGTCGTACGACCCGGAGATGCTGACGCCCGAGGAGATCGCCGTCTACGTCCGCGCCTATCAGCAGCCCGGGGCGGTCCGCGGGTCGTGCATGGACTACCGCGCGGCCCCCGAGGACGTCGCCCAGGACCGCGAGGACGAGGACCAGCCCATCGACTGCCCGGTGCTGACCATCTGGGGCGAGGACTTCAGCGCCGTCGGCCAGGCCTACGACGTGCTGGACGTGTGGAAGGGCATGGCCCGGGACGTCCGCGGGGTCCCGATCCCCCAGTGCGGTCACCTCTGCCAGGAGGAGAAGCCAGAGGTGGTCAACGCGGAGCTGCTGGCGTTTCTGGACGGCTGGAAGGGCTGAGCGCGCGGACCGCGGCACTCGGCCCCTTCCCCGTCGAGCGCTGCGACACCCCCGGCACCGACATCTCCGTCGAGGTCGCCTCCACCCACCTCGTCATGCCCGCCCACCCGAAGGAGCACACATGCCGCTGCTCGATCCAGAGCCGGGTGCGCTGCGCCCGCACCCGGTGGACGGTCCTTCCGTCGACCGGGTCCCCGACGACCGGGCCTCCGGTACGCCGGACGGCCTGCGGGACGCCCTCGTCGCCGAACTGGGCCCCAAGAAGGTGCTGCACAAGATCTCGGACCTGGTGAGGTACGCCTCGGACGCCAGCCCGTACCGTCTGGTGCCCCGTGTCGTGGTCGTCGCCGAGACCACCGCGGACGTGGCCGTCGTGCTCCGTCACGCCCGCGACAACGGCCGCCACGTGGTCTTCCGCGCGGCCGGCACCTCGCTGAACGGCCAGGCCCAGGGCGACGACATCCTGGTGGACGTACGCCGTCACTGGACCGGGCTGGAGATGCTCGACGACGGTGTGCGGGCCCGGATCAGGCCGGGTACGACGATCGGGCGGGCCAACATCGCGCTCTCCCGGCACGGCCGTCTGATGGGACCCGACCCCGCCAGTTCCCTCGCGTGCACGGTCGGCGGTGTCGTAGCGAACAACGCGTCCGGCATGACCGCCGGCACCCTGCGGAACTCCTACCGGCTGCTGTCCTCCCTCACCATGGTGCTGCCCTCCGGCACGGTCGTGGACACCGCCGCACCGGACGCGGAGGAGCGGCTGCGGGCGGCGGAACCGGACCTCGTGGCGGCCCTGGCCGAGCTCAAGGCCGAGATCGAGGCGGACAGCGCGCTCGTGTCCCGCATCCGCGCCAAGTACGAGCTCAAGAACACCAGTGGCTACCGGCTGGACGCGTTCCTCGACGGGACGACCGCCGTGGAGATCCTGCGCGGTCTGATGGTCGGCTCCCAGGGCACACTGGGCTTCATCGCCGAGACCGTGTTCGACACGGTCCCCCTGGACCGGATGACCTGCACCGCGCTGCTGTTCTTCCCCGACCTGCCCGCGGCGGCCGCCGCCGTGCCCCTGTTCAACAGCGCGGGCGCCCGGGCCGTCGAGCTGATGGACGGCAACACCCTGCGCGCCTGCGCCGCCGTGGACGGGGTGCCCGACGACTGGCGGGACGTGCCGCGGGAGAACGCCGCGCTGCTGGTCGAGTTCCGCGCCTCCACACCGGAGGAGCACCTCGCCGACCAACGAACCGCCCGCGCCGTCGCCGAGGGGCTGGAACTGGTCGCCCCCGTGGAGTCGGTGACGAACGCGTTCGTCACCGACCCGGGCGTGGTGCATACGTACTGGCACGCCCGTGAGGCGTTCATGACCGCCGTGGGCAAGGCCCGGCCCACCGGGACGACCCTGATCACCGAGGACTTCGCCGTACCGCCCTCCCGGCTCGCCGAGGCCGGCGCGGCCCTGCTGGAGATGCAGCGGCGCTACGGCTTCGACGCCGCGGTGGCCGGTCACGCGGCCCACGGCAACCTGCACTTCCTGCTCGCCTTCGACGCCGCACGGCCCGCGGACGTCGAGCGGTACGGGGCGTTCATGGAGGAGTTCTGCGCCATGGTGGTCGACCGGTTCGACGGCTCCCTCAAGGCGGAGCACGCAACCGGCCGGAACATGACGCCCTTCCTGGAGGCGGAGTGGGGGGAACGGGCCACCGAGCTGATGTGGCGGGTCAAGCGGGCCCTGGACCCGCACGGCGTGCTCGCCCCCGGCGTGGTGCTGAACCGCGACCCGAAGGCCCATCTGAAGCACCTGAAGACGATCCCCACCATCGAGGCCGTCGCGGACCCGTGCATCGAGTGCGGCTTCTGCGAACCCGTCTGCCCGAGCCGGGACCTGACGACGACGCCCCGGCAGCGCATCGTGCTGCGGCGCGAGATGATGCGGCAGTCCGCCGGCTCTCCCGTCACCGACAACCTGCTGGACTCCTACGGCTACGACGCCGTGGACACCTGCGCCGGCGACTCCAGTTGCGCGATCGCGTGCCCGGTCGGCATCGACACCGGCGCGATGATGAAGCGCTTCCGGCACCAGCGCCACGGTCGGCGCGCCGAACGGAACGCGGAGCGGGCCGCCGAGCGCTTCGCGGCCGTGGAGACCTCGGTCCGCGCCGCGCTGGGCGTGGCCGAGCACGTCGACGACCGCCTCCTGCGCGGCGTCACCTCGCTCGCGCGCAAGGCGGTCTCACCGGACCTCGTGCCGGAGTGGATCAGCGCGATCCCCGGTCCGGCCGGGAAGCGGCTGCCGCGGACCCGGCGCGAGGACGCCGCCGCCGTCTACTTCGTCGCCTGCGTCAACCGCATCTTCGCGGGTCCGGCAGGCGGCGAGGACCTCTCGCTCCCCGAGGCGGTGGTGACCCTCTCCGCGCGGGCCGGGCGCCCCGTGTGGGTGCCGCCGGACCTGGGCGGCTCCTGCTGCGCGACCATCTGGCACTCCAAGGGGTACGACGACGGCAACACGCTCATGGCCAACCGCACCGTCGAACGGGCCTGGGAGTGGACCGGCGGCGGCGAACTGCCGCTCGTGGTCGACGCCTCGTCCTGCACGCTCGGCATCGGGCACGAGATCGTCCCGTACCTCACACCGGAGAACAAGCGCCGGCACGAGCGGCTCCAGGTCGTCGACTCGCTGGTCTGGGCGGCCGAGGAACTGATGCCGCACCTGACCGCGGTCGCCACGGTCGGCAGTGCGGTGATCCATCCGACCTGCTCGATGCACCACCTCGGTGACGTGGCCCAGCTGGAGGAGCTGGCGCGGTTCGTGGCCGACCGGGTGACCGTCCCGGTGTACGCGGAGTGCTGCGGCTTCGCCGGTGACCGCGGGATGCTGCACAGGGAACTGACCGAGTCGGCGACGGCCCACGAGGCCGAGGAAGTCGTGGCGGGGCACCACGACGCCTACCTCTCGGCGAACCGCACCTGCGAGATCGGCATGGAGCACGTCACCGGCCGTCCCTACCAGTCGGTGCTGCTGCTCCTCGAACGGGTCACCAGACCCGCCTGACCCCGCCGGCCCCCCCGCACCACCGCCTTCGCCCGCGACGCACAGCACAGGAGAACCCGTCATGCGCATCGCCAACCTGTCCGGACGTCTGACCCTGCTCAAGGACGGACGGGCGGTGGACGTCCACGACGCCAGTGACGGCCGCTTCCCGCCCGACCCCCAGGCCGTCTACGAACGCTGGGACGAGTTCCGCGCCTGGGCCGACACCGGCACGGTGCCCGGTCTTCCCTACGACCCGGCCGGCCTCGGCGCCCCGGCGCCCGCTCCCCGCCAGCTCTTCGCCATCGGCCTCAACTACCGCGAGCACGTGGACGAGGCCGGATTCACGAGGCCCGAGGGCATGCCGCCCGTCTTCACCAAGTTCGCCGGCAGCATCACCGGTCCCCTCACCGATGTGGTGCTGCCCGAGGGAGGCCACACGGACTGGGAGGTGGAACTGGTGGTCGTCATCGGCCGGACCGCACGCCGGGTCACGGAGGCCGGCGCATGGGACCACGTGGCCGGTCTGACCGTCGGACAGGACCTCTCGGAGCGCGTTCTGCAGATGAGCGGCCCCGCGCCCCAGTTCGGTCTGGCGAAGTCCTTCCCGGGCTTCTCCCCCATGGGACCGTGCCTGGTCACCCCCGACGAGTTCGACGACCCCGACGACCTCGAACTGCGGTGCAGCGTCAACGGCGAGGAGGTGCAGCACGACTCCACCCGGAACATGATCTTCTCCGTCCCGGCGCTCGTCTCGAAACTGTCGCACGTGCTGGAGCTGTTCCCGGGAGACGTCCTCTACACCGGTACGCCGTCCGGTGTCGGCCTCGGACGGAACCCCCAGCGGTGGCTCACCCCCGGCGACGAACTGGTCAGTTCCATCGAGGGCATCGGCGAGCTGAGGCAGCGGTTCGTCTGACGAGTGCTCGCGGGGCCGCGCCGGAAGAGGACGCCGCACGGGTACCGCTGACGGAGAACGCGGGTGGACCATACAGGGAGATGCGGAGCGCATCCGAGCACGTGACTGGACGGAGAACCCGTGACCCACCCCGATGTCAGGCCGTCATCACCCGTCCTCGTCTACGACGGCGACTGCGGCTTCTGCCAGACGTCCGTCGACCGGATCCGGGCTCTCGCCGCACCGGCCCTGGAAGCGGTGCCGTGGCAGTCCCTGCCCACCGAGTCGACCGCGCCGTACCTCGAACGTCTGGACCGTGAGGTCCTGCTGCTCCATCGCGGTTCCGTCCTCGCGGGCGGAGCGGACGCCCTGGCCCGCTACGTGGGCACCTCGCCGTCGCCCGCGTACCGCGCGCTCGCGGCCCTGGTCCGTCTGCCCGGCATCCGCGCCTGCGCCCGTGTGACGTACCGCTGGGTGTCCCGCAACCGCCTTCGTCTGCCCGGTGGCACGCCCGCGTGTGCGGTGCCACGGCGGGGCGTGTGAAGGGCGCGCTGCGGCCCGTCCCGACGTGCGTGTCGAGCGGCGCGGCCCCGCCGGCCCTCAGGGACGGCCACGCCGTCGACCCGCTTCGTCCAGATCGGCTCGCTCACCAAGGTCGTCACGGGCACGGCGACGGCCCGCAGGGCCGCGTCCGGGGTGCTCGCTCCCGGCGATCCCCTCGAACGATGGCTACCGACAGCGCCCAGGACGGGTATCACGCTCTCGCATCTGGCTCGGCACACTCCTCACCCGCCTCCCCGGCCAGGCGGAGGAGTACTCCAACCTCGGCTACGCCGTGCTCGGCGCCGCTCCGACCGCTGCTTCCGGGACGACGTACGCGGAGTTGGTGACCGAGTACGTCCTGCGGCCGCTCGGCATCACGGAGATCACCGCGCGCCCCGATCCCGCCCGGTGCCTGCCGGTTCCGGGGCTCCTCGGCCGGCCCCGCAGGCCGTGGACGATGGATGGCGCGATCCTTCCCGCGGGAGGTCTGCGGGCCACGCCGAGGGCGGCAGCCGACTTGGTGGTGCGGCTCCTGGTGGACCGCCGGCTGGGCGACCCCGCGCCGAGTTGGCAGACCTCCGGGGCCCTGCGCCGGCACAACGGGGCGACGCGCCACGACTCGCTCTTCGCCGGGGCGACGGACGACGGCCGCTGGGTGCTGATCCACCGTCTCAACGCGGTACCGGAAGACATGGACCGCGCGGGTGTCGAGGCCCTCCGTTCTATGACCCCGGGTCGTCGACCTTGAGCTTGTCCCCGGTGTTGGACACGAAGACGACCAGGAGCTCGGCCCGCTCGGTCGAGCTGGTGTTCTCGGTGAGGACGTGGTGGGCGCCCGGCTCCTCGACCCAGTTCTCGCCCTGGTGGTAGGTCCGCACGGGCTTGCCTTCGAGCCGGCTGCGCACGGTGCCTTCGAGGACGTAGGCGTACACGAACGCCTGGCCGTGCCGGTGCGGCATCGCGCGTGCGTCGGGCGGGAAGTCGACGATCACCGAGGTGAACGTCTTGCCCTTCACATTCGGAAGTGCCTGCTGGAGCAGCGGCTTGAGGGTTTCGGTGGGGCGCGTCGACGCCATGGCCGCGGGCGACACCACGCCCGGGGTCGGCCGCTCGGCGTGGGCGGGCCGGTCGGAGGTCGAGCAGGCCGTGGCCAGCGCGGCCACGGCCAGCAAGCCGCCGGCGATCCGCATTCCCATCATGATCGGTCTCCTGTTCGGTCTTCCGTGACGCGGATGATCGTCTTGCCCGGGGTGCGCGTGCCGGGGGCGAACGCGGAGGGTGCTTCGGCGAGCGGCCGTGCGGCACCGACGACCGGCTTGAGCCGGCCGTCCCTCAGCCGCGCGGCGAGATCGGTGAGCCGGGCGCGGTCGGGTTCGACGACGAAGAAGACGGCCCGTCCGTCCTTCGGCCGGGCCGTGGGCGGCATGGCGATGGTGACGAGCGTGCCAGCGGGGCGGACCAGGGCGGCGGAGCGGTCGAGGATGTCGCCGCCGATCACGTCGAACACGTCGTCGGCCTCGCCGGCCTCCTCCAGCTTGTCGGTCTCCAGATCGAGGAAGGTGTCGACGCCCAGGGTGAGCGCCCTCTCCCGGGCGGAGGACCGGCCGGTGCCGATGACGCGGGCCCCGGCCTCGCGGGCGAGTTGCACCGCGATCGAGCCGACGCCGCCCGCGGCACCGTGGATCAGGACGGTCTGGCCCGTGGTGAGACGGCCGTGGTCGAACAGGCCCTGCCAGGCCGTGAGCCCGGAGATCGGCAGTGCGGCGGCCAGGGTGTGGTCGATGTCCGCCGGCAGCGGGGCGAGGTTGCGGGCCTCCACCGCGGTGTACTCGGCGAAGGTCCCGTCGCGGGTCCAGTCGGCCGGCCCGAACACCCGCTGTCCGACGCTCAGGCCGGTGGTGCCGTACCCCAGCTCCACGATGACGCCCGAGAGCTCGTGCCCGGGGACGCTCGGCGTCCGGTCGCGGCCGGCGCGATCGGTCCACGTGGCGGGCCAGTCCAGCTCTCCGGGGGTGAAGCCGGCGGCGTGCACCCGCACGATGACGTCGTTCTCGGCCACGTGGGGGTGGGGCACGTCCGTGAGGGACATCCCGGCGACTCCGGCGTCGCGGTCTCGGACTGTGACGGCTTGCATGAGGTCTCCGGCATCGCTGCGCTACGCGTGGACGGTGCGTCCGCCTTCCACAGTGCCGACCACCCCGGGCCCGGCGCCGCCCCGGTCCGGCCATGAGTCACCCGCATCCGGACAGGCCGGCCGGTCAGCCCCGGACGAATTCCAGCAGGTCGGCGTTGAACCGTTCCGCGAACTCGGGGACCATCGACAAGCCGTGCGGAGCACCCGAGTACACCTTGAGGGTCGCGTCCTCGACGATCTGCGACGACTTCTCGGCGGATGCCACGATGGGGACGATCTGGTCGTCGTCACCGTGGATGATCAGCGTGGGCTTGTCGAACTTCCTGAGGTCCTCGGTGAGGTCGGTCTCGGAGAAGGCCCTGACGCAGTCGTGGGCGCCCTTGATGCCCACGGTCATGCTCCAGAGCCAGAACTCGTCGCGGGTCCCCTGCGAGACTGTCGATCCCTCGCGGTTGGCGCCGAAGAAGGGAGCGCTGAGGTCCTGGTAGTACTGGGAGCGGTCCGTCAGCACGCCGTTCCGGATCTCGTCGAAGACGTCGATCGGCAGCCCCTCGGGGTTCGCTTCCGTCTTGAGCATCAGCGGGGGGATCGCCCCGAGCAGGACCACCTTGGCGACACGGTCCGATCCGTGCCGGCCGATGTAGCGGGTGACCTCTCCCCCACCGGTCGAGTGACCGACCAGGATGACGTGGCGCAGGTCGAGGGTCTCGATGACCGAGGCCAGGTCGTCGGCGTACGTGTCGAGGTCGTTGCCCTGCCACGGCTGGCCCGAGCGTCCGCCCCCGCGCCGGTCGTGGGCCACGGCCCGGAAGCCGTTGTCCGCCATCAGCTTCAGCTGCGGGTCCCACGCGTCCGCGATCAGTGGCCAGCCGTGGGAGAAGACCACCGGTGGGCCCGACCCCCATTCCTTGTAGTAGATCTGCGTGCCGTCCTTGGCGGTGGCAAAGGCCATGGTCGCCCCTTCAGCCTTGTCCGGAATTCGCACGGTGATTCGCACGGTCATGAAGGTTCCGTGCCCGAGCCGCATGGGGGATGCCGTGCCGCGGGGGACGACGGACAGGCCCCGCAGAGGAAGGCGGCCGGTGAGCACGTCGTGGGTCCCACGCTACTCGGGAGCCCCCGCTTCAGCGCGCCGGACGGTCCGCGACGGCCCCCTGCCCCGGGGAGCCGCCGCTCCCCGCTGCCGTGGCAGGGTGCGGCGCACGCGCGGCATAGTTGCAGTATGTCCACGGATCACGCGGGGAGATCCTCGGCTGAAGAGCGGGCCGTGGAAGCGGGTGACGTCCTGGCAGTGCTCAGTGCCGACATGACGGTCTCCGTGTGGACCGGGGCCGCCGAGCGCCTGTGGGGCTACGCGGTCGACCAGGTGCTCCACCGCCCCGCCGAGAGACTGCTGGTTCCGAGCGCCCCGGACGTTCCCCGCGTCTTTGCGGGCGGCCCCTGGTCTGGGCGGGTGCGGATCCGCCGCCGCGACGGCCGTGAGGCGACCGTGTACCTGCGGATCACCCCTCTGGACGCCGACGGCGGCGCGGGCTGGCTCGTATGGGGGCCGAGCGCGTGCGACCGGCCCGGCCTGGACCCGGCTGCGGTGGACGCGCTCCTCCACCACTCGCCGATCAGTCTGGCGATCTGGGACCGGGAACTGCGGTGTGTCTGGTTCAACGACAGCGCGCACCATCAGGACCTCTACGGCTCCGGGCCGGAGCTGGGCGGTCATGTCACCGACGTGGTCCGCGCCCGTCACCCGGAGTTCCTGGAACGAGCCATGGCGCGCGTCTTCCGGAACGGCGAGCCGCTGCTCGGGCACGAACTGTGGCCGGCCGAGGTGCGGACTCCCGGCCGCTGCTACCGAGTTGCCCTGGTCCGTCTCGAAGGGCCGGACGGCCGGCCGCTGGGCGTGTGTTCCGTGGCCGTCCAGGCCGGCACCGGGCAGGAAGGCGGGCGACTGCGTCTGCTCAATGAGGCGAAGAGCCGCATCGGCACGGATCTGGACCCGTTGGTCACCAGTCAGAGTCTGGCGGAGACAGCGGTACCGAACCTCGCCGACTACGTGACCATCGACCTCGTCCAGGCTGTGCCGCTGGACAGGGAGCCCCTGAGACGCCTCAGGTCCACCGATTCGAGGATCCCCGGGTTCTACCGCGCCGGCGCCGCTTCCATCCACGACGATCTCCGCGAGTCCCTCTGGGCACGCGGAACACCGGTCTACGTTCCGCCGGCGTCCCCGTTCACCACCGTGCTCGACCGTCGCAGGTCCTACTTCGAGCCTGTTCTCGACACCTCCCCCGGCACATGGCTCGACGACGACCCGGACCGGGCCCGGGTCATCCACCAGACCGGAATGCACTCGCTCATGATCGTCCCCTTGCAGGCGCGCGGTGCGATGCTCGGCATCGCCGTCTTCGTGCGCAGCGAGAACCCGGTTCCGTTCAGCGGGGCGGACCTCGCTCTCGCGGAGGAACTCGCGGCCCGGGCCGCACTGATCATCGACAACGCCCTGCGCTTCACGCGAGGGCGAACAGCGGCGCTCGCCATCCAACGCGACCTGATGCCGCACCGCTTGTCCGGGGGCAGCACCGTGGAGGTGGCCACCCGCTACCTGCCCGCGGACACCCATGGCGGCGTCGGCGGCGACTGGTTCGACGTCATCCAGCTGTCCGACGCCCGCGTGGCCCTGGTCGTGGGGGACGTTGTCGGTCACGGCATCCACGCGGCCGTGACCATGGGGCGCCTGCGCGCCACGACCCGTGCGCTGAGCAAGTTGGCCCTGCCGCCGGACGAACTGCTCCGTCTCATGGACGAACTGGCCGTCGATGTCACCGAGGACCGTTCCGACGACGGCCCTTCCATGCCAACGGCTTTCGGAGCCACCTGCTTCTACGGTGTGTACGACCCGGGATCCCGGCGCTGCACCATGTCCAGTGCCGGCCACCCCCCGCCCGCGATCATCTCCCCCGACGGATCGGTCGACTTCGCCGACGTACCTCCAGGGGCGCCCATCGGGGTGGGACTGGGCGCCTACGAGTCGACCGAGGTGGAGCTGCCGGACCGCAGCGTGGTGGGGCTGTACAGCGACGGTCTGATCGAGACGGACCACGACATCGACCGCGGCCTGCGGCGGCTGCGCACGGCTCTCACCGGCCCCGTCTCCAGTCTGGACGAGCTGTGCGCGTCGGTCATCGACACCGTGGTCCCTGACGGACCGGTGGACGACGACATCACCCTCCTGCTGGCCCGCACCCGCCCTGCCGCCGACTGACAACCGCCTGAACGGACGGCGCTGTTCGACGCAGCGCACATCACGCGCCGGCCGCCCCTGACCCACCTGTCGGGGTTCCCACCGTCTGCGTCGGCACGCCCGCGTCCCAGAGCTCGGCGAACCGCTGGGTCCTCAGCCTGACGTGGTTCTCATGCGACCTGACCCGTGTCGAGGTGTTGACGTGCCGCTGATCCTGTTCGATCTCGTAGCAGATCGCCTTGTCGAAGACGACGAACTCGTCCACCAGGCCCCGCCTGAGGGCCTGGGGCAGCCGGTTCCGGACGACCACACGTGTCTGGATGCCCAACTCCTCCTGTTCCCGGCTTATGTGGCGCAGCTCGTCGTCGACGTCCGTCGCGTCGGCCACCAGGAACAGCCGTCGTACCGTCACCCCCCTCGCCATCGCTTCGCGCTGCGCCTGGAGATAGCGGCCGGCGGGCTCGCTGCTCCAGAAGTCCCGGTCCACCAGCGAGAGCGTGCTGGTGGTGTCGATGGAATCCGTGGCGCAGTGGGTGAGGGCCAGCAGCCAGTCGTGGTTCTCGCCGGCGCAGTCGACACTCCCGCTCCTGAGTGCCTCCATGTCAACGGCGAGGCGCCGCATCAGCTCCTCGGCGAAGCGCCTCATGATGTCCGGCCCCGTGGAGACGACCTCCACCGCGCTGGTGGCCAGCGCGGCCACTCCGTCGGGAGGCAGCCTCTCCATCTCGCTGTAGAACCTGGTCGCCTCGCTGATCCGGGCGAAGCCCCGCACGACCGTTTCCTGTGTCTGCGCCTGGTGCCGAGGCAGCACGGCCCTGAAGTCCCTCACCTGATTGATCAGGTCGCCGAGGAGCTGAAGGATCAGCAGGCAGCCACCGACGAAGATGCCGACGCCGACCTGCCACTTGGCCTCCGGGTCGGCGACCTTGGTGACGACGGACGCCAGGCCGCCCGCCGCGAGTGAGACGAGTACTTTCCACCACATCCGCCATGCGCCGGATGTCCCTCTCCACGGTGCGCCGTTCGGTTCCGGACTCGGCCCCGTCGCCATCGTGTGTCCCCCCCCAACCCGTACCCGTGCCGGTTACCGCCTCAGGGCGCTGCGGTCTCCTGCAGTGTGCCCAGCGAGTTCCTGGATCACTCGGCACGGTGGTCCTCTGCCCCCTCCTCCTCGTGCTCGGGGTCGCTCGGGCCCAGCCGGACACAGCACTCCCCGGGCTCCGGAGCCAGGACGGCCTGGACCCCGTTGACCTCCAGGCCGCGGAGGCAGCCGGAGAGGAAGGCCTGGTTCATGCCGCACACCAGCTCCGGCGCCTTCGCGGCCAGCGGGTGGAAGGGGCAGTTGCGCAGCCGGAGCCGGGTCGGGGTGTCCCGGACGGGTTCGTAGCCGTACTGGTCCAGCAGCCGTTCGCAGGCGGTCAGCCCAGCGTTCGGGGCCCAGGCGGCCGGGAGGTGTCCCGTCTCCGACGCCCGCTCCCGCGGCGAGTTCCTCGGCCTGACGAGGGCGGCCTCCTGACGACCGTCGGACCTCCGGAAGCGGCCCGACGCACCCGGTGACGCATCGCCCCTTTTATCCAAGATTGCGCCCCCGGATCGGGGTACTCGCGGAAGTCAGGACGTACTACACCTTCCGAAGGTGAGGACCATGACCACTTCCCCCAGGCCGTCCATGGAGACGCACCCCGACATCGTCGACATGCGCCTTCGGCACGAGATGGCCGAGCGCGCCACCAGCACGCCCAAGGGCCAGGCCATCGAGACCCTGGCGCTGCTCACCGGTCTGTACCTCGCGGCATCGCCGTGGATCACGGGCTTCAACGCCCTGTCCACCCTGGCCGTCACCAACCTGCTCACCGGCATCGCCTACGCGGTCCTGATGAGCGGCGGATTCGGCCGTGCCTACGAACGCACCCACAGCATGGCGTGGGCGTCCTGTGCTCTGGGCGTGTGGGCGATCATCGCGCCGTGGGTGGTCGCCGGCAACGTCAGTACGACGAAGACGATCGTGAACAACGTCATCGTCGGCGCGCTGGCCCTCCTGCTGGCCCTGGCCGCCAGCGCGGCCGCCCGGGCGGCGGAGTCGTCCGAGGCACGGCGCGGCATGTCGGCGTCGTACGCACCCGGTCGCGGCTGACCCCGCTCCGCGACCAGACGGGAGCTCGCGGGACCACCGGACGGAGCCGGTGATCCCGCGAGCCCTTGCCGACCGCGCCCGCCCCCTCAGTGCGTGCGCCTCATTCCTGCCCGCCCCTCCTTGCCCGTCAGTCCTTGCCCATCGGCTTGCGGACGGCGTCCTTGGTGCGGTCCACGAGGGCGGGCGACGGGGCCGCCTTGACGGCCTTGGCCATGGCGGCGAGGTTGGTGACGTCGGCGCTGCGCCGGATGTGCGTGAACTCGTGGCGCTCTTCCGCCCGGGCGTGCTCCTGGACATCGGTCCGCGGCTTCATCAGCCGGGGCAGGAACTCGGGGTCGCCGGTGTCCATCTCGTCGCCACTCGTGGACGCCCCCGGCGCGCGTGGTTCCCCCGGCCGGGCCACCCCGGTTGACAGTGTGATCGGCGGCCCGGGACTCCGGCCGGCTCCGGTCCCGGCTCCGCTGTCAGGTATCCGGCTGATCCTCGCCGGGCCGGCGTACGACGGTGAGCAGGTCGTCGTGGTCCGCCACGGCTTCCAGTGAGAGCGTGTGGTAGCCGGCCCGGTCGAACAGCACGGTGATGCGGTCCGGTTCCTCGTTGAGCACCGTGCCCTCGCCCCACTTCTCGTGCCGGACCTCGGTCCCTGTCGGGAAGGAGGTGGCGGTGGGGTGCGCGGGCCGCTGGTCACGGCTCGTGCCGTGGTCGGCCTGGGCGGCGGCCCCTTCCGCGCAGGTGTCGCAGTTCCCGCACGGAGCCTCGTACGCCTCGCCGAAATAGCCGAGGAGGAAGTGCCGCCGGCAGCCGGTCGTCTCGGCGTAGGCCCGGGCCATGTCCACCCGCGACCGGTCCGTACGGCGGTGGGCCTCGGCCGCCCGTTCCGCTCGCTCCACTGCCCGGCCCGGTGACACGCCCTCGGCCGGGCGCACCGCGCCGCCCTCCGCCGTGGCGACGGCCCCGGCCTCCTGGAGGAGGTTGACGGCGGCGGTGACCCGGTTCCGGGACAGCCCCGTCTCCTTGCGCAGGTCCTCCAGGTCAAAGGGGTCCCCGCGACGCCGGTGGACGGCTTCGGCCACCCGGGACAGGACCGTGCGGCCGGGGGTCCGGCCCGCGAAATACGTCTGCATCCCGGTGTCCCGCGCCCGGTAGTGCAGCACCGCGAGCGCGGGCTGCCCGTCCCTGCCGCAGCGGCCGATCTCCTGGTAGTAGGCGTCCAGGGAGCCGGGCAGCGAGGCGTGCAGGACGTACCGCACGTCCTCCTTGTCGATGCCCATGCCGAACGCCGAGGTCGCCACGACGACGTCGGTCTCACCGGCCAGGAAGGCACGGTGGACGCGGTCGCGTTCGGCGGCGCGCAGTCCGGCGTGGTAGGCCTCGGCGGCCAGTCCGAGAGCGGCGAGTTCGCCCGCGTACCGCTCGCTGTCCTTCCGGGTCGCCGCGTAGACGATGCCGGGTTTGGGCTCGGCGGCGGCCCGCTCCACCACGGCCTGCCGACGCTCGTCCTCGTCGAGGAAGCGGCGGACCTCCAGCCGGATGTTCGGCCGGTCGAATCCGGTGACCATCAGCCGGGGCCGGCGCATGCCCAGGCGTTCGGTGATCTCCCGGCGCACGGGCGGGGCGGCGGTCGCGGTCAGGGCCAGCACGGGCGGTCTGCCCACACGCTGCGCGGCCTGCTCCAGACGCAGGTAGTCGGGGCGGAAGTCGTGCCCCCACGAGGAGACGCACTGGGCCTCGTCCACCACGAACAGGGCCGGGCCCGCCGCGGCCAGGGCGCCCACGACGTCGTCCCGTGCGAGCTGCTCCGGCGCCAGGTAGACGAGGCGGGCCCGGCCCGACCGTACGTCCTCCCAGGCCGCCTCGGTCTGTGCCGCGCCCAGGTCCGAGTTGACCGCGACGGCACCCGGGGCGTCGTCGCCCTCGGGAAGACCCGCGATCTGGTCCCGCTGGAGCGCGAGCAACGGTGACACCACGACGACCGGGCCGGGCAGCAGCGCCGCCGGTACCTGGTAGACGGCCGACTTGCCGGAGCCCGTCGGCATGACGACGAGGGTGTCGTGGCCCTGCAGCACCCACTCCATGGCCGTGAGCTGCTCCGGCAGGAGGTGCTCCCAGCCGAAGACGTCCGCCGCCGTACGGCGCAGACGCCGGGCCCGGATGCGGCCTTCCGATTCCGGCCCCGCGTTCCTCACCATGCGCATCGCTCCCTGGGCTGCCTGGGCCCACCGGGTAACCCGCCGGGCCTGGGCGAACCACCTCGTCAGGGGTGAGCGGGGCCGTCCGCGTGCGGGACGGCGACGGCGCACCGAGAACGGGCCCGGGCGGCCCGGTCCCCCGGCCCGGCCAGGGTGGCGCGCACGTGCCGCTCCGCCTCGGCCGGGGTCAGCCGCTCACCGCGCCCGAACGCCTCCGCGAAGGCGCTCGGGCCCAGGACCGCCTGCGCCGCGGCGGTGACGCGGTTGACGTCGCCGCGCTCGGCGGGCGGCAGCGGTGCGCCCACGCTGCGGCGCGCGGCGTGGGCGGCGCCGAGGAGCAGGGCCGCGCAGGTGGCGCCGGACCGGTGTCCGTACAGGGCGGCCGTCCCGGCGAGCCCTTCCAGGGAGAGGGCGAGGGCGCGGGGCTCGTCCAGGGAGCGGGCGATCCGCAGGCCGCGCAGGTGATGGGCGGCGGACCGGGCGGCATCGCCGCGGAGTTCGGCGAGGAAGCCGAGTTCGGCGTGCAGGAGGTGATCACCGGCCGGGGAGGAGACGTCGGCGTGGGCGGCGCGGATGCGCAGCAGGTGCGTCTCGGCCGCGTCGATGTCGCCGGAGCGCCGTGCGCCGAGGGCCAGACCCATGTCGGCGTGGATCTCGCCGTACTTGTAGCCCTGTTCGACGGCGATCCGGCGGGCCTGCTCGTGCAGTTCGCGGGCGCGGTCGAAGTCGTGGGCGAGCAGTGCCAGGCGGCCGAGCCCGGACAGCCGCGCCGACACCTCGGCCTCCAGGCACCACTCCCGGGCGATCTGGAGCCCTTCCTGCTGCCGGTGCGCCGCCTGCGCGTACTCCCCCTTGATCTCGGCGAGCACGGCGAGCGGCGAGACGGTCTGCAACTCGCCCCAGCGGTCGCCCAGTTCGCGGAAGAGGGCACGGCTGCGCCGTCCGTCGCGGTCGACCGCGTCCAGGTCACCGCGGACCAGGGCGAGCGCCGCCCGCAGGCCGAGCGCGGCGGCGGTGCCCCACCGCTCGTCCGCCGCCTCGAAATGGGCCAGGGCACGGGCGTTCAGGGCGCGGCTGCCGTCCAGATCGCCCACGCTGAACCCGCCGTAGGCGTTCAGCCACAGCGCCCGGGCGCGGCGCACGGGGTCGGGGACGGCCTCGGCGCCGGGGGTCACCGTGCGCTCCCCGGTGAGCAGGACGAACGCGCTGTGCAGCAGGGCGGCTTCAGGATCGGGACCGTCGGCGGTGGCGGCGAGGACGGCGGCCAGGCCGCGGCGGCCCTCGGTGAGCCGGCCGCGCAGCAGCCACCACCAGGACAGGGCGGCGACCAGCCGTACGGCCTCCTCGCCGCGTCCGGCGGCGGCCCGGCGCACCGCCTCGTCCAGGGCGGCGCGCAGATTGCCCCCCTCGGTGTCCAGGCGGGTGAGCCAGTCCCGTTGCCGTGGTCCGCGCAGCCGACGCTCCGCGCGTTCGGCGAGCGCGAGGTAGTGGCGCAGGTGCCGCTCGCGTACGGCGGTCTCGTCGGCCGTCCCGCGCAGTCGTTCGGCGGCGTATTCGGCGACCGACTCCAGGAGGCGGTAGCGGGGACCGGCCGGGCCGTTCGTGACGACGACGAGGGACTTCTCCACGAGCCGGGTGACGAGGTCGAGCACCGCGCCGCCGGGCACGCCCTCCCCCGCGCACACCGCCTCCGCCGCGTCGAGGGCGCAGCCGTCGCTGTGCACGGCGAGACGGCTCAGTACGAGGCGTTCCGGCACGCTGAGCAGCTCCCAGCTCCAGTCGATCATCGCGCGCAGGGTCTGCTGACGGGCGGGGGCGCCCCGCTGCCCGGAGGTCAGCACCCGGAACCGGTCGTCCAGGCGTGTGGCCAACTCCCGTACCCCGAGGACTCTCACGCGGGACGCGGCGAGTTCCAGGGCGAGCGGGATGCCGTCCAGCCGACGGCAGATCTCGGCCACGACGACGGGGTCGGCTCCCTGGTCCTCGCCGTCTCCGCCGCCCTCGCCGGTGCCGAGCCGGAAGCCGGGCGCGCAGGCCGCGGCCCGCTCGGTGAACAGGCGTACGGCGTCCGGGGTGGGCAGCGGCGCGACCAGGAACACCGTTTCACCGGCCAGGGCGAGCGGTTCCTGGCTGGTGGTGAGGACGCGCAGCCGGGGGGCTTCGCGCAGGAGCAGCGCGACCAGTTCGGCGGCGGACGCGACGACGTGCTCGCAGTTGTCCAGCACGAGCAGGGTACGGCGGTCGCGCAGGGCGGCGGCCAGCCGGTGCACGGGGGATGCGGCCACGGTGCCGGTGGCGGGCGGGGCGGAGGGAGCGTCGTCACGGACGCCGAGGGTCGCGGCGACGATCCCGGCGAGATCGTCGGGGGTGGCGCCGCGGACACCCGAGAACTCCACGAACCAGACCCCGTCGGGTACGTCTCCGGACGCGAACCCCTGCGCGGCGGCCACCGCGAGACGCGTCTTCCCGACGCCACCGGGACCGGTGAGGGTGACCAGCCGCTGCCGCGCGAGGAGAGGGACGAGACGCGCGAGGGCTTCCTCGCGGCCTATGAGGGCGGTGAGGGGGTGGGGGAGGTTGGTGGAGGCAGGGACGTTGGTGGGGGCAGGGACGTTGGTGGGAGCAGGGACGTTGGTGGGGGTGGCGGGGGTGGTCTCGGGGGGCGTCCGCGGGGTCGTCCACGGGGTCGTACGGGGCAAGGGCGTCCGGTGCGGTCGCGCGGCGCCCTCGGAGTGCGGGACGGCGGTCGACGCGGTGAGCTGGGGGTTCGGCACGGAGCCCTGGGGGCTCGACGCGGTGAGCTGAGGGCTCTCCGCGAAACCCTGGGCGCTCGGCACGGCATCCTGCGAGCTCGACGCGAGGACGTGAGACCTCGGCACGGAGCCCAGGTGGCTCGACGCGGGGCCCCCAGAAGGCGTCGGTCGCGCCGAGTCACCGGCCGGAGCTGCGGGGCCCGCAGAACGCGCCGGTCGCGCGGTGTCCCCGGTCGGAGCCGCGGTGTCCCCGGTCGGAGTCAGGGTGTCGGTGGTCAGCGACGGGTCCTGGCGGAGCATCGCCCGGTGGAGGGCGCTCAGGGCGGGGCCGGGACAGGCGCCGAGTTCGTCCGCGAGGCGGGTGCGGAGGTCCTCGTAGGAGGCGAGTGCTTCGCCCTGGTGGCCCGCGCGGTACAGCGCCCGCATCTGCACCGCGCGCAGGCGCTCCCGCAGCGGATGCTCGGCGACGAGCGCGGCCAGTTCACCGGCGAGGAGCAGGTGGTCCCCCGCGGCGAGCCGGGCCTCGGCCCGCTCCTCCAGCACGGCCAGCCGCTGCTCCTCCAGGCACTGGCGGGCCGCGCCGGCGAACTCCTCGTCGGCGAAGTCGGCGTACGCCGGCCCCCGCCACAGCCCCAGGGCCTCGGTGAGCAGGGCCGCCCGCGCCCGTGGGTCCGCGACGGCGCGCGCCTCGGCGACGAGCCGGCCGAACCGTTCGGCGTCCACGTCGTCGGCCGGGCCGAGCCGCAGCCGGTACCCCGGCGGCTGCCGTTCGAGCCGTTCGCGGCCGACCACCCGGCGCAGTTGGGAGACCTTGGCCTGGAGCGCGCCCGCCGGACGGCCGGGGAGGTGGTCGCCCCACAGGTCGTGGACGAGCCGGTCGGCGGAGACGGGGCCGCCGTCGTGCGCGAGCAGATCCGCCAGCAGCGCCCGCACCTTGGTCTCGGGGACCTTGAGCGGTTCCCCTTCGTCGTCCCACACCGCGAGTGGTCCGAGCACCCCAAACCGCATGCGCACCACCGTACCCGTCCGGTGAGCGGCCCGGCCGTTCCGTCCGGCGCCGCAACGTTCCCGAAGGATTTCCGAAGCATTCCCGAAGCGCCCGCCCGCACAGTTCCACGAGACACGGATCAGACGAGATACGGAGTGCCTCACCATGACCGCCTCCCCCGACACGGCCGCCCCGTCCGGCAGGGATTCAGGGGCCGCGCCGCCCGCGCGGCGGCGCGGCGGGAAACTGCCGCTGCCCGCGCTGCTCGCCCTCGCCACCGCGGTGTTCCTCACCAGCCTCACCGAGACGCTCCCCGCGGGCCTGCTCCCCGGGATGAGCCAGGACCTGGGGGTGAGCGAGTCCGCGACCGGGCAGACGGTCACGGTCTACGCGATCGGCACGGCGCTCACCGCGATCCCGCTCACGGCGGCCACCGCCGCCTGGCGGCGCAAGCGGCTGCTGCTCACCGCCGTGGCGGGCTTCGCCGTGGCCAACACGGTCACGGCCGTGTCGTCCGTCTACGGCCTGACGATGGTGGCCCGCTTCCTCGCCGGTGTCGCGGCGGGCCTGGCGTGGTCCCTGCTCGCCGGCTACGCGCGGCGTATGGTGGAGGCCCCCCTCCAGGGCCGGGCGATCGCCGTGGCCATGACGGGGATTCCGGTGGCGCTCTCCCTCGGCGTGCCGGCCGGGACCTTCCTCGGTCAGGCCCTCGGCTGGCGCGTGGCGTTCTGGGCGATGACGGCGCTCACGGTGATGCTGCTGGTGTGGATCACCGCCGTGGTGCCCGATCATCCGGGCCTGCCGCGCGGCGAACGCCCGCGGATGCTGCGGGCGCTGGGGGTTCCGGGCGTGCGCCCGGTGCTCTTCGTGACGCTCGTCTTCGTGCTGGCCCACACGGTGCTGTACGCCTACATCGCCACGTTCCTGGACGGTCTGGGGATGGGCGACGACACCGACCTGGTGCTGCTCGCGTTCGGCGTCACCTCGCTGCTGGGCGTCTGGGTCGTGGGGGCCCGGATCCAGCACTCGCTGCGCTCGTTGACCATCGCCTGCACCGTGCTGGTGGCGGTGGCCGCGGCCTGGTTCGGGGTGCTGGGCGACGGTGGCGCGCCGGTGTACGTGGCCGCCGCGCTGTGGGGGCTCGGCTGGGGCGGGCTGCCCACCCTCTTGCAGACCGCCGTCGGCGACGCGGGCGGTGACCGGGCCGACGCGGCGCAGGCGATGCTGGTCACGCTCTGGAACGTGGCCATGGCCGGCGGCGGCGTGCTGGGCGGCGTCCTGCTGGACGCGGCCGGCAGCGGCTCGTTCCCCTGGACCGTGCTGGTGCTCCTGCTGCCCGTGCTCGCCGTGGTGCTCGCCGCGCGGGCCCATGGCTTCCCGTCCCGGCGGCGCGTGACGTGACCTTCGTACGGCGGTGACGGTGAGCGGCCTCCCGCTCGGACGACGGTAAGCGGCTCTCCGCTCGGACCTCCGTCCGCGGACCCCCTTCCGCGGCCGGACGCGCCGTCGGCCGCCGGTACGGGAGGCGCGCGGAAAGGTGCCCCGGCGGCCGTGGCCGCCGGGGCACCTGAGCGTGTCGGCCGCCGTGCGCGTCCCGCGGGGGATGGTCGGACGCGTGGTGGCCGTGCGCGCTCACCGAACCGTGAGGACGGGATCCTCGACGGCCGCGGAGGCGGCCCGCGCCTTCTTGCCGGGCAGGCCGAGCGTGATGAGCAGGCCGACCACCATGCCGACCGCGGTGAGCAGGACGACGAGGAACTCGCCGTCGGCGGTGGCGGCCTTCAGTGCCTGGCCGGTCTTGCCCCCGGTGCCGGCGTCGGCGATGGCGGTCAGGACGGCCAGCCCGATGGCGTTGCCGATGTTCAGGGTCGTGGAGGCCATGCCGTTGGCGATGCCCTGCTCGTTGGCGGCGACTCCGGTGGAGGCGGCGATCCACATGGCGGTCCAGACGATTCCCTGGCCCACACCGGAGACGATCAGGCCGGGTACGGCCATCAGGTAGGTGGCGTCCGCGTCGAAGCCCCAGGCGAGGAGCGCGGTGCCCACGGCGCCGACGAGGAAGCCGGCCAGCAGCGTGGGGCGGGTGCCCAGCCGGGTGGTCAGGCGCTCGCCCAGCTGGGTGCCGGTGGCGATGGCGACGGAGGGCACGAGGAAGGCCAGGCCGGTCTGGAGTGCGCTGAAGCCGTGGACGGACTGGAGCAGCACGGTCAGGAAGTACGGCAGGGTGCCGAAGGTGGCCATGTAGAGGAACGTGACGGTGATGCCCACGCTGAGGCTGCGGTTGCGGAACAGACGGAACGGCATGAGCGGGTCCCGGCTGCGCGACTCGATGACGGCGAAGGCGATGAGGAAGACGACGGCGGCGACGAAGGAGCCGATGACCTCGGGCGCGGTCCAGCCGTTCTCCGGGCCCTCCACCAGGGCGAACACCAGCAGGGTGGCACCGGCGGTGACCGTGAGGGCACCGGGCAGGTCGAAGCGGCGGCCCGCGGTGCGCGCCTCGTCGCGCGGGATGACGGTCAGTGCGGCGAGGGCGACGAGACCGGCCAGCGGCACGTTGACGAAGAAGACGGCGGGCCAGCCGAAGCTCTCGGTGAGGATGCCGCCCAGCAGCGCGCCGACGGTCAGACCGCTGGCGCCGGCCCCGCCCCACACGGCGAGTGCACGGTTCCGCTTGGGCCCTTCCTCGAAGAGGGTGTTGATCAGGGACAGCGTGGACGGCAGCAGGAGCGCGCCGCCGATGCCCTGGACCGCGCGGGCGGCGATGATGACGGCCGGACTGCCGGCCAGCCCGCCGGCCAGGGACGACACGGCGTAGACGGTGAGTGCGAGGACGAAGATCCGGCGTCGCCCGAGCAGGTCCGCCGCCCGCCCGCCGAGCAGCAGGAAGCCGCCGGCGAAGACGACGTAGGCGCTGACGACCAGTTGCTGCGTCTGGCCGGGGAAGCCCAGGTCGTCGCCGATGTCGGGCAGGGCGACGAAGACGATGTTCAGGTCGAGCGAGAAGATCAGCTGCGCCAGGGCCAGCAGCGCCAGACTCCAGCCCAGTCGTCGCCCGTCCGGGCCCGCGTGGCCCGACTGCAGCGTGGGTGAAGTGGACATGAGAGGTCAGCCCCTTTGGGTCATGGGCAGGGCAGCCCAACCAGTACGACTGTTCACATGCTTACGTACAATCGAACCGTCAGCAACCGGGGGGACGTGATCCAGCCATGACCCCGCGCGCCGGACAACGAGGGCCGCACGCCCAAGAGATGGTCATACTGTCGCGGTACAGTGGAACAATGATCGCCCACCACCCCGACCGTGATCAGATCCGCCTTGAGAACGTCCTCAGCGCCCTCGGCAACCCCATGCGCCTGACCGTTGTCCGCGTCCTCAGCGACGGCGAGGAGCACAACTGCGGCAGCATCCTGGACGGGGTCTCGAAGTCGTCGATGACGCACCACTGGCGCGTTCTGCGCGACGCCGGCGTCATCTGGCAGCGCCCCTCGGGCCGGGAGAACCTGCTGTCGCTGCGCCGCGCCGACCTCGACCACCGCTACCCCGGTCTCCTGGACGCCATCCTGGACGGCGCGCGCAGCGAGGCCGGCCTCCAGCGGCAGGGCTGACCGGTCCGCCCCGGCCCGGCCGGAGATCAGCGCCGGCGCCGGGCCACGCTCCCGATCTCCTCCAGCAGCGCGGCCGTACGCCGGATGTCGTCGTGGCCGGGGGGCCGCCAGGCCGGCCGGCCGCCGAGCTGCCGCAGGAACGCGGTGAGCGCCGCCCGGGCCCGGGGCGGTTCGTGCCGCCATGTCGTCGCGGTCCGTCCCGTCCACAGCGTGACGCTGCCGCCGGCGACCCGGATCGTGCCGTACCGCCCCGCGAAGTGCGCGGAGAAGCCGGTGCGCGGACCGATCCAGCTCGCGTGCAGCGTGACGGGGACGCCTCCCCAGCGCAGCACCGCGATGCCGGCCGGTTCCAGCACGAGCCCCGGGCGGTGGCGCAGCTCCGCGTCGACGACGCCGAGCGGCCGGCGGGGGGCCAGCCACAGCAGCAGGTCGATCAGGTGGATGCCGAGGTCGCTCAGTGCTCCGGCCGCCCCGTGGGCGGGATCCAGCATCCAGGCCGCCTCCCCCGTGAAGACGCCGTCGGTGAGACCGGCGTGCGCGAAGCCCAGCCGTACGGCGGTGAGCGGCCCGAGGACGTCCTGCCGCAGCAGCTGCCGCACCCGTCGCAGGCCGGGCGCGCAGCGCAGGAACATGGCGGTGGTCGTGGGTCCGCCGGCCGCCAGCAGCGGCAGCAGACGGGCGGTCTGCCCGGCCGTCGCAGCCAGGGGCTTCTCGACCAGGGTCGGTACGCCGGCCCTGGCGGTGTGGGGCAGGAGCTGGGCGTGCTGCGCGGTGGTGGAGGTGATGACGGCGGCGTCCGCGCACCGCAGCGCCTCCCGCACGGACGCGGCACCGAACGCCGGCCTGTCGCCGGTGTCCGGTGCCGCGGGGAGTACCACCGCCGAGACCCGGGGCTCACGGGCCAGCAGGTCGTGGTAGTCACGGAAGTGCACGTGCGAGGTGCCGAGCAGGGCCACGTGGAGTGGTCTCGACGGGTCGCTGTCCCTTGGCGTCACGTCCGGCGGTGTCAGCGGGCGCCGACGGCGGTGGCCTCGGGAACGGGCCGGCCGAAGGATCGGTCGCTGTAGACCAGCGGGACGCCGTCGCCGGTGTGGATCGCCTCCACGCGGCCGATGAGGATGCTGTGGTCTCCCCCGTCGACGATGTCGTGCAGGGCGCAGGCGACGCGCGCCGCCGCGTCGCGCAGGCCGGGGAGGCCGAACTCGCAGGTCTCCATGTCGCCGTCGGCGAACCGGTCCACGCCGGAGCGGGCGAAGCGCAGGGCGACGTCGCTCTGGTCGGCGGCCAGGACGTTGACCAGGAACCGCTCGGCGGTCACGAAGGCGTGGTGGGTGCTGGCCTTCTTGTCCAGGCAGATCAGGACCAGCGGCGGTGTGAGGGACAGCGAGCTGAAGGAACTTCCGGTGAAACCCGACCGGTTACCGGACGCGTCGACGGTCGTGGCGATCGTCACGGGAGCCGGAACGCGGGCCATGGCACGGGTGAAGAGGGAACGGTCGACGGTCATGGAGAACATCCGTTTCGCGGGGCCGGGGTGGCCGGCCGGGTGAGGGAGGTGGCCGGTTTTCAGGGGCTCTTCGTCATCGACTCGGTGACGTACCGGTGCAGCCAGGTGCGGAACTCCTCGCCGAGGTCCTCGCGTTCGCACGCGAGCCGCACGATGGCGCGCAGGTAGTCGCCGCGGTCACCGGTGTCGTAGCGGCGGCCCTTGAAGACGACGGCGTGGATCTGCTCGTCCCCGTCGGACAGCAGCCGTTGCAGCGCGTCGGTGAGCTGGATCTCGCCTCCCCGGCCGGGCGGGGTGTCGCGCAGGACGCCGAAGACGGCCGGGGACAGCACGTACCGGCCGATGACGGCCAGGTCACTGGGTGCCGTGCCGGGCCGCGGCTTCTCCACCAGGGAGGTCACCCGGACGACGTCGGAGTCCTCGGTGAGGTCGACCGCGGCGCAGCCGTAGAGGTGGATCTGGGCGGGGTCGACCTCCATCAGGGCGATGACGCTGCCGCCGTACTCGCTCTGGACCTCGGCCATCCGGGCGAGCAGGGGGTCGCGCGGGTCGATGAGGTCGTCCCCGAGCAGTACGGCGAAGGGTTCGTCCCCCACGTGCGGGGCGGCGCACAGGACGGCGTGGCCGAGACCCCTGGGCTCTCCCTGACGCACGTAGTGCAGGGCGGCTAGGTCGTTGGTGGCCCGCACCTTCTCCAGCCGGCCGTGGTCGCCCTTGGCCCGCAGGAGGAGTTCCAGCTCCTGGTTGCGGTCGAAGTGGTCCTCCAGCGCTCTCTTGCTGCGCCCGGTGACCATGAGGACGTCGGTCAGTCCGGCGGCCACGGCCTCCTCGACGACGTACTGGATGGCCGGCTTGTCGACGACGGGCAGCATCTCCTTGGGCGTGGCCTTCGTGGCGGGCAGGAACCGCGTTCCCATGCCTGCCGCGGGGATGACGGCCTTCCTCAGGGGGACGGGCGGTACGGGTGTCATGTCAGGGCCCATTCGGTGTCGGAGGCGAGCGGCGCGGGGCCGTCCGCCACGGGGGAGCCGGAAGCGCCGGGACGGCCGTCGCAGAGGGCGGCGAGGAACGACCGCGCCCAGAACTCCACGTCGTGGGTGAGGACTTGGCGGCGCAGTCCGCCCATGCGGCGGCGCGCCTGCTGCGGGGACTGGGCCAGCGCCTCGGCGAGGGCGGTCTTGACCTCGTCCAGGTGGTGCGGGTTGACCAGGAACGCGCCGGTCAGCTCGGCCGCCGCGCCCGCGAACTCGCTGAGCACCAGGGCCCCGTCCTCGCGGTACCGGCAGGCGACGTACTCCTTGCACACGAGGTTCATGCCGTCGCGCAGCGGGGTCACCAGCATGACGTCGGCCGCGCTGTAGAAGGCGGCGAGTTCCTCCCGGCTGACGGAGGTGTGCAGATAGTGGACGACCGGCCGGCCGACGCGGCTGAACTCGCCGTTGACCCGTCCCACGGCACGCTCGACGTCCTCGCGCAACCGGACGTAGTGCTCGACGCGTTCGCGGCTGGGGATGGCGATCTGGACGAAGGCGACCCGGTCGGGACGGATGCTCCCCTCGGAGAGCATCTCGTGGACCGCCCGGAGGCGGACGTCGATGCCCTTCGTGTAGTCCAGCCGGTCCACCCCGAGGATGATCTTCTCGGGGTCGCCCAGTTCCTCGCGGATCTGCCGGGCGCGCCGCTGGACGTCGGGCCGCCGGGCGAGCCGGTCGAGTTCGGCCGCGTCGATGGAGATGGGGAAGGCCCCGATGCGGACGTCGCGGTCGCCCAGCCGGACCTCCTCCTGGCCGGAACCCGACGCGGGATGCGGTGCGGTGGGCAGGCCGGTGAGCCGGTGCGCGAGCCAGCGGAAGTTCTGGGCACCGCCGGGCCGGTGGAAGCCGATGAGGTCGGCGCCGAGCAGACCGCGCACGATCTCGGTCCGCCAGGGCAGCTGCATGAACAGTTCCACGGGCGGGAACGGGATGTGCAGGAAGAAGCCGATGCGCACGTCGGGGCGCAGTTCGCGCAGCATGGCCGGGACGAGCTGGAGCTGGTAGTCCTGGATCCACACGGTGGCTCCGGGGCCGCTGGCCCGGCTCGCGGCCTCGGCGAAGGTGCGGTTGACCCGCACGTAGGCCTCCCACCAGCCGCGGTGGTACTCGGGCGGCACGATCACGTCGTGGTACAGCGGCCAGAGGGTGCCGTTGGAGAAGCCCTCGTAGAAGCCGCGGACGTCGTCGGCGGAGAGCCGCACGGGATGCAGGCGCAGGCCGTCGTCCGGGAGGTCGGGCAGGTCATCGGCGGTGGTCCCGGGCCATCCCACCCACACGCCCCGCCTTCCGCGCAGGAACGGCTCCAGGGCGTTGACGAGGCCTCCGGGGCTGTGCCGCCAGTGCGGGCGGCCGGCGGCGTCGCGTTCCAGGCTCACGGGCAGGCGGTTGGCCACCACCACGAGGCCGGCCCGTGCTCGCGGTGCCTGCGTGTCTTCGTCGTCCATCCGGAAGCTCCTTGTGCGACGGGCTGGGGCGGGGGCGCCGCGCCGGGTGCGCCGGCCGGTGGTCGCCGGCGGCACACCCGGCGGCGGGTCACTTGCGGAAGTCGACGATGGTCTTCAGGTCGGTGGTGAACCGGTAGTTCTCGAAGATGGCCACCAGACCGTCGTAGTCGTCGAAGGGGTGGACGGTGGACAGCAGCGCCTTGCCGTCGACGATGCCCCGGAGCAGCATCTGCATGGCCGCCGCGATGACGTTGGCGCTCTTGTGCATCGGGAAGTGGGTGACGTCGAAGGGCGCCGAGCGGATGTTGATGCCCTTGGCGAGCATGAGCCAGGTGTCGAACTTCTGCATCTCCTGGGACGCCCCGTACAGGACGTAGCGCCCCCCGGCCTTCATCTTGCGCATGGCGACCCGGCGCGGGTCCTTCTCCTCGTCCACGCCCTTCACGGTGGGCAGGGCGTCGAAGACGTAGTCGAAGGTGCCCTCCGGGACGGAGTCGATCAGCTCCTCCGGCAGGTAGGCCCGGTCGGAGAACTGGCTCTCGGCGAAGGCGTTGCGGGCCGGGTTGGTGTCGACGGAGACGACCGTGTTGGCGGCGAGGAGCTTCTTGATCACGCTGCCCGCGATGATGCCGATGGGGCCGGTGCCCAGGATGAGCACCTTGTCACCGACCCGCGGCGGGTTGGACAGCACCGAGCGCATGGCGCCGGTGACCGGCTCGATGAACGACGCCTCCAGGTCGCCCAGCTCCTCCGGTATCTTGACCGCCGCCGCCCGCCGGTCGTCGTTGAAGTTGCGGTCGGCGGCGAAGACGTCCTCCTTCACCTGACCGGAGAAGATGGGGCGCACGGTGCGGTACTCGGCGAAGCCGCCGAAGTCCGTCTGGCCCCAGTAGACGATGCGGTCCCCGACCTTGACGTCGACGGAGCCGCCGTCGAACTCGGGACCGATGTCGACCACTTCGCCCAGGTACTCGTGGCCCAGGATGACGGGGTATTCGGACGGGAAGAGGTGTCCTTCGTAGAAGGAGATGTCGGTTGAGCAGATCGACACGCACCGCGTCTTCATCAACAGGCCGTCGACCGGGGCCGCGGGGACCGGGAGTTCGGCCAGGACGGTCTTGCGGGGGGCCAGGAGCTGCACTGCCTTCATCGATTCCACTGGTTTCCTCCGGGATGTGCCGGCGTCGGATTCTTGGATACTTCTCGGGGTCAGCGGCGCTTCAGCAGTTCTCCGCCGAGGAGGTACTGGCCGGCCATTTCGTAGTGCGTGGACGACAGCGTGATGTGCTTGACCGCGGAATGCACGTCACGGAAACAGCGCTCCAGCCGGCTGGTGGCGTAGACGGAGGTGGCGCCCGCCAGGTTGTAGGCGATGTCGACCGCGGCCGAGGTGTTCTCCGCCACCGTCGCCGCGGTCAGGCGCACGAGCGCGGTCAGCGGCTTTCCACCCGTCTCACCGAATTCGCTGACGCGGGCGGCGGTGTCGGAGAGCAGCAGGCGCGTGGTGTGGACGAGCATTTCGGCGCGCGCCAGTTTCTCCTGGACCACATGACTGGTGGCCAGAGTGCTGCCGGCACCGGTCGCGGTCTTCCTGACCGCGAGTTCCTTGAACGCGCCGACCGCGTCCTGGGCGATTCCGAGCGCGGTGGAGGCGGAGGTGAACGGCCCGAAGTCGTCGTAGCTGATGGCGTACGCGCGCGATTCCCGGGCGGCCGGCGGGCGGGTCATCTCCGCGCCGTCGACGGTGTATTCCTTCGGGACGAAGACGTCCTGGACGGTGTAGTGGTTGCTGCCGGTTCCGCGCAGCCCGACGGTGTACCAGGTGTCTCTGAACTCGACCGACTTGCGCGGCACGAACAGCATGCGCAGTTCGGGGCCGCTGTCGGTACGGCGCACCTGTCCCCCCTCCGTGACGAAGGCGGCGCACACGAGCCAGTCGGCGTGGGCCGATCCGCTGGCGAACGCCCACTCGCCGCTGAGCCGGTAGCCGCCCGGGACGGCCTCGGCGCGGCCGGACGGGTTGACGCCGCCCACGACGAGGCCGTCGTGGTCACGGAACAGCTCGGTGGAGGTGGCCTCGGGCAGGTAGTCGGCGAGCCGGCCGATGGCGCCCTGCACGCCCATCTGCCAGGCCACGGAGGCGTCCAGACGGGCGAGCGCCTGGATGACGGCGGAGCCGGTCCGGATGCTGACCTGTGAGCCGCCGAACCGCCGCGAGACCCACATCCGCGGGATCCCCGCGTCCCGCAGGGCCTCGAACACGGGCCGCGGGGTCACGCGCTCGCGGTCGGCCTCCTCACGTGCCGCCTCGATGACCGGCGCGATCCGCTGGACCCGGTCCAGCCACGCTTGCGTCTCCTCGTCCGGCAAGACGGAAGGCAGCGCGTGCTCGACGCTGAATTCATTCATGAGATAGCTCCGTACTGTCCCGGAATGGGTTACGAGAGAAAACCGCAGGACATGAACTGCGAACTGCGAAGGAATGCGTCCACGTTGACGCTGGAACTGGAGAGCGTCGGCCTCACGGCGGGCAGCCTTGGCGCCGGGCAGCGGTTCTTCCCTCCGAAAAGGGAATCCGAGGCTTCTTCGCTCACTCCGCGAACGGTGCTCCCACCTCGCGGCTTCGTTCTCCATTCTGGGAACGACCGGTGCGCCGGGCAAGCCCCACCGCCGGGAAGTTGCACGCCGCGGACGACAAAAAAGAGCCCGGGAGAACTCGGTGAGTTCTCCCGGGCTCGGCGTCCGCGCCGTGCGGCGCGGTTCGTCAGTGCTGGCCGGTGAGGCTGAAGGTCGGGGTGATGGAGAATCCCGGGGTCTTGGCCTCGGTCGACGCCTCGACGGCGGCGGCGAGTTCCTCAAGGTCGGTGTAGGCGTCGAAACCAGTGGCCAGTTCGGCGGTCTCGTTCATCATGCTGCTACCTCCTGTTTGTTTTCAGGGGCTCCGGCCGGAGACATTTCCTTTATAGCAAGCACGGATCTGACCACCAAGATGCATCTTGCACAGTGCGGCGCCTTTCCGGGTAACCGGCGTGTGAAATACGCGCTACATCATGCGGTGAGATTGCGGGCCGGGTCGCAGGGATCGATACGCGCCTCCGCCAGCCGTCGTGCGAGCAACACGTCGAGGCTTTCGCCGCGGCCGGTGGTGGCGTGCTCGACCAGGGCCTGGGCCATGACGTGACTGCGGTGCTGTCCGAAGCTCATCCCCCGCATGCCCGGCCGTGGGTCGCCGGGCTCCGCCGCCGATGCCACGCCGGGCGCGTGCCGGCGGGCGAAGAGCGACGTCTCCTCGCCCAGCGCGGGATGCCCCGCCACCTCGTGGGCCACCAGGTCGAGCAGCGCCCGGTCCTCGGCCGCCAGGTACACGACGACGGCGTCGTACCGCGGGTACTGATGGGGAACGGAGGCCGCCTTGGCCCTGTAGGGCCGCCCGCCGGCCTCCAGCGCCCTCAGCACCCGCCCGAACAGCCCGGGAGCGGCGTCCGCGTCGCGGACGTGCAGATAGACGCGGAGCAGGGGCTGTTGGCGGGGCGGTGGTCCCTGCGAGCCGGTGACGAAGAAGAAGCCCGGGGAGACCGCCGGGTGCGCGGCCGGCCAGGCCAGCCTGACCGGCCGCCCGTCCTCCGCCGGCCCGGTCAGCCACGCGCCGGGCACCGCCACCGCCACGCCCCCTGTCCGCACCACGACTTGGCGACCGGCGCCGGAGCCCGGTGCGCGGCTGCCGATCAGCTCGGCGTCCGAGGGGTAGGTGGTGTGCGGCACCTCACGGGCCAGAGCCTCTTCCAGTTGCGGGTCGCGCAGCCGCTGGGAAGGGGCCGACGACTCCGGCAGGCCGGCGTGCAGGCTCGCGTACAGGGCGTCGGCGAGCACACCGGTCAACTGCCGTGCGTCCTCGGCGGTCACCCGCCGATCGGCCAACTCGGCCTCGGCCGCCGTGACATCGACCCGAACGGCGCGCAGAGCCGCCGACAGGGCCTCGGGCAGACGGGTGTCACGGGCCACAGGGCCACCTCCGGATTCGGCCTCGGTATCGAGGCGGACCGCATGCGGAGCCTCGGACAGGCGCGCGTCGCCGGTCATACGGCCACCTCCGAGCGGAAAGCGGTGAGGCGGCGACTCCGGCTCGATGGCCGTGGCATCGGCAGGGACGGCGCGCAGACACGCGCCACCCGTCTCACGGCCACCTCCCGACTCGGCCTCGGTATCGAGGCGGACCGCATGCGGAGCCTCGGACAGGCGCGCGTCGTCGGTCATACGGCCACCTCCGAGCGGAAAGCGGTGAGGCGGCGACTCCGGCTCGATGGCCGTGGCATCGGCAGGGACGGCGCGCAGACACGCGCCACCCGTCTCACGGCCACCTCCCGACTCGGCCTCGGTATCGAGGCGGACCGCATGCGGAGCCTCGGGCAGGCGCGCGTCGTCGGTCATGTGGTCGCCTCCAGGCCCAGGGCCGCCGTGAAGCGTTCGGGGGTGAGGAGGAGGCGTCGGCCGACTCCGGCGGCGGCGCGGTCGACCGCGCCCAGTCGGGCGGACTGTGTGGCGCCGGCCAGCAGGCGGTCGTACATGTGCCAGCCCGCGTAGGCGGCGGCGCGTACCGCGAGGTCCCGGTCCGGAGCACCGAGGGACCACTCCCCTCCCGCGTCCGCCATGCGCCGCCGGGCGGTCAGGTAGCTCTGCCAGAAGGCGGTGATCTGCACCCGGGCCGCCGCGATCGCCTCGGTCAGCCGTGCGGTCATCTGCTCGTGGGTCGGTGCGGGCGCGCCCTCGCCGCGCATCACCCGGGTCAGCGAGCGGAACAGCCACTCCCCCGCGAGACTGCCGAGGTCGCGGGCCGGGTCGCCGAGGCAGAACTCCTCCCAGTCCGACAGGTACATCTCGCCCGCCGAGATCAGGAACTGGTCCAGACGCAGGTCGGCGTGGACAGGCCGGGCGGCGGCCGCGGCCGAGGCGTCCCGCAGCCGGTCGAGGGCCTCGTGCAGCCGGGTGTCGCGTTGCAGCAGCGCCCACGCGTCCAGCTCCGCCCGCGTCGAGTTGAGGTACGTCTCCGCGGTGAGGGCGCGCAACGGCTCGCGTGGGAAGAAGGACGCGGGCGCGGCGGGCGACGACGGGTCCGGTACCAGGCCGTGGACGTCGGCGACGAGTTCGCCGGCGCGCTCGCACCAGGTCGTGGAGAAGCCGTCGTCGGTCTCGGCGACGTCACTGCCGGAGCGCGCGTCCTCCAGCAGTTCGAACGCCATGAGGCAGGCGGCCGGGTCCCAGCCCAGGCACCTCGGCCCGAGGTGGCGGGAGTGGTCACCGCCGCGCCGGGCCTGCTCGAAGGCGATGGCCCGCTCCAGCCGTCGGCCGGGTGCCCGCCCTGCGCCGTCGAGCCGTTTGACGAACAGTTTGACGCCGCGCGTGGTGGTGCCGGCCCAGTTCGCGTTCCGGCCGGGGTACGACGTCACGTCCGCCTCGCGCAGCCGGCCGAGCCCGAGCGTGTCCAGCAGCTCGTTCACCTGGGGGACGCGGGACAGTTCCAGGGCCCGCACGTGCCGGCGCGCACTCCGTGCGTGCGGCGTGGAGGGTGTGTTCGGCATGGGGAGCTCATCCTCTTTCTTCCAGGCGCCTGCTGAAGTCGAGCCACACCTGCGCGCATTCGCGTGCGGCGGCGGACAGTCCCGACAGGCTGTGGGGCGGGAGGCCCGCTATGAGCCGCTCGCTCTCCGCCTGCGACAGGAGCCGGTTGTCGAGCAGTTTCAGCAGCAGGCGCCCGGTCTGGGTGTGCCGCAGGGAGGGGTCCCGCATGAGGGCCGCGAGCGTCGGTCCGCTCGTCCGGCGCCCGGTCCGGTCCGGCGGCCCGGGAGGGTCGGTCTGCGCGGCTCCCCTTCCCGCCCGCCGGCGTAACCGGGGCGGAAGCGGGTCCTCGCTGCTCTGCAGTCGCCGGCGGACGTCGCGCGCGGTGCCGGGGGAGATTCCCGCGGCCTGTGCCACCTGCCGCAGGGACGCGTCGGGGTGCCGTCGGAGGAAGGCCGCCGCGCGCTCCCGGCCGTCCGCCCCGTCGACCGGACGGGCCCGCCCGTCCCGGCCGATCCGGGTGTGCAACTGCTGTTCCCGGCCGGTTGCACACTTCTGCCGGAGCTTGCCGATCGTGGTCGCCGACAGGCCCGTGACGTGGGCGACGGCACGGTCGGACCAGTGGGGGTGCGAGTCGAGGACGCGTTCCGCGGCGGTCAGCCGCTCGGCCCTGGACAGCGGCAGCCCGTGCCGTACGTTCGAGGCCACCGCCAGGACGAAGGCGCCGTCGTCCGGTCCTTCGTAGAAGCGGGCCGGGACCGTGGTCTGTCCGCGCAGCCTGGCGGCGTGCACGCGGTGCGTGCCGTCGATGAGGCGCAGGGTCCCGGCGTGCACGATCACGGGTGGCAGTGGCGCGTCGCTCTCGGCGAGGGTGCGGACGTGCTCGTCGTCCTCGTGGACGCTGCGGGGCGAGTCCGCGGGGAGCAGGTCGCTGATGTCGACGGTGTGGACGATCGGGGAGACCGCCGTGAGGACGGCGTGTTCCTCCGTCGTCGGCGCCTCGGTCGGTGGCGCCTCGGTCGGTGGCGCCGCGGTCGGTGGCGCCGCGGTCGGTGGCGCGTGGTCGGGTGGAGGTCCGCCGGCGTTCGACGACTTCCGGTGGGCCATTGTCGTTCCTTCCCCCTGCCTTTCGGCTCGGATACGGCATCGGCGTGACGTCGTCTAGGACGTGAGTCGGAGCAGTGCCTCCCTGGGGGTCGGGTGGTGACCGTGCCGGCAGGTCCGGGGCGCGGTGCGGTGGAGGCGGCTGAAGACGTAGGCGGCGGCGGCCATGGTCATGTGGTGGTGCCAGCCCGGGTAGGAACGCCCTTCGAAGTCCTGGACGCCGAAATCGTCGATGAGGTCGGCGATGGCGCAGTCGGTGGCCGTGACGGTCTCCGCCAGCGTCGGCACCTCGTGGATCCGGGTCGCCATGTTCGTCAGCCAGTACCGACCGTCGCGGCTGAAGGGCGACGCGGGCTGCATGACGAGCCGGTGGGAGGGCGGGACGCGGTGCGGCCCTCCGGAGAGGCAGGCGGGTCCGGTGTGCAGCAGGAAGCGCCCCGAACGGCGGTCGTCCGGAGGGACCGCCGACGCGAGGGCCGGCTGTCCCCGGCGGTGCGTCATGGCGGTGGCGGCCGACACGGGACGCCGGCCCAGGGCGGCCAGGTGCATCCGCTGGGCCGGGCCGACCTCGCACAGGAAGTCCTGCCCGTGCTCCGTCAGCGCGTCGACGACCAGGGCGGCGTCCGGCGTCTCGGTCAGGTCCAGCACCCAGGGCGCCTGGCCGCCGTCCGGCGGGGCCGGGACCCCGGTCACCAGTCCCCGTACGTGTTCGGCCAGGGTCCGCGCGGTCTCCGTGTCGGGCACACGGGCCCGTCCGCGCCGTACGGCGTCGGTGCTCCAGGTGTCGTCCAGGAGCAGCCGCCAGTCCACGGGCAGGCTGCCGTACGGCGTGACCGCGAACAGCCCGATGGCGACCTGGCAGTTGACGACGCGTCCGGCGCGCGGGTCGAAGCGCCGGTGGACGCCCACCGAGTGGTGGCCGCGCTTGCGGATGGTGATGGTGGCGATGCTCCATGCCCGTGGCCGGTCGTGTTCGGTGATGGCCCGTACCAGGGCCTGGCGCACCGGGGCCCAGTCCCAGGGACTGCCGTTGATGAACTGCTGGAGACCGTGCGCGGACGCCGTACGGGGAGTGACCGCCTGGGCGAGGCCGCGCAGGGTCTTCCTGCCCGGCACGGTCAGCAGACCGTGGAGATAGGCCTGCGCCCACCTGCGCTGGTCGACGCGTGGGAGCGAGGCGAAGATCTTGTTGACGAAGGCTGCGACGGCGGCGCTCTCCGGGATGGTCGGGTGCCCCTCGTACATCTCTAACATCCGGTGTTTCCCCCTTGTCACCCACCCACCGCAGCGGGTGCCGGCCGTCGGCCAGCCGGCCGCAGCCAAAAATACCTTCCCACAGGTAGTTTTCCCGGATGTAGGAACGACTTTGCGAATTCACCCCGTGACCAGGGAAGTTGTCGCCGGATCAGGACTGGAAAGCGGTTGTGACGGCGTGCAGGTCCTCCAGGGCCGCGCGGGCACCCTCGGTGAGGAACACCCCGGTGACGTTGAGGATCACCTCGTCGACGCCCGCGGCCCGGTACTCGTGCAGTCGCGCCGCGATGTCCTTCGGATCACCGCTCAGGTGGACGCCGTCACCGACGAGCCGGCCGGCCGCCTCCCGGGGCCGGCCCGGGTCGACGTCCAGCCCGGCCCGGCGGAGCATGTCGGTGTAGTGGGCCGATCCCAGGTGGGCTCCTACGGCGGCGAAGGCGACCTGGTCCAGGTCGCGGCCCGGCCGACGTACCGCGAGGTGCACGACGCTCGCCACCCGCGGCACGGGCCGGTCCGCCGCACGGGCCCCGGCACGCAGCGCGGGCATGATCCGGTCGGTGAGGTAGGGCAGCGGTGCCAGCCAGGTGATGGCCACGTCGGCGCAGGCGCCCGCGGTTCTCGCCATCCCGGGGCGGAGCACCCCGAGCCCCACCTCGACGCCCCGGGAAGGGAGTTCGGGCAGGGCGTAGCGGGTGGTGTGCGCGGCGCCCCGGTGCTCGACGGCGTCCCCGTCCAGTAACCGCCGCATGACCGTCGCGTAATCGGCCATGGCCGTCAGCGGGCTGCCGTACGGCTCCGGCAGCAGGCGCTCCTGGAGGTCGAGCGAGCCCGGCCCGTACCCGGCGACGTACGGCGCCTTCGACAGCACGCTCACCGTGCGGGCCTCGACGGCGGCCTGGTAGGGGTGGCGCAGCGGCGCGAGGGAGACCGCGGTGCCGAGCGGGAGACCCGGCTGCCGGGCGGCGAGCGCGGCCAGTGCCATCTGGGATTCGAGGTGGAAGGACTGCCCCAGCCACAGCCGTCCGGCACCCAGGCGCCGGACGAAGGACGCGAAGGCCGCCATGCCGTCCAGGTCCCGGGGCGGCGCGGGGTAGAAGACGGACAGCCCCTTCGGTTCGGCGAGCATCGGGTCTCCTTGTCGCTGTGCCGGCGTCTTCGGTGCGGGCCGGCCCTGCCGCTGTATACCTGACGCGCGAGCGCGCGGATCCAGGGAGCGGGGGACCTGCCGAGATGGCGGTACGACTTCGCGAGGTCCGAGCCGGGCCAACGGGCGGGACGGGCCCGGTGCCGGTTTCGGACAGCTCGCGCCCTTCCGCTTGTCGGCCCTGCCCCGCTGGGAAAAAATTCCGTAATGATGGTTTGTTCTTCGTACCGATGCCGAAGGGGCGCTGTGGTCAAGCAGGACAGAGCACGAAGGACCCATGAGCTGCTGCTGGACACGGCGGCCGCGGAGTTCGTCCGCCACGGCTATGTGGGGGCCAACCTGCAGCGCGTGGCCGAGGAGGCCAACCTGACCAAGGGAGCGCTGTACGCGCACTTCACATCGAAGCGCCTGCTGGCGAACGCGCTGATCGCGCCGTTCGAGACCACCTGGCGCGAACTGCTGGCGCAGGCCGGACGGACCGACCTGTCACCGGCGGAGCGGCTGCGCCTCATCACGGACGCGCTCGCCGGGCGGCTCCAGGCGGATCTCCGCTTCCGCGCCGGGTTCCACCTGGCCAGCGAGGACGCCCGCACCCACGGCCGGCTCCCCCGCTTCGCCCTGGACTTCAGCAGCTGCGTGCTGGGGCTGGCGGCCGAGGCCCAACGGCAGGGGCGCTCGGCGGGGTTGCAGGATCCCGAATGGCTCGGGCAGCTGCTGCTGGTCCTCATGTACGGCGTCTACTACACCACCCCCGCGTGCGGCACGGGCCGGTTCGGTGACGCGGTGTGCGCCCTGTGGCAGCAGGTCGTGCGCGGCGGCGAGGGCGCCGAGGCCGCTCCGCCCTCCCTGCCCGCCCTGTGCGGTCAGCGGTGACCGGGGCCCTGCCGGGCGGGCAGGCGGTGCGCGCCCGGCAGGGCCCGGATCAGCTCCGGGTCGTCCCCCACCACCACCGGGTGTCCCACGGCCTTGAGCATCGGCAGGTCGCTGATGTGGTCACCGTACGCGTGGCAGACGGCGGGCGAGACGTGCGGATAGCGGCGGAAGACCTCCTCCACGGCCCGCCGCTTGCCCGCGCCGATGACCGGCTCACCGACCAGCTCCCCGGTGTAGCGGCCGTCGCGGATCTCGGGGCGGCTGCACAGCAGGTGGTCCGCTCCCACCTCTGACGCTATCGGCGCCAGCAGAGCGGGGAACGAGCCGGACACCAGCACCAGCAGCGAGCCCCGCGCGCGGTGCCGCAGCAGGGCGGCGCGGGTGGCCTTCAGGAAGAGCCGGTGGTCGCGCCGCCGGTCGGCCGCCCAGCGGTTCGCCGCCGCCTCGACGTCGGTCACCGCCTCGCCGCTCCACACCCGGTAGTAGAGCCGGTTGGCCTCTACGCGACCGCCGCCGGCGGCGAGCAGCCGTGCGACGGCGCGGCGCGTGTCCTCCGCGCGGTGTGCCCGGGGCCCGCCGAGGAAGTAGTGGTCCATGAAGTCGAACAGGCTCTTGCACGCGATCAGCGTCTCGTCGACGTCACTGAAGACGATGCTCGCCGGACGGCTCTCGGCCACGTCCGGGGAGACGGCGGAGCGGGTGCCTGGGGACGCGGCGCGGTGGGTGCCTGGGGACACGGCGGGGCTCGCGCCCGGGGACGCGGTGGAGCTGGTGCCCGGGGACGCGGCGCGGTGGGTGCCCGGGGCGGCGCGGCGGGTGCCCGGGGACACGGCGGAGCCGGTGCCCAGGGACGCGGCGCGGCGGGTGCCCCTCATGGACGCTCACCGGCCGGCAGGCCCGCGGCATAGGCGGTGGCTGCCGCGTCGAGGCTCAGGGCGCCGTGTGTGGTGACCGTCCGTACGTCGTCGCAGCTGCGCCGGAACTCGCCGTCGAGGGCGTGCGGCGGGGAGGTCTCGGCCAGCGTGAGGGACGACACCGCGTCGGCCAGGCGCTGCGCGGAGACGGCCGCGTCCCGTTGGTTACGGGCCACCGTCCCGGGAGTGACGGGGTCGGAGTCGGCGCGGCGGGCGGCGGCGTCCAGCAGCAGTTCGACCGCGTCGATGTCCGCGCTGACGCGGGCCAGGCCGAGGCGGCGGGGGGCCTGCTGCGGCGCCTCCAGCCCCGGCCGGACCTGGCGCGTCCACGCGCGCAGCGCCGCTCTGGCGGCGCCCAGGGCCGGGGCGCACATCAGGAGCTGACCGGCCAGATGGGCCGGGGCCGTGTGGCACCGCGCCCCGTCCCGGTCCTCGCGCGCCTCCAGCAGGGCGGACAGCGGCAGGCTCCGGTGCTCGGGCACGAACGTCTCGCTGAGCGTGACGCGGTGGCTGCCGGTGGCGCGCAACCCGGCCGCGTTCCAGGTGTCGCTCACGGCGACCGCGTCGCCCGGCACGGCGAAGACCCGGGCCGGACCGCCCTCGTCCTCCGGCGCGACCAGCAGCAGCCACGCGGCGTGGTGCGCGCCGCTGACCACCGGCCAGCGGCCCTCGACCAGCCATCCCCGGGACGCCTTCCGGGCCCGGCCGGACGACGGCCGCAGACCCGCGGCGATCCGGGTGTCCGGACCCGCGTCCCACACCTCCCGCTGCGCCGGCAGCGGGAGGCGCGCGGCGAACCGGCCGTGCGTCGCCCAGAGCATGCCGCACCAGGCGGTGGACGCGCAGCTCTCGGCCAACGCGGCGCTGGCGTGCAGCAGTTCGCGGAACGTGCCGCTGCCGCCGCCCCACCGGACGGGAACGAAGTGCCGGGCGAACCCGGCCTCGTCCAGAGCGCACAGCGTCTCCTCGTGGAGGCTGCGCCGGGCGTGTGCGTCCGGGGCCAGTCGCGCGGCCACGCGAGCGGCGCGCTCAACTCCCTCCCAGTTCAGTCCGGTTGTCCGTACGGCGTCCAACCCGACGGCGGGCGCGAGGGGTTGGGGCACCTCCGGGACGGCCGGCGCGTCACCGGGACGTCCGGAAGCAGTCGTCGACCGCGGTATCGGTGTGTTGTCGCAGGTCTGCTGATCGGTATGCATGGCGCTGTTTCCTGACGGGGGTGGCCGGACGGGGCTATCGAGGGCTGTCGGACGGCACGTGCGTGCCGGCGTGGTGCCAGCGCCCCGTGATCGCGGCGACGCCACGGTCGTCCTGGGCGGCGTCGATGGCCAGGTGCCGGCCCCCGCGGGCGGTGGTGCGGTCGTCGGTGACCCTGAGCCGGACCGGCGAGTCCAGCTCCGCGAAGGCGAGGCAGTCGACGGTCAGGGAGGTGAGCTGGGAGGTGACGGAGGGCCGGCCTCCGCTCGCGCCGTGGCCGCTGGTCACCACGTGCCCGAGCTGCCGCACCCCTTCCAACAGGACCATCAGCGGGACATGATCCGTGGGATGGTCGAAGAGGACGGCGTGGTCGAGGTCGGCGTGGAGCTCCCATTCACCGGCCCGCCCGGTCGCGGCCAGCACGCTGTCCTTGCCGCGCAGCCGGCCGACCTGGGCGGCGGGCAGGGTGAGCGCCCGGCGCCGCTGCGCGGGAATCACCGTACCGCTGCCGCCTGTTCGCCGTCTCAGCACGGAGTAACGGCGCTCGTCCAGGGCGACGACCTGGAGGCTCCCCCGGCCGATCTTGCGGCCGTCCACGGCCAGTTCGGCCTCCAGCCGCATGCCGTGGCGGTGCGGCGGCCGGCTGTCCACCCACTCCCAGCGTGCTTCCAGCACGACGGGCAGCGGCTGCTTGGTGACCCGCAGCGCCTGCGGTTCCGTGATGTCCAGTTCCATGCGCCGGCCGACGAACCGCCGGTCCAGCGGTATCGCGTAGTGCCAGTGCGCGAGGTAGACGAGTGCCTGACGGACGGTCTCGGCGGCGAGCAGCGGATCGCTGTGCCCGAGTACGTCAGGGTGGTAGAGAGCGTGATCACGCGGCCACTGCGCGCCGACCAGGAAGCGGTCGTCACCGAGCGCCAGCGCGTCCGTGAGGAACACCTCCGCCACGGACGCCCGGTGCACCAGGTGGCGCGGAACGGTCCGTTGGAAGGTGAGTCGCCCCGCATGCCCGCCAGGGCGATTCCGTGCGCCTGCGTTACCCTGCTGCACCTCGCTCATGCATACTCCCCCGGTTGCGTCTGAGACGGCCGAACGGCCAACCCCCCACATCAAACCTACCTTTGGGAAGGTTTATTCCCTGGCAAAGAACGTCTCGCCGGCGCGCAGCGGAAGAGGGACCCCTAGGCATTGGAGACGTCAGATGAAAGACCCCCACGACACGACCGCCGGCCACGGCCCGACGGCACAGCGCAAGGAGCTCAAGCAGGAGCGTGCCATCCGCTCGCGGGGGAACATCCTGCTGGCCGCGGCCCGGGCGTTCGCCGGGCGGGGCTACCCGGCCGTGACGATGCTCGATGTCGCCGAACTGTCCGGCATGACCAAGGGAGCCGTGTACTTCCACTTCACCAACAAGGAGGCACTGGCCCTCGCGGTGACCACCGAGTTCTACAAGCGGCTGCCCGCCATCTCCGACGCCGTCGCCGATCTGGAGCTGCCGCCGGTCGCCTCGGTGGCGGAACTTCTGCTGCGCACGGCGGCGGCGCTGCGGGACGAGCCGATGATGAAGGCCGGGGCACGGCTCCAGATAGAGCGGGGGCTGATCGACGTCGACCTGCCCATCCCGTTCCAGGACTACACCGCGCTGATCACGTCCTGGTTCCGCAGCGCGCTGGCCGCCGGGGAACTGGAGCACGAGACCCCGCCCGCGACGCTGGCCCGGGTGCTGGTCTCCGCGTTCTTCGGTGCCCAGCACATGTCCTGGGTCCTGCACGACCGGGAGGACATCATCGAGCGGACCGTGGAGGTGCTGCACGCGGTGGTCCCCTGCACCAGGGATCCGCGGCACGTCAGCCCGTTCCTGCTGGAGCAGACGTCCGCGTGAACCGCTGAGGAGTCAGGCGTACGCCGGTGCCGTCCGCGGAGTCAGCCGGGGCCCGGTGCCATGCGCGGGTCAACCGGAGGCCGGTGCGGTGCGCGGGTCAACCGGAGGCCGGTGCCGTGCGCGGGTCAACCGGAGGCCGGTGCCGTGCGCGGGTCAACCGGAGGCCGGTGCCGTGCGCGGGTCAACCGGAGGCCGGTGCCGTGCGCGGATCAGCCGGAGACCGGTGCCGTGCGCTCCCGTCTCGCGCGCTTCTTCTCCTGGTTGCCGCACGCGCCCATCGAGCACCAGCGGCGGCTTCCGGGGCGGGAGTTGTCGAGGAACAGGGCCCCGCAACGCGGACCGCCGCAACGGCGTACGCGCCCCATCGCCGGGGAGGTGACGAGGTCCAGCACGTCCCGCGCCACCAGGGACAGCACCGCAGCGACGACATCGTCGGCCTGCCGGCTCAGCCGGCCGGCCGCGTCGAGGTGGGGCACCGGTGTGGGCGCGGACGCCCATGCGTTGAGACGGGCGCGAACCTCCTGGGGCACCTGGACCGGGCCCGTGCCGCCCAGCCTGTCCGCCAGCAGGTCGTACAGCACCTCGCGCGCCTCGCGCGCGCGGTTCACGTCCTCCTGGCGCACCGGCCGCGATCCCTCCGCCGGGGCGCAGGCGCAGCACTGTTCGGCCCATGCCAACAGCTCGCGAGGTGTGCGCAGTTCCTCCACCTCATCGGCGTCACCGCGGTACCGCAGGGTGCGCAGGAAGTCGAGGCTGAGACGCCCCGCGCCCTGCCGGAAGACGATCGAACCGGGCCTGTTCATACCGGCAAGCCTACTGACGGCACCGGTTTGACTGGTACCTTGAGGAACCCTGAGGGAACCACTTAAACCGGTTCTCGCACCCTGTCGGTCTTCCGCGTCTTTTCACTTCCGCGTCTCCTCGTTTCCGCGTCTCCTCTTGGGGCTTCTCGTGTCCGTCACCTCCGCACCCGCCACCACCACGACCCGGTTACCCGGCCGGCTCCTGGCCCTGCTGTCCCTCACCTGCGGTGTCAGCGTCGCCAACATCTACTTCCCGCAGGCCCTCACCCCGCTCATCGCCGACGACTTCCACATATCGTCCGGAGCGGCCGCGCTCGTCGTGACGGCCGGCCAGTTCGGTTACGCGGCGGGCATCTTCCTCCTCGTCCCGCTCGGCGACCGCCTCCCCTGGCGCCGACTGCTCGCCGTCCTGCTCGCCCTCACCGGGGCGGGACTCCTCGTCGCCGGTACCGCGACGACGCCGCTCGTCCTGACCGTCGCCAGCGTGCTGGTCGGGACGACCACCGTGGTACCGCAGATCATCATCCCGCTGGCCGCCGGTCTCGTCCCCGAGCACCGGCGCGGCACGGCGACCGGCATCCTGCTCAGCGGTCTCACCCTGGGCATCCTGCTCGCCCGGGCGTTCGGCGGCGGCCTGGGCGGCTGGCTGGGCTGGCGCGCACCCTACCTCCTGGCCGGCGCCCTCGTCCTGATCCTCGCCGCCGTCGTGCCCAGTCTCGTCCCCGCCCACCGGCCGGCTGGCGCGCCCGCCTACCTCGACCTGCTGAAGGCGCCCGCCGAGCTGCTGCGCACGGTCCCCGAACTGCGCCGCTCCTGCCTCTACCAGGCCCTGGTTTTCGCCGGATTCAGCGCCTCCTGGACGCTGGTGCCCCTGCTCATGACCGGGCCCGCCTACCACCTCGGTACCGAGGCCGTCGGACTCGTCGCCCTGGTGGGGGCCGGCAGCGTCCTGTCGACCCCGTTCGCGGGCCGGCTCATCGACCGGCACGGGACCGACCGCATGAGCCTGTGGTGTCTGCTCGGCGCGCTGGCGGCCCCCGTCGTCCTGCTGCCCTCGTCGGCGGGCGGCGCGGCCGGTATGACGGCGCTGATCGCCGGGATGCTCGTGCTGGACGTCGCCCTCCAGTCCGGGCAGGTGGCCAACCAGACCCGCATCTTCACCGTGCGCCCCGACGCCCGGAGCCGGCTCAACACGACCTACATGACCTGTGTCTTCCTCGGCGGCAGCCTGGGGTCATGGGCGGGCGTCACCCTGTACCGCCACTTCGGGTGGGCCACGGCGATGACCGCGGTCCTCCTGATCAACGCGGTCGCTCTGGGCCGGCATGTACTGCATCTGACATACGGCCGACGCCGGAAGACGGGGACCGCCGGCCCCTGAGGCCGAGGTCGCGGCACCGGAGTGGCGGTGCTCCGCAGTCGGATACGGCCTTGCGGCGACGCCCCTGAGACCGGCGGAGGTTGCTAAGACCGCGTCGTCCGGTCTGCCGACGAGGACCGCCGGCTCTTGAGCCGAGGTCGCGGCACCGGAGTGGCGGTGCTCCGCAGTCGGATACGGCCTTGCGGCAACGCACCTCAGAACGGCGGGGGTTGCTCACACCGCGTCGTCCGGTCTGCCGAGGCCGGTCAGGGCGCCGACCGGGTCGAGGTCCGGGGTGCCGCGGGGCCACCAGTCGTCCTGGCCGGGATCCGACTCATAGGCGTACCACAGACCGTCGCGGCCCAGGCGGAGCTGGACGTGGCCGCGGGGGTGGGTGAGGCGGTTGCGCCAGGGCCGGAACGCCGGCAGGTCGGCGGCGAGCAGCAGCGGCCGGGCCCGGTCGAAGCGGCCGGCCGGCGGGTCCCACGGCTCCTCCAGCGCGGCCAGCCCCGCCGAGCCGCCCTGCCGCCAGGCCGCGACGGCACGCGCGAGATCGGCCGGGGTGCGCTGGGCGGCGTCGGCGAGCGTGGCGTACAGCGTGCGGGTGGCCGCGGTCAGCCCGGAACCGGGGCGGGCCGCGGCGAGCCGTACCGCGTCCTGCCACAGAGTCAGTTCACCGACCGGGTCGCGTCCGGTGGCGAGCAGGGCATGGGCGCGGGCGGCGGCGTCGGTCGCCAACTGGTCCAGCGCGAAGGGGTCGGGGCCGCCGGGCGCCGACGGGTACGCCGGGGGCTGCTCGGGGTGCGGGGGCACCGGCAACGGCGGGGGCGGAGGCGGGAGTTCGCGCGGAGCGAGGGCGTCGGCGGCACTGACGCCCGGCAGCGCCTGCGGCTGCCGTTCCTGGGCGGCGCGGGCGGCTCGGGCGGCACTGCGCCGGGACAGCGCGTCGAGCAGTTCCTTCTCGCCCCGGCCGCGCAGCAGGAGCAGCACGAAGGGGTCGGCGTCGAGCAGACGGGCCGTCTGGTAGCAGAGGGCGGCGGCGTGCTTGCAGGGGTGGCCGGCGTCCGGGCAGCTGCAACGGGGGGCGAGGTCGCCGGGGCCGGGCAGCAGGGGCACCCCGCAGTCGGCGAGCGACTGGGGCAACTCCTTGTCGAGCAGCGCCGCGATGTTCCCCGGCCGGTCGGCCGCCGCGTCCAGGAACCTCTCCCAGTCCTCGTCCTCCAGCGTCCGCAACCGCACCTGCACGCGGTACGGCCGGGGCCGGCTTCCGCGCACGTACGCCAGCACGAGCCCCGGGGTGACGGTGATCGCGTCCACATGCCCCTGGTCCGCGTACCCCCGCCCCCGCGCCAGCCGCTTCACGTCCAACGCGCCCTGCTCCAACGCCCCGACCCAGGCGTTGCCCCACCAGGTCCCGGCGAACGGCCCGTTCCCACCGGTCTCACGCGGGGCGAACGCCGGGAAGGTACGGCGGAGTTCGGTGTCACGGTGCGGGGTGGCCATGGTCGTCGGTACGCGCGGGGCGGCGGGGGTGGGACGGGTACCGATCGCGTGGTGCGCGGAGGACCCTGCCGGGCCGGGCGGGGTGCCTGTCGTGGAGGGCTCGGACGGGCCGGCCTGTGCCGAGGCACCGCCAGCCGGGGTGGGAGAAGCGCCGGTCGCGCGATGCGCGGGACGCTCAGCCGGGCCCGCCTGCACCGAGGCACCCCCAGCCGGGGTGGGCGGGGTGCCTGTCGTGGAGGGCTCGGACGGGCCGGCCTGCACCGAGGCGCCCCCAGCCGGGGTGGGCCGGGCGGCCGGGGTCCAGCGGGCGAACGGCCCGGCCGGGGCGGGGCGGGCGGGCGTGTCTGCCGAAGGCGCAGGCGTGGGCTTCGGGGCGGACAGGGCCGAGGGGGTGGGTCGGGACGCCTCGGCGGGGGCGACGGGCACCCCCGTCGCGGAGGGTGCGGAGACCGGCTCGGAGGCGGGGTCCGGGGACGCCGAACCGGTCAACGGGTCCTTGGGAGTGGTGCCGCCGACTTCGGGCGAAGGGGCGGGGGCCGAGGACTCGGGTGCAGCAGCCGAAGGCTCTGGTGCGGGGACAGGGGCCTGGGCGGCGGAGACCGGGTACGCAGGCTCGGACCCCGAGGGCGACGCTGCTGACGCCGACGTCGACGGAGCCGGCTCGGTCGGCTTGGTCGGGTCGTGTTCCTCCGGCTCCTCGACGGTCTCCTCCCACGTGGGCATGCGGAAGGCGGTCGCCAGGTAGTGCCGCATGTCCTGCGCGGCCTTGGCCCTGGCGGCCGAGGTCCGCCGCCCCGGTGCGGGCGAGGTGCCCGGCGTGGCGGTGGCGGAACGCCCTGGTGTCCGCCGCTCACGCCCGGGTTCCGCCGTCTGCGCGCGCAGCGCTTCCGCTTCGCGCCGGGCCGCCCGCAGCGCCTGCCGAGCGACATCACCGGGACGCCTGCCCATGGCACCGGCCGGTCCCGCATCCTCCGCACCCGCGTCAGCGGCACCAGCGTGAGCCGCGCCCGCTCCCCGCCCGGGCCCCGCCGCAGGACGTGCGGCCTCCGCACGGTCTCCCTCCGCCACCGGGCCGTCGGCATCAGCCACCGCTGCCGGGCCGGCGGCCGTCGGCGGCACGCCCTGACCCCGGCGCGTGGCGACGGCGGCCCTCAGAGCCGCGCGCGCCACATCGCCGGGCCTGCCCCCTGGAGCGCCGGCAAGCCCGGCCCGCCCCCCATCAGTCGGCTCGCTCTCGTCCTCGGACGGCACCGCATCACCCGGCTCGGCCCGGCCACCAGCAACAAGCGCACCGTGCGGCAGGTCCCCCGGTTCCCCCTCAACCCCGGTCGGCCCCCCATCAACCGGCTCCCCCTCACCCCCGGACGGCACCGCACCACCCAACTCCCCCCGACCACCAGCGCCAGGCACCGCCTGCGGCACGCCCCCCAGCTCGCTCTCGCCACCAGACGGCACCCCGCCGCCAGGCCTCGACCCGCCACCAGGCCTCGACCCGCCGTCGGAGGGTCCCACTCCCACCCCGGGCTCCGTCCCGTCCCCGCTCCCCGAGTGAGTCGTCGCCTCCACGATGAAGTCGCGCGGCCCCGCGGCCGTCTCGGCGCCCGTCTCGGCGCCCGTCTCGGCGCCCGGCTCGGCGGCCGTCTCCTGAGAGGTGTCCCCCGTCGGTCCCGCCGTGCGTGCCCGGTCGGCCTCCGCTCGCTCGCGGGCCGCGCGGAGGGCCCGGCGGGCGGCGTCGCCGGGGCGGGGCGGGGGCGTCATGGGATCCTCCGCAGGGAGACGAGGTCGGAGAGTTCGCGGTCGGTCAGCTCCGTGAGGGCCGCCTCGCCGGAGCCCAGGATCGCGTCGGCCAGGGCGCGCTTGGACGCGAGCATCTCGGCGATGCGGTCCTCCACCGTGCCCTCGGTGACCAGGCGGTGGACCTGCACCGGCTGGGTCTGGCCGATGCGGTACGCGCGGTCGGTGGCCTGTTCCTCCACGGCCGGGTTCCACCAGCGGTCGAAGTGGATGACATGGCCGGCGCGGGTGAGGTTCAGGCCGGTGCCGGCGGCCTTCAGGGACAGCACCAGCACCGGTGTGCCGCCGTCCTGGAAGCGGTCCACCATGCGTTCGCGCTCCGGCACCGGTGTGCCGCCGTGCAGCAGGTCGACGGGGATCGCGCGGGCGGACAGGTGGGCGGTGAGGAGGCGGGCCATGCCGACGTACTGGGTGAAGACGAGCGCCGAGCCGTCCTCGACGAGCAGGGTGTCCAGCAGCTCGTCCAGGAGGGCGAGTTTGCCGGAGCGGGCGGCCAGGCGGTCGGGGCGCGGGTCCTCCTTCAGATAGAGAGCCGGGTGGTCGCAGATCTGCTTCAGGGCGCCGAGGAGCTTCAGCACCAGGCCGCGGCGGGCCATGCCCTGCGCCGTCTCGATGGCCAGCATCGACTCGCGCACCACCGCCTCGTACAGCGCGGCCTGTTCCCGGGTGAGCGGCACCGGGTGGTCCGTCTCCGTCTTGGGCGGCAGCTCGGGCACGATGCCGGGGTCGGACTTCTTGCGGCGCAGGAGGAAGGGGCGGACCAGTCGGGCCAGGCGCTGCACCGCTTCCTCGTCCTCCCCGTTCTCCACCGCCCGCGCGTGCCGCGCGCGGAAGGACTTCAGCGGGCCGAGGAGTCCGGGAGTGGTCCAGTCGAGCAGGGCCCACAGTTCGGAGAGGTTGTTCTCCACGGGAGTGCCGGTCAGCGCCACGCGCGCGGGGGACGGGATGGTGCGCAGTGCCTTGGCGGTGGCCGAGTAGGGGTTCTTCACGTGCTGGGCCTCGTCGGCGACGACCATGCCCCAGGGCTGTTCGGCGAGGAGGGCCGCCGTGGAGCGCATCGTTCCGTACGTGGTGAGGACGAAGCCGCCGTCCACACCGTCCAGGGTGCGTTCGGGGCCGTGGAAGCGGCGGACGGGGACGCCGGGCGCGAACCGGGTGATCTCCCGCTGCCAGTTGCCGAGGAGGCTGGCCGGACAGACGACGAGGGTCGGCTCGGTGCGGGCCCGCTTCAGATGCAGGGCGATGAGGGTGACGGTCTTGCCGAGGCCCATGTCGTCGGCGAGGCAGCCGCCGAGGCCGAGGGAGGTCATCAGGTCGAGCCAGGCCAGGCCGCGGAGCTGGTAGTCGCGGAGGGTGGCGCGCAGGCCGGGGGGCGGGTCGGCGGGGCGCAGGCCGGCGGTGAGGCGGTCGCGGAGGGTGGCCAGCGCGCCGGCGGGGACGGCCTCGACGGTCTCGCCGTCGACCTCGGCGGTGCCGGTGAGGGCGACGGCGAGCGCGTCGACCGGGTCGAGCAGGCCGAGTTCACGTGTGCGGGCCTTGCGGACGAGTGCGGGATCGACCAGTACCCAGCGGTCCCGGAGCCGTACCACCGGGCGGTGGGCCTCGGCGAGGGCGTCCATCTCGGCCTCGCTGAGCGGGTCGCCGCCGAGGGCGAGCTGCCAGCGGAACCGGAGCAGGTCCTCGCTCTCGAAGAAGCCGGTGCCGTCGGTCGCCGAGCCGGGCGCCGGGCGGACCACGGCGGTGGCGGTCAGGTCGCGGGCGAGGTCCCGGGGCCAGTGCACGGCGACCCCGGCGGCCGCGAGCCGGGAGGCGGCCACGCCGAGCAGCTCGCCCAGCTCCTCCTCGGACAGGGCGAGGACGTCGGGGACGTCCTGCTCGGCGAGGCGGTCCAGGGGCGGCCACACCCGGGCGGCGCGTCGCACGGCGAGGGCCGCGTCGACGCGCGCGCGGGGCCCGAACGCCTCGTCCGCCTCGCCCGCCCACAGGGCCGCCGCGTCGGCCACCAGGGTGGGGTCGGCGAGGCTGTGCACCTGCACGACGGCCGCTCCGGCGGCGCGGGCGCCCTCGCTCGCGCCGGCGTCGAAGACGTCGTAGGCGGAGAGGTCCAGGCGGAGCGAGACGCGGACGCCCGCGTCCATCCCGGCGGCGACCTCGGCCGCCCACTCGTGCGCCGCGGGCAGGCTCTGGGGTTCACGGGCGGCGAAGGGCCGGCCGGCGGTGTACGGGGCGGCGGGGGTGCGCGGCAGGGTGTCGGCGACCGCGTCCAGGAAGGAGCGGATGAGGGCCTCGGGCTCGGGCAGCCGGAGGGCGCCCGGGCCGGGGAGGGGAACGGCGTGGCCCTCCGGGGGCAGGGCCGCGGCGATGGCGCGCAGGTGGGCGATGTCGTCGGGTTCCAGCGGGCCGGCGCGCCAGGCGTCGTGGCCGGCCGGGGTCAGGCCCGGCAGCAGCCGGCCGCGGGCGACGAGCCGCAGCGCGTGCAGGGCGGCGGCGCCCCAGCAGGCGGTGGCCGGGTGGGCGGCCGGGTCGCGCCGGGCGCCGACCAGCAGCGGCAGCGCCTCGGCGAGGGGCAGGGTCAGCGCGGGGACCTGCCGGCGGCGCACACCGGCGCCGTGCCGTCGTACGACCGTCAGCTCCTCGGGGTCGCCCCCGCTCGCGGTGGGCAGCGGGTCGCCGGCGGGGTCCCAGAAGGCGAGGCGTCCCTGACGGGGCAGGGGCGCGGGCAGGTAGACGGACGCGAGGCGCGCCGGGACCGGGTGCCCGGTCCCCGTCTCCCGGGGACCCCCCGCTCGCTCGGCCAGCGCAGCCGTGCCGCTCATACGTCCTGCCACCTCCCGCCCGTGTGTCGGATCAGACGTCTTCGACTCTACGGGCGGGGTCTGACACTCGGCTCCGGCGGCGGGTGCCGGCCGTCGCTACGGGACCGTGCGGGAGACCACGAACACCATCGGATACTCCGGGTCGGACAGGTTGACGACCACGTCCTGGGTCGGCGCCGGGTTCTTCTGCTCGTGGGTGAGGCCCCACCAGGGGCCGCTGCCGCCGAAGGTCCAGCCGCTGACCTTGCGGTCGCGTTCGCCGATGGCGATGTCGTCCTTCTCCAGCTGGTCCCGGCGTACGCCCATGGCCTCCAGGAAGCTGTCCAGACCGGCGGGGTTGGTGCGGAACTGCACGTAGAGGCGGCTGGTCTTCCAGTTGTTCGTCTCGTAGTAGGCGACGTCGTCGGCGGGGTGCGGCACGGTCACCTGGTAGAGACGGCGCTGCACCTTCGACGGCCACCCCGGGGTGAGACCGGTCGCCGAGTACTTCGCCTCCTTGTCCTTGCCGCTGTCGCGGCTCTGGTTCGCGGAGATCACCAGGTAGCCCGCCGGGACGCCGATGAGGAGGACGATGATCAGCAGGGTGAGCGCCCGGCGCCTGGCCTTGTGGCGCGGGTCCTCGGCGGGCCGCTGTGGCTCGTCCGGGGGGCCGCCCTGGTGGGGCAGCGACGGCGTCATGCGGTGTCCCGGTCGCGGCGCGCCTGGGCGTACCGCTCGTAGCGCTCGTACCGCTCCACGCGGCGCCGCTTGGCCCGGCGGAACCGGCGGGCGACCAGCCGGGCCAGGTCTGCGGCGCCCACCATGCCCGCCTCGGGGCCGAGCTGGGCGCGGGTGATGCGGGCCTCGGGGCGGTAGCCGCGGCCGGTGAGGTGCCGTTTGAAGGCGTCCCGGGCCGGGCCGATGAGCAGGTCGTCGGCGGCCGAGACGCCACCGCCGATCACGAAGCAGGACGGGTCGAGGGCGGCGGCGAGGTTGGCGATGCCGACGCCGAGCCACTGGCCGATGTCCTGGAGCAGCTCCACGCACATCGCGTCGCCCTCGCGGGCCAGCTCGGTGATCATCGGGCCGGTGATGTCGCCGATGTTGCCCTTGACGTGCTCGATGATGCCGTAGGCGACCGGCGAGTCGGCGGCGGCCAGCTCGCGCGCCTCGCGGACCAGCGCGTTGCCGGAGCTGTACTGCTCCCAGCAGCCGCGGTTGCCGCACGGGCAGCGGTGTCCGCCGGGAACGACCTGCATGTGGCCGAACTCGCCGGCGACGCCGAACTTGCCCCGCTTGACCTGGCCGTCCTCCAGGATGGCGCCGCCGATGCCGGTGCCGAGCGTGATCATGACCAGGTGGTCCTCGCCGCGGCCGGCGCCGAAGCGCCACTCCGCCCAGGCGGCCGTGTTGGCGTCGTTGTCCACCAGGACCGGTACGGAGAGCCGGCTGGCGAGGCGGTCGCGCAGCGGTTCGTTGCGCCAGGACAGGTGGGGGGCGAACAGGACGCGGTTGCGGTCGGCGTCGACCCAGCCGGCCGCGCCGATGCCGACCGCGTGCACGTCGTGCCGGTCGGACAGGTCCAGCACCAGCTCGACGATGGTGTCCTCTACGACCTTGGGGCTCTTGGACTTGTCCGGGGTCTCCGTGCGGAGCTTCTCCAGGATGTTGCCGTCGGCGTCCACGACGCCCGCCATGACCTTGGTGCCGCCGATGTCGATGCCGACGGTGGGGACACGGGGCGCGGTCAGGTGTGACCGGCGCTCTCGTGTGCCCACGGTGCGCAGGACCGGGGCTCGGCGGGAACCGATGGGGGCGGTGAGGTCGCGGTAGGTGCTCATCGGGCTCGATTGTGCCGCACGCTCACGCCGGGTGCCGCGCGGGGCCGGAGGGAGGGGTGCGCGTCCGACGCCGGGCGCGGGTGCGTCGTGGTGTGCCGCACCCGCGCGGCGGAGCCGCACACCGGCACAGGTCCGCGCCCCTCAGCTCCGTTGCAGTTCGTGGCGGAGAGCGTCGAGGTCGGATCCCCCGGCCATCTGCTGGGTCAACTCGTCGAGCGTGATGTCGTTCCGTGTGTAGTGGCCCACCATGGTGCCGCGTCTCAACAACACGAAACGGTCGCCCACCAAGTAGGCGTGGTGCGGGTTGTGGGTGATCAAGACAACACCCAGGCCCTCGTCCCGTGCCGCCGCCACATATTTGAGGACCACACCGGACTGCTTGACTCCCAGTGCCGCCGTCGGCTCGTCCAGGACCAGCACCTTCGCGCCGAAGTGGACCGCCCTCGCGATGGCGACGCACTGGCGCTCGCCGCCCGACAGCGTGCCGATGGGCTGGTCGACGTCCCGGAGGTCGATGCCCATGCGGAGCAGTGCCTCGCGGGTGGTGCGGCGCATGAAGTCGGTGTCCAGGCGCTTGAAGGGGCCGGCGCCCTTGCGGGGCTCGGAGCCGAGGAAGAAGTTGCGCCAGACCGGCATGAGGGGGACGACGGCCAGGTCCTGGTAGACCGTGGCGATGCCCCGGTCCAGTGCCTCGCGCGGGGAGGAGAGGGTCGTCTCCTCCCCCTCGACGCGCAGGGTGCCGCCGTCGTGCCGGTGCAGGCCCGCGACGATCTTGATCAGGGTGGACTTGCCCGCGCCGTTGTCGCCGAGGACGCAGGTGATCTCACCCGCGTGGACCTCCAGCGAGACCCCTTCGAGGGCGCGGACGGTGCCGTAGTGCTTGCTGACGTCGGTCAGCTCGACGAGTGTCATGTGGTGGCCTCCGCGCGCTTGCGGACCCAGGCGTTGAGCAGGGTCGCGAGGAGCAGCATCGCTCCGAGGAAGAACTTGAACCAGTCGGGGTTCCACTCGGCGAAGACGATGCCCTTGCTGGTCATGCCGAACAGGAGCGCGCCGACGGCCGAGCCGACCGCGCTGCCGTGACCGCCGGTGATCAGGCAGCCGCCGATGACGGCCGCGATGATGTAGATCAGCTCGTTGCCGACGCCCTCGCCGGACTGGACGGCGTCGAAGGAGAAGAGCAGGTGCTGGCCGGAGATCCAGGCACCGAACGCGACGCCCATGTAGAGGCCGATCTTGGTGCGGGCGACCGGGACGCCGACCGCGCGGGCCGCGTCCTCGTTGCCGCCGACGGCGAAGATCCAGTTGCCGGTGCGGGTGCGCAGCAGGATCCAGGAGGCGAGGGCGACCAGGCCCAGCCACCACAGGATGGTGACCTTGACGTCGACGCCGCCGACGCCGATCGTCGAGGCGAAGACGGCGTGGGCGCTGGTGAAACCCTCCATGTCGGCGATGGTCTTGGTGGAGACCGTGCCGTCGATCAGCTTGGTGAAGCCGAGGTTCATGCCGGTCAGCATCAGGAAGGTGCCCAGCGTGATGATGAAGCTGGGCAGCTTGGTGCGGGTGAGCATGAAGCCGTTGAAGGCGCCGATGGCCAGCGTGACCAGCAGGGACACACCCACGCCGACCCAGGTGTTCGCCGTCATCTGGTAGCTGAACATCGAGGAGACCAGCGCGGACGACGTCACCAGGACGCCTGCCGAGAGGTCGAACTCGCCGCCGATCATCAGCAGGGCCACGGGGACGGCCATGATCCCGATGGTCGAGGAGGCGTACAGGACCGTGCTGAGGCTGGTGGCGCGCAGGAAGCCGTCGGCGGCGAACGCGAAGAAGACGAAGACGGCGAGGGCGCCGACGACCGAGCCCAGTTCCGGGCGGGCCAGCAGCTTCCGCAGCGGAGAGGTCTGCAGAATCCTTTCGTCGAGCAGTTTCTCGTCCGTGACCGCGCTCATCGGGTGCCCCGCTCGGTGTACTCCGCGAGGGCGGACGCCTGGTCCTTGGTGATGATCTGCGGGCCGGTCAGCACCGGCCGGCCGCCGCCGAGGACGTCGCCGTTGTACTTGTACAGCCACAGCAGGTCGACGGCCTGGTAGCCCTGGAGGTACGGCTGCTGGTCCACGGCGAAGCCGAGGGTGCCGTTCTTCAGCGAGGCCGCCACCTTGGCGTTGAGGTCGAAGGTGTCGATCTCGGCCTTGCTGCCCGCGTCCGTCCGCGCCTTCACGGCGGTGTCGGCGTACGGGGCGCCGAGGGTGACGACGGAGTCGATGGACTTGTCGGCCTGGAGCTTGGCCTCGATCGCGGACTGCACGTCGGGCATGTTGGTGCCGTTGACGTAGAGCTTGCGCAGCGTGCCGCGGAAGGTCTTGGCGACGCCGTCACAGCGCTGCTCGTGCCCGACGTTGCCCTGCTCGTGCAGCACGCACAGGGCCTTCTTCTTCCCGCGCTTGTTCAGCTCGTCGCCGACGGCCTCGCCGGCGACGGTCTCGTCCTGGCCGATGTGGGTGAGGGCGCCGAAGGCCTTGGACTCCTCCGAGCCGGAGTTCACGGTGATCACGGGGATGCCGGCCTTCTCGGCACGGGCCACGGCGGCCTTCATGGCGTCCGGCTTGGCGAGGGTGACGATGATGCCGTCGACCTTCTTGTCCACGGCCGCGTCCACGAGCTGGGCCTGCTGCTGGGCCTCGTCGTCGTGCGAGTACAGGAAGTTGATGTTGTCCTTGACGGCGGCCTGCTTCGCGCCGCTCTGCACGATGTCCCAGAAGGTGTCGCCGTCCCCCGAGTGCGTGATCATCGCGAAGGTCCAGCGCGGAGTGTTCACCGCCGCCCTGCCCTGGGCGGCGGCGGCCTTGCGGGCGTCCTCCGCCCGTTTGCCTCCGGTGCTGCTGCATCCCGCCAGGGACACGGAGAGTGCCCCCGCCAGCGCTATGCCTACCCAGGTCCGAAACCGTGCCACGAGGCCGTGCCCTTCTTGCCGTGTTCGTACAGACGCAAGGGGCCGTCGATCGCATCAGCGGCCCCAAACACTCCAGTATCGAACACGGGGAACACCCATGACATGACCGGGGAGCCCGCACGGGTCGCATTGTCCGGACATTGCGACGAAGGCGGTCGGCCGCTCAGGGGCGTACGAGGAGCTGGAACTCGAAGGAGTAGCGGCTCGGGCGGTAGGTGTGGTCGCCGAACTCCACCGCGCGGCCGGTGTCGTCGAAGGTGGTGCGCTGCATGGTGAGCAGCGGGGCGCCCTCGGCCTCGCCGAGCCGCTCGGCCTCGGTGGCCGTCGCGCCGCGGGCGCCGATGGACTGGCGGGCGCTGTGCAGGGTGATCCCGGCGGCGCGCATCAGCCGGTACAGGCCGGTGGCCTCCAGCTGGTCGGTGTCCAGGTCGAGCAGGCCGGGCGGCAGGTGGTTGATCAGGTACGCCATCGGCTCGCCGTGCGCGAGGCGCAGCCGCTCGATGCGGTGCACGTCACCGCCCTCCGTGACGCCGAGCGCGGCGGCGACCGCGGCGGAGGCCGGGACGACCGTGTTGACCAGCACCTTCGTCGCGGGGCGCTGGCCGGCCGCCTCCAGGTCGTCGTAGAGGCTGCTCAGTTCCAGCGGGCGCTTGACCTGGCTGTGCACGACCTGGGTGCCCACACCGCGGCGCCGCACGAGGAGGCCCTTGTCGACGAGCGACTGGATGGCCTGGCGGACGGTCGGCCGGGACAGCCCGAGCCGCGCGGCCAGCTCGATCTCGTTGCCCAGCAGGCTGCCCGGGGTGAGGCTGCCGTGCTCGATGGCGGCTTCGAGCTGCTGGGAGAGCTGGAAGTACAGCGGCACCGGGGAGCTACGGTCCACACGGAGGTCGAGCGACACGGTCGGGTCCACATCTGGTTTCGGCACGGGCCCGAGCGTAGCCCCGTGCCCGGTTGACGGGAAGTCGTGTAGTCCGGTTGTCCGGACATACGCATTGACAGCGTGCGGGGTCGGCCCTCACTTTGTTTCCATGCGCATCGGGGTCATCGGTACGGGCCGCATCGGCACCCTTCACGCGAGGACGCTCAGCCGCCACCGCGAGGTCGGGTCCCTGATCCTGACGGACACGGACCCGGCGCGGGCGCAGACGCTGGCGCACCGGCTGGGCGAGACGGCGGCGCCGGGCGTCGACGAGATCTTCCGGTGGGGCGTGGACGCGGTGGTGATCACCACGGCGACGGCGGCCCACGCCGAGCTCATCGGCCGGGCGGCCCGCTCGGGCCTGCCGGTCTTCTGCGAGAAGCCCATCGCGCTGGACCTGCCGGGCACGCTGCACGCGCTGGCCGAGGTGGAGACGGCCGGGACGGTGCTGCAGATGGGCTTCCAGCGGCGGTTCGACGCGGGCTACGCCGGCGCCCGGGAGGCGGTCCGCGCGGGCCGGCTCGGCCGGCTGCACACGGTACGGGCCCTGACCTGCGACCAGGCCCCGCCGCCGGTGGAATGGCTGCCGCTGTCCGGCGGGCTGTTCCGGGACACGCTGATCCACGACTTCGACGTGCTGCGCTGGGTGACGGGCCGGGAGGTGACCGACGTGTACGCCGCCGGCTCCGACCGCGGCCCCGCGATGTTCCGGGAGGCGGGGGACGTCGACACGGGCGCGGCGCTGCTCACGCTGGACGACGGCACCCTGGCCACGGCGACGGCGACCCGGATGAACGGCGCGGGCTACGACGTCCGCATGGAGCTGGCCGGGGAGCGCGACACGGTGGTGGTGGGCCTGGACGACCGCACGCCCCTCGCGTCCACCGAGCCGACCGGTCCGCCGCCCGCGGACAAGCCGTGGGCGGGCTTCCTGGAGCGGTTCGGCCCCGCCTACGAGGCCGAACTGAACGCCTTCGTGGAGGTGGTGCGCGGCGAACGGCCCAACCCGTGCGACGGCCGCGAGGCGCTCCAGGCCCTGCGGATCGCCGAGGCCTGCGAACGTTCCCGCCGCGAGCGGCGCCCGGTGGCACTGGCCGAGGTGCCGGGCGGAACGGGGACCCTGTAGGGCTGGTCGGTACGGCGCCGGGTTCGGGCGAGGGCGGCGGGGCACGTCCCCCGTGGGCCCGAGGGGCGCGCCACCGCGACCGGGGTGCAGACCCCCTGCGCCCGAGGGGCGCCCCACCGCGACCGGGGTGCAGACCCTCGCCTCCGTGCGGCTCGACGTCGTACGTCGGCCCGGTGCCGGCCCGCCGCGCGGGTCGTCGGCCATGCCGGCGCGGCCCGGGAACGCAGCCCTTGTGCGGCTGTTGGCATCCGGCCGCGCTCCGTCACCAGCGGACCGGCAGGCTTCTCACGCCTCGTATGAGCATGCCCGGCAGCCACTCCCCCGGCTCGCCGTCCAGGGTGAGGCCGGGAGCGCGGTCCAGGAGTGTGCCGAGCGCGATGCCGGCCTCCAGACGGGCCAGGGGTGCGCCCAGGCAGTAGTGGATGCCGTGGCCGAAGGCGAGGTGGCCGCGGGTGTCACGGCGGATGTCGAAGCGGTCGGGGTCGGCGAACCGGGCGCCGTCGCGCTGGGCGGCGGTGAGGCCGATCAGCACGTCGTCGCCCCGCCCGATGCTGGTGCCCGCGATCTCCAGCGGCTCGGCGGCGTAGCGGTACGTCGCGTTCTCCACCGGACCTTCCCAGCGCAGGGTCTCCTCCACCGCTCCGTCGAGGAGGGTCGTGTCGGCGCGCAGGGCCGCCAGTTGGGCGGGATGTGTGAGCAGCGCGAGGACGGCGTTGCCGATGAGGTTGACCGTGGTCTCGTGGCCGGCGATGAGGAGCAGGTAGGCCATGCCCCGCAGCTCGTCCATCGAGAGCCGGTCGCCGTCCTCGGCGGTGGTGCGGATCAGGTCGCTGAGCAGATCGCCCGTGGGGCCCGCGCACCGCTTGTCCTCGATCAGCTCGGTGAGGTACTCGGCGAGGCGGACGGTCGCCGCGCGTTCGGAGTCCGCGTCGGTCGGCGCGACGACCTCGGTGGAGGTCTTCCGGAACTCCGCGCGGTCCATCTCGGGCACCCCGAGCAGCTCGCAGATGACCGTGATCGGCAGCGGGTAGGCGAGGGAGTCGATGAGGTCGGCGCGGCCGCGCGGCAGCATGTCGTCGAGCAGTTCGTCGGTGATCTGCTGGATCCGCGGGCGCAGTCGCTCGACCCGGCGCATGGTGAAGGCGCGCGCGACGAGGCCCCGCAGACGGGTGTGCTGCGGCGGGTCGGCGACGAGCAGGTACTTGCCGATGAGCTGCTCGTCCAGGGGCACGAAGCCCGTCTTGGCGCTGTCCTTCGCCAGCCGTTGGTCGGCGAGGGCGGCCCGCGCCTCCTCGTACCCCACCACCAGCCAGGTCTCCCAGGCTCCGCCCGGCATGGCGAGCCGGACCCGGTGGACGGGACCCCGCTCGCGCAGCCGCGCGTAGACCGGGTGCGGGTCCCGGCGGAGTGCGTCGCCGAACTCCGTCAGGTCGATCACTCGTTCCATGTCTCCCCCTGTGGACTGCCCCGAGGTCCCGGACAGCGGCCGGTACCGGCACAACGCGCACGGCGTCCGGATCGTGCCCGCCTGCCGGCAGCCGCCGATCAGTGAAGCCGCGCCATCGTGAAGCAGCTGATCAGGGCGGTGTCGTGAGGCTCCTCTGAAGCTCGCCACCACGGAGCGTCACGGAGTCCCACGAGAGTCTCCGAAGCTCGATCGCCGGTCACCGGAGAGTCATATGCGGCGCGGTACGGCTCCGTCCTGCCAGCGGTAGAGGTCGCGCAGCAGGGAGATCTCGGCGCCGTGGTGGATCAGCTCCCTGTTGACGTGCAGGACGATGCCCTCCATGGGAAACCGCTCGGGACCCACCGTGGGCGGATTCTCCAGGTCAGCGTCCGAGAGCTCGCGGACCCCCGCGTTCCATCTCCCATACATCTCATCGAGCTGTTTCAGCGCCTCGTCAGCGGTCCCCGCGTAGGCGAATGTCCGGGAGTCGACGTCCTGGCCGCCGAAGTGCCATGCGACCCGATAGCCCAGGCAGGAGACGATGATGTGCGCCAGCCGCCAGGCGATCGTGGTCACCGGCGCCGGCACCGGATCAGTGGACGCGGAGTCCGCCGAGTCCATCGTCCATTCCCCCGAACCCGCCGGCATCGGTGCGGCCGACGTGCCCCGAGGGCGGATGCTCCAGCAGCCGCGCACCGGCTCCCAGAAGTACTCCTCATCGGCAAGACCGTGCAGCCGCGGCCGCAGGTTCTTGTGCCAGTGCCGGTCCAGCTGGTCCGCGAGCCGCTCGCTTCTTGTCATTTCCGCACACTACATACGACGGAGACCTGGCTGCGCCCCTCGCTGGGAGGTTGATGCCCTTCGGGCCGCGCCGCAGCGAGCGGCTGTTCGACACTGGCGACCCGGCCGGCTGGGTCGGGTTCAATGACGTGTCGCCCCGTGCCAGCCCGTCTGCGCCCCGTCGTCGGTGTCCTCCAGCAGCCCCGCGTCATAGGCGAGCAGGGCGATCTGGACCCGGTTGTCCAGGCCGAGCTTGGCGAGGATGCGCGAGACGTGGGCCTTGACGGTGGCCACGCTGAGGAAGAGTTCGGCGGCGATCCGGGCGTTGGCGAGGCCGCGGCCGACGGCGACGGCGACCTCGCGTTCGCGGTCGTTGAGGACGGCGAGCCGGTCACGCGCGCGGGTCCGCCGGGCGTCGGCGGCGGTACCGGCCGCGTGCCGCATCAACTGCCGGGTGACGGCGGGCGACAGCACCGGGTCGCCGGCCGCGACCCGGCGCACGGCGTCGACGATCTCGGCGGGCGGGGTGTCCTTCAGGACGAAACCGGCGGCTCCGGCGCGCAGGGCGTGCAGGACCTGTTCGTCGGCGTGGAAGGTGGTGAGCACGACGACCTGCGGCGCGTCCGGCCGCGCGCGCAGCCGTCGTGTCGTGGTGATCCCGTCCACCACCGGCATCCGGAGGTCCATCAGGACGACGTCCGGCCGGGTCCGCCGCGCCACTTCCTCGGCCTCCGCGCCGTCGGCGGCCTCCCCGACGATCTCGATGTCCTCGGCCCCGCCGATCATCAGCGCCAGACCGGCGCGTACGAGGGGGTCGTCGTCCACGAGGAGGAGTCTGATCGGCGTCGCAGTCATGGGGTCACGAAATCACGGGTGGGGAGGCGGGGCGGCGGGAACGGCCGGGATTCGGGGGCACGCGTGCGCGTACGCCGGTGTACGACGCCGGGTCCTCAGGTCCGCGGCCACGGCAGCCACCCCCGCACGACGAACCCCCCGTCCGGACGCGTGCCGTGTTCCAGGTGTCCGCCGGCCAGCGTGGCCCGTTCGCGCAGGCCGATCAGGCCCTGGCCGGAGCCGGGGACGGGCGGGACCTCGGCGGGTGGGGCGGGGTTGACGGCGGTGATCGTCAGGCCGTCGCCGGGCGTGCCGGTGAGGCGGAGGGTGACCTCGGTGCCCGGGGCGTGCTTGCGGGCGTTGGTCAGCGCCTCCTGGGCGATGCGGTAGGCGGTGCGGCCGACGGAGGCGGGGACGGTGGCCGGGTCGGTGACGCGGTGGTCGAGGGTGACCTTCATGCCGGCCTCGCGGCACTCGGCGACGAGGGTGTCCAGCGCGGCCAGCGTCGGCTGGGGACGGGCGCCGGACGGTTCCTCGGCCTCCCCGGTCCGCAGGACGCCGATGATCTCCCGCAGGTCCTGAAGTGCCTCGTGGGCGCTCTCCCGGATCACCCCGGCGGCCCGCGCCGTCTCCTCGCGGGGCGCGTCCGGCCGGAACTCCAGGGCGCCCGCGTGCACGCTGAGCAGGGTGAGCCGGTGGGCGAGCACGTCGTGCATCTCGCGGGCGATGGCCTCGCGGGCCAGCCGCTGCGCCTGCTCGGCGCGGAGCCGGGCCTCGGTCTCCGCCCGGTGCGCCCGGTCCCTGAGGCTCAGCATCAGCATCCGCTTGGAGCGGACGAACATGCCCCAGCCGGTGACGGACACGGTGAGCAGTGTGGTGAACGCGACGACGCCCGCGTAGGGCAGTTCGGGGTCGGGCCGTACCCAGTAGAACAGCGGGATGAGCGCGAGGTCGACGCCGCCGGTCCAGGCGACGTACCGGAAGGGCCGGTGGACGGCGAGCGTGAACAGGGCGACCATCGCGGCGCCGCCCGAGCTGTTGGACAGCAGGCCGACCGGGATCATCGCGACGGCGAGCCCGACGGGCCACCGGCGGCGCAGCCAGACGGCGCCGCAGGACAGGACGCCCAGCGTCTGGTCGAGGACGGCGAGGGAGTGCGGCAGGCCGGGTTCCTCGGCGAGGCCCTGGGCGGCGGCCAGGCCGAGGACGACGGCCAGGAGGAAGCAGGAGAAGTCGACGACCCAGTCGCGTGCCGTGCGCCGCGGCCGTCGGCCGGGGGCCCCGGCGTCGGGGTCCAGCTCGTGGACGAGGGCGGAGGGGAACAGCCACCGGCGGCCGGTGAACTCCCCTGGCGCCCGCGCCTGTTCGTCTTCGGTCACGGTCGCAATCTACGGCCGGATCGCGCCCTGCGGCCGGTCCGCGCCCGGATCACCGACCGAGCGACCGGGATCGTCGACCGAAGTCGCACCGCCGTGGACTTCCGGATGCCGCCCGCCGGCGCGGGCACGGACTTTGGACACGGGGCGTCCGCCCTGCGGCCGATGCGTGGGGTCAGGCCGCGCGGCAGGAGTCGTGGTGCGAAACAGGTACGGGAATGCGTCGGATTCATCGCCCTGGTGCAGGGCGCGCTGGGCCTGGTGCACGAGTTCACCGACTGGCATGTGGGTCTCGTGCAGCGGATCGGCCTCCTCGACGGCTACCAGGTCTACGCGAGCGTCGCGCTCCTGCTGCCGGCGTTCGCCCTGTTCGCCGCGGCGGAGAGCGGGGGTTCCGACTGAGGCGCCGGACACCGGGTCAACTCCGCGGGAACTTCTCGTACTTCACGGTAAATCCTTCAGGGTTGTCATTGACATGCCACCTTCTACGCGCGTCATCATGAGGCCATGAGATTCCCCCCACGGATCACACGCATCGGCGCCGCGGCCGCTGTCCTGTCCGCCCTCCTCGTCGGCGGCACCGTCACCGCCACCCCGGCGGCCGCCGCGGTCGGCAGCATCTGTTACAGCGACCTGCCCTCACAGGCGTACGACACGCTCGACCTGATCGAGCGGGGCGGGCCGTTCCCGTACGCGCAGGACGGCACCGTCTTCCAGAACCGGGAAGGCGTGCTGCCCGGCCGGGCGTCCGGCTACTACCACGAGTACACGGTGATCACGCCGGGCTCGTCCACGCGCGGCGCCCGACGCATCGTCACCGGCGACCGGTACCAGGAGGACTACTACACCTCCGACCACTACGCCACGTTCGACCTGGTCGACTTCGGCTGCTGAGGTCCGGCCCGGGTCCCCGCCCCGCGTACTCCCCCCACGGAGAACCCGGTCACGGGGCGGGGCGGCCGGCACGGTCGCGCGGACGTCGTCCGTGCGACCGTCGGGCCTACGCCTCCTTGTGGCTGAGCAGGATGTCGACTCCGGCCTGGCTGCCGTCCACGGTGACCTGCGTGGCCACCGGCGCGTACCCGGCGGCGATCACGGTGTACTGCTCACTGGCGAGGTCGGTGAAGGAGTAGCTGCCGTCGACGCTCGTGGTGCGCGTCCCGACGACGTTCCCGGCGGCGTCGATCAGGGTCACCCGGGCGTCCTCCAGTGGCCGTCCGTCCTGGGTGTGCACCGTCCCCCACAGGGTCGCCGCGGTGGACAGCCGGATGTCGCAGCGGGTGGTCTCGGCGGAGACGGTGGCCGGCACGGCGGCCGGGCGGTGACCCGGCGCGCTCACGCTGAGCGTGTAGTCGCCGGGCAGCAGGTCGCCGATCCGGTAGCCGCCGCCCGTACCGGTGGTCGCGGAAGCCGTCACGTCACCGTGCCGGTCGGTGGCCACCACCAGGGCGCCGGGAAGCACCTCCCCGTTCCCCCCGCGCACCGTGCCGGCCACGCCACCCGGGCTGGGCAGGACCACGAGGTCGTGGGAGACGGGCGTGCCGTCCAGGGTCAGCGTGGCGACCTGCGGCTGGTATCCGGACGCCGAGCCGATGAGGACCAGGCTGCCGCGCTCGGGAATGTCCACGGCGTACCAGCCGTCCTGTCCGGAGGTGGTGCGGGCGAGCTGGTGACCCGTCGCGTCCAGCACGGTGATCGCGGTACCGGGCACGGGTACGCCCGCACCGTCCCGCACCTGGCCACGGATGGCCGCCGCACCGACGGCCGGGAGGGGGGCGGTGGCGGTCCCCGCGGCGGTCCCGGGCGTGGCCCCGGCGGCGGCGGGGGCCACGGCGCCGGGTTCGGCCCCGGTGGCAGGGGTGGTCTCGGCTCGGGGACGTCCCCCGGCGTCCTGAGCGGGCAGGCTCGCCCTCTTCCTGGCGCGGAACAGCAGCACGGTGACGAGCACGGCGAAGGCGAAGAAGCCGGCCGACCACCAGTAGGCGACGGTGTAGCTGTGCAGCGCCGCGTTGGCCTTGACCAGGGGGTCGGTCAGGTGGTGCTTCGCGTAGTCGGTGGCCGCGCTGGTGGCCAGCGTGTTCAGCAGCGCGGTGCTGATCGAGCCGCCCACCTGCTGGGTGGTGTTGACGGCCGCCGAGGCCACGCCCTGGTCACTCGCCCGCACCCCGAGGGTGGCGTAGCTCATGGCCGCGGGCATCGACATGCCGAGGCCGGCGCCCAGCAGCAGCAGCGGCGGCAGCACGTGCGGCGCGTAGCTGCTGTGCAGGTCGAGGCGGGTCAGCCAGACCATGCCGCCCACGGCCAGCAGCATGCCGACGGGAACGACGATCTTGGGCCCGATCCTCGGCACCAGCCAGTTGGTGGAGAGCTGCGCCATCACCATGAGCGCGCCGACCATCGGCAGGAAGGCCACACCGTTCTTCACCGGCGAGTAGCCCAGCGTCGACTGGAGGTAGTAGGTGAGGAAGAGGAAGACGCCGAACATCCCGGCGGAGGAGATGAGCACGGTCGACAGGGCGGCGGCGCGGTCCCGGTCGGCCAGGACGCGCAGGGGCAGGACGGGGTGCTTCGCACGGGCCTGCCACAGGAAGAACGCCACCAGCAGCAGACCGCCCGCGGCGAGGAAGCCCCAGGTCATCCAGTTGTCCCAGTCGTGCGTCTCGGCGTTGGCGAAGCCGTAGACGACACCGAACAGACCGCCGGAGACCAGGACCGCGCCGAGGATGTCCAGCTTGGGCCGCTCGGCCGGGACGGAACGGCCGATGAGGACGACCGCGCCGATCAGCGCGGGAATCGCGATGACGTCGTTGACGTACAGCGTCCAGCGCCAGTTGAGGTACTCGGTGAGCAGGCCGCCGAGGACCAGGCCGACAGCGGCACCGGAGCCGGCGATGGCGCCGAATATGCCGAACGCCTTGGCGCGTTCCTTGGGTTCGGTGAACGTCGTGGTCAGCAGGGACAGCGCCGCCGGCGCGAGCAGGGCGCCGAACAGTCCCTGCACGGCGCGCGCGACGACCAGCATGGTGAAGCCGTTCGCCGCGCCGCCGACCGCGGAGGCGGCGGCGAAGCCGACGATGCCGACGATGAAGGTCGTCTTGCGGCCGAAGAGGTCGGCGAGCCGGCCGCCGAGCAGCAGCAGGCTGCCGAACGCCAGGGAGTAGGCGGTGACGATCCACTGCCGCCCGTTGTTGTCGAAGCCCAGGTCCTGCTGGGCGGAGGGCAGCGCGATGTTCACGATCGTGGCGTCGAGCACGACCATGAGCTGGGCGAGGCCGATCACGGCCAGTGCCCACCAGCGGTGCTGCGGCGGGGCATGGGTGTGGCCGGACGGCCCGGCCTGGACGGTGGCGACCGGGATGGCTTCCACGATGGGACTCCCTGATGGGGCTCGGATTGCTCGGTTGTGCGTCAGCGCCGGCAGGACGACCGTGTCCCCGCCGCCATCGGTCCGAAACAGTTTCGTACTGCAAAGGTAGGCAATCGCCAAGCGAAACTCAAACGTTTCGATCGACCGCCGGGCGATGTGCGGCAGTTCACAGGCCAGGGAATCGACCGCCCTTTCGAACCGCCGGTCCGGCACTCCTGGCGCGGGTCGGGCGCGGGACTGGCCGTGAACGCCGCCCGAAGGGCCCCCCGCTCGGATCAGGCTGCCGCCCGGCGCCCCCACGCGGTCCCGGCGAGCACCAGCGCGCCGCCCGCCAGGCCGAGCGCGCCGAGCCGGTCGCCGCCCAGCGCGATACCGGCGCCTGCGGCCCACAGCGGCTCGGTGCCGAGCAGCAGGCCGACCCGCGAGGGAGAGGTGCGGCGGACGGCCCACATCTGCACGAAGAAGGCGAACACCGTGCACAGGGCCGACAGGAACAGCAGCCCCGCCCACTCCCCGGCGCCGAAGCCCGTCGCCGCGGTCCACGGCGCCGGTCCGCCCCCGGCGGCCGACAGCAGGGCGAAGACGACGACGGCGGAGCCGAGCTGGACCGTCGTCAGCGGCAGCGCGCCGGCGTCCTGTACGGCCCTGATCCGGGACATGGCCAGGACGTGCACGGTGCGGGCGCACGCGGCGAGCAGCATCAGCAGATCGCCGAGGGAGGGCCGGGTGAAGCCGGCGCCCTGGGTGAGCAGGACGACGCCCAGCACCGACAGGGCCGCCGCGCCGAGGAAGGACGGCGTGGGCCGGGTGCGGGTGACGGCGGCCTCGGCGAGCGGGGTGAAGAGCATGGTGAGACTGATGATCAGACCGGCGTTGGTCGCCGACGTGTGCACCACCCCGTACGTCTCCAGCAGGAAGACTCCGGCGAGGATCAGCCCGAGCAGGGCCGCGCCGCGCCACTGGGCGCCGGTGAGCGCGCGCAGGGCGCGGCGGCCGGCGAGGGCCAGGGCGGGCAGCGCGAGTGCGAACCGCAGCACCAGGACGGCGAGCACCGTCCGGGCGGTGGTGATCTCCTTCGCCGCGAGGTAGCTGGCGCCCCAGCAGACCGCGACGAGCAGCACGGGCAGGTCGGTGTGCCAGGCCCGGCGGGGCGCGAGCGCGGCGGGCACGGCGAGCGAGGACATCGGTGCGGCTCTCCCGGTCACCGGAAAAGGGGTGCGGAGACGACGGCGGCTCGCACGGGACGCGCTCACCGTACCGACGCGGACGATCTTCGGCCAGGCCTTCCGGCCCGGCTGTCCCCGGGTCAGGCCGGCTCGGACCGGGCCCGCTCGGGGAGGTCGTACGTGCCGTACTCCGGGCTGCCCGCCAGGTCGTACGTCTGGATGGAGATGCCCGAGCCGGTGACGTGGCCGGAGCGGTGGGCGAAGCGGGCGGGGAGCGTGCCCTCCGTGAACAGGCGGCGGCCGGCGCCGAGGACGACCGGGAACGTCAGCAGGTGCAGGGTGTCGACAAGCCGGAGGTCCAGCAGCGAACGGACCAGGGCGCCGCTGCCGTGGATCTGGAGTTCGCCGTCCGTACGCTCCTTCAGCGCGGTGACCTCCTTGGCGAGGTCGCCGGAGACGACGGTGGTGCCGGCCCACCCGGGTGCCTGGAGGGTGGCGGAGACGACGTACTTCGGGAGCGCGTTGAGCTTGCCGGCGATCGGGTGGGCGGGGTCGGTCACCTTCGGCCAGTAGGAGGTGAAGATGTCGTACGTACGGCGGCCGAGCAGGAAGCCGGCCGCGCGGTCGAAGACCTCGGTGATGTATCTGCCGGAGTCGTCGTCGGCGAGCGGGAAGCTCCAGCCGCCCTGGTCGAAGCCGCCGGTGGTGTCCTCCTGGGGGCCGCCGGGTGCCTGGTGGACGCCGTCGAGGGTGACGAAGACCGTGGAGACGAGCTTGCCCATGGCGGGTGCCTTCTTCCGGGTGCGGGGTCTGCGGTCAACAGGTCAGACCCCGCGCCCGCCCGCAACTCATCGGTCCGGCCGCGTGTCCCCGGGCCGCGACTCATCGGTCCGGCCGCCGGCCCCCGGCCATGACTCATCGGTCCGGCCGCCGTCCCCGGGCAGAACCCGGCTCAGCCGGCGTGCGTGGAGAACAGTCCGCCGGTCGGGCCCTGCTTGTCGCCGCCCTGGGCCTTCTTCAGGGCGTTGGCGAGGCTCTCGATGGTGAGGGACTGGAGGATCACCCGGCCGTTGCCCTCCAGCGTGGCCAGGGACAGGCCCTCGCCGCCGAACACGGCGTTCATCAGGCCCTGGCGGTTGAGGCCGCCGACGCGCTGGACGCCGTACTGGATGCCCTCCTCGAAGGCGACCACACAGCCGGTGTCGACCTCGATGCGCCCGCCGAAGTCCGCCGGGTTCAGGTCGATGAAGTTGCCCGCGCCCGCGATGATCACCGTGCCGTGTCCGGTGAACTTCTCCAGGACGAAGCCCTCGCCGCCGCTCATGCCGGTGCGGCCGCCGGCGAAGGCGATGCCGAAGTCGACGGTGGACTCGGCGGCCACGAAGGCGTCCTTCTCGGCGAACCACGCGCGCGTGCCGTCCAGCTCCAGGGCGCGCATCTCGCCGGGCAGCACGCCCGCGAAGCCGACCGTGCCCTCGCCGCCCTGGGCGGTGAAGTACTGGAAGGCAAGCGACTCACCGGCGAGCACGCGCTGGCCGACCTGCATGGCGGTGCCCATGGCCTGGCGGAGCAGACCGCCCATGCCGCCGCCCGAGCCGCCCTGCTGCTGGCCGCCGCTGCCGGACGGGCCGGACAGCCGCGTCTCCATGGTCACGTTCGTCGTCTTGAACAGGAACTTCCCGGCCTCGCAGTACACGGTCTGGCCGGGGTGCAGGTTGACGACCGCCATCTGCATGGCGTTGCCGACGATCTCTTGCTTAAGGGTCACGTGGGGAGAACGCGAAGGGGGGAGGGAAGAGTTCCGGCAGCCCGGAACAGGGGTCCGCGCAGGTGACGCGCGGGACGCCCCGGTGCTGTCCGGCCGGGGCGTCCCACGCGCTTGGACGGGCATCGGCGCGCACGCGCGCGTGGAGGGTGTCAGCAAGGCCACGCGCGTGTGGAGCGTGTGCCGGCGCGCCCACGCGCGTGTGGAGCGTGTGCCGGCGCGCCCACGCGCGTCACGGGCATCGGCGCGCCCGCGCGCGTGGGGAGGGCGTCGCCGCGGGATCAGCCGCCGAGTTCCTGGTGGCGGGCGGCGAGGCCGCTCGCGCCCTGCTCGGTCAGGGAGCCGAACAGGCGCAGGCGGGAGATGCCGCCGTCGGGGAAGATGTCGATCCGCGCGTGGGTGCCGACCGCCGGCTCGGGCAGGACGAAGCGGTGGTCGGTGTCGGGCTGGAGGCGGGTGCGGGGCAGGATCTCCCGCCACTCGCCGTCCTCCCCGTCCTGCACGGACACCGAGGCCCAGCCGGCGCTGTTGCCCTTCAGGTAGGCCGTGTCGATCTCGATCGCGCGGATCTGGGACCGGGCGACGAGCCGGTAGCGGATCCAGTCGTTGCCCTGGTCGCGGCGGCGGCGGGTCTCCCAGCCGTCGTCCATCTTCCGGGAGCGGCCAGGCTGGATGGTGTTGGTGGCCGGGGAGTAGAAGAGGTCGGAGGCGTCCTCGACCCGGCCGCCGTTCTCCAGGGCGACCACGTCGAAGGTGCCGAGGACCGCCAGCCACTCGGGATCGGGGACCACCTCGCCGTACACGCGCAGGCGTGCGATGCCCCCGTCGGGGTGCTGGTTGACCCGCAGGTGCGTGAAGCGCTGCTCGACGGAGACGGCGAAGCCGTTCGCCGCGTGGCCGCCGACGGCGGTGCGCGGGACGATCGTCGTCCACTTCACGTCGTCGCCCAGCAGCTCCTCCGGGGACGGCGAGCCGGGTACGGACGTGGCCTCGACCGAGACGGCCTGCGGGTAGTTGCCGCGGAAGTGGGCGGTGTCGACGACGATCCCGCGGATCACGCCGGGCGCACCGAGGCGGACCAGCGCCCAGTCGTGGTCCTCGGCGGTCGGCCACGGGTGCCCGGCGGAGGCGCCGCGCCGGCGGCGGGTCTCCCAGCCGTCCATGATCTTGCCCTTGTGCCCGAAGTGCTCGGGGTCGAACTCGGCCCGCTCGGGCACCAGCAGGTTCTCCCGCTGGGCGAAGAACTCGTCGTTGGCGGCGATGACGCCCGCGCCGAGCCGCCGGTCGGCGAGGTTGGCGTACCGGGTGAAGGGGAAGTCGGCGGTGCGGTAGTCCGCGTACGGGTCGCCGCCTCCGTAGGGGTTCGCGTCGCCGGTGAAGCTCTCAATCGCCGTCACGGTGATCAGTGGGTCCTCTCTGGGAGTCGGCCGGGTGCGGGTGCGGTGGTGGGTCACTGGGGGCGGGCGAGCAGCGTGCCCCGCGGCGCGGTGAACTCGCCGTCGGCGACGATGCGTTCGCCGCGCAGCCAGGTGGACTTGACGACGCCGTACAGGGTCCGGCCGGCGTATGCGGTGACCCGGTTGCGGTGCTGGAGGCCGGCCGGGTCGACGGTGAAGGTCTCGTCGGGGGCGAGGACGGCGAAGTCGGCGTCGTGGCCCGGGGCGATGGCGCCCTTGGAGGCGCCGAGGCCGACGAGGCCGGCGGTCCGCGTGGACATCCAGCGCACGACGTCCTCCAGGCCGTGGCCGCGCTCGCGGGCCGCGGTCCAGACGGCGGACAGGCTGAGCTGGAGGCCGGAGATGCCGCCCCACGCGGTGGCGAAGTCGTCCGTCTTCAGGTCGGCGGTGGACGGCGAGTGGTCGGTGACCACGCAGTCGATGGTGCCGTCGGAGAGCGCCTCCCAGAGCAGGTCCTGGTTGGCGGCCTCGCGGATGGGCGGGCAGCACTTGAACTCGCTGGCGCCGTCCGGGACCTCCTCGGCGGTCAGGGTGAGGTAGTGCGGGCAGGTCTCCACGGTGATGCGGACGCCCTCGGCACGGGCGGCGCGGATCAGTGGCAGGGCGTCGCTGGAGGACAGGTGCAGTACGTGCACGCGCGCGTTCAGGCGCCGGGCCTGTGCGATGAGGTTCGCGATGGCGGTGTCCTCGGCGTCGCGCGGGCGGGAGGCGAGGAAGTCGGCGTACCTGGGGCCGCCCTGCTGCGGGGCCGCGGCCAGGTGGTGCGGGTCCTCGGCGTGCACGATGAGCAGCCCGTCGAACCCGGCGGTCTCGGCCAGGCACTGGGCGAGCCGCTCCTGGTCGAGGTGCGGGAACTCGTCCACGCCGGACGGGGACAGGAAGGCCTTGAAGCCGAAGACGCCGGCGTCGTGCAGCGGGCGCAGGTCCTTGAGGTTGTCGGGCAGGGCGCCGCCCCAGAAACCGACGTCGATGTGTGCCTTGTCGCGGGCGACGTCCTGCTTGATGCGCAGGTGCTCGACCGTGGTGGTGGGCGGCAGGGAGTTGAGCGGCATGTCGATCAGGGTGGTGATGCCGCCGGCCGCCGCCGCGCGGGTGGCGGTCCAGAAGCCCTCCCACTCGGTGCGGCCCGGGTCGTTGACGTGCACGTGGGTGTCGACCAGGCCGGGCAGCAGGACGTGGTCGCCGACGTCCTCCAGCCGGGCGGCGGCCGGGACCTCGGCGTCGTACGGCAGGACGGCCGTGATCGTCCCGGCGGACACGGTGACGGTGGCGGCCCGTGTCCCCTCCGGAGTGATCACGCGCGTGGAGCGCAGCACCAGTTCAGCGTCGGACACCCGAACCCCTCTCTCTACCGCCGTTTTACGTCCAGGAAACGGGATTTACAGCCACGTAACGGATTTCAACGTTCTGTTGAAGGAGTCTTCACTCCCGCTTCCCCGTCGTCAAGAGGCACACTTCTGGGCAGCATCGATGCGCCACCAGGTCTGGACGTTTCCACAAAGCGGAATTAGAATTCCAGCAAGCAGAACGTAGCTACGTACAAGCAGGGAGTCAACCGACTGCCGGGTAGGCTTCTGCTCTCCCCGCCAGTCCCGAAAGGAACGCGCCGTGCCGACGTCCAGCGCCAGCACCACCGACTCCGCCAAGCCCTCCGCCGCCGGCGGGGTGCAGTCCCTGGAGCGCGCCTTCGACCTGCTTGAGCGGATGGCGGACGCGGGCGGCGAGGTGGGGCTGAGCGAGCTGTCCGCGGCGAGCGGGCTGCCGCTGCCGACCATCCACCGGCTGATGCGCACGCTGGTCGCCTGCGGTTACGTCCGCCAGCAGGCCAACCGGCGCTACGCCCTCGGGCCCCGGCTGATCCGCCTCGGCGAGTCCGCCTCCCGGCTGCTCGGCACCTGGGCGCGGCCGTACCTGGCCCGGCTGGTGGAGGAGACCGGCGAGACGGCGAACATGGCGCTGCTCGACGGGGACGAGATCGTGTACGTGGCCCAGGTGCCGTCGAAGCACTCGATGCGGATGTTCACCGAGGTCGGCCGGCGGGTGCTGCCGCACTCGACCGGCGTGGGCAAGGCGCTGCTGGCCGGGGTGCCGGACGACGAGGTGCGGGCGCTGCTGGCCCGGACGGGCATGCCGGCCGCCACGGAGAAGACCATCACCACGCCGGAGGGGTTCCTGGCGGCGCTGGAGGAGGTGCGGCGGCTGGGCTACGCGGTGGACGACAACGAGCAGGAGGTCGGGGTGCGGTGCCTCGCGGTGTCCGTGCCGGACTCCCCCACGGCGGCCGCCATCTCCATCTCCGGACCGGCGGGACGGGTCACCGAAGCGGCCACCGACAAGATCGTGCCGGTGCTCCAGCAGATCGCCGACGAACTGTCGGCGGCACTGGTCAGCCAGAACCAGGGCTGACGGGGGTACGGCGCCGGCCCGGCCGGTACGTCGAGCGCCGGCGCGGCGAGGAGGCCGTCGCCCACCCGGACGGCCAGGGCTGATCGATACGGCGTCGGGAGCCGATCCGTACGAGCTCGGGGGCTGATCCGTACGGCGTCGGGGGCTGACCTCGCACGACCTCCAGAGCCGATCCGCACGATGTCGGGGGCTGGCCCGCACGACCTCGGGAGCTGATCCCCGTGTCCGGGGAGGCCGGGGCATCCGCTTCGAGGGGCGACAGCCACTCGGATCCGTCCGGCTCGCCCGGCCCCGGCTAGCCCGCAGCCGCTTCGGAGGACGCCCTGCACGCCGACCGGCACCACCTGCCCCCGCCGACCGGCACCGGGCCGCCCGGGCGGCACCACCTGCCGCCGCTCACCGGCGCCGGGCCACCCGGGCACGCCCCGGCGACGGGGCACCGGGCATCGCACCTGCACCCCGGCTCGGGCCCGGCTGAGTACCCGTACTCATGCGCCCCCTCCGCCCGCCCGGGCAGGGTGGCGGGATGGACCTCCCCGTCGCCCCGCCCGCCTTCGACGCCACCGACGGTCCCGGACCCCACCGCCGCGCCGACCGGGGGGCCGATGTCGGAGCCGGGTGCGGGCTGGTGTTCCTGGAGCTGGTCGCCCTGGTGGTGATCTTCGGGCTGTGGGCGTTGTCCGGATGGACTTTCGACACGGCCGAGACCGCCACGAGCGACCCCTTGTGGAACTACCTGGCCGCGGCCGGCGGAGTCGGCGTGCTCGCCCTCGTGGCGGGCCTGATCGCCGCGCGGGCCGGTGCCGTCGTCACGGTGGCCACCCAGGCCGTCATGGCCGCCCTGGTGTGCCTCATCGTCTTCGGCGGGGCCGCCGCGCAGTCCCACCAGGACCAGGTCTGCCAGGACATGCCGTCGGCGGCGGGCTGCCGGGGCGACACGCGGCCGTAGCGGACGGTCAGGCCCCGTCGTCCGGATCCGCCCGGCGCCGCGGGGCCCGGTCGCGGGGCGGTTCGCCGAACAGGTCCACCGCGTCGCGCACCTGGGACAGCCCCCGGGCCAGCGCGCTCACCGAACCGATGGCGCCGGCGACCAGTAACAGGGAGCTGCGCAGGCGCGGGATCTCCGGCAGACCGCCGGCGGCCATCGCGGCCAGCGCCGCGAGTTCGTCCTCCGCTATCACCCGGTCGGGGAAGTCCGCGGGCAGCACGGCGAGTTCGCGGCGCAGACGGGACACCGCGGTCCGCAGTTCCGCCACCCTCGGGTCCTCGTCGCTGCCGGTCACTGGCCTCTGCCCCAAGCTCCGCAACACAGCCCTCCCCCCTGACACGCCGTCGTGCGCGGGCCAGTAAACGCCACCCCGTGCGGGAGCGCCACAGCGCGGACCGAATTTCAGCCCAACGGAAGCGACGCCGGAAAACCGGCCGAATCCACGGCCGTCGGGGTATGCAGGACCCATGACGGACAACCAGGATCTCCAGGGGGGTGTCGCGGGGCTGCTGCTCGCCGCCGGCGGCGGCAGACGGCTCGGCGGGCGCCCCAAGGCACTGCTGCCGCACCGGGGCCGGCCCCTGGTCGAGCACGCGGTCGGGGTGCTGCGCGCGGCCGGATGCGAGCGGATCCACGTGGTGCTGGGCGCCGCCGCGGACGAGGTCCGGCAGCGCGCCCGGCTCGACGGCTGTGTGCTGGTGGACAACCCGGACTGGGCGGCGGGCATGGGCTCCTCGCTGCGCGCGGGGCTGGCCTCACTCACCGGTACGGGCGTCCGCGCGGCCCTGGTGAGCCTGGTCGACCAGCCTGGCATCGGCCCGGCCGCGACGGCCCGGGTGCTCGGCGCCTGCGAGGACGAGACGTCCCTGGCCTCGGCCGCCTACGCGGGGGTACGCGGGCATCCGGTGCTGTTCGGTGCGGCGCACTGGGCGGGCATCGCCGAGACGGCCACCGGGGACCGCGGGGCGCGGGCCTACCTGAAGGCGCACGAGGGGGAGATCCGGCTCGTGGAGTGCGCGGACGTCGCCGAGCCGTACGACATCGACACGGAGGCCGACCTGAGCCGCCTGCGGTGACCGGGGTGGCACGGGGCGCCACCTTGCCTCGACCCGGAGAATCTCGACATCAACAAACCATTGAACTTCCACGATGAGGAAACTACTATCCACTGATCAGAAGCGCCTGTCCGCACAGTCGGCGCTCACCGTCCTGTTCGTGCCCCTTGGCACGAGGTGCCACCGCTGAAGGAAGTGACAGCTCATGTCCGCACCAGCGCCGTCCCCGCTGGCCATCGTCGACGCCGAGCCCCTGCCCCGGCAGGAGGAGGTCCTCACGGACGCGGCGCTCGCCTTCGTGGCGGAGCTGCACCGGCGGTTCACCCCGCGCCGTGACGAACTCCTGGCCCGCCGGGCCGAGCGCCGCGCCGAGATCGCCCGCACCTCCACGCTCGACTTCCTGCCGGAGACGGCCGCGATCCGCGCGGACGACTCCTGGAAGGTCGCCCCGGCCCCGGCCGCGCTGAACGACCGGCGCGTCGAGATCACCGGCCCCACCGACCGCAAGATGACCATCAACGCGCTCAACTCGGGCGCGAAGGTCTGGCTCGCCGACTTCGAGGACGCCTCCGCCCCCACCTGGGAGAACGTCGTCCTCGGCCAGCTCAACCTGATCGACGCCTACACCCGGAACATCGACTTCACCGACGAGCGCAGCGGCAAGTCGTACGCCCTGCGGCCGGACGAGGAGCTGGCGACCGTCGTCATGCGCCCGCGCGGCTGGCACCTGGACGAGCGGCATCTGACCGACGCCGACGGCCGTGCCGTCCCCGGCGCCCTCGTCGACTTCGGCCTGTACTTCTTCCACAACGCCCAGCGGCTGCTCGACCTCGGCAAGGGTCCCTACTTCTACCTGCCGAAGACCGAGTCGCACCTCGAAGCCCGGCTGTGGAACGACGTGTTCGTCTTCGCGCAGGACCACGTCGGCGTCCCGCAGGGCACCGTCCGCGCCACCGTGCTGATCGAGACCATCACGGCCGCGTACGAGATGGAGGAGATCCTCTACGAACTGCGTGACCACGCCTCCGGGCTGAACGCCGGCCGCTGGGACTACCTGTTCTCCATCGTGAAGAACTTCCGTGACGGCGGCCCCAGGTTCGTCCTTCCGGACCGCAACGCGGTGACGATGACCGCCCCGTTCATGCGGGCGTACACCGAACTCCTCGTCCGCACCTGCCACAAGCGCGGCGCGCACGCCATCGGCGGCATGGCGGCCTTCATCCCGTCCCGCAAGGACCCCGAGGTCAACAAGGTCGCCTTCGAGAAGGTCCGCGCCGACAAGGACCGCGAGGCGAACGACGGTTTCGACGGCTCCTGGGTCGCCCATCCCGACCTGGTCCCGATCGCCATGGAGTCCTTCGACAAGGTCCTCGGCGACAGGCCGAACCAGAAGGACCGCCTGCGCGAGGACGTCCACGTCGAGGCGGCCGACCTGATCGCGATCGACTCGCTCGACGCGAAGCCGACGTACGCCGGGCTGGTCAACGCCGTCCAGGTCGGCATCCGGTACATCGAGGCCTGGCTGCGCGGGCTCGGCGCGGTCGCCATCTTCAACCTGATGGAGGACGCGGCCACCGCCGAGATCTCCCGCTCGCAGATCTGGCAGTGGATCAACGCCGGCGTCGAGTTCGAGAACGGGGAGCGCGCCACACCGGAGCTGGCCCGCAAGGTCGCCGCCGAGGAACTCGACGCCGTCCGCAAGGAGATCGGCGAGGAGGCCTTCGCCGCCGGGCACTGGCAGGAGGCGCACGACCTGCTGCTGCGGGTGGCCCTCGACGAGGACTACGCCGACTTCCTCACCCTGCCGGCGTACCGGCAGCTGCGCGGCTGAGGCCGTGCCCGTCCGGGCGGCCCCGGGGCCGCCCGGCGGGTCATCCGAGGTGCACCGACCAGTCCTGTTCCGCCGCCGGCTTGCCGTGCAGGTCGGGCACCCGCTTCAGCCAGTCCGGGCGGCCCGCCTGTGTCTTCTGCGCGCGGGCGGCCTCCTCGGCGGCCAGCTCCTCGCGGCTCGGGAAGTCGGTGGGCAGCCACTGAGCGGAGAGCCGCACCCGGTCCAGGAGGTAGCCGACGTAGGCGTCCCGGACGTCGTCGGGCGTGGCGAACCCGGCGTCCTCGGCGAGCCAGGCGTCCGGCACCTCGGCGACGATCGCGCGCAGCAGCCCCTCGGTCACCCGGGGCGCCAGTTCGGCGTCGGCGGCGCGCACGTCGGGGCCGTAGTGACCGAGGGCGTGGTGCCGGAAGTCGTACCGCCGGCCCGGGGCCGTGGTGTCCCAGCGGTGGTGGAAGACGAGCGCGGCACCGTGGTCGATCAGCCACAGGCGCGCGGGCGCGGTCCCGAGCGTGGGCCAGACCATCAGGTTGGAGCTGTGGACCGTACGGTCGACGTTCACGGTCAGCGCGTCCAGCCAGACGATCCGGCCGGCCTCCAGCGGGTCCACCGGGAACGTCCGGGCTGTCTCCGGGGTGAAGTCACGGGCGCCCGGCAGATAGTCCATGCCGAGGTTGACGCCCGCGCTGGCGCTGTGCAGCTCGCGCACCTCCTGGTGGGGCTCGGCGGCGGCGATGGCCGGGTCGAAGTGCACGAGGACCAGCTCGGGAAAGCGCAGGCCGAGCGCACGGGCGAGTTCGCCGACGATGATCTCGGCGACCAGCGCCTTGTGCCCCTGCGCCGAGCCCGTGAACTTCACGACGTAGGTGCCGTCGTCGTCGGCCTCCACGACTCCGGGCACGGAGCCGCCGGAGTGGAGCGGGGTCACGTATCGAACAGCAGTCACGTCGCGCAGCACACCGGCCAGACTACGGCAGGTCAGGCGCCGGCCAGCGGGTTCGGCAGCGGCAGGTAGCGGGCGTCCGCGCCGTCCGCGCCGGTCCAGCGCAGGAGCAGGTTGGTCTTGCCCGGCAGGGTGGGGGCGGTGAGCAGGGCGGGGATCTCGGGGAGGTCGTGGCGGGCGAGTTCCCGGCGGGCGGCGGGCCAGGGGTCGAGGCCGGGGTGGTGGTCGGCGAGGGCGCCGGCGATCTCGACGAGGTGGTTGACGACCAGGCAGTACACCAGTCGCTCCCAGCCGGCGGCCCGGGTCACGTCCGGCAGCAGCTTGGCGCCCTCCGCGTCCCGGAACAGGGCCTGCACGGGCGTGCCGGCCGCGTCCACGGCGACGAGCGTGTTCTGCAGGTGGGCCTCCAGGACCACCCCGTGGTCGTCGAACGCGGTCAGGGCGGGCGGCACGACCTGCCGCAGGTACGCCTCCCACCAGGCGGCCGGGTCGGTGGCGGCGGCGAGCGGGCTGCCGTCGAAGCCCTCGGCGAGGCCCGCCGCGAGCAGCGGGGTGGCGCCCGGCAGCAGGTGCCCGCGCAGCCCGTCGCGGACCAGGACGGCCAGCTCCTCGAAGGCGAACGCGGCGGTGCGGTAGCCGCGGTCGCTGAGCCAGGCCGCGGGCGGGCCCATCGCCGCGAAGGCGTGCCGGGCGGCGGTGTCGGTGCGGCGCAGCCTGCGCAGGTCGTGGCGCCACAGCCGGCGGATGTCGTTGGTGATGCGGACGTCCAGGCTGAACTTCAGGAACAGGTCGCGGCGCGGCTCGTACACCGTGCGGACGGCGGCCGTGGGCCAGGTGTCGAAGGGGGTCGTGCCCAGCCGCAGCAGCCGGCCGTCGGCGAAGGCGGGCGCGAGGTCGCGGGCGACGAGGTCGAGCTGCCAGGGATGGGCGGGCAGCAGCCGGTAGCCGGGCGGGGCGGTGCCGAGGGCGTCCAGGGCCCGGGTGTCGCCCTCCTCGGCCACCTGGTCCTCGCGGACGCCGAGCAGCGTCAGCGGGAACCGGGCGTGCGCCTCGGGGGCGTACGGCAGCCAGGACGCGACCGGGCCGCCGCCGCGCGCCTTGGGGGCCGGATGGTGGGGGTGGCCGGTGAGCAGGGACTGCTCGGAGCGCAGGTACGGGTCCTCGGGCGCCGTGGCCCGGGCGCGGGCGGTGAGCAGGGCGGCGATCGCGTCCCGGCTGTCGATCATCTCGGCGGGCAGGTCGCCGCCGGGCAGCCCGGTGTGCCGGCGCAGCTCCTCGGCGACCAGTTTGACCAGCTCCGAGTGGCCGACGCGGTGCCAGGCCCCGGCCGTGTACAGCTCGGGGTCGGCGGGGCGCCGGCCGGGGCGCACCCGCAGCAGCCGGCCGTCCGGCAGCCGGTGGACGCGGCGGTCCCCGGCGTCCGGGAGCGGTTCGGCGACCTCGCGCAGGAGGCAGTTGAGCAGGGGCGCGGTCGCGTACGCGTCGGCGCGGCGGCCGACGGCGCCGTCGGGGGGTGTGAGGTCCACGCGATCCATTCGTTCTTCGTCCAGGGGGCCCGCGGTCTCCCCGGGGCACGCCGGGTGCGCCGTGCGGGAGCCGGTGACGATCAGTATGGCTGCCGTCCCGGACAATCGTGTCGTGCCCCGTGTACCCGAGGAGCCGACCGTGCACCGTCCGCCGACCGCCGAGGCCGAGATCGCCGAGGAGCTGGCCGCCGTCCGGCCCGCGCTGCTGCCCCGGTACCGGGCGCAGCTGCCCGGTGCCCGCGCCGCCGTGCTGACCCGGCTGTGGCGGGCGCTGGCCCATGAGCCGCTGCCGTGGCTGTCCGGCCGGGTGCCCGGGGCGGACGGCCTCGCCCTGCGCCTGGCCGACGGGCGGACCCTGCACGGGCCGCACGCCGATCCGTACGCCACGAGCGCGTACGTCACCGCCGTACGCCTGGACCGGGAGCGGTACGACGATCCGGCGCGGCTGATGACCGCGCTCGGGGTGCCGCACGCGTCCGCGTTCGCCGCGGAGCTGGCGCACAGCGTGGCCTCGCTGGCGCTGTCCCGGGCCGGCGCCGGTCACCCGAGGCAGTGGCCGGTGGACGGGGGCGGGAGGGACTGGGAGTGGGAGCAGCGGGTGGTCGACGGGCACCCGTACCACCCCAACTGCCGTTCCCGGCCAGGTTTCTCGGTGGCGGACCAGCTGGCGTACGCCCCCGAGCACGGGCCGGTGGTGGAGCTGGGGACGGTGCCGGTGCCGGCGGACGGGTGCCTGGTGTCCGGCGACTGGCCGGCCGAGCTCCGCGACGGCGACCGGATCCTGGTGCCGGTCCACCCGTGGCAGGCCGCGCATGTGCTGGGGCGGCCGTACGACGTCTGGCGCGCCGCCCGCCCGCTGATGTCCCTGCGCACGCTGGCGGTGCCCGGCGGCCCGCACGTGAAGACCGCGCTGAGCGCCCGGCTGACGTCGTCGGTGCGGGACATCTCGGTGTACTCGGTGCGGGCCGCGGCGCCGCTGTCGGCGTTCGCCGAGGACCTGGCGGCGCGCACGGACGGCCTGCTGCACATCACCCGCACGCTGGGGGCGGTCACGGCCCACTCCCCCGACCTGGCCGCGCTGCTGCGGGAGTCGCCGGAGGTGTATGCCGGCCCGGGTGAACGCGTCCTGCCGGTGGCCGCGCTCGCCACCACGTCCCTGCCCGGCTCCCCCGCCTGGCTGGCCGCGTTCGCCCGGCTGGCGCTCACGGTGGGCCTGCGGCTGCTGGAGCTCGGCGTGGCCCTGGAGGCCCACGGCCAGAACCTGCTGGTCGTGCTGTCGGCCGACGGCACCCCGCTGCGCCTGGTCTACCGCGACCTGGCCGACATCCGGATCAGCCCGGCCCGCCTGACCCGTCACGGCATCACCCCACCCGCGCTCACGGGCCGCCTGATCACCGACGACGACACCGCCCTGCGCCGCAAACTGTTCGGCTCGCTGGTGGCGGGGGCACTGGCGGGCACCGCCGGCTCGGCCCCCGCACTGGGCGCCGCGCTGCGGGCCGCCCTGCCCGATCTGCCGCCCGGCCCGGACCTGGCGCCCCTGCGCGAGGACCCGCTTCCGGCGAAGGCGTTGACGCTGATGCGTCTGTCACCCGACCACACGGGGGACATCTGGACGACCCTGCCCCATCCCTGCGCGGTGCCGTTCCCGGCCCAGGGCTGATTTTGCGTCATGTTCCCTGACTGAAAAGGTCTTTGCTCTACGATGCGCCGTCCGGCGGTGTACCCCTGATGAGCCGGCCAGGACACGAGAGCTTCGAGAGCTTCGAGAGCAGGAGATGACTGACGACGACCGCAGTGACAGCCTGATGTCGCCGATCCAGCCCGAACAACTGGACCCGGGGGCCGTGATCGCCCAGTCGCTCGACAACCAGTGGGTCCCCGCGCAGCTCACCCGGGAGATGATCGAGCGCGGTGAGTCCCTGGACCAGGTCGACCGCCGACGCGTGCGGGAGGTGCGGGCCGAGTACTTCCGCAGCCTCATCAACGCCAGCCAGGTCGTGATCAACCGCGCCTACTTCTACAACAACGACGCGATCAGCCGGGACCTCGCCCAGGAGGGGGAGGCCCGCGCGGCGCACCGCAAGCTGCTCGCCTCGGGCGCCATCGTCCCCTTCCTGCTGCGGGAACGCCACCCGGCCGAGGAACCCCCCGCCCACCTCCACCTGCGGCGCGGGGGCTTCACCGCCTGGCGGGAGACACTGGAGGGCATGTCCGCGGGCGACCGGGTGCGCTGTGTGCGCATGTCCTGGGACGACTCCGCCGGCGACCAGGAGAACCTGAACCGTACCCGGATACGGCTCTACCAGCCGTTCACCGAGAAGGTCCAGGGACTCACGGCCAAGGACATCGACATCCTCGCCGCGCAGGTCGGCGTGGCCCGCGAGGACACGGACCGGTTCGGCGAACGGCTCGGCGAGGTGGTCGCGTTCAGCAACGGCCTGAGCGTGCGCCGGCAGCCGGTGGTGCGCAACACCCTGTACGAGGAGTTCGTGACCGTCCCGGGCACGAACGTGGCGGAGGGCAGGTACGACCGCGCCAAGCCCTTCGCGGCGGAGATAAAGCAGCTCCTGGACCTCATCTACAACGTGAACCTGGCCGACGCCCTCGGGCGTTACCCCCTCACACCGGTCGGCAGCCTGCGGCGCGTGGTGCTCCAGGAGGCCCGCGAGGCCACGTCCTCGACCGTCGGTGTCGTCCAGGACCCGGAGCAACTGCTGACGTTCCTGCGGCAGCAGACCTTCGCAGTCGTACAGGACCACCTGACGCCGCAGGCGGTGAACGACCTGACCCTGCACGACATCTGGCGGCTGCGGCAGACCCCCGCCTGGAACTCCTACATCAAGGCGTTCGGCGCGCTGACGGCCGCGCCGGAGACCTTCCGGGACGGCGTCGGGCAGGTCTTCGACTCCTACGTCCGGCTCAACTCGGAGATCCTCCGGCTCGCGCGGGAGCGCCGGCAGGCCCGGCCGGCCCCCTGGCGCCCGGTGGTCGAGGTCGTCGTCACGGTGGGCGCGGCCGTGTTCACCGCCGTCAGCGGCAACGACATCTGGGAGGTCGCCGGTACGGTCCTGCCGCTGACGGTGAGCGGCTCGCTGACCGGCTCGGTGCAACTGGTGCTGCGCAACCACATCGCCGGCCGGCAGGAACAGAGGTTCGCCCGCGAGATCGCCTCCGTACGCCTGGCGAGTGAACGAGAATGGGCGCAGTTCCACGACCTGGTGCGGCGCCTGCCCGGGTACCGGGGCACGGCGGACCGGGCTCCGACGGGCACGGCGTCGACGACCACCCAGGACAACGAGGACCTGCCCGACTACTGAGGGACCGATGAGCCGGAGTATCGCTTTGCCCAGCCTGCCGAGGCCCCGATGAACCGCTACGAGGCACTGCGCCGGGACGTGCCGGAGTGGTTCCGCGACGATCCCGAAGGGGTCCGGATCCTCACGGACCCGGCACTGATCCGCGACGCCCGCCGCCAGGCGACCGCGGCCGGGCACACCGGCCACGGCGGCCTGTTCGGCGCCCTGTGGGCACGGCTGCGGGCCGTGCTGCGGCCGGTCCCCGCGGGTGTCGTGTCGGCCGACCGCTACCTGTGGTACCTGCGCGACCCGGTGCGCTTCCCCGACGGCCGCCTCGGCCTGTACGACCGGATCCTGCCGCCCCCGGCCTCCACTCCCGGCGTGGTGGTCCTGCCGCTGCTCGGTCACGGGAAGGAGGTCGTGCTGATCGAGCACCACCGGCACGCCACCCGGAGCCGGCACTGGGAGGTGGTACGCGGCTTCGGGGCCCCCGGCGCGACGCCCACCGAGAACGTCACCCGGGAGCTGCGGGAGGAGATCGCGGCCACGCCGACGGCGGTGCTCCCGCTGGGGGAACTGCACCCCGACACCGGGCTGCTCGGCCACAAGGTCGCCCTGTACGCGGCACATGTGGACGGCATCGGCCCGGTCGAGCGGGGCGAGGCGATCCACCGGGCGATCACGGTGACGCCGGCCGAGGCGGAGGAGATGGTGGCCGACGGGCGGATCACCGACGGCTTCACCGTCGCCGCGCTCTACCGGGCCCGCCTGGCAGGGCTGTTCGGGACTCCGGCGCCGGACGACGGTGACTGAGGCACCCCCGGGCAGGCGGGCGGCGGTCGTTTTGGAGGACGGCCTGTCTGATCAATAGGATCCGGCGATGATCAGAAGACAACGGCTGGCGGCGGGCGTCTGTGCTCTGCTCGCCGCCCTGACGGCCGGGATCGCGTTTCCCGCCGGCGCGGTCGCCGACGAGACGGACCAGACCGCTCCGAAGGTCGAACTGGTGCTGGACGTCAGCGGTTCCATGCGCACCCGTGACATCGACGGCGGCACCCGGATGGCCGCGGCGAAGCAGGCGTTCAACGAGGTGCTGGACGCGACCCCGGAGGAGGTCCAGCTCGGCATCCGTACGCTCGGCGCCAACTACCGCGGCGACGACCGCAAGGAGGGCTGCAAGGACACCGAGCAGCTGTACCCGGTCGGCCCGCTGAACCGGACCGACGCGAAGACGGCCGTGGCCACGCTGGCGCCGACCGGCTGGACGCCGATCGGGCCCGCGCTGCTGAAGGCGGCGGACGACCTGAACGGCGGTGACGGAACCCGCCGTATCGTCCTGATCAGCGACGGCGAGGACACCTGCCAGCCGCTCGACCCGTGCGAGGTGGCGCGGGAGATAGCCGCCAAGGGCATCGGGCTGACCATCGACACCCTCGGCCTGGTGCCGGACGCCAAGACCCGCGACCAGCTCAGCTGCATCGCCGACGCCACCGGCGGCACCTACACCGACGTGCGGCACAAGGAGGAACTGAGCGACCGCGTCGGCGAGTTGGTGGACCGTGCGGCGGACCCGGTGGTCACGCCGGTGGCCACCGAGGGCGCGGACCGGTGCGAGAAGGCGCCGGCGCTCAAGTCCGGCCTGTACACCGACCGCGTGGAGTTCGGGCAGCAGCGCTGGTACAAGGTGGACGTCGATCCCGGTCAGGAACTGCGCGCCTCGGTGAGCGTGGCGGACGACCGGGCCGTCCAGCCGAACCACGGTGTGCTGCTGCGGGCGGTGACCGTGCACGGCCGGGAGATCGTCCGCGGTGAGGCCGCCGGCACCGGCCGTACGGACGTCGTCTCCACCGGTCTGCGCTACCCCAGGCCGGACAGCGACGACGACGCGGCGCCCACGGAGACGGTGTGCCTCCAGGTCACCAGCTCCTTCTCGGCCGCGTCCGGCGTGAAGACGACCCCCGGTCTGCCGCTGGAGCTGACCGTCGACGTCGTGGACGGGCCGTCCGGTCACCACGACGTGGCCGCGTTCGGTCTCGGCCGTGGCTGGTGGCTGCTCGGCACGCTGGTGTTGATCGGCTTCCTCGCCGGTCTGCTGTGGGGCTGGCTGTCGCGCTGGCGGGTCGCCGTCTGGAGGACGAACTGATGCGGATCACACGCGTGTGGGGCGCCGCCCTGCTGGCGCTGGGACTGGCCGCCGGACCGGCCGCCGCCGACTCCTCGCCCTCCCCGAGCGCCTCCGCCGACGGCGACGCGCCCACCCGGGCGGGCACCTCCTTCCGTACGGCGACCGAGATCGACCAGGGGCAGCAGGCCACCGCCTCCGGCTCCACGGGCGACTACCTGTACTGGTCGTTCCCCGCGGACACCGGGCAGCGCCCCACCGTCAAGGCGACGGTGAAACTCCCCGACGCGCACGGCTCCGAGACCTGGCAGCTCGATGTGTACGACGGTCTGCGGCGCCGCCAGTCCTGCCAGTACGGCGCCCAGTCCCGCACCGCCGCGCAGGGCGCCGGCTCGGTCGAACTGGCCTGTGTGCTGCGCACGGTGCGCGGCTGGGCGGAGCCGTGGGCCAATGACCCGCTGCCGGGCACGTACTACATCCGGCTGACGGTGGTGGACCTCGGCGCCGCCGACCTCGGCAAGCCCGTGAGCGCCGAGGTGCGCGTCGACTCCAAGGGCATCGGCGGCCCGGCGGCCGTGGACGGCTCGCTGGGCAAGCCGCTCGTCCCCGGGATCGCCGCCAAGTCCGCGGAGGACGGGGACGGTTCGAAGGGTGCCGTGCTGTCCAGCTTCGGCTCCGACGACGGCTGGTCGTCCGGGTGGTGGTCCGACCGGTGGGTGTGGACCGGGATCGGCGCGGTGCTGGCCGCGCTCGCCGGCATCGGCGGGTACGTGCTGACGCGGGGGTCCGGGAGGCCGTCGCGGGTGCCGCCGGGTGTCTGAGCCGAAGTAGCGCGAAGGCCCGCCCGACGGCGGGCCTTCCCGTTCGCCGGGCCCTCCCGCTCGCCGGGCCCTCCCGCTCGCCGGGCCCTCCCGCTCGCCGGGCCCTCCCGCTCGCCGGGCCCTCCCGCTCGCCGGGCCCTCCCGTTCGCCGGGCTTTGCCGTTCCCCGGGCCTCACGCCTCCCGCAGTGCCTTGGCCAGCGTGCCGTCCCCGGTCACCGTGACCCGGCCGTCCCGTACCGCGTCCGGCAGCCCCGTCTCCCCGCGGGCGATGGCCTCGCAGGTCGCCGCGTCCATCACCAGGCGCGCGTCCGCCGCGCCGGGCGCGGGCCCGTCGCCGTACACCGGGCCCTCCTCCGCGCCGACGTGGAGGTGGAAGTCCCCCTCCTCCAGACCGACTTCCACGACGCCCTCCCCGTCCAGCGCCCGCAGCAGCGGCAGTGCGAACCAGTGCGCGCGGACGGCGTCGGTGGGCCGGCGCTCCCCCAGTTCTGCCTCGCCCCACGTACCCAGCGCTTGCAGTACGGGCAGCAACTGGCGTCCGCGTGGGGTGAGTTCGTACACGTACGCGGCACCCGGCGGGGGCAGCCGCCGTCTGGTGGTGAGCCCGTCCCGTTCCATGTCCTTCAGCCGTGAGGCGAGTACGTCCGTGCTGACGCCGGGCAGGTCCGCGTGCAGGTCCGTGTAGCGGCGCGGGCCGGCGAGCAGTTCGCGGACGATCAGCAGGGTCCAGCGGTCGCCGACGAGGTCGAGGGCGCGGGCTGCGGAGCAGTACTGGTCGTAGCTTCGGCGAGGTGACATGCGACGCAGTCTAGACGCGTTGTTGGACTTTCCAAGCTCCAGCTTGGTAAAACCAAGCAACACGAGTTTCCGGAGGGGCGCATGGAGTTCCGGCAGTCCAACAAGCTCAGCGAGGTGTGCTACGAGATCCGCGGCCCGGTGATCGAGCACGCCAACGCGCTGGAGGAGGCGGGGCACAGCGTGCTGCGCCTGAACACCGGCAATCCCGCGGCCTTCGGCTTCGAGGCGCCGGAGGAGATCCTCCAGGACATGATCCGGATGCTGCCGCGGGCCCACGGCTACACGGACTCCCGCGGCGTCCTCTCCGCCCGCCGCGCGGTCGCCCAGCGCTACCAGACCCTGGGCCTCGACGTGGACGTGGACGACGTCTACCTGGGCAACGGCGTCTCGGAGCTGGTCTCCATGGCCGTACAGGCACTGATCGAGGACGGCGACGAAGTCCTCGTCCCCGCGCCGGACTTCCCCCTCTGGACGGCCGTCACCACACTGGCCGGCGGCAAGGCCGTGCACTACCTGTGCGACGAACAGGCCGACTGGAACCCGGACCTGGCCGACATGGCGTCGAAGATCACCGACCGCACCAAGGCCGTGGTCATCATCAACCCGAACAACCCGACCGGCGCGGTCTACCCGAAGGAGGTCGTCGAGGGCATCCTCGACCTGGCCCGCCGGCACGGCCTGATGGTGTTCGCCGACGAGATCTACGACCAGATCCTCTACGACGACGCCGTCCACCACTCGGCCGCGGCGCTCGCCCCCGACCTCGTCGTCCTCACCTTCTGCGGCCTGTCCAAGACCTACCGGGTGGCGGGCTTCCGCTCCGGCTGGCTGGTGGTCACCGGGCCGAAGCAGCACGCCAGGGACTACCTGGAGGGCCTGACGATGCTGGCCTCCATGCGGCTGTGCGCCAACGCGCCCGCCCAGTACGCCATCCAGGCCGCGCTCGGCGGACGCCAGTCCATCGGCGAACTCACCGTCCCCGGCGGGCGGTTGTACGAGCAGCGGAACGTGGCCTGGGAGAAGCTCAACGAGATCCCGGGCGTGTCCTGCGTCAAACCCAGGGGCGCGCTGTACGCGTTCCCGCGCATCGACCCCAAGGTGCACCCGATCCACGACGACGAGAAGTTCGTCCTGGACCTGCTGCTGCGCGAGAAGATCCAGGTCGTCCAGGGCACCGGCTTCAACTGGCCCGCCCCCGACCACTTCCGCATCCTGACCCTGCCGCACGCGGACGACCTGGAGGCGGCGATCGGCCGCATCGGCAGGTTCCTCAGCGGGTACCGGCAGTAGGCGCCTGGCCCGTTTCGCGCATCCGTGCGAAGATCACCTCCGTTGACGACCGGGGGTCCGACGCGGGGCGGGCCGCCCATCGGCCGCCGGTGCGCGCCTGACCAGCGCCGCACCCCCCTGGTCCGGTTCCGGCGGACCGGCCGGAGACGTCAGACCAGGGGGAGCAGCAGTGTTCTCGTACGGACAACGCCGTACGCACGGGAAGCGCCGCACGGCCGTCGCCGTGCTGTGCGCGGTCGTACTCGGGCTCTCGGCGCCGGGCGCCCGGGCCGGAAGCGGGCCTCAGCCCCTCGCGCCGCCCGCAGGGCAGGAGGCACGGCAGGCCGCGCGGTTCTGGACGGCGCAGCGCATGGCCGACGCCCGGCCACTGGACGCGGCGCGGCACGTGCCGGCGGAGCCGGGGGCGGCGACCGCGGCGGCGGCCCGGCCGAAGGGCACCCTGTTCAAGGGAACCCGGCTGGTGGGCACGTTCTTCGGCGCCGACGGACCGCGCGGCACCACCTGGCACTGCACCGGCAGCGTGATCGACACCAAGGCGCGGAACATCGTCCTCACCGCGGCCCACTGCGCGCTGAACATGACGGGCGACTACATCTTCGTCCCGGAGTTCATGAAGGGCGCGGCCCCCGACCGGCAGCCGTACGGCATCTTCCACATCCAGCGGATCTTCATCGACCCCCGGTACGTGCCCGACCGTGGTTCGGCCACCACCAAGAAGGCCGCGTCCGACCTGGACACGGCGTTCGCCCGGGTCTCGGCCAACCAGCGGGGCACGTCCCTCCAGGACGCCGTGGGCGGCGGGCTGACCTTCACCCGGCCGGCCGGCTACACCCACCGGAACGTCACCGTCGTGGGCTACCCCTCGCACCGGCACAACAGCGCCGGACGCGCCGTCAAGTGCACGGTCCCGACAAAGCAGTTGCGGGGCTACCGGCAGTTGTCGATGACCTGCGGCGGCTACTACGGCGGTGTCTCCGGCAGCCCGTGGATCACCGACTACAAGGACGACGCCCGCACCGGGCACGTCATCGGCGACCTCGGCGGCTACAACGGCGGCGGGAACGACGCCGAGGTCGACTACATCAGCTACGCCACCGCGTTCGGCGCGGATGCCGCGAACCTCCTCGCCGACGCCGTCGCCGACCGGACCCCGCCCGCCGACCTGCCGCCGTACCGGGGAGTCAAGGGCGCGCTGCCGGGTGGCGCCGCACGCTGGCGCGGGGCCGCGCTCATGGCGTCCGGCGACTACACCGGCGACCGGCACGACGACCTGCTCGTGGTCTGGTCCGACGGCGGGGTCACCCTGCACCCGGGCGACGGCAAGGGCGGTTTCCTGGCCGAGAAGCGGCTGCGGCGGGCCAACTCCACCTGGACCCACGCCCGCGCCCTGACCGGCGGCACCTTCACCGGCGGCGCCCGGTCCGGCCTGCTGGTGCGCTGGTCCGACGGCGAGGTCACCCTCTACCCACAGCCCGGCCCCTCCGGACTGGGCCGGGAGATCCGGACGGCGCCGCCCGGCTCCGTGTGGAAGAAGGCCGTCCAGTTCACTTCCGGGGCGTTCCGCGCGGACGGGGGCACGGGGCTGCTGGTCCGCTGGGCCGACGGCGCGCTCACGCTGTACCCGCAGGCCGGGGCCGGTGGCCTGGGCACCGGCACGCGGCTCGTCGCGGCGAACGGCACCTGGACCAAGGCCGCCCTGCTGGCCAGCGGCGACTTCGACGGTACGGCCGGCGGGGACCTGCTGGTGCGCTGGGCGGACGGCGCGCTCGACACGTACACCGGCACCTCGGCGGCGGGGCTCGGCACCAGGACGCGGCTGCGCGGCCCGAACGGCCTGTGGCGGCACGCGCAGGGGCTGACGGTCGGCGGCTTCCGCCACGGCGACCCGGGGAACGACCTCGTCGTGCGCTGGTCCGACGGGGAGACGACGCTGTACGCCGACACCGGCCCGAAGGCGGTCGGCACCGAGCTCACGCTGGTCCATCCCGGCACCTGATCGTGCCACCGCGTACCGTCAAGGGGGAATCATGCGCGTGACCACTCGCCTCGCCGGCGGCCTGACCCTGCTGACGGCCGGCCTGGCTCTGACGTCCTGCGACACCGGCACGACGGCCGCGCCGGACGCCACCGCACCGCCCTGCCGGACCGCCTCACTGACGTGGACGCTGTCCCTGCTCGACGGGGACGGCGCGGACGAGGGCGGCGACAGGGAGAAGGGCACCGACCGGCCCGACGCACGGCTCACCGCCGCCAACAAGGGCCCCGGCGCGTGCGTGTTCGCGGGCTACCCGGTCCTGGAGATCCACAACGGCAAGGCCGAGAGCATCGAGGGCACCGGGCGGGGCCGCCCGGCCTCCCTCGTCCTGTCCGGCGGGGACTCCGTGACCGTGGACCTCCACTACACGCGCCGTGGCGCGAAGGGCGCGGACGACAGCTGGTGCGTGCGACAGGGCGAGGCATCGGTCCGGGCACCGCACGACACCCGTGACACCGTCGTCCCCGTCACCGACGCGCGGGGGAAGACCACCACGATCGACGCCTGCGGGGAAACCCTCGCCATGACGGTACCGCGCCGGACACCGGCCGGGTCCTGAGGCTGCGGGCCCGGCATCGGTCCGGGCACCGCACGACACCCGTGACACCGTCGTCCCCGTCACCGACGCGCGAGGGAAGACCACCACGATCGACGCCTGCGGGGAAACCCTCGCCATGACGGTACCGCGCCGGACACCGGCCGGGGCCCTGAGACAGCGGTCCCGCGGACCGAGGGCCGCTGCGCGAAGGCCGTCGCTCCGGGACCGGCCGTCTGGCGCAGTCCGTCCTGCGGGCGGTGGGCGCCCTGTGCCACCGTGCCGTCATGGGTGACCTCCTTCTCGTGCGGCACGGTGAGACCGAGTGGTCGCGGTCCGGGCGGCACACGGGCCGGACCGACGTACCCCTCACCGAGCACGGGCGGGAGGAGGCGCGCCGGCTGGTCCCGCTGATCCGCTCGCAGCGGATCGGGGCGGCGTTCGTCAGCCCCTTGCAGCGCGCCCGGGAGACCGCCCGGCTCATCGGTGTCCCGGACGCGCGGGTCGACGCCGACCTCCATGAGTGGGACTACGGCGGCTACGAGGGGGTGACCACCGCGGACATCCAGCGGAGCCGGCCCGGCTGGTTCCTGTTCACGGACGGCGTCGCCCCCGGGCCGCCGGACCACCCGGGCGAGACCCCGGAGCAGGTCGGGGAGCGCGCCGACCGGATGCTGGCCAAGGTCGACGCGGCGCTCGCCGACACCGAGGGGGTCGTCGTGCTCATCGCCCACGGCCACTTCCTCCGCGTCCTCACCGCCCGCCGCCTGGGCCTGCCACCCCAGCACGGGGCCCTCTTCCAGCTCGCGACGGGCGCACTGTGCCGCCTCGGCACGGAGCACGGCCGGCCGGTCGTCGCTGGGTGGAACATCCGGCCCCGGGGGGAGTGAGGAGCCGGGCGGGGTGGGCCCTGAGTGGGTGAGGAGCAGGGAGCGGTGTCAGACCCGGGTCGTACTCTGCGAGTGGGCCGCCCCTCCGACGGCCCGGGGGCCGACCGTCCGGCGGCCCCGCTGGACAACCCGTCGGCGGTCACCCGGCCGTCACCCCGACGACGACCCCGAGAGGAGCCTCCCGTGGCCCGACCGCCCACCGCCGCGCAGCGGCGGGTGATCGAGGACGCCGACCCGGTCACCGGCCGGCTGCGCGGTACCGAGGCCCAGCTCGCGGCACTGGTGAAGCGGGGGCTGGCCTTCCGGCATCCCCGGCCGCCGCACGACCACTTCCTCACCCCGGCCGGCCACCGGATACGGGAGGCGGTGCCCGAGCCGGCGGCGGAACCGACCCGGGACACCGGCGTGTTCACGGCCCGCGTCGGTGGTGAGGAGGAGCCGCCCGCGTCCGGTCCGGCGCGGCAGCGCGAGGTGCACAGTGCCTGGCAGGGGCTGCTGGAGCTGCGCCGGATGACGAATCCCGACGGCGCGGCGGACCGGCCGTGCGGGTGGGAGCGGACGCATCTGGTGCGGGCCGCGGCGCTCGCGCTGGAGGCGGCCGGGCACCGGCCGGCGGGCGGGGACGCGGACGGTTACCGGGTCCGGGCGACCCCGCAGCCGGAGGCGGTGGCGGTGTACGCGCCGGACGCGCGGACGCTGGCCGACTGCGCGGCCACGCTGGAGCGGGCCGGCTGGCAGACGGGCGAGTACACCGAGCCCCGGACGAGAGCGCGCTATCTGCTGGCCTCGCCGCGCCGGGTGTGACCGCCGTGTCAGGATCGGTCGACCCGAGAATCGAACAGGGGAAGGGCAAGCAGTGGCCGAACCGTTTTCCGTCCGTGTGACCGTCCGCGGCTACGAGACCGATGTGCAGGGGCACCTCAACCAGGCGGTGTACCTCAACTACGCGGAGCACGCCCGCTGGTCGCTGCTCCAGGCGGCCGGGATCAGCCAGGCCCGGCTGGCGGGGCAGGGCGTGGGCCCGGTGGCACTGGAGACGACCATCCGCTACCGCCGTGAGCTGCTCGCCGGCGACGAGGTCGACGTGACCTGCGCGTTCGAGTGGGGGGAGGGAAAGACCTTCCGGATCCGGCAGGAGATCGTGAAGACCGACGGCACCCTGGCGGCCGAGGTCGTCGCGGTGGGCGGTCTGATGGACCTCACCGCGCGCAAGCTGCTGGCCGACCCCCGGGAGGTGTTCGAGGAACTGGCGACGGACCCCGCTCTGTTCGGCCTGTAGGCCCGCCGGGGGCCTACGCGTCGAGCGAGTCCGGCCGGTGCTCGGCGTCGTAGGCCGCCCGCGCCTCGGCGACGTACACCCGATTGCGCTCGGCCCAGTCGGTCAGCCGTTGCAGGGTGTCGTGCAACTCACGGGCGACGGGCGTGAGTTCGTACTCCACCTTCGGCGGCACCGTCGGATGGACGGTCCGCGTCACCAGGCCGTCCCGTTCCAGGTTGCGCAGGGTGAGGGTGAGCATGCGGCGGCTGATGCCCTCGATGCCGCGCTCCAACTCCGTGAACCGGATGGGTCCGTGCGCCGCGGCGACGAGGATCTGCACGCTCCACTTGCCGGCCACCCTGTCAAGAACTTCGCGGACGGGGCACGCGTGCGCGTTCACTGCCTGGACCGTAACACCGGTGTTCCCCTGGGACATCGGACTGCCTCCTTACGCCGGGCTTCATGGTCACCCACGATGATCCCCGTTACAAGTCGTGCACCAAGGCGCACGGAAAGAACCGGGAACACGGGAAGAACGGGGAGGCGGCACACGATGTCGGCCATGATCGAGAACAGTCCGTCACCGGTGGCGGTGGCCGCGGGGGCACGGTACTCCCGCTGGACCTCCCTCGCCGTGCTGTGCGCGGGCACGCTGATGACGGTACTGGACGGCAACATCGTCACGGTGGCGATGCCCGCCATCCAGAGCGACCTCGGCTTCAGCGGGCCCGGACTGGCCTGGGTCGTCAACGCCTACCTGATCTCCTTCGGCGGACTGCTCCTGCTGGCGGGACGGCTCGGCGACCTGGTGGGCCGCAAGCGGATGTTCACGGCGGGGCTCGCGGTGTTCACGCTGGCATCGGTGCTGTGCGGGACGGCGACCGGGCAGGGCATGCTGATCGCGGCGCGGGCGGTGCAGGGCGCGGGCGGGGCGATGGCCTCGGCGGTGGTCCTCGGGATGCTGGTGGCACTGTTCCCCGAGCCGCGCGAACAGGCCCGCGCCATCGCGGCGTTCAGCGCGGTCGGTGCGGCGGGCGGCGCGCTCGGCACGTTCCTCGGCGGCGCTCTGACCGAGGCGCTGAGCTGGCACTGGATCTTCCTGATCAACCTGCCGATCGGGGTGGCCGCGTGGCTGGCCGCGGTACGGGTCCTCACCCCGGAGCCCGGCGCCGGGCTCGGCCGGGGCGCCGACTACCCCGGGGCGGCCCTGGTCACCGGCGCGCTGATGCTGACGGTGTACGTGATCGTCGGCGCGGGAGACCGCTCCCGCGCCGTCACCCTGCTGCTGGCGGCCCTCGCCCTCGCCCTGTTCGCGGCGTTCGCCCTGCGCCAGGCCCGGGCCGCGCGCCCGCTGCTGCGGCTGCGGCTGTTCCGTTCCCGGCTGCTGACCGGCGCCAACGCGGTCCAGGTGCTGATGATCGCCACGATGTACGGCTTCCAGTTCATCGGCGCCCTGTATCTGCAACGGGTGCTGGGTCATGGCGCGCTCGCCACGGGCACCGCGTTCCTGCCGGCTCCGATCACGATCGGTGTGCTGATGCTGGGGCTGTCCGCGCGGACCGTGGCCCGGTTCGGCGGGTACCGGGTGCTGCTGACCGGCCTGGTGCTGATCACGACCGGCATGGCCCTGCTGGGCCGGGCGCCCGCCGACGGTTCCTACGTCACCGATGTGCTGCCGGCGATGCTGCTGCTGTCCGCCGGGTTCGCGGCGGCCATGCCGGCGCTCACCGGGCTGGCGATGTCGGGCGCCCGGGCGGAGGACGCGGGGCTCGCGTCCGGGCTGTTCAACACCACGCAGGTGGTGGGGGGTTCGCTGGGTCTGGCCGTCCTGTCGACGCTCGCGGCGAGCCGCACTCAGGGCCTGCTCGCCGACGGCGCGTCCCTGCTGCCCGCGACCGCCGCGGGCTACCGGCTGGCGTTCACCGTGGCCACCGGCATCGCGGCGACGGCCCTGGTCCTGGCGGCACTGGTCCTGCGCGGGCGCCGCGGCTGAGGCGGGCGAGGACACGGGGCCGGTCACGCCCGACGCCGGCCGGGGCGACCGCCACCAGGCGTGGCGCCCCGCGTCTCCGTGCGGGCCGAATGGAGATGCGGGGCGCGCGGGGAGGGTGGGATGCTCCGGGGCATGTCCGCACGTCGTGTCAAGCCCAGTCTGTACATCTCCGTCGACGTCGAGGCCGACGGACCGATCCCCGGACCGTACTCCGTGCTCAGCCTCGGGGCGGCGGTCGCCGGGGTGCAGGACGCCACCGGTTTCACCGCGGCCGATCCCGAGGAGCGGACCTTCTACCGGGAACTGCGCCCGATCAGCGAGGAGTTCGTGCCGCAGGCGCTGGCGGTGAGCGGTCTCGACCGGGCCCGGCTGACCGCCGAGGGTGCCGAACCGGCCGTGGCGCTGGCGGAGTTCGCCGCGTGGGTGCGTGAGGTCAGCGCGGACGCGGGCGCGCAGCCGGTGATGTGCGGCTACCCGGCGTCGTACGACTGGACGTTCCTGTACTGGTACCTGATCCGCTTCACCGGGAGCAGCCCCTTCGGGCACTCCGGCTGCCTGGACATGAAGACGCTGTACGCGACGAAGGCCCGGCTGCCGCTGCGGGCGGTGGCGAAGGGGACCATGCCGCGGGAACTGCTGTCGCGGCGCCGGCACACGCACCACGCGCTGGACGACGCGATCGAGCAGGCGGAGTTGCTGGCCAACCTCATGCAGTGGCCGGGGGCCGCGGCGTCGCCGCCGTCGCCCCCGGCCGCTTGAGTGCCGGCCGCCGGCCTCAGTGCGCGGCGGCGATCTCCTGGCCCGACTCCATGGGGTGGGTGACGTCGTGGGCCTCGCGGCCCTTGCCGAGGTGGTTGAAGAGGAGGTTGAGCACCACGGCGGTGACGCAGCCCGTGGAGATGCCCGAGTCCAGGACGATCTTCGCGGTCTCGGGGAACGCGTGGTAGAACTCCGGCGCAGTGATCGGGATGATGCCGACCGCGAGGGACACGGCCACGATCAGGACGTTGTTGTCCCGGTCCAGGCCGGCCCGGACCAGGGTCTGGATGCCGCTCGCGGCGACCGAGCCGAACAGGACGACCCCGGCGCCGCCGAGGACCGGCCGGGGTACGACCGCGATGAGCGAGGCGGCCATCGGGCACAGACCCATCAGGACCAGGAAGCCGCCGCCGGTCGCGACGACGTACCGGCTGCGGATCCTGGTCATCGCGACCAGGCCGATGTTCTGGGCGAAGGCGCTGCACATGAAGCCGTTGAACAGCGGGCTGATCGCGGAGCCGAGGGTGTCGGCGCGCAGGCCGGCCGCGATGGTCTTCTCGTCCGCGGGGCGCTCCACGATCTCGCCGAGCGCCAGCATGTCGGCGGTCGACTCGGTCATCGAGACCACCATCACCACGCACAGCGAGAGGATCGCGGCGAGCTGGAACTGCGGGGCGCCGAAGTGGAACGGGGTGGGGAAGCCGACCACGTCCGCGTGGGCGACGGGGCCGAAGTCCGTGACGCCGAACGGTATCGCGACGAGCGTGCCCACGATCAGGCCGAGCAGGACGGCGATCTGCTTGACGAAGCCGCGGGTGAAGCGGCGCAGCAGCAGGACGATGAGCAGGGTGATGCCGGCGAGTGTGAGGTAGGTCGTGGAACCGTAGTCGTCCGCCCGGGGATCGGGGCCCTGGGCCCAGCCGAAGGCGACCGGCAGCAGGGACACGCCGATCAGGGTGATGACGGAGCCGGTGACGACGGGCGGGAAGAAGCGGACCGCCTTGCAGAAGACGGGCGCGGCGAGGAAGCCGAGGAGGCCGGCGACGATGACCGCGCCGAAGATGACCGGCAGGGCGTCGGACTTGTCCTCGGTGGAGGCGACGATCGCGGTCATGGGGGCGACACCGGCGAAGGTGACGCCGTTGACGAAGGGCAGCCGGGCGCCGATCTTCCAGAAGCCGAGCGTCTGGAGGAAGGTGGCGAGGCCCGCGGTGAACAGGCAGGCACCGGTGAGGAAGGTCAGGTCGGTCGCGCTCAGGCCAATGGCCGCGCCGACGATGAGCGGTGGGGCGACGACCCCGGCGTACATGGCGGCCACGTGCTGCAGGCCGCTGGTCGCCATTCTCAGGGCGGGGAGTTTCTCGTCTACGGGATGGGCGGCCACGGCGGTCCTCCGGGCGGGTAACACGTCGTCGTCGACGTGGGTTTCATGGAGGTGGTGCGGGTGGGCATGGGGGCACCTCCCTGGTCGAGCGAAGCGGAGAGCTCGGGGAGGGTCCTGACGGGGGTGGGGCGGCGAGCGGGGGCGAGCGGTGTGGGGGTGACCGTCCCCGGGGCGCGTGCGTGCACCCGCCCCGGGGACGGCTGCCGTGGATCCCGCTCGGATCCACGGGTCCCGGCCGGGAGCCGTCCCTCCCGGCCGGAGTCTGTACGGGCCCGAGCCGGATCAGGCCTGTGCGGTGATGCGGGCCAGGCGCTGGGCCTCCGCGCGGGTGGAGACGGCGATGGCGTCCTCGTCCACGGTGAGCAGGCGGCCGTTCTCGACGATCTGCCGGCCGTTCACGAAGGACGCGGTGACGGGGGCCGCGGCGCCGAACACGAGCGCGGTCACCGGGTCGGCGATGGAGGCGTGGGCGAGCGTGTCCATCTTCCACAGCACCAGGTCGGCGAGCTTGCCGGGCTCCAGCGAGCCGATCTGCTCCGCCCGGCCGAGGACCCGGGCGCCGCCGTGGGTGCCGAGCCGCAGCGCCTGGCGGGCGTTGAGTGCGGCCTCGCGGTGGGCACCGAGGCGGTTGATCAGGAGCGCGTTGCGCAGTTCGGTGTGGAGTTCGCCGGACTCGTTGGAGGCGGTGCCGTCGACGCCGAGGCCGACCGGGACGCCCGCACGGAGCATGTCGGGGACGCGGGCGATGCCTGCCGCGAGGCGGGCGTTGGAGGACGGGCAGTGGGCGACGCCGGTCCCCGTGCGGGCGAACGCGGCGATGTCGGAGTCGGTCATGTGGACGCAGTGCGCCATCCACACGTCCGCACCGAGCCAGCCGGTGGACTCGAAGTAGTCGGTCGGGCCCATGCCGAACAGCTCGTGGCAGAACTTCTCCTCCTCCACCGTCTCCGAGCCGTGGGTGTGCAGCCGTACGCCGAGACGGCGGGCCAGCTCGGCGCCCTCGCGCATGAGTTCGGTCGAGACGGAGAACGGCGAGCAGGGAGCGACCGCCACCTGGGTCATCGCGTCGAAGGAGGCGTCGTGATGCCTCTTGACGGTCTCCTCGGTCGCGGCGAGGGCACCCTCCAGTGTCTCGACGGCGAAGTCCGGCGGCAGCCCGCCGTCCTTCTCGCTGCGGTCCATCGAGCCGCGCGCCAGCGTGAACCGGACGCCCGACTCCGCGGCGGCGCGGATGATCGAGCCGGACAGGTCGCCGGAGCCGTGCGGGTAGACGTAGTGGTGGTCCATGGCGGTGGTGACACCGCCCCGGGCCATCATGGCGAGCGATCCCCGCGCGGCGGCGTACGTCATCTGCTCGTCGATGCGCGCCCAGGTCGGGTAGAGCGCGACCAGCCAGTTGAACAGGTTGTGGTCGGTGGCCAGGCCCCGGGTGATCCACTGGTAGAAGTGGTGGTGGGTGTTGACCAGACCGGGCGTGGCGAGGTGGCCGGTCGCGTCGATCCGGCGCACCACGTTCTCCAGGCCCTCGGGCGCCCTGCCCGCGCCGACCGACTCGATGCGGTTGCCGGCCAGGACCAGGTGCCCGGAGGCGTACTCCGTGTCGCCCGCGTCCACGGTCGCGATGGCGCAGTTCTCGATGACGATGCGCTCGGCTGCCGATGGTGCCATCGTGCTTCCTTGTCTTTCGGTGGCGGCCCGTGAACGGGGCGTCCACGGGGAGGGCACGGCAGGACCCTAGGAGGATTTGAGTGCCGGAGCCGGTTGCCCGCTCCGGGTGCCGAGGTGGTGGAAGAACAGGTTGAGCAGGACCGCGACGAGCGCGCCGGCGCTGATGCCGGAGCCGAGCACGGTCTGCGCCCAGGCCGGGAAGCCGGCGTAGAAGGTCGGCGCGGCCAGCGGGATGATGCCGGCGCCGAGGGCCACGGCCACCAGGATGATGTTGGAGCTGTCGTCCAGGCCCGCCTCGGACAGCGTTCGGATGCCGCTGACGGCGATGGAGCCGAACAGGACGATGCCCGCGCCGCCGAGGACCGGCATGGGGACCAGGGAGACGACCGCGCCGAGGACCGGGAAGGCGCCGAGGACCAGCAGGGCGGCACCGGCGACGGCGACGACGTACCGGCTGCGCACCCGGGTGAGCGAGACCACGCCGACGTTCTGGGCGAAGGCCGAGGTGGGGAAGCCGCCGAAGACGGGGCCGAGCAGGGTGGCGATGCCGTCGGTGCGCAGACCGCGGGTGATGGTCCGCGCGTCGGCGCGGCGGTCGCAGATCTCGCCGAGGGCGAGCATGCCGGCGCTGGACTCGGTCATCAGCACCAGCATCACGATGCACAGGGAGAGGATGGCCGCGGGCTGGAACTCGGGGGCGCCGAAGGCGAACGGCGTGGGCAGCGCGGCGAGGGGCGCGGACTTCAGGCCGCTGAAGTCGGCCATGCCGAAGGGGATCGCGGTGAGGGTGCCGATGAACAGCCCGAACAGCAGCGCGATCTGCCGGACGAAGCCCCTGCCGAAGCGCTGGATGAGCAGGATCACGACGAGGGTGAACCCGGCGAGCGCGAGGTTCCGCATGGCGCCGAAGTCGGCGGCGGTCTTGTCGCCGCCCTGGGCCCAGCCGACCGGTACGGGCATCAGCGTGACGCCGATCAGGGTGATGACGACGCCGGTGACCAGGGGCGGGAAGAAGCGGAGCAGCCGGCCGAAGAACGGGCCGAGGGCCAGGCAGATGGCGCCGGCGACCATCACCGCCCCGTAGATGGCGGGGAGTTGATGGCCCTTTCCGTTGGTCTCGGCGATCGCGAGGATCGGGGCGATGCCGGCGGAGGAGGCGGCGTTGACGAAGGGCAGCCGGTTGCCGACGAGGCCCTTGACGCCGAGGGTCTGCAGGACGGTCGCGACGCCCGCGATGAGCAGGCTCGCGGCGATGAGCCGGGTGCGGGCCGCGATGTCGAGTCCGCATGCCTGGCCGATGATGAGCGGAGGAGTGACAACGCCCGCGTACATGGCGGCGATGTGCTGGAGCGCGGCGGGGACGAGCCGCGGGAGGTGGAGCTTCTCGTCCACCGGGTGCACGGACGTGACGGCGTCCTCGGTGTGCTCCGGCGGGGTGGAACAGGGGGCTGTGGCGGGCCCCTTCGCAGGCTGTGCCATTTCGTTCCCTCCGGTGTGGCGGGCCCCCGGCCCGGGTGGCGGGGCCGGGGGCGCGCGTCCCGCGTCAGAGGTTGGTCATGTCGACCGGGATACGGGCCTCGCAGCCGTCCCGCAGGACGGTGGCCTCGATGAGGCCGTAGGGGCGGTCGGCGGCGAAGTAGACCTCGTTGTCGTTCTTGAGACCGAACGGCTCCAGGTCCACCAGGAAGTGGTGCTTGTTCGGCAGCGAGAAGCGGACCTCGTCGATCTCGCCGCGGTTGTTGATGACGCGCGCGCCCATCTGGTACAGCGTCTGCTGGAGGGAGAGGGAGTACGTCTCGGCGAAGGCCTGGAGCATGTGCTTCTTCGTCTGCTCGTAGGACTTCTCCCAGTGGGGCATCTTCTGCTCGTCGTCGGTCCAGTTGAACCGCCAGCGGCCGGAGACCTCGGTGGCCAGGATGCGGTCGTACGCCTCCTGGAGGGTGGTGTACTTGTCCTTGACGTAGCCCCAGAACTCGGAGTTGGTCGAGTTCATCACGACCAGGTCCTTCAGGCCGGAGATGACCTCCCACCGCTCGCCGTCGTAGGTGATCTGGGTGAGGCGGGTCTCCTGGCCCTTGCGGACGAAGGAGTGCTTGACCTCGTCGGCGCCGATGAACCTGGAGTTGGCGTCGGAGGTCTCGATCCGCTCCCAGGCGTACTCCTCGATGCGGATCCGGGCGCGATGGATCGGCTCCTGGCTGGTGACGAAGTGCCGGGCGAGGTGGATGCCGAACTGCTCGGCGGACTCGATGCCGTACTCCTTGGCGAACGCGAACACCGTGTTCTTGGTGGTGTCGGTCGGCAGGACGTGGGCGTTGGAGCCGGAGTAGTGGACCTCGTCCATGTCGCCGCTCAGCGCGACGGAGACGTTGAGGTCCTTGATGTGGTGGGTGGCGCCGTCCCGCGTGATCTTGACGACTCGGTTCTCGGCCTTGCCGTACTGGTTCTGTCCCAGGATCGTGGGCATGTGTCTGCTAGCTCCCTCGGTAAACGGAGTAGCCGAACGGGTTGAGCAGCAGCGGTACGTGGTAGTGCTCGCCCGGTACGACGGCGAACGTGATCGCCACCTCCGGGAAGAACACGGGCGACGCACCGCTGTCCCGATTCGCGGGGGCGTCCTGCTGCGCATCGGCTTGCTTCTTCGCGAAGTACGGCTCCACCTCGAAGTCGAGCCGTACGTGGGTGGTCCCCTCCGGCAGGGCCGGCAGGTCCTTGCACCGGCCGTCGGCGTCGGTCGCGGAGCCGCCGAGCGCCTCCCAGTCCCCTCCCTGCCCGTAAGGGGCTCCCTGGCCACTGCGGGCGGAGAGGTGGACGGCGACGCCCCCGGCGGGGCGGCCGATCGAGGTGTCCAGGATGTGCGTGGACACGGAGGCGGTGGTGCTGGTGCTCATGGTGTCAGGCGTCCTCTGCGACGAGTCGGGCCAGTCGGATGCGGTTGATCTTGCCCAGCTCGGTGCGGACGATCTCCCGCTCCTGCTCCGGCGCGTTGCCGATCCGCTCCTTGACCGCGTCCCGCATCTGCTCCCCGGTCCGGCCGGTGGCGCAGATGAGGAAGACGTGGCCGAACTTCTCCTGATAGGCCAGGTTCAGTTCCAGCATCTCCGCCTTGAGCTCGTCGGAGGCGCCGGCCATGCCGCGTTGCTCGCGGGCGGAGGCCGGGTCGCCGGGCTTGGGGCGCCCGATCGGCGGATGTCCGGCCATCGCCTCCTCAAGGTCCGCGGTGGTCAGCTCGGCCATGGCGGCGTCGCTGGCGGCGTACAGGTCCTCCGGCGTGGCGTAGGGGCGGGTGGCGAGCAGTCGCCGGGCCCACTCGGTGGAGGCGCACGCCTCGTGGAGGGCGGCGAGGGCCGCGCGCTCCTCCAGATCGTTGAACCGGGCCAGGCCCGGGGGCGTGGAAGTCGACGTCACGGGAGCCTCCGTGGCCACGATGGGCCGTCGTGCTGATCGGGCTGCCGATAGCTAACGCCCTCGGAAACATCACGTCAACACTTTGTTGAAAATTCCGCGTAACAAGCCGGGCCGGGCCCGGACGGCACGGCGGCCCCCGCTTCCGGCCCGGTCAGGAACCCTTCTCCCGGTTGAGGTAGTTGTAGACCGTGAACCGGCTGACGCCCAGCGCGCCGGCCACGGTCTCCACGCCGTGCCGCACGGCGAACGCGCCGCGCGCCTCCAGGCTGCGGACGAGTTCCTGCTTGGCCTTGCGGTCGAGGTCGGCCAGCGGCCGGCCCTGCCTGCGCTCCATGGCGGCCAGGATGTGGTCGAGGGAGTCCGCGAGCTGGGGCAGGCGCACGGCGACGACGTCGACGCCCTCCCAGGCGAGCACGACGTCCTCGGGGCCGGCCTCGTCGGGTGGGAGCATCTCCCCGCCCATCGCGTCGACCAGTGGCTTCACGGCCGCGATGAACGGCTCGTCCCCGGTCACCTGCCGCCCTCCGCGGTCCCGTCGCCGTTCACGTCGTCGATCACGTTGACCTGGAGCGAGACCCGGGTGGCGCCGGCCTCCAGGGTCTTGCGCAGCAGCGCGTCCACGGCGGTGAGCACGCGATCGGCGCCGCCCTCCGCCGTGTTGCCGAACGGGCCGACGTCGACGGCGTCCAGCTCGGCCGTCTCGATGACCTCGCGCGCCACCAGGGCGTGCGCGGGCGCCTCGTCCAGGTCGAAGGGTTCGGTCGTGAACTCCACTCTCAATCGCACGCGCTCAACCTAACGCCCGGCGCGGCTTTTCGGGCGGCCAGCGACCGGCCCCCCTTGACAAGCTCCGACACCCGACGGCAATCTTCCATTAAGCAGAAACGAACTTCCGTAATACGGAATCTCAACACACGGAAGGGAGCGCGGCCCGAATGCCGGGTTTCGAGTGGAGCACCGCCGCAGACCAGCGCTTCAACGTCAACCTGTCGATCCTCTTCACCGAGCTCCCGCTCCTGGAGCGTCCCGCGGCCGCCGCCGCGGCGGGCTTCTCCGCGGTCGAGCTGTGGTGGCCCTGGATCGACTCCCCCACCCCCGCGCGGTCCGAGCTGGACGCCCTGAGGAAGGCGATCGAGGACGCGGGGGTACGGCTCACGGGCCTGAACTTCTACGCCGGCCGGCTCCCGGGCCCGGACCGCGGCGCCCTGTCGGTCCCCGGCGAGGAGTCGGAGAGGTTCCGTGCCAACATCGACGTCGCCGCCGGCTTCGCGGCCTCCCTCGGCTGCACGGCGCTCAACGCGCTGTACGGCAACCGCGTCGAGGGCGTGGACCCGGCCGAGCAGGACGCGCTCGCCCTGGAGAACCTGACCCTCGCGGCCCGGGCGGCCGACCGGATCGGCGCCATCCTGCTGATCGAGGCCCTCAACAAGCCCGAGTCACCGCTGTACCCGCTGGTGAGCGCGCCCGCGGCCATCGCGGTCGTGGACAAGGTCAACGAGGCGACGGGCCTCGGGAACGCGAAGTTCCTGATGGATCTGTACCACCTGTCCATGAACGGCGAGGACCTGCCCTCGGTCATCGAGCGGTACACCGCGAGGACCGGCCATGTGCAGATCGCCGACAACCCCGGCCGCGGCGCCCCCGGTACGGGTTCGCTCCCGCTGGAGGACCTGCTCGGCCGGCTGAGGAAGGCCGGTTACGACGGCTGGGTCGGCCTTGAGTACAAGCCGGGCGACCGACCGAGCGCCGAGGCCTTCGACTGGCTGCCCGTCCAGGCCCGCGCGGCCCGCTGACCACCCCGCACTGAGAAAGGCACCCCCGATGAGTCTTCCCAAGATCGCCTGGATCGGCCTCGGCATCATGGGCTCCCCCATGTCCGAGAACCTGATCAAGGCGGGTTACGACGTCACCGGCTACACCCTGGAGCCGGAGAAGCTGGACCGGCTGGCCGCCGCCGGCGGTACGGCCGCCGCCTCGATCGCCGAGGCCGTGCGGGACGCCGACGTGGTGATCACGATGGTGCCCGCCTCCCCCCAGGTCGAGGCCATCGCCTACGGCCCGGACGGCATCCTGGAGAACGCCGGGCGGGGCGCCCTGCTGATCGACATGTCCTCGATCACCCCGCAGACCTCCGTCGACCTCGCGAAGAACGCGAAGGAGAAGGGCATCCGCGTCCTGGACGCGCCCGTCTCCGGCGGTGAGGCCGGCGCCGTCGAGGCCGTACTGTCGATCATGGTCGGCGGTGAGCAGGCCGACTTCGACGAGGCGAGGCCGGTCTTCGAGGCGCTCGGCAAGACCATCGTGCTGTGCGGTCCGCACGGCTCCGGCCAGACCGTGAAGGCGGCCAACCAGCTCATCGTCGCCGTCAACATCCAGGCGTGCGCCGAGGCCGTGGTCTTCCTGGAGAAGTCGGGCGTGGACCTGAAGGCCGCGCTGGACGTCCTGGGCGGCGGCCTCGCCGGCTCGACCGTGCTGACGCGCAAGAAGGACAACTTCCTGAACCGCGACTTCAGGCCGGGCTTCCGCATCGACCTGCACCACAAGGACATGGGCATCGTCACCGACGCCGCCCGCACCGTCGGCGCGGCCCTGCCGGTCGGCGCCGTGGTCGCCCAGCTCGTCGCGTCGCTGCGCGCCCAGGGTGACGGCGGCCTGGACCACTCGGCCCTGCTACGGGCCGTGGAGCGCCTGTCCGGCGCCCAGGTCTGACGGCCCCTCGCGGACTTCCGGGCCGTGGCGCCGCCGACACCTGTCCTGTCGCGCCCAGGCGGCGCCACGGCCCGGAACCACCTCCACCACGGCACTGATCCATTTCAACAAACTGTTGACGCCCAGATCGCCCCACTCCTAGGCTCCACGAAGCGGAAACAGTTTTCCGCTGACACCCGCACGGAAGGTCCACGATGTCGCAGCGCGTGCTCACCACCGAGTCCGGCGCCCCGGTCGCCGACAACCAGAACTCCGCCTCCGCCGGCGTCGGCGGCCCGCTCCTGATCCAGGACCAGCACCTGCTGGAGAAGCTCGCGCGCTTCAACCGCGAGCGGATCCCGGAGCGCGTGGTGCACGCCCGTGGCTCCGGCGCGTACGGCCACTTCGAGGTGACGGACGACGTCACCGGCTACACCCACGCCGCCTTCCTCGGCGAGATCGGCAGGCGCACCGAGGTCTTCGTGCGCTTCTCGACCGTGGCCGACTCGCTCGGCGGCGCGGACGCCGTCCGCGACCCGCGCGGTTTCGCGGTGAAGTTCTACACCGAGGAGGGCAACTACGACCTCGTCGGCAACAACACCCCCGTGTTCTTCATCAAGGACCCGATCAAGTTCCCCGACTTCATCCACTCGCAGAAGCGGGACCCGTTCACGGGCAGGCAGGAGCCGGACAACGTCTGGGACTTCTGGGCGCACTCCCCCGAGGCCACGCACCAGGTGACCTGGCTGATGGGCGACCGCGGCATCCCGGCGTCGTACCGGCACATGAACGGCTACGGCTCGCACACCTACCAGTGGACGAGCGCCGAGGGCGAGGCTTTCTTCGTCAAGTACCACTTCAAGACGAACCAGGGCATCCGCTGCCTGTCCGCCGAGCAGGCGCAGGAGCTGGCCGGCAAGGACCCCGCCTCCCACCAGACCGACCTGCTCCAGGCGATCGAGCGGGGCGTGCACCCGTCCTGGACGCTGTACGTGCAGATCATGCCGGCGGCCGAGGCGGCGGACTACCGCTTCAACCCGTTCGACCTGACCAAGGTGTGGCCGCACCGGGACTACCCGCTGCGGCGGGTGGGCCGCCTGGTCCTCGACCGCAACCCGGACAACGTGTTCGCCGAGGTCGAGCAGGCCGCCTTCTCCCCGAACAACTTCGTGCCCGGCATCGGCCCGTCCCCGGACAAGATGCTCCAGGGCCGCCTGTTCGCCTACGCCGACGCCCACCGCTACCGCCTCGGCGTCAACCACACCCTGCTCCCCGTGAACGCCCCGAAGGCGGTCCCCGGCGGCGCGCGGAACTACGGCCGGGACGGCTTCATGGCGCTCAACGCGCAGGGCCGCCACGCCAAGAACTACGAGCCGAACTCCTACGACGGCCCGGTCGAGACCGGCCGCCCCCTCTCGGCCCCGCTCGCGGTCTCGGGCCACACGGGCACCCACGAGGCGCCCCTGCACACCAAGGACGACGACTTCTTCCAGGCCGGCGAGCTGTACCGGCTGATGTCGGCGGAGGAGAAGTCCCGCCTGGTCGCGAACATCGCCGGCGGCCTCTCGCAGGTCTCCCGCGACGACGTGATCGAGAAGAACCTGGCCCACTTCCACGCCGCCGACCCCGAGTACGGCAGGCGCGTGGAGGAGGCGGTCCGCGCCCTGCGCGAGGACTGAGCACCGGGAACCCGCGAACTGCGTACGGAATCTGACGGGAGGTCATGATTTCGCACGCGGCCCGCGCGGCACGCCGGGCGGCCCGGATGAGGGGTGGCCGCCGGGCGGACCGCGCGGGCAGGGCGAGGACCGCGGTGGCCTGCGAGCCAGTGCGGTGGTGAAGGACCCGCGTCCCCTTCTCGACCAGAGGGAAGGGCACCCGGTTCCGTCGCACCCACCGCGGTCCCACCCGGCCCCTCCCGGGGGGCCCACCCACCCCGTCCGGCGGCGCGAACGACCTGTCGCGCCCAGCCTCGCGCCGTCGGACGGCTACCAAGCGCTCCCCGCACCGGGGTCATGTCCCCCGGCGAGGGAGCGTTCGGCGTTGTCCAGCAGCTCTTTGTAGGTGAGCACCTCGACCCGGGTGACGTGCGAGTTGAAGGTCCGCAGGGCCTCGTTGACCTCGGATTCCGGGACGTCGGGGTGCAGACCGGGGTGACCGACGAGCACCAGCGCGCCGGCTCGCCGGGTCTCGATGCCGAACTCGTCACGGATACGGGCGCGGTGTTCGTCCAGTCCGACCAGGTAGTTGACGGCCTGACCGACGGCCTCGTGGACCTGCGCCGCGGGCACCCAGGCGTTGCGCTGGCGTTTGACCAGCGGGGGCCTGAGGCTCATGGCCCGCTTGAGCTCGACGATGTACAGCGCCCCGTCTGCGCGTATGAGTGGGATGTCCACCTCGTCCCCCGGCACCAGCCGACGCCGCGCGGCCTCGCCGACGAACCGGCCGCCGAAGATCCAGTGGTTCCCTTCGAGGGCGTGCTGGAGATCCGCCTCGGTAGCCGCACGGTCCTCCACGACAGCCCGCAGCGCCTTCAGCCGCTCGGCGCGACGCCGCAGCTCGGCGGCCCGCAGGACCAGCTGTCCCGCACGGTCGGCGGCGAGCAGGGAGACGGCCTGCGGAGAGCCGACGATCCTGCGCGCCGACTCGGCCGGGTCCGCGACGTCGATCCGGTCGCTCCGCATCAGCCGCTCCAGCCACAGCGAGATCTCGGCCGCCCCACGGGGGATCACATAGCGCCCCGGGCGTTCGTCGGGGGCACGCAGGAACGCGGCGTCCTCGCCCTGGAGCCGGAAGTGGTTCAGCGTCTCCTCGGCGCTCGCACCGGGATGATCCCTCAGATACGCCTCGCCCGCGGCGACCAGCCACTGGTGCATCGCCCGCAGGCTGCTCGCCACGAAGTCACGGGACCGTTCGCTGCGCGCCCCGTCCTGGAAGATCCGGTACCGCTCCTCGAAGTCCTGCTGGAGGACGCGGCCCTCCGCGTAGTCCAGCGAGTCCTGCAAGAGCCGGACGACGTGCCACTCCCCCGCCTCCGCCGCCGTGCCCCGGGCGGCCTCCATGAGCCTGACGAGTTCCTTGCCCTGTCTGCGTCGGCCGTGGCTGCCGCTGCCCATGTAGGTGAGGACCGCGTCCACCGCCGACCGCACGGAGTCGGCGGCGGCCACCGCGCGCACCTGCCCCAGCTGCCGCTCCAGCACCATGTCACTTCTCACGCTCATGGACGACAGTGTGGGGGCCGCCACCGACAGTCACCGTCCCGGCGTGCAGATCCGGTTCCCGCGCCGCAGGCTGAAGGCATGGCCAATCCGACCCACTACCCGCACATCGTGGTCCACCCCCCGGCCCTGGACGGTTCCCGGCGGGTCACCGAGGGGGACGTGACGCTGGGGATCGCCTCGCATCTCGACGACGTCGTGGAGATCCTGCGGCTGGCCGATCTGGACCGGATCGAGGTGGAGCAGAGCGACCTGATCGAATGGCAGGGCGGCGGCCCGGACGACTGGCCGGGGCTGTCGGAGCACGAGTGGTGACGGCGGCGCCTACGGCAGCGGTCGTAGACCGGGTGCGCAACCCTCAAATCAACCTCTGAAGAGTGCGGCGGAGGCTTCAACCACCCCGGCGCCAGGGCACATTAACGGCACACGGGGCCCGTCGGCACGGGGGCGACGGGCTCCGTACGGGGGTGTCTGATGAGCCGTACGACGTCCAATCCGCCGGACCCTTGCGCGGTCGCGCTGCTGCGCGGGGGCGACCGCGCCGCCCTCACCGTGGCCGTGCTCGGGATGCATCTGCGCGGCGCGGTCGAGGCGGGCCGGCCGGGCACTCTGCGCAAGACCGCGACCGGCGACGCCGGGACCTTCCGGTACCCGCTGGAGAAGGCGGTCCGTACCGCCCTCTACCGGCCGGCCGGACCCCGGGAGCTGCCCGGCCGCGCGGTGGTGCGGCGGGCCCTCGCCCGGATGCGGGCCGAGCTGGCGGCGGAGGGGCTGCTGCGGGTGCTGCCGCCCGGCCGCACCCGTGCCGCCCGCCGTCTGCTGGCGGACCTCCGCGAGCGCCGTCCGCTCCCCGAGGGACCGGACGGTCTGGCGGAGGACGAGGTGCTGCTCGCCGTCGCGCTGTACGGCGGCCGGGCCCTGACCGTCCTCGCACCGCGTTTCGCCCGGGAAGCGGGTCTCACCGGCCGGGGCGCGCTCGCGGACGAGGGCCGCTTCCCGTTCGGCCGGGGCACCGCCTTCCGGTACGTCGTGGGGGACGAGGCCGGCTACGGCGGCTGGGACGGCGGTGGCGGTGGGTACGGCGGGCACGGCCACGGGGGTCACGACTACGGGGGCGGGTGCGGCGGGGGCGGCGGGTCCGACTGAGGACCGGGCGGGCGCGCGTACGACGGGAGGGGCGGCCCGTCCGGATGACGGGCCGCCCCTGCGGCGCACGGTGGGTGCGACGGGTCAGACCTTCAGCGGCTTGACGGACGTCGGCGCGTGGCCGGGCTCGGTGGCCAGGTCCTCGAACTCGGTGATGTCGCTGATGTCCATGGTGCGGCTCATCGAGATGTTGGTGATCCGCTCCAGGATCGCCTCGACGACGACCGGCACCCGGTACTCGGCGGCCAGCTTCTTCGCCTGCTCGAAGGCGGCGCCGAGCTGGTCCGGCTCGGTGACCCGGATCGCCTTGCAGCCCAGCCCCTCGGCGACCTTGACGTGGTCGACGCCGTAGACCCCGATCTCGGGCGTGTTGATGTTCTCGAACTCCAGGTTGACCTGGAAGTCGATGTCCAGGCCGAGCTGCGCCTGCCGGATCAGGCCCAGGTAGGCGTTGTTCACCAGCACGTGGACGTACGGGATCCTGTGCTGCGCGGCGACCGCCAGCTCCTCGATCAGGAACTGGAAGTCGTAGTCGCCGGAGAGCGCGACGACCGGGGAGTCCGGGTCGGCCTTGGCGACGCCGATCGCCGCCGGGATGGTCCAGCCGAGCGGGCCGGCCTGGCCGCAGTTGATCCAGTGGCGCGGCTTGTAGACGTGCAGCATCTGCGCGCCGGCGATCTGCGAGAGGCCGATCGTGGTGACGTACCGGGTGTCCGGGCCGAAGGCCCTGTTCATCTCCTCGTACACGCGCTGCGGCTTCATCGGCACGTTGTCGAAGTGCGTACGGCGCAGCAGCGTGGCCTTGCGCTCCTGGGTGGCGGCGACCCAGTCGGAGCGGTCGGGGAGCCTGCCCTCGGCCTTCAGCTCCTTCGCCACCTCGACGAAGAGCTCCAGCGCGGCCTTGGCGTCGGAGACGACCCCGTAGTCCGGCGGGAATATCCTGCCGATCTGGGTGGGCTCGATGTCGACGTGGACGAACGTGCGGTCACCGCGGTAGACGTCGAGCTTGTAGCCGGTGTGGCGGTTGGCCCAGCGGTTGCCGATGCCGAGCACGAAGTCGGAGGCCAGGAAGGTGGCGTTGCCGTAGCGGTGCGAGGTCTGCACCCCGACCATGCCGGCGTTCAGCTCGTGGTCGTCGGGCACCGCGCCCCAGCCCATCAGGGTCGGGATGACCGGGGTCCGGGTCAGCTCGGCGAACTCCACCAGCAGGTCGGTGGCGTCGGCGCCGATGACACCGCCGCCGGCGACGATGACGGGGCGTTCCGACTCCAGAAGAAAGGTGATGGCCTTCTCGATCTGGGCCCGGGTCGCGGCCGGCTTGTAGACGGGCAGCGGCTCGTAGGTCTCCGGGTCGAACTCGATCTCGGTGAGCTGGACGTCGATCGGCAGGTCGATCAGGACGGGGCCGGGGCGGCCGGAGCGCATCAGGTGGAACGCCTGCTGGAAGACGCCGGGGACCTGCGCGGCCTCCAGGACGGTCACCGCCATCTTCGTCACCGGCCCCGCGATCGAGGCGATGTCGACGGCCTGGAAGTCCTCCTTGTGGATCACGTTGGTGGGCGCCTGGCCCGTGATGCACAGGATCGGGATCGAGTCGCCGATGGCGGAGTACAGGCCGGTGATCATGTCGGTGCCGGCCGGGCCGGAGGTGCCGATGCAGACACCGATGTTGCCCGGTGCGGTCCGGGTGTAGCCCTCGGCCATGTGCGAGGCGCCCTCGACGTGGCGGGCGAGGGTGTGGTTGATGCCGCCGCCCTCCTTGAGGGCCTTGTAGAACGGGTTGATCGCCGCGCCCGGCACACCGAAGGCGTCGGTGACGCCCTCGCGCTTGAGGATCTCAACTGCCGCGCGGGCAGCGGTCATACGAGCCATCGAGTACTCCTGCTTCGGCTGTCGGATGCGTACTCCCGTCGCGCCCCGCGGTGAGCACCCATGTTTTCCGTATAACGGAAACTCATTTCTGCTATCTGGAAGCAATGTAAAGGGGTGGGGCAAGGTCGTCAAGAGTGGTCCGGACACCGGCAAGCGCCGGACAGGAGCGGCCGGGGAGGAGCACCATGGGAGCGCCGTCCCGACGCGAGGCCTTGGAGTGGGCCATGCCCGAGAGCGTTCCCGTGCGTTGCCCGGCCTGCCGGCGCGCACACGTCTACACCGCGCCGGCGTATCCCTGCGCGTGCGGGGCACCGACCGTGCCCCGGCTGGATCCGGCGGCCGAACCGGCCGTGGCGGCGCACCGCGCCTGGGACGACGAGTGGCTCACCGTGTCGTGCGCCGCCTGCGGGCGCCTGGGCCACTGGCCCCACCCGGAACTGGGCTGCCCCTGCGGCACGGTCCTGCGCATTCCGGTGACGGGGGCGCGGGCGGCGGAACCGACAGCGGGGGCACAGGGACCGGCCGGGGCGTGGGGATCACCGGGGACACGGGGCCCTGCCGACGCCCAGGCCCCGACGGACCCACACGGACCCGCGAGCCCGCCCGGACCCGCCGGCGCGCACACACCCGACGGCGCGCGCGGGCCGTCCGGCCCGCCGGAACCCACCGGCACACGGGAACCGCGTGGCTCGACGGAACACAGCGCACGAGAACCGCGTGGCTCAACGGAACCCACCGACGCACGGGAACCGGCCGTGGTCCACCGGTCGCCCGGTCATCGGCCCCCGTTCCAGCCCCGCACCATCCGTACCGCCCGGGACGCCGTCACCACCGCCGCGCTGTACCTCCGCTGGCTCGGCTACCGGGACATCCGCCGGGCGGACCAGCGGCCGCCGAACGGCGTCGGGATCGCCGCCCGCGGGCTGCTCGCCCAGGTGGACCCGACCGTGTGGCCGGCCGGGCCGAGGGACGTGGAGTGCCTGTGGCTGACGGCGATGACCGAGTCCGCCGAGTGCGTGTACTTCTCCCTCGCCGGCTACACCGACGCCGCCCGGGCCGGCGCGGACGCCCTCGGCATCCCGCTGTTCGTGCTCGACCTCGCGGGGGTCCCGCAGCCGGTGAACGACCCCGCCGACGTCCTGCACACCACGGGCGCTCCGGAACGGGGAACGAGGGCACGGGACGGACAGGCCTGACCTTCTCACCTCTCGCGGTACGGCCCCGCACGTGCCCCTGCCGGCCGGCCCCGCCCGTGTGAGTCGCCCCCGGGCCGAGGGCGACGTCGAGGATCGGAAGCCGCCCACCCGACGACCCCCGGGCCGAGCGCGCCACCGACCGTGCGCTCGCCCGGGGACCGCCGTGGAACATTCAGCGCATGCTCGTTCCCGGCCGTTTCACACCCGCGATCACACCCCGTACGTGTCCCGCAGCTCCACCTTCCGGACCTTCCCGGACACCGTCATCGGGAAGGCGTCGAGGAGCTGGAGCCTGCTGGGGATCTTGTAGTGCGCGAGCCGCCCCGCGCAGAAGTCCCGCAGCTCCTCCAGTGTGAGGGGGTCGGCGGGGTCGCTCGGGATGACACAGGCGAGGACCTCCTCGCCGTACCGCTCGTGCGGCACCCCGACGACCTGGACGTCCCGGATCTTCGGATGGGCGTAGAGGAACTCCTCGATCTCGCGCGGGTAGATGTTCTCGCCACCCCGGATGATCATGTCCTTGATCCGGCCGACGATCTCGACGTACCCGTCCTCGCGCATCACCGCCAGGTCCCCGGTGTGCATCCAGCGGCCCGCGTCGATGGCCTCGGCCGTCTTCTCCGGCTCGTTCCAGTAGCCGAGCATCACGCTGTAGCCGCGCGTGCACAACTCCCCCGCCGTGCCCCGTGGCCGGGTGACCCCGGTGGCCGGGTCGACGACCTTGACCTCCAGGTGCGGCAGGACCCGGCCGACGGTGGCGGTGCGGTGCTCCAGGTCGTCCTCGATCCGTGTCTGCAACGACACCGGGGACGTCTCCGTCATGCCGTAGCAGATGGAGACCTGCTCCATGTGCATCTCGGCCACCACCCGCTTCATCACCTCCACCGGGCACGGGGAACCCGCCATGATGCCGGTGCGCAGGGTGGAGAGGTCGTAGGAGGCGAAGTCGGGGAGGTTCAGCTCCGCGATGAACATGGTCGGGACGCCGTACAGCGACGTGCACCGCTCCCGCTGCACCGCCTCCAGCGTGGCCGCCGGGTCGAAGGACGGCGCCGGTATGACCATGCAGGCGCCGTGCGAGGTGGCCGCCAGGTTGCCCATCACCATGCCGAAGCAGTGGTAGAAGGGGACCGGGATGCAGATGCGGTCCTGCTCGCTGTAGGCGATCGACTCCCCCACGAAGTAGCCGTTGTTGAGGATGTTGTGGTGGGAGAGGGTGGCGCCCTTCGGGAAGCCGGTCGTGCCCGAGGTGTACTGGATGTTGATCGGGTCGTCGCAGGACAGCTCCTCGTAGGTCACGTCGGGCGTCGCCCGCCGGAGCAGTGCGTCCCAGCTCGGGTCGCCGATGTACACGATCTCGCGCAACTCGGGGCAGTGTCCGCGCACTTGCTCGGCCATCGCCCGGTAGTCGCTCGTCCTGTGGCTGAGGGAGGCCACCAGCAGCGAGACGCCCGACTGCCTGAGGACGTACTCGGCCTCGTGGGTGCGGTAGGCCGGGTTGATGTTGACCATGATCGCGCCGACGCGTGCGGTGGCGTACTGCACCAGCACCCACTCCGGGCAGTTGACCGCCCAGATGCCCACCCGGTCGCCCTTGGTGACGCCACTGGCCACCAGGGCCTGTGCCAACTCCTCGACGGCCGCGCCGAATTCGGCGTAGGTCCAGCGCCGCCCGGACGGCATGTCGACCAGGGCCTCGCGGTCCGGCCAGGCCGCCACGGCCCGGTCCAGGTTGGCGCCGATGGTGTCGCCGAGCAGGACGGTGGGGCTCGTCCCGTGCGTGTACGAGAGCTGCGCGGTCACCGGAAGTCCTCCTCGCGGTACTCGTTCTCCGAGCCGGCCGCCGTGGCCTCGCGCAGCTCGATCCGGCGGATCTTCCCGGACACGGTCTTGGGCAGCGCGCCGAACTCCAGCCGGCGGATGCGCTTGTAGGGCGCGAGCACGTCACGGGAGTGCTCGAAGATGACCTTCGCGGTGTCCGGGCCGGGCTCCCAGCCCTCGGCGAGGACGACGTACGCCTTGGGCACCGCGAGCCGCAGTGCGTCCGGGGCGGGGACGACGGCCGCCTCGGCCACCGCCTCGTGCTCCAGCAGCGCGCTCTCCAGCTCGAACGGGCTCACCTTGTAGTCGGAGGCCTTGAAGACGTCGTCGCTGCGCCCGATGTAAGTGAGGTATCCCTCCTCGTCCCTGGTGGCGATGTCCCCGGTGCGGTAGTAGCCGCCCGCCATGGCCTCCGCCGTGCGGTCCGGGTCGCCGTGGTAGCCGGTCATCAGGCCGACCGGGCGCTCGGCGAGGTCGAGCGCGATCTCGCCCTCGGTCGCGCCGGGCGCGCCGGAGACCGGGTCCAGGAGTTCCACCCGGAAGCCGGGGCTGGGGCGGCCCATGGAACCGGTCTTCAGCGGCTGGCCGGGGCTGTTGGAGACCTGCACGGCCGTCTCGGTCTGCCCGAAGCCGTCCCGGACGGACACCCCCCAGGCGCGCCGGACCTGCTCGATGACCTCGGGGTTGAGCGGCTCGCCGGCGGCCACGATCTCGCGGGGCGGGGTGCGCAGCTGCCCGAGGTCGGCCTGGATCAGCATCCGCCACACGGTCGGCGGGGCGCAGAAGGTGGTGACGCCGGCGCGGTCCATCTCGGCCATCAGCCGGGCCGCGTCGAAGCGGGTGTAGTTGAAGACGAAGACGGTCGCCTCCGCGTTCCACGGCGCGAAGAGGTTGGACCAGGCGTGCTTGGCCCAGCCGGGCGAGGAGATGTTCAGGTGGACGTCGCCGGGCTTGAGGCCGATCCAGTACATGGTGGCCAGGTGCCCGACCGGGTACGAGGTGTGGGTGTGCTCGACCAGCTTGGGGCGGGCGGTCGTCCCGGAGGTGAAGTACAGCATGAGCGGGTCGTCGGCCAGCGTCGGGCCGTCCGGGACGAAGTCGGCGGGGGCCGCGTAGGCGTCCTCGTACGGCTCCCAGCCCTCCTGCGGCAGGCCGCCGACGGAGATCCTGGTGTAGGCGCCGGGCACGTCGGCGAACTTGGCGGTGTCCTCCGCCCGGACGACGACGTGTTTCACCCGGCCCCGCTCCACCCGGTCGGCGAGGTCGGCCGGCCCGAGCAGCGGGGTGGCCGGGATGACGACCGCGCGCAGCTTCATCGCGGCCAGCGCGGTCTCCCACAGCTCGGCCTGGTTGCCGAGCATGACGAGGACGCGGTCCTCGGCGGCGACCCCGCGCTCGCGCAGCCACCGGGCCACCCGGTTCGACCGTTCGGACAGCTCCGCGAAGGAGAGCCGGGTCTCGGTGCCGTCCTCCTCGACGATGTGCAGCGCGGTGCGGTCGTTGCCGTCGGCGATCTCGTCGAACCAGTCCAGCGCCCAGTTGAAGTGCTCGGGCCGGGGCCAGCGGAAGCCCTCGTAGGCGGTGGCGTAGTCCTCTCGGTGTTCCAGCAGGAAGTCCCGTGCCCTGCGGAACATCTCCGTCGCCGTCGTCATCGGTTTTCCTCCTATGCTCCGGACCATTGCCGGGCGGCTCTCTGGCATCGTCTAATCCGTGATGCGGGTCTCACTACCCCCGAACGGGGGTGTGGGCGGCCGAAAGGGCGAACGGTGACGGCGGACGCGGTGGGGGCGGTGGAGATCGGGGGCGCGCTGGCCCGGCTGCGGCGGGCGACGGGACTCCCCGTGGCCTTCGGCGGCCTGGTGGAGTCCGGCCGGCCGCAGATCCGGATCAGCGAGCTGAGCGGCACGACCACGGCCGCGCTGCGCTCGCTCGCGGTGACCTCCGGCAGCGGGCTCGGCGGCAAGGCGGTGGCGCTGGCCCGGCCGTGCGCGGTGACCGACTACTCCAGCTCACGGCAGATCAGCCACGAGTACGACGTACCGGTGGCCGCCGAGGGCATCCGCGCGGTGCTCGCCGTGCCGGTGGTGGTGCGCCGCCGGGTGCGCGGGGTGCTGTACGGCGCACTGCGCTCGGCCCGGCCGCTCGGTGACCGCACGCTGGGCGCGGCGGTGGCGGTGGCGCGGGACGTGGAGCAGACGCTCGTGGTGCGGGACGAGGCGCGGGAGTTGCTGGCGGCGGCCCGGCCCGAGCGGACCGGCCCCGACGACGGTGCCGTGTGGGAACAGGTGCGCGAGGCGCACGCGGCGCTGCGGGCGCTGGCCCCCCGGATCACCGATCCGCGGCTGCGGGCCGAACTGCTGGCCGCGTGCGGGCTGCTGACCGCGCCGCCGCGAGCCGGGGGCGTGACCCTGGCGCCACGCGAGGTGGACGTGCTGTCCTGGGTGGCGGCGGGGGCCACCAACGCGGCGGTGGCCGAGCGGCTGGGCATCGGCTCGGAGACGGTCAAGGGGTATCTGCGTTCGGCGATGCGGAAGCTGGGCGCGCACACACGAGGGGAGGCGGTGACCGCGGCGCGCAGGGCGGGACTGCTGCCGTAGCCCGAGGCCGGCCAGGAAACCTGACGGTCATGAAACCCGTCGGTCAGGAAACCTGACCATTCATCCGGCGCAACTTTGAATTTCCCTCTGCTTGACCGTTTGTTATTTCCCTCACCAGGGCTTCCGTCCGAATTTCAAGGATCGTTGCCTAGAATTTGGTCCGGACACGACACGAGGGGAGCGGTGACCGTGCGACGGGACTTCCAGGAGCCTGCCAGGTGCCGCCCCGACCTGGTCATCGGCCGCGAGGAGCTGTTCGCGTCCGCGCGTGAGCAACTCGCCTCCGGGGGCAGTGTGCTGCTCCACGGCCCCGCGGGAATTGGGAAATCCACCGTCCTGCGGGCATTGGCCGAGGAATACGGCGCCACCGCGCGCACGGTCTTGCGCTGCTCCGCGACCGAGTCCGAATCCCACCTCCCCTTCCTCGCGCTCGCCGACCTCCTCGGCCTGGTGCTCGACGAGGTCTCCCCACGGCTGCCCGCCGCCCAGCGCACCGCCCTGGAGTCGGCGCTCACCGGCCGCGGCGAGTCCAGCCTCCAGCGCGACGGACTCGCCCTGCGCCTGGCCGTGCTGTCCGCGCTGCGCGCCCTCGCCGCCCACGGCCCCGTCCTGGTCGTCGCCGACGACCTCCAGTGGCTGGACCCGGCCAGCGCGGAACTCCTCGGCTTCGCCGCCCGGCGCCTGGAGGGCACCCCGGTGCAACTGCTGTGCGCGGTCCGCACGGAGGGCCGGCAGAGCCAGGAGTACGACCGCCACCTGCGCGCCTGCCCGCCGGGCACCCTCGCGGTCCGGCTGGGCCCGCTCTCCCGCACCCAGGTCGCCGAGCTGCTCGACCACCGCGGCCACGGCTGCCTGTCCCGCTCCACGGTCCGCGAGATCCACCGCACCAGCGGCGGCAACCCGCTCTTCGCCCTGGAGCTGGGCCGCGCCCTCGCCGACAGCCCCACCCCGCCCCGGCCGGGCGAGCCGCTGCCCGTGCCGACCTCGCTGCGCGCCCTGGTGCTCAGCCGGCTGGACATGCTCTCGGTGGAGGCCCGCCGCACCCTGCTGGTGGCCAGTGCCGGCGCCCGCCCCACCCCGGCCCTGCTGCACGCGGCCGGCCGGGAGAACGCCGAGGCCGAGTGCGCCCAGGCCGCCGAACTCGGGCTGCTGGCCACCGAGCCGGACGCCCCGGCCGTGCGGTTCGCGCACCCGCTGATATCCGCCGCGCTGTACGCGGAGGCGCCCGCCCACGAACGGCGGGCCGCCCACGCGGCGCTGTCCACCGCAGCCTCCGACCCGATCGAACGGGCCCGGCACCTGGCCCTGGCCACCACCGGCACCGACCCGGAGGTCGCCGCCCGGCTCGCCGAGGCCGCCGCCCTCGCCCGGGACCGCGGAGCGCCCTCGGTCGCCGCCCAGCTGGGGCTGCTCGCCGCCCGGCACACCCCGGCCGACGGCACCCCCAGCCCGGAGGAACGCCGGCTGACGGCCGCCGAGGACGCGATCACCGCCGGCGAGGTCGACCTGGCCCGGGACATCGCCCGGGAGGTACTGGCCCGGGCGACCGTGCCCGCCGACCGGGTGCGGGCCTGGATGATCGTCATCGACACCGCCGGCCACACCATGGCCGAGGTCGACGCCGTCTTCCCGCAGGCCCTCGCCGACGCCGGCGACGACCCCCGGCTGCTCGCCCTGGTCCACTACCAGCTGGCCTGGCGCGCGCTCATCGTGGAGGGCGACTTCACCGAGGCCCGGCAGGCCGCCGCGCACGCCGCCGAGCTGGCCGCCCGCGGCGCGGACCGGCGCACCGAGCTGCTCTCCCTCGCCTTCCAGGCGCAGACCGAGACCCTGATGGGCCATCCGGAGGCGCCCCGCACCATCAAGCGGGCCCTGAAGGAGCCCCAGGACCCCCGGGTGGCGTGGCATCACAACGGCGCGGGCAGCGCCCGGTTCCGCTGGCTGGTCATGGGCGACCAGCTGGCCGAGGCCCGGGCCACCGTCACGGCGCTGCTGCGCGAGGTGCGTCGGCGCGGCTCGGTGGAGAGCGAGGTGCATTTCCTGCGCGGCCTCGCCGAGACCGAGCTGCGCGCCGGGCACTGCGGGCGTGCCCTGGAACTGGCCCGCGACAGCCTGCGGCTCGCCCGGGACTCCGGGATCGGCGAGACCGCCTCGGCGATGCTCACCTCGCTCGCCGAGGCCTCCGGCGGCGATGTGGACCGCGCCCTGGCCCTCGCCCGGGAGGCGGTGGACCACGCCGAGGAGGACGGTGACCAGATGTACCTGTCCCGCGCGCTGGGCGCCCTCGGGTACGCCCAGCTCGTGGCCGGGGACCCGGCGGGCACCGTGCGCTCGCTGCGCCGGGTGCGCACCCTGGAGCTGGGCCTCGGCATCACCGACCCGGCCCGGGGCCGCTGGCAGGGCGACCTCGCCGAGGCACTGGTGCGGACCGGTGAGGTGGCCGAGGCGCAGGACGTCATCGACGTCAGCCGGGAACACGCGCTGCGGCTCGGCCGGGAGAGCGTCCTCGCCGTGCTCGACCGCTCCGAGGCGCTGGTGCGCGCCGCCCGCGGCGACCTGGAGGCCGCGCTCGCCCAGCTGACGTCCGCTCAGGACCGGCTCGGCAAGCTCGGCTACGGCCTGGAGGAGGCTCGGGCCGCGTTCGCGCTGGCCCGGCTGCGGGGCGGCCCGGGGCCGTCACCCGCGGTGTTCGACGAGGCCACCCGGATGTTCCGGCGCTGCCGGGCGCTGCCCTGGCTGCGCCAAGTGGACGAATCCCCGGCCACCGACGGTCCGGAACCGGCACCGGCCGTGCCGGAGGCGCCGGCCGCGCTGCACGCGCTGGCCGCGATGGAGCGTCAGGTCGCCGCGCTCGTCATGGAGGGCGCCACCAACCGGGAGATCGCGGCCCGGCTGTTCATCAGCGTGAAGACGGTGGAGGCGACCCTGACGCGGGTCTACCGCAAGCTGGGGATCCGCTCGCGGGTGGACATCGTCCGATTGGCGGCAGGTCACCGCGCGCCCTGAGCGGTGCTCTTGTTAACTGAACCGGACCGAGGGTTTTCCCTCACCCAACCCCCTAGGGGGTTCCCTCATTGGGAGCCGAGGGTGCCGGGTCCTAGCGTAATGGGCGTGCCGCTCGCCCGGGCACATGGGGGTCGGTCCCGCGACCCCCATGCAAACCCCCCACACAGACCCGCGCGACCCCCCACCGGTGCAACCCCCACTGAGGAGACTCATGTTCGGGCTCACACGTGCAAGAAAGACCGCCGCGACCGTGGTGGCCACCGCCGCCGCGGCGGCGTCCGCGCTGCTCGCCTCCCCCACGGCGAGCGCCGCGCCTCAGCCCATCGTCGGCGGTACGACCACCACGACGACCGCGTACCCGTTCATGATGCAGATCACGGACGCGTCCCAGAACCAGTTCTGCGGCGGCACCCTGGTGGCGCCCAGGAAGGTGGTGACGGCGGCGCACTGCATGGTCGGCGAGACCACGAGCAGCGTTCGCGTGGTCGGCGGCCGGACCTACCTCAACGGCACCAACGGCACGGTGAGCCGGGTCAGCAACATCTGGATCAACCCGGACTACACGGACGCCACCAACGGCGACGACGTGGCCGTGCTGACCCTCTCGACGTCGATGCCGTACACCACGGCGAAGTACGTCTCCTCCTCCCAGACGGGCGTGTACGCGGCCGGCACCACCGCCCGCATCCTCGGCTGGGGGACCACCTCGGAGAACGGCGGCTCCTCCAACCAGTTGCGGACCGCGACCGTCCCGGTCGTGTCCGACTCCAGCTGCCGATCCTCCTACGGTTCGGACTTCGTCCAGTCCGACATGGTCTGCGCCGGATACACGTCCGGCGGCGTTGACACCTGCCAGGGCGACAGCGGCGGTCCCCTGCTCATCGGGGGCGTCCTGGCAGGGATCACTTCCTGGGGCGAGGGGTGCGCGGAGGCCGGTTACCCGGGTGTCTACACCCGGCTGACCACCTTCTCGAACCTGGTGACCGCGCAGGTCAACTCGTGACCCGGAAGACTTCCCGAGCACCCCTCGGGTGACGGCCGGGGGGGGGGGGGGGGGGGGCCCCCCCCCCCCCCCCCCCCCCCCCCCCCCCCTCTCCACCGCTCCGGTCGCGCCGACGGCCGCCCTCACCGCCGTACGACGTCCCCGAACCGGATGTCGTGCGTGGCGCCCGGGTGCATGACCGCGAGCATCCGCTCCCCCTCCGCGGTCACCTCCTCCCGCCGCGCCCTGCTCAGCCCGGCGAAGGTCTCGATGACGAGGGTGCCGCCGTCGAGCTTCCACAGACCGGCCAGGAAACCGTCGACCAGCAGGGTGCGGTGGGCCTGGTTGCCCTGCCAGTGCCGGCCGCGATGCGCGGGCGGTACGACACGGGTGCGGTCGGCGTGGCCGAGCAGGAGGTTGTCGAACTCGGGCAGGAAGCGGGGCGGTGCGGGGGTGGCCGCGTCGGGGCGCGGGGCGTCGGGGAGGTCGAAGAGTTCGACGCCGTCCGGGTCACGGAAGGTCAGCAGCCGGGGGCGCAGGCGTTCGAAGGCGGGCTTGAGGCGGGTGAGCCCGGCCCAGGTCTGCATGTCCCGCACGGAGGCGGGGCCGAAGGCCGCGAGATAGCGCAGGATCACGGCGTCCGGCGTGGGGGCGGGTCCGGCGGGGCGGCCCAGCCAGTGCTCGGCGGTGGTGAGGGCGACCTGGCCGCTCTCGTCCCACAGACCGCGCGGGGTCACCTGGACGAGCGGGAGCGTGCAGCGGGCCGCGACGGCGAGGGCCCGCGGGTCGGCGTCCGGCCACTCGGCGCCGAGCGCCGCGCGCAACTGGGCCATGGTCCGCGGCTCGGCCTCCACCAGTTCCCGGGCGACGGCCGCGAGCCGGTCCAGGTCGACGCCGGTCAGCCCCGCGCGGAAGTTCCCCAGCTCCCGGTCGCGGGCCGGCTGGACGAAGGGCCGCAGGGTGAGGCAGTCGTCGGCGGTGTGGGTGTGGATCGTGGAGCGCAGCGTGACGATCCGGGCCACGTCCCGGCCGGCCATGAGCGTGGCCAACCGCTCCGGCGTGAACCCGTCGAGGCGGGCGGCGAGGGCGTAGTACGGGGGTCTGGTGTTCTGCGCCTGGAGCCCGAGGAGATGACTCACCGCGTCCCCGGCCGACCGCGCGGACCGGCTCAGCAGCAGCTGCCGGGCGAGGGTGGCGCGGTTCAGCGCACGGACGTCCATCACCGGGGCGCTTCCCGCACCGCTCCGGACACTGCTCTGCTCACCGCTGCTCTGGGTCATGGGCGCACGCTAACGCCCTTCGCGGACAACGCCTGTCCGCGATGCCCCGCGGTTGTCCCTCCGCCGCCGGCTGTGGTGTCGTACCCGTGGATCGAGGGCTGGCTCTCCGGAAGGGGCGGACATGGGCAAGGCGTTGGTGCTGGGCGGCGGGGGTGTGGGCGGGATCGCCTGGATCACCGGGGTGCTGACGGGACTCGCCGAGGCCGGGCGGGACGTGACCGGCGCCGGGCTGCTCGTGGGGACCTCCGCCGGGTCCACCGTGGCGGCGCAGGTGGGCAGCGGGCTGGAGCTGGAGGAGCTGTACGCCCGGCAGGTGGACCCCGCCCTCCAGGCCGCCGAGATCATGGCCGAGATGGACCTGGAGAAGTTCGCGGCGGAGATCGGCGCGGCCCTGGAATCGGCCGCGTCCATGACGGAGTTGCGGCGCGCGGTCGGGCGGGTGGCCCTGGACGCGCGGACGGTCTCCGAGGCGGAGCGCCGCGCGGTGATCGAGTCCCGGCTGCCGTCCCACGGGTGGCCGGAGCGGCCGTTGAAGATCGTCGCGGTGGACGCGGAGAGCGGTGAGCCGCGGGTCTTCGACCGGGCCTCGGGCGTGCCGCTGGTCGACGCGGTCGCCGCGAGCTGCGCCGTGCCGGGCGTGTGGCCGCCGGTGACGATCGGCGAACGCCGGTACGTGGACGGCGGGGTGCGGTCCGTCGCCAACGCCGACCTCGCCGCCGGTGCCGACCGGGTGCTGGTCCTGGTGCCGCTGGGTGCCACCGAGCCCTTCCCCAGCGAGCGGCCGCTGGAGCGGTCCGTGGCGGAGCTGCGCGCGGGGGGTGCCGAGGTCGTGGTCGTCGCTCCCGACGAGGCGTCCGCCGCGGCGATCGGCGACAACGCCCTCGACCCGGCCACCCGCCGCCCCGCCGCCGAGGCGGGCCGTGTCCAGGGCCGCGCGCTCACCCTGCCCTGGACACGGGACTGACCGGACCCGCACGCCGTGCGGTCAGGGGCGGAGGGCGGTGTGCCGGAACGCCGTGCCGTGGCGGGACGAGCGGTTGCCCGCAGGCCGTGCCGTGGCGGGCCGAGGGCGGCTTGCCCGAACGCCGTACGGTCGCGGGCCGAGGGCGGCCTGCCCGAACGCGCGGCCGTCGCAGGGCGAGGGGACCTGTCCGTGTGCCGTCGGGGTGTGGCGCGGGCGTGCCCTGACGGCGGCGCCGCCCGCGCGCCTGTCCGCACGCCGTGCGGTCACGGGCCGAGGGCGGCCTGCCCGCCGTACCGTCGCGGGCCGAGGGAGACGTGCCGGTACGCCGTCGGGGTGTGGCGCGGCGTGCCCTGACGGCGGCGCCGTCCGTGTGCCGGCCGTTCATGACGGGTGGTCGCAGACGGACGGCAGCCAGGTCAGGCCCGGGGTGGCGCTGAGGGTGTCCAGGGAGTGCAGGAGGTCCTCCAAGTGGCCGGGGTGGGCGAGGAATTCGATCGCCGCCTCGGCGAACGCGTCCCGTACCGCGGGCGGCATCGCGTCGGAGGCGTCGAAGCAGTGCAGCCTGCCGGTCGCGGAGAGTGAGTGCCAGGGAGCGGCGCCAGTCCGGGTCGGTGCCGCCGGCGGGCGGGACTCCGGTGTGGACGGAGAAGCCGGACTGCTGGGCGCTCCAGGCACGTTGGGTGTCGGTGGAGGCCAGGTACCGGATCAGCTTCTTGGCCGCCGGGGTGGCGTGCAGCAGGGCGACCAGGTCTCCGGAGACCTCCCACGCGCGGTTGGCGGGGGCGCCGAGGAGCAGCCGGGCGGAGGGCTCGTAGCGGCCGTCGACGTCCTTCCAGGCGTGCTGGCGCCCCCGGATGAACGACGCCTGGTGCTCCAGCGTGCAGCCCCGCGGGCTCGCGGTCACCGGCCGCGACGCCGCCTCGTACGGGGTCTTCAGGGCCCGCCGGACGAGGTCCGGGTCGCCTCCCGCGCCGACCAGGTCGCGCCAGGTGGTCCAGGCGGTCCTGACCGGCTTCGATCCCCAGGGCAGTGCGCCGCGCGCCCACTGCTCGTAGACGTCCGGGCCGTACCGTTGCAGCAGGATGTCCTCGATCCAGTCGGTGCCGGGCCAGCCGCTGGTGGCCCCGGAACCCATGCCGACGCACCACGCGGCCGGCCGGTGCGCCGCCTGCTTCCGCTCCTGTTCCCCCACGTCGGCCGGGTACCAGACGACGCTCTTCAGATCGGCCTTGAGCGGGAACCAGTACACGTGCCCGTCCGCCAGCGGCATGGCCCAGGAGGGCCCGAAGTCTGCCTGGTCCACCAGGTCCTCCAGCGGCAGGAGGTGCTTCTGCCGGGCGTACTCGGCGAGTTCGCCGGGGCCGGTGAGCGCCACGACGTCGGGTGGCGTCCCGGCCTCGACGTCGGCGCCGAGCACCTGGCTCTCGGCGTTGCTGCCCTGGTAGTCGACGTGGATGCGGTACTTCCGCTCGAACGGCTCGATGACCGCCTTCCGGAAGTTCTCCTCGTCCTCGCCGGTCCAGTTGGCCAGCAAGGTGACGGTCGGCTCCTGCCCGAGGACGCGTACGCCCACCACGACGGCCGCCGCCAGCACGGCCAGGCAGCTCGCCACCACCGTGACGACACGGACCAGGCGGCGGGAGGGGCGGGACGGGGTGCCGGGGTCGGCCGTCGCGGAGCCGCCGGGGTGCGCGTTCACCGGGGCCTGAACCGGTAGTCGTCGATGTGCCGCCGCAGGCCCGTCTCGGCCAGTGCCATCAGCAGGACGCCTCCTATCAGGATCCACACCGCCGCCGACGCGCGGAAGCCGGTGTGCGCCAGGTACGAGGCGGTGTGCCGCCCCGCGTCGGGTATGAGCCGCCCGTGCAGCGGGCTGTCGAGCAACTGCCGGGTGTCCGCCATCCCCTGCTGGGTCCACACGGTGAACAGCGCGGCGGTGACGACACCGGCCGCCGACAGCGCCAGGGCGGCCAGGAGTGGGCGGTTGTAGCGGCGCCGGAGGCGGCGGCGGAGGAAGAGCTGGGTCTCCAGCAGCGCGGCGCAGAAGGCGAGGGCCAGCAGCAGGGTGACGCTCCAGGCGAGCCGGAGCAGCGGGCCGAACGAGGTCTGCCGGTGCACGGCCGCCCGCTGTTGCCGTTGCAGCGCCTTCAGCCGGTCCTGTATGCCCGTGCCCTTCTCCGTCAGGATGCTGGTGGCATAGCTGCGGTACGCCTCGCGCAACAGGCTGCCGTCCGGCTGGAGCTGGGACCTCTGGACCTTGTCCGCGTAGACCGTGATCAGCCCGGCGATCGTCTGGAGGGTCTGCCGGCCCGCCGGGCCGCCCACGTCGTCGTCCGCGGCGGCGGCCGCCAGGCTCTGCGCGGCGACCGAGATCTGCTTCTGGAAGTCGCTGGTCGGGGCGGGCGCGCCGGCGTCCCGCTCGGCCTGGCCGAGCGCGTACAGCGCGGTGTCCAGGGACAGGACGGCCGGGGCGCTGGAGGTGCGCAGCGGGTTCGCGTCGCCGTGCACGCCCTGGTACGACCCGAACAGTGACAGCGCGAGCAGGGCCGACAGGGCCAGCAGCAGGCGGTGGCGGAGGGTCAGGTCGTGGGCGGTCGTGCTGCCGCCGTCCGCCGGGCGCGGCCCGGCACCGGGGAGCCGGAGCCGCGGGCGGGCGAGGCGGCGCGACGCCCTGCCGGGGGCGCGGCGGTCGGCGGGGCGGGCCCGTGCGGGGCGTGGGGTGGGCGGGGTGGTCGGCTGCGCGCCGGTCGCGGGGCCGGTGCCGGGTGTCGTCCCCCTGCCGGTGGTCATGCGGGCGCCCCTCTCAGCGGCCGGCCGCACGTGCCGCCGCAGTACACGGAGTCGGCCGGACCGAGCCACTTGCAGCCGGGGCACTCGATGAGACCGTCGGGGCGTACGGGCAGGGGCGGATCGACGGATCCGGCTGGGGTGGCTCCATCCGGCGTGACGCGTCCCGGCGGGGCGGCCCCATCCGGCGCGACGGAGCCCGGCGGGGCGGCCCCATCCCGCGTGACGTGTCCTGGCGGGGCGGCCCCATCCCGCGTGACGTGTCCTGGCGGGGCGGCCCCATCCGGCGCGACGGAGCCCGGCGGGGCGGCCCCATCCCGCGTGACGTGTCCTGGCGGGGCGGCCCCATCCGGCGCGACGGAGCCCGGCGGGGCGGCCCCATCCGGTGTGGCGGAGCCGGGTGGGCTGGCGGAGCCCGGTGGGCTCCCGGCGGCGCCCGGCGAGGCGGCGGAGCCCCGTGGACTGGCGGAGCCCGGTGGCGCGGCGGAAACCGGCAGGACGGCTGAGCCCGGCAGGGCGGCGGAAACCGGCAGGACGGCTGAGCCCGGCAGGGCGGCGGAGCCCCGCGGAGCGGCCAAGCCCGGCGAGGCGGCGGAGCCCCGGGGGCCGGCGGAGCCTCCTGGGGTCCCGGCGGCGTCGGTGCTCCGCGCGGCGGCACGCCCCTCCCCCGAGCCCCCCGCCGGCTGTTCCGGTGGCGTCGTCAGGGCGCTGGAGAGGATCAGGTGCTGCCAGTCGACGTCCTTCAGCCCGGTGCGGACCCGGCCGGTGCCCGGTGCGGCCTCGATCAGCCGGAGCGCGCCGAGCAGTTGGGTGTCGCCCAGTTCGGTGGCCAGCGCGAGCGCACGGGTGAGTTCCCGGTCCGCGGTGTCGCGGCCGTCCGTGCCGCGCAGCCAGGCCCGGTAGGCGCCGGCCACGGCGGCGCTCGCCTGCCGGTACAGCTCGTGCCGGCGGACCCCGGGGTGCTGCCGGGAGGCGTCCAGCGGGTTGTCGGTCCAGCGCACCAGGACGGGCTGCGGCGCGGGCAGCCGTACCGGCCGGCCGAAGTCGGGTACGGCGATCTCCACGGCGGCGAGCTGGAGGTCCTCGCCGGTCTCGCGGCCGGTGGGGTCGGCGGTGAGGACGACCTGGAAGTGCCGCACCTCGTCGCCCCAGGCACGGGTGACGTACTCCGCGCCGCGCCCGCCGGAGCCGGCCGGGACGGGCGGCAGTTCCTGTTCGCTCGGCACCACCTGCTTGACCTGACGGATCACCGTGCCCGGGGTGGGGGTGAGCCGGATGCGCAGCTCGGGTACCGCCGTGCCGAGCAGGCCGGCCACCAACTCCTCGTACGCCGCGGTCAGTTCGGACTCGGCGCGGACGGCCCGGGCGCGCCCGTGCAGCCGCCGGGTGATGCGCAGCAGCAGGTCGGCGTCCCAGTCGTCGCCGATGCCCCAGGCGTCGCAGACGAACCGGCCCTCGCAGGCGTCGAGCGCGGTCTCCAGGGACATGGCGGCCCGGTGGTCGTGCTCGTTGCGCCCGTCGGTGAGCAGCAGGACGTGTTTCACGGGGGCGGGGTGGTCCTTGAGCAGCCGGCGGGCGAGGTCGAGCCAGGTGCCGATGGCGGTGCCGCCGTCCGCGTCCAGGATCCGTACGGCGCGTTCGGCGGCCTCGCGTTCGCCGGGACCGGCGACGGCGAGCACCGCGCCGCCGGCTCCGGGGTGGACGAGGGTGGCGTCGAACCGTCCGGAGAGCACGGCGAACGCGGTGCCGTCGGGCAGCATCCGGACCGCCGCGACGGTGGCGTCCTTGGCCGCGTGCAGTTTGGCGGCGGGGTGGAGCATCGAGCGGGAGGTGTCGACGATCAGCACCTCGGCGAGCGCGGGTCCGGTGCCGAGCACGGGCGCGCCGGGGTGTTCCGGGCGGCCCCGGCTCCTGACCCCGATCTCCAGGATGGCGTGCATCTCCGGGTCGGGGTGCCGCCCGGCGGGGTCCGGCGCGACCGGCAGTTCCTTCTGCTGGCCGACCGCGAGCGTCACCTCGGTCTCCTCGGCCACGGTCATCGCTGCCTCTTCCCAAGTGGTCCGGAAGGTCGTCTCCCCCGGGGCGTCGGGCTCCCGGAGGGCGGTGCGGGGGTCAGAACATGGTCATCGGCCGGACCGCGTGGGCCAGGTCGAGGAGCCGGCCGTGTTCGCCGGCGGTGCGCGCCTGGGCGGCCAGTTGCCGGAACGACTGCTCCAGCCGGGTGCGCAGGCTGTCCTCGTCCCCGGGTCCGAGGAGCTCCCCGGCGGGGAAGTCCGGTCCCCAGCCCTGGGCCGGCCGGCCGTGCAGGGCGTTCTCGCGGACCTCCGCCACCAGCCGGGCCCGGGACTCCCCGGCCGCCGCGCCGCCGTCCAGGCGCAGTTCGGGCAGCCGCCGGACGGCGTCCCGCAGGCCGGCCGGGGTGGGCGGGTCGCCGTGCAGGACACCGGCGCGGATGCGGACGGCCGCGACGCGGGCGGCGTCGTGGTGCCGGGAGGTGGCGGGCACCTCGTCGAGGACGTGGACGGCGGCGTCCCGGTCGCCGCCGGCCAGGTGGCCGCGGGCCAGGCCGAACGCGGCGGCGGTGTGCGCGGAGTCCCGTTTCCAGACGGCTTCGTAGTACCGCATGGCCCGCGTGGGGCGCCCATGGCGCGCGGGCTGGGAGCCGGTGTGCTCGGCGCAGTAGCCGAGGGCGAGCTTGGGCACGTACTCGCCGGGCAGGGCCCGGTAGACGGCGTCGAAGCGGGCGCCCGCCGGCTCCACCTCGCCCTTGCTGAGGTGCAGCACGCCGTGGTGCCAGGCGATGCGCCAGTCATGGGCGGCGCGTTCGCCGAGCTGGGTCTCGGCCTCGGCGAGCCAGCTCTCCGCCGCCTGTTGCTCGCCCTTCCTGAGGTAGGCGCGGCACAGCCACAGCGCGGTCTCGGGGGTGCCGAGGCGGGATTCGCGGGGCCACTGCCGGGCGACCCGGTCGGGGGCGTCGGGCGGGAAGGTGTCCAGGAGCAGGGCGGCGCCGTCGTCGGGGTCGGGCAGCGGCTCGGGCAGGGCGCCGGCCACCTCGGCGGCGGCGGGCGGGGAGACGTCCAGGCCGGCGGGCCGCTCGCCGCGGCGGGTGGTCCAGTGGTCCAGGGCGGGGATGGCGCCGAGTCCGGCGTCGAGGCTCGCGCCGGTCGCGCGGAACCGGGTGGAGCTCTCCGGCAGTTGCTCGCCGAACTGGAGCGAGCGGAACTCGCGGAGTACCTCCCAGAGTTGACGGGACATCTCGGCGGCGGAGCGGAACCGGGCGCGGGGTTCGGCGTGGGTGGCGCGGGCGATGAGGCGGCGGAAGGAGTCGGGGGCGAGGCCGCGGGCGGGTTCGGTGCTCCTGGCCAGCGCCTGGAGGGTCATGCCGACGGTGTAGAGGTCGCTGTCGACGTGCCAGCCGCGCCGGTCGATCTCCTCCTGGGGCGGGGCGTAGCCGGCCGTGTGGACGTAGGCGGAGGTGCGGTCGCCGATGGCGCGGACGGCGCCGAGGTCGATGACCTTGATCGCCCGTCCGAAGTGGATGACGTTGGCGGGCTTCATGTCGCAGTGGAGCAGCCCGCGTTCGTGCATGTACTGGAGGGCGCCGAGGATCTTGCAGCCGTAGGTGAGGACGTGGTCGAGCCGGGGGCGGCCGTGGAAGATCCGCTCGACGTCGTCGGCGTCGAAGAGCTGTTGCAGGGAGCGTCCGCCGATGTAGTCCATGACCAGGTAGCCGGTGGGCGGGCGGCCGGGGGGCCGGTGTTCGGCGTAGGTGATGATGCGGACGATGTCGGGGTGGTGCAGGTCGGTCAGGGAGCGGCGCTCCTCGACGGCGGTGCGGCGGGCGAGGGCGTCGTGGACGTTGATCTGGCCCTTGAGGACGACCCGGTGGCCGTCGGCGCGGGTGTCCTCGGCGAGGTACACCCAGCCGAGGCCGCCGTGGGCGAGGCAGCCGAGGACCTCGTAGTGGTCGGCGACGATGTCGCCCCTGGTGAGCTGCGGCCGGAAGGAGTAGGGCGTGCCGCAGCGGGGGCACCGGCCGGTGTCGCGGGCGGGCTGGCCGCCGTAGCCGATGCCGATGGTCATGGTGCAGCCGTTCGCGCCGCAGCGGCGGCCCCCGGTGGGCGGTCGCGGGTCCTCGACGAGGACGTCGTCGGGGACGGGGACCTCGGGCAGGACGACCAGTCCGTGCTGGTCGAGTTCGCCGATGCCGGCGACGGCGTGCACGGGCGCCGGGCCGGGCGGTTCGGGCTCCCCTGCGGTGCCGGCCGGGGGCCGGTCCGGTGGTGCGGTGCGCGGTTCGGCGTGCCGGTGGCCGCAGGTGTCGCAGTAGCCGGTGCCCATGATGCGGCCCGCGCAGCCGGGCCGGACGCACGAGGTCACGAGGCTCCCTCCTCACCGGGTGCGGGGGCGGAGCAGAAGCCGACGAACCGCTCGACGGCGGTCTCGGCCCGCTCGATGTCGCAGGGGGTCTGCCGCAGCAGCGAGACGGCCTGTTCGTAGAGCCGGTACGCCGCCACCACCCGGTCGCCCTGCGCGGCGGCCCGCTGCCGGCACAGCGGCCACTCGGCGCCGACGCGGCCGAGGAGTTCCTCGCGGCGGCGCAGCCGGGCGTCGAGCAGGTCGACGGCCTTCTCCAGGCGGCGCCGGCGGCGGCCGACGGCGTCCTCGAAGGTGAACAGCCGTCCGGCGCGGGCGGGTCCGCGTTCCTGCTCGGGGGCGTGGTCGATCCAGGCGCGCAGCATCCCGCTGCGCCGGACGCCGGCCTCGGCCCGGTCGATGAGCTGCCGGGTGCCGGGTGGGGGCAGTACGCGGTCCCGGCGGGCTTCGAGCGCGGGCCCCAGCTCGTCGGTGATCCGGTCGAGTTCGGTGCGCAGGCGGGCCCAGCGCTCGCGCAGCGGCCGGTGCACGAGGAACTCGGCGGCCTGCTCGGCGCGTTCTCCCCGGTCGCGGAAGGCCAGCAGCAGCCGTGCGCCCTGCCGGGCGAGCCGGTCCAGCAGGCCGAGCAGGGCGTCGGGTTCGGCGGCCTCGTCGACGGCGACCAGGACGGCGGCGAGCGGGAGGCGCAGGGTGCCGAGCCGTTCGGGCCGGGGGTCGTCGCGGATGCCGAGGCGTTCGGCGATCCGGTCCATGACCTCCGCGTCCGTCAGCCCCTTGATGTCCAGGGCGAGGTCGTGGGCGCCGGCGGGGGGCACGGTCTCGGGCGGGTCGTGGCTGACGGCGCTGGTGTTGCGGTGGGTGCGCAGCTCGCGGTCGGCGAGGGTGACGGCCCGTTGCAGGGTCCAGGCGCGGTCGCCGTGCGCGGGGACGACGGTGACGAGCACGGGCCAGCCCTCGCCACGGAACCAGGAGGCGAGTTCGGTGGCGAACGGGACGTCGAGCCGGCCGGCGGCCGCGCCGGTGCCGGTGCGCAGCCGGGGGTCGACGGCCTCGGCGCCGTCGGTCCAGGCGGCGACCTGCGGCAGGTGGCTGAGGATGGTCTCGGTGGGGCTCATGTAGCTGAAGGCGGAGCCGGGGCCGTCGTCCACGCTCAGGACGATGCCGATGACCTGGTCGGTGGCGTGGTCGACGACGCCGCCGCCGCTGAAGCCGTCGTCGGCGAGTTCTTCGGGGGTGAGCGGGCGCAGCTGCACCTGGCTGTCCCGGCCGCGCGCGGCGACCAGGGTGGCGCTGTGCCAGCGTCCGCCGTCGTCGCCGCGCGGAAAGCCGTACATGCTGACGGGGCCGTGGGGGGCGGCGAGCCGGTAGAGCCGGGTGATGTGCTCGGCGGGCAGGGGTGCCGACAGGCACAGCAGGGCGAGGTCGCCGCTGCGGTCGCCGAAGGTGTCCTCGCTCTGGGGTACGTGTTCGTCCGGGCGGACGGTGGCGGTCACGGCGGCCAGGCCGGGGACGCCGACCAGGCGGACGGTGTAGCGGTGCCCGGGGCTGACGACGTGCGCGGCGGTGAGGACCCGCTCGGGGGCCAGCAGCACGCCCGCGCCCCGGACCCGGCCGTCCGGTGTCTCGATGCGCGCGATCCAGGACGGTGTCCGTAAGCGCGATGCGGCGACTCGCTCCCCCGTGCGCGTCATGGTCCCGAGGTTACTCCGCGTACCACGCCCGATACTACTGGTATGCACGGGGTTGTTGCGGAAGCCGGACAGCACGGTGCGAACGCCTGCACTATACACGCGGTGTATAGTCCGGGCATGCCTCTTACGACCGAGACGAGCTCGACGCCGACGCACGCGACCACCGACGCGCCCAGGAAGATGCGCGGAACGGGCCGGAGGTTGCGTGGCTGGGCGCTCGCGTCCGCCGCCGCCGGCCTGACGCTCACCCTGTCCGGCTGCGCGCAGGTCGACACGATCGCCCCGAGCACCGCCCGCGCCGAGGCGGCGCAGGGGACAGCGGCGCGGTTCGGGACCGTCGACTGCCGGGAGGCCAAGTGCATCGCGCTCACCTTCGACGCGGGCCCCAGCGAGAACTCGGCGAAGCTGCTCGACATCCTGAAGGAGAAGAAGGTCCCGGCCACCTTCTTCCTCCTCGGCAAGCGGCACATCGAGAAGTACCCGGAGCTGGTCAAGCGGATGGCGGCGGAGGGCCACGAGGTCGCGAGCCACACCTGGGACCACAAGATCCTCACCCGCATATCGGACGCGGAGATACGCGAGGAGCTGACGCGCCCCGACGACGCGATCGAGCGGCTCACCGGGCGCAAGCCGACGCTGATGCGCCCGCCGCAGGGCCGCACCGACGCCGACGTGCACAGGATCTGCAAGGAGCTGGGCCTGGCGGAGGTGCTGTGGAGCGTGACCGCCAAGGACTACACGACCGACGACTCGGCGCTCATCACCAAGCGGGTCCTCGACCAGTCGTCCCGGGACGGGATCATCCTGCTGCACGACATCTACCCCGGGACCGTGCCGGCCGTGCCCGGCATCATCGACGCGCTGAAGGCGCGGGGCTACGTCTTCGTGACGGTCCCCCAGCTGCTGGCGCCCGGCAGGGCCGAGCCCGGCAAGGTGTACCGCCCGTAGCCCCTCCCCCGGCTCAGAACACCACCGACCAGCCCTCGCGGGAGGCCTGTTCGGCGGTGTTGGAGACGCCGTGGACCTTCAGGCCGGCCGCGTCGAGGAGCGTGATCTCGCCGCCCTGGTTGCCGAGCGGGGTGTCCGCGGTGAGTGGCACGGTGAGGCAGTCGCCGGGCGCGAGCGGGGCCGTGGCCGGGACCGGCGAGTCGTGGCCGAGGCGGCTGACGATCCGCCAGCCGGTCAGGTCCGCGGGCTCCGGCGAGGCGTTGAGCAGGGTCACGCTCTCCGTCTCCGGGGCGGGGCCCTTCGGGTTGACCGACGCGGCGATGATCACCACGGGCTGCGCGCCGGTCGTGGGCCGGGTGCCGTCGACGTCCTCCAGGGTGTGCCCGGTGGTGTCGTCGGTGTGCCAGGACTGACTCTGGAAGGCCAGGAAGATGCCGACCCAGCGGGACTGCGCGGGGAAGCGCAGCAGCAGTCCGCCGTCCTGCCACACCCCGTCGTCGCCCTTGAAGCGGCGGCTGTTGCCCTGGTTCATGTGGACGTCGTGCACGCCGTTGCCGGGCAGGAAGCCGAACACCTTGTCCTTGACGGCGGGTTCAGGGCCGAATCGGGATCCGAAGACGTAAGCCCGCGCCTGCGGGTCCGCCACCGCGCGCTGGACGTAGTGGTCGAGGAGGTCGGCGAGGTCGTTGTCCGGTCCCTCGACGTCCGGTGGGAGCGTGCGCATCCCGGCCGGGTCGAAGAGGTTGCCGCGCACGAAGTCGAGGGTCGGGCCACCGGGGCCGGCCGGCAGGGTGTTCCAGCCGCCGGGCAGGCCCTCCAGGGCGGTGGTCAGCGGGTGCCGGAAGTCGTCGGCGACCAGGTAGAGCAGTTCGGAAGGGTGCTCCTGGGAGAGCACGTTGACGGCGGCGCGGTAGTGCGTGCCGTGGTCGTCCGTGAGGTGGATCTGGTAGTGCGGTGTCTCCCGCGCGCCCTCGCGCCGCGTCTCGACGGCGCGGGCGATGAGAACGCCGTAGTTCTTCACCGGCATGACGATCAACTCCCCCGTACGACGGGCTGCTTGACCGGCCCGTCACAGGAAGCGTAGAAGCAGGATCCCGGTGGCGCCGCCCCGCGCACCCACTGTTCCAGAATACGACCCCTCATGGACACCTGCTAGGCGAGCGGGCCGGCGCGGCGGGTGAACGCGCGGGTGACCGGCGTCCCTTGCCTACGATCGTGCCGTGCCCACCTTCTCCTTCGAACGCACGGTGCCGCTCCCGCCCGACGAGGCGTGGCGCCGGCTCACGGACTGGCCGCGCCACGCCGACGCGGTCCCGCTGACCCGGATCACGGTGCTGACGCCGCCGCCGACCCGCGAGGGCACGCGCTTCGTGGCCCGCTCTGGGCTCGGCCCGCTCACCTTCGACGACGTGATGGAGGTGACGGTGTGGCGCCCGCCGGCCGACGACGTCCCCGGCCTGTGCCGCCTGGAGAAACGCGGCCGGCTGATCCTCGGCTGGGCGGAGATCGAGGTCCACCCGGGGCCCGGGGGCCGCAGCCGGGTGGTGTGGCGGGAGGAGCTGAGCGTCCGCTTCCTCCCCCGGGCCTTCGACGGCCCGCTCACGTCGGCCTCCCGCCTGTTGTTCGGCCGGGCGGCGGACCATCTGCTGACACGGGGCTGAGCCGGGGGTGGGTGCGTCCGCGCGGTCCTCAGTCCTTGCGGCCCGTCAGGGCCACCGTCACGCCCAGGCCGATCATGGTCAGGCCGCCCGTGCCGCCGACCGCGGACAGCCGGCGGGGAGAGCGGGCGAACCAGTCGCGGGCGGCCGAGGCGGCCAGGCCCCAGACGGCGTCGGAGATCACCGCGATGGCGTTGAAGACGAGCCCGAGCAGCAGCATCTGCGCCGGGACGTGACCGTGCCCGCGGTCCACGAACTGGGGCAGCACGGCGGCGAAGAAGACCATCGTCTTGGGGTTGGCCACGCCGACCGCGAACCCCTCCCCCAGGGTGCGCAGACCACCGCGCGCCGGACCGGACTCCGCGACCGCGGCCCGCAGCGAGCCGCGCCGCCGCCACGCCTTGACCCCGAGGTGCACGAGATACGCGGCGCCCGCGAGCTTCAGGGCGGTGAAGACGAGCACCGAGCGCTCGACGACCGACCCGATGCCGAACGCCACGGCGACCACGAGCAGGTAGGCGCCCAGCGTGTTGCCGACGACGGTGGTCAGCGCGGCCCGGCGGCCGTGGGCCAGCGCCCGCCCGATCACGAACAGCACGCTGGGGCCGGGGACGATGATGAGCAGGAAGGACAGGACGGCGAAGGCCGCCAGACGGTCGGGGGACACCATGTCGTCATGCAACACAGCCGCGACGGCGGTCGGCAAACGCTTTTCAGGCCACCGACCCGATCCGCCCCGCGGTCCGCCCCGCGGGCAGCGTCGCCGTGTCGTGGTGGATGGGGGTGTGCGCGCCGGTCAGCGGCACCCCGCTGCCCCCTCGCCGGCCCGCGACGATCTCCGCCGCGATGGACAGCGCCGTCTCCTCCGGTGTGCGGGCGCCGAGGTCCAGGCCGATCGGGGAGCGCAGCCGGGCCAGCTCCAGGTCGGTGACGCCGACCGCACGCAGCCGCTCGCCGCGGTCCAGGTGGGTACGGCGGGAGCCCATCGCGCCGACGTAGGCGACCGGCAGCCGCAGCGCCAGCTTGAGCAGGGGGACGTCGAACTTGGCGTCGTGGGTGAGGACGCACAGGACGCTGCGGCCGTCGACCTCGGTGCGCTCCAGGTACCTGTGGGGCCATTCGACGACGACCTCGTCGGCCTCGGGGAAGCGGGCGCGGGTGGCGAACACCGGGCGGGCGTCGCACACGGTGACGTGGTAGCCGAGGAACTTGCCGATCCGGACCAGCGCCGACGCGAAGTCGATCGCGCCGAAGACGATCATCCGGGGTGCGGGGACGGAGCACTCGACCAGGACCGTGAGCGGGGCGCCGCAGCGCGAGCCCTGTTCACCGATCTCCAGGGTCCCGGTGCGCCCCGCGTCCAGGAAGGCTCCGGCCTCGGCGGCGACCGTGCGGTCCAGCTCGGGGTGGGCGCCGAAGCCGCCGTCGTACGACCCGTCGGGCCGGACCAGCAGGGGCCGGCCGCGCAGCTCCGCCGGGCCCTCGGCGATCCGCGCGACCGCCGCCGCCTCCCCTCGGGCGGCGGCGGCCAGCGCGGACGCGAACACCGGCCGGGCGGGACCGTCCGCCCGGACCGGTGTGACGAGGATGTCGATGACGCCGCCACAGGTCAGGCCGACGGCGAAGGCGTCCTCGTCGCTGTACCCGAAGCGTTCGAGGACGGTGTGGCCGTCCTCCAGCGCCTGTCGGCACAGCTCGTACACGGCGCCCTCCACGCACCCGCCGGAGACCGAGCCGATCGCCGTGCCGTCGGCGTCCACCGCGAGGGCGGCGCCGGGCCGGCGCGGGGCGCTGCCGCCGACGGCCACCACGGTGGCGACGGCGAAGTCACGGCCCTGCTGGACCCACTGGTCCAGCTCCTCGGCGATGTCCAGCATCTGTCGGTCTCCTCACGGGGTCGGGGGACGGGCGCCCCGGAGGGGCGCGGGGAACTGCGCGACCGGCCACGACGGGCCCGCGGAGGGCGGGCGGCCCGTCACGGCACCGTCGGCGGGCGGGAGTTTGACGACAGGGCCTAGTGCACGCCCAGCCATGCCTCGATGGGATGGAGGGCGAAGTAGACCAGGAAGACGACCGTCAGGCCCCACATGAAGGCGCCGATCTCGCGGGCCTTGCCCTGGGCCGCCTTGATGGCGGTGTAGGAGATCACGCCCGCGGCGACACCGGTGGTGATGGTGTACGTGAACGGCATCAGGACGACGGTCAGGAAGACCGGGATCGCGGTCGCCCGGTCGGCCCATTCCACGTGCCGGGCGTTCATCAGCATCATGGCCCCGATGACGACCAGCGCGGCGGACGCGACCTCCTGCGGCACGATCGCGGTGACCGGGGTGAAGAACAGGCAGGCCGCGAAGAACAGGCCGGTGACGACGGAGGCGAGACCCGTGCGGGCTCCCTCGCCGACGCCCGTCGCCGACTCGATGAACACGGTCTGACCGGAGCCGCCCGCCACACCGCCGATCGCGCCGCCGGCGCCGTCGATGAACAGCGCCTTGGACAGGCCCGGCATCCGGCCCTTGTCGTCGGCCAGTCCGGCCTCGGTGCCGACGCCGATGATGGTGGCCATCGCGTCGAAGAAACCGGCGAGCACCAGAGTGAAGACGATCATGCCGATCGTCATCGCGCCGACCTCGCCCCAGCCGCCGAACTCGACGTTCCCGAAGAGCGAGAAGTCGGGCATCGAGACGGCACTGCCGTGCAGCTGGGGGGCGCCGCCCGCCCACTGCGCCGGGGCGATGACACCGAGGCCGTTGAGGACGGCGGCGACGACCGTGCCGGAGACGATGCCGATGAGGATGGCGCCGGGGACGTTACGGGCCTGGAGCATGAAGATCAGCAGCAGGGTGCCGGCGAAGAGCAGCACGGGCCAGCCGGCGAGTTCCCCGGCGGGGCCGAGGGTGAGCGGGGTGGCCTTGCCCTGGTGCACGAAGCCGGACTTGTAGAGACCGATGAGGGCGATGAACAGACCGATGCCCATGGTGATGCCGTGCTTGAGCGCGAGCGGGATCGCGTTCATGATCATCTCGCGCAGGCCGGTGACGACCAGCAGCATGATCACCACGCCGTACAGCACGCACATGCCCATGGCCTGCGGCCAGGTCATGGCGGGGGCGACCTGTGAGGACAGGACCCCGGAGACGGAGAGGCCGGCGGCGAGGGCGAGCGGCACCTTGCCGACGAGACCCATCAGCAGCGTGGTGAGGGCCGCCGCGAACGCGGTCGCGGTGATCAGCGCCTTCTGGCCGAGTGTGTCCCCCGCCGCGTCCTTGCCGGACAGGATGAGGGGGTTGAGCAGGAGGATGTAGGCCATCGCCATGAAGGTGGTGATGCCGCCGCGCACCTCACGCGCGACCGTCGATCCTCTTCCGGATATGTGGAAGTACCGGTCGAGCCAGGACCGCCCGGCCGGGACGCGGCTGCCTTCGCCCGCGTCCTCGGCGGCGGTCCTGGGCTCCACTGACTGCTGGGTCATGGGCCAACTCCCAAGGTTCATAGGTGCACCCGTGCGGCGCCTTGTCCGGGCACGGGATTTGGGAATGGACGACCCGGGGGACGGCCCGAGACGAACAGGGGGGTCCGGGGGGACGAGGTCCCCCCGGGAGCTCACCGGTCGGAGCCCCGAAGGGTCACGTGCCGGTCAGGTGCTCGGGCCGCACCGGTGTGCGGTCGAGCTCCAGCCCGGTCGCGTTCCGGATCGCCGCGAGGACGGCCGGGGTGGACGACAGGGTCGGAGCCTCGCCGATGCCGCGCAGCCCGTACGGGGCGTGCTCGTCGGCGAGTTCGAGCACGTCGACCGGGATGGTCGGCGTGTCGAGGATGGTGGGGATCAGGTAGTCCGTGAAGGAGGGGTTCCTGACCTTCGCGGTCTTCGGGTCCACGATGATCTCCTCCATCACGGCCACGCCCAGGCCCTGCGTCGTACCGCCCTGGATCTGGCCGATGACGGAGAGCGGGTTGAGCGCCTTGCCGACGTCCTGGGCGCAGGCCAGTTCGATCACCTTGACCAGGCCGAGTTCGGTGTCGACCTCGACGACCGCGCGGTGGGCGGCGAAGGAGTACTGGACGTGTCCGTTGCCCTGGCCGGTGCGCAGGTCGAAGGGCTCGGTCGGCCGGTGCCGCCACTCCTTCTCGACCTCCACGGCCTCGTCCTCCAGGACGTCGGCCAGGTCCGCGAGGACCTCGCCGCCGTCGGTGACGACCTTGCCGCCCTCCAGCAGCAGCTCCGCCGTGGCCCACGCGGGGTGGTAGGAGCCGAACTTGCGCCGGCCGATCTCCAGGACCCTCTCGCGGACCAGCTCGCAGGCGTTCTTCACGGCACCGCCGGTGACGTACGTCTGCCGGGAGGCCGAGGTCGAACCGGCCGAACCCACCTGGGTGTCCGCCGGGTGGATGGTCACCTGCGCAACGCCCAGCTCGGTGCGGGCGATCTGCGCGTGGACGGTGACTCCGCCCTGGCCCACCTCCGCCATCGCGGTGTGCACGGTGGCGACCGGCTCACCGCCCACGACCTCCATGCGCACCTTGGCGGTGGAGTAGTCGTCGAAGCCCTCGGAGAAGCCGACGTTCTTGATGCCGACCGCGTAGCCGACCCCGCGTACGACGCCCTCGCCGTGCGTGGTGTTGGACAGGCCGCCGGGCAGCTGCCGTACGTCGGCGCCCTCGCTGGACTCCCACTGGCGCTCCGGCGGCATGGGCATCGCCTTGACGCGGCGCAGGAGTTCGGCGACCGGGGCCGGGGAGTCGACGGGCTGCCCGGTCGGCATGAGGGTGCCCTGCTCCATCGCGTTGAGCTGCCGGAACTCCACCGGGTCCATGCCGAGTTCCTTCGCCAGCTTGTCCATCTGCGCCTCGTAGGCGAAGCACGCCTGGACCGCGCCGAAGCCGCGCATGGCACCGCAGGGCGGGTTGTTGGTGTAGAGGGCGATGGCCTCGATGTCGACGTCGTCGATCACGTACGGGCCGACGCTCAGCGAGGAGGCGTTGCCGACGACCGCCGGGGACGCGGAGGCGTAGGCGCCGCCGTCCAGGACGATCCGGCACTTCATGTGGGTCAGCTTGCCGTCGCGCGTGGCCCCGTGCTCGTAGTGGAGCTTCGCCGGGTGGCGGTGGACGTGCCCGAAGAAGGACTCGAACCGGTTGTAGACGATCTTCACCGGCTTGCCGGTGCGCAGCGCCAGCAGACAGGCGTGGATCTGCATCGACAGGTCCTCGCGGCCGCCGAACGCGCCGCCGACACCGGCCAGCGTCATGCGCACCTTGTCCTCGGGCAGGCCGAGGACGGGCGCCATCTGGCGCAGGTCGGAGTGGAGCCACTGGGTGGCGATGTAGAGGTGGACGCCGCCGTCCTCCTCGGGCACGGCGAGGCCGGACTCGGGGCCGAGGAAGGCCTGGTCCTGCATGCCGAAGGTGTACTCGCCCGTCACGATCACGTCCGCGCGCCTGCGCGCCTCCTCCACGTCGCCGCGGACGATCGGCTGGCGGTGCACGATGTTCGGGTGCGGGACGTGCCCGGCGTGGTGGTCGTCGCGGTTCTCGTGGACGAGGATCGCGTCCGGGGCGGTCGCGGAGGCCTCGTCGGTGATGACGGGCAGCTCCTTGTAGTCCACCTTGATCTTGGCGGCGGCGCGGCGGGCCGTCTCCGGGTGGTCGGCGGCGACGATCGCGACCGGTTCGCCGTGGTGGCGCACCTTGCCGTGCGCGAGGACCGGGGTGTCCTGGATCTCCAGGCCGTAGTTCCGCACGTCGGTGGGCAGGTCGTCGTACGTCATGACGGCGTACACGCCCGGCATCGCGAGGGCCTCGGCGGTGTCGATGGAGAGGATCTCGGCGTGCGCGACGGTGGAGCGCAGGATCTGGCCCCACAGCATGTCCTCGTGCCACATGTCGGACGAGTACGCGAACTCCCCGGTGACCTTGAGGGTGCCGTCCGGGCGGAGCGTGGACTCCCCGATGCCGCCCTTGGTCTGCGAACCCTGGGTGATCTTGGTGGGTGCACCGTTGGCCGGCATGCTCAGACCCCCTCGGACTGCCGTGCGGCCGCCAGGCGGACCGCGTCCATGATCTTCTCGTAGCCCGTGCAGCGGCACAGGTTGCCCGACAGCGCCTCCCGGATGTCGGCGTCGGTCGGGTTCGGGTTGCGTTCCAGCATCTCGTCGGCGGCGACGAGCAGGCCCGGGGTGCAGAAGCCGCACTGGACGGCGCCGGCGTCGATGAACGCCTGCTGGACTGGGGAGAGTTCGGTGCCCTCGCCGGTCTGCGAGTCGGCGCCCCTGGCCTGCCATCCCCTGGCCTCGTCCAGGCTCGTGCCACCGCGGGCACCCGTCCCGCAGGAGCGCTGCCGGGCGTAGTCCGCGAGCCCCTCCACGGTCACGACCTCGCGGCCCTCGGCCTGGCCGGCCGCGACCAGGCAGGCGCACACGGGCACGCCGTCGAGGCGGACCGTGCAGGAACCGCACTCGCCCTGCTCACAGGCGTTCTTGGAGCCCGGCAGGCCGAGCCGCTCGCGCAGCACGTACAGCAGGGACTCACCCTCCCAGACGTCGTCGGCCTCCTGCGGACGTCCGTTGACGGTGAAGTTGACGCGCATCACGCAGCTCCCTCGGTGGCGCGGCGGGCGCCGCGGTACGACTCCCAGGTCCAGGTCAGCGTCCGGCGGGCCATCACGCCGACCGCGTGCCGGCGGTAGCTCGCGGTGCCCCGGACGTCGTCGATCGGGTTGCAGGCGGCGGAGCACAGGTCCGCGAACCGCTTGGCGACCGACGGGGTGATGATCTTTCCGTTGTCCCAGAAACCGCCCTCCTCCAGGGCCGCGTTCAGGAACTCCTCGGCGGTCTTGGCCCGCACCGGGGTGGGGGCGGCGGAGCCGATGCCGGTGCGCACGGTCCGGGTCTCCGGGTGCAGGGCGAGCCCGAAGGCGCACACGGCGATGACCATGGCGTTGCGGGTGCCGACCTTCGAGTACTGCTGCGGGCCGTCGGCCTTCTTGATGTGCACCGCCCGGATCAGCTCGTCGGGCTGGAGCGCGTTGCGCTTGACGCCCGTGTAGAACGCGTCGATCGGGACGAGGCGGGTGCCCCGGGCCGCCGACGCCACCTCGACCTCGGCGCCGGCCGCGAGGAGGGCGGGGTGGGCGTCACCGGCGGGCGAGGCAGTGCCGAGGTTGCCGCCGACGCCGCCGCGGTTGCGGATCTGCGGGGAGGCGACCGTGTGCGAGGCGAGCGCGAGGCCCGGCAGCTCGGCACGGAGGTTCTCCATGATCGCGGTGTACGGGACGGAGGCACCCAGCCGTACGGTGTCCTCGCCGACCTCCCACTCGTAGAGGTCGCCGACGCGGTTCAGGTCGAGGAGGTACTCGGGCCGGCGGTGATCGAAGTTGATCTCGACCATCACATCGGTGCCACCCGCAATCGGCACAGCGGTGGGGTGCTCGGCCTTAGCGGCGAGCGCCTCCTCCCAGCTGGCGGGGCGAAGGAAGTCCATGACCGGCTCTCTTCTTCGTCTCAGTGCTGTTGAGGTCGTGCAGATTGAGCCAATCCGTGTGCGGCGGGCCCGGCTCGTTCATGTGCTGTTAACGCGGAGTGGACTCAGTACACCGTCCTGTGCTCCGACGGGGTCAGTCACCGAAACCATGAAGGAGTTCGCTGGCCAGCACGAGCATCTTGTAGATTCGTATGAACGGAGGTCATCGCTAACCTCTCCGTTTTCCCGGGGAAACGCGGGTGACGGCACGGCGACCCCGGACTCCGGCCGGTGCGGCCCCTCACCGGACCACTTCCCGGCACTCCTCCAAGATCCATCGTAGGTTTCGAGACAAAGAACGGCGGCGACGAGATGCGGCTGCGCGCACTGCTGGACACCGACGCGCTGGGCCTGCGGCTGCTCGGCGGCGAGGACGAGCTGGACCGCGCGGTGCGCGGGGTCATGACCACCGACCTGCGCGACCCGAGCCGCTACCTCTCCGGCGGTGAACTGGTGCTCACCGGCCTGGCCTGGCGCCGGGACGCCGCCGACTCCGAGCCCTTCGTACGGATCCTGGTGCAGGCCGGGGTGGCCGCCCTCGCGGCCGGCGAGGCCGAGCTCGGAGATGTGCCGGACGACCTGGTGCTGGCCTGCGCGAAGCACCGGCTGCCGCTGTTCGCGGTGCACGAGTCGGTGGCGTTCGCGACGATCACCGAGCACGTGGTCCGGCAGGTGTCCGGCGAGCGCGCCGGGGACCTGGCGGCCGTCGTGGACCGGCACCGCCGGATGATGACCTCGGGCCCGGCCGGCGGCGGCCCGGACGTCGTCCTGGACCTGCTCGGCTCCGATCTCGACCTGCGCGCCTGGGTGCTCTCCCCCACCGGCCGGATGATCGCCGGCTCCAAGGTGGCGGGCCCGGCGCTGCCCGCCGAGACCTGCGCCCGGCTCGCCGCCGAGCACCTGGCGGCCACCCGCACCGGCCGCCGCGGCCCGCACCGCGTCCAGGTGCACGGCACCACCTACTCCCTCTTCCCGGTCCGCTCCTCGGGCCGCTCCCCGCAGGCCGCCCGCGATGTCCGCGAGACGGTCCTGTCGGACTGGCTGCTGGCCGTCGAGGCGGACGCGGGCGACTGGCCCGGTGAGCGTCTGGACCTGCTCCAGGGCGTGACCCAGCTGATCGCCGTCGAGCGGGACCGCCGGGACGCGGCCCGCACGGTCCGCCGCCGCCTCGCCCAGGAGGTGCTGGAGCTGGTGCAGACGGGCGCCGCGCCCGCCGAGATCGCCGCCCGCCTCCGGGTGGCGGCCCCGGTGCTGCTGCCCGGGCTCGGGGCGGCCCCGCACTGGCAGGTCGTGGTGGCCCGGGTGGAGTGGGAGGGCGGCGAGGTCGAGGGCGGCCCGGTCGCCCAGTCCCTGCTGGAGGAGGTGCTGGTCGACCCGCTGGCCACCGGTCCCGAGCCCTCCGACCGCATAGCCGTCGCGCACACCGGCGACGAGGCCGTCGCCCTGGTGCCACTGCCCGCGGTCGCCGCCGAGCACGACGGCTCGGAGACCGGCCTGCTCGCCGACGCCCTGCTGCGGTCGGTGCGCGAGCCGCTGTCGGCGGGCCTGGACGACGACGGCCGGCTCACCCTCGGGGTCAGCGCGGCCGTGCACTCGGCGGAGGGCCTGCGCGGCGCCCTGGAGGAGGCCCGGCACGCCCGCCGGGTCGCCGCCGCCCGCTCCGGCCGGGTCTGCGCGGCCGGCCACCAGGAGCTGGCGTCGCACGTCCTGCTGCTCCCGTTCGTCCCGGACGACGTCCGGCGCGCCTTCACGGCCCGCCTGCTGGACCCGCTGAAGGAGTACGACCGCCGGCACCGGGCCGAGCTGATCCCGACCCTGGAGGCGTTCCTCGACTCCGACGGCTCCTGGACGCGCTGCGCCACCCGTCTGCACCTGCACGTCAACACGCTGCGCTACCGGGTCGGCCGCATCGAGCAGTTGACGGGACGGGACCTGTCCCGCCTGGAGGACAAGCTGGACTTCTTCCTGGCCCTGCGCATGAGCTGAGGTCAGCGGGGCGTGCGGCGGCCGGACGAGGTCACGCCCGCACCCCACTACTTTGTGAAATCTTTCACCCACCCTCTTGGCCGGGCCCCGCGATTGGTGCTGGAATGCCGCCACCACTCAACAGCTCGATGGCGTGCTCGGGGAGGGCAACGTGGCGCATACCGCCATGTCTGGTAACGGAACCACCGGTGACGATCCGCTCCAGACCGCGGTATGGCGGTTGCGCAGCCGGGCCTGCTGGGCCGACGCGGCGGCCCTGCTGCCCGCCGACCGCCCAGCCCCGGCGTTGCAGCGGGCCGCCCTGCTGGCCGAACGGTGCCTGTACACCGAGCGGGGCTGGGAGGAGGCGGAGGACGCGCTGCGAACGGCGGAGGCGGTGGCGCACAGCGACGAGGAGCGGGGGGCCGCCGCGTGCGAGCGGGGCTACCTCGCGTACGCCGCCACGCTGCTCGGCGTGCGCGACCGGGCCGACGAGGCGCGGGCCGCGCTGGGCCGGGCGGCTGCGCTGATCCCGCCGGGGGCCTCCGGGCGGGCCCTGCTGGACTTCCGGCGCGGGCTGGTGGCGCAGAACCTGGCCGGCGCCCCGCAGGCGGCCCGCGCCGCGTTCCGCCGGGCGCACGCTGCCGCCGCGGCCGACGCCGACCCGTTGCTGCTCTCCTTCACCTGGCGCCACCTGGCGGGACTCGCCCTGCGGGACGGTGAGTTGGCGGAAGCGCGGCACGGCTTCGCCGAATCCCTCCGCATCAGGGAGGAGTTGGGCTACCTGGTGGGCACGGCACCCGCGCTGGTCTCCCTGGCCGACACGGAGGAGGAACCGGAGGCGTCCCGACTGCGCGAGGAGGCGCGCCGTCTGTTCCGGCTGCTGGGGGGTGTGCCGACGTGGCTGGCACAGCAACTGGCGCCGCCCGCGCCGGGGGCGGCGACGGCCTAGAGACCGGGGGTGCGTTGCCGTCTGCGGGCCCGTGGTGCTCGACCAGCCACGACGGGCCCGCACCCGGCAGACGGCCCGCACCCCAGCGGCGGCACCCCGCGAAGACTCAGCCCGCGCCCGCGAAATGCCCGCCCACGAGCCCCCGCACCCGCTCCACGTCGCCGGAGGCAAGGGCGTCCAGCAGGGCGAGGTGCTCCGTCGCGTCGGCGAGCAGCTCGGGCCGTCCCCGCCGCACCGGGGGCCACTGGGACCGCCGGTGCAGGTCCTCGGCGATGCGGACCAGTTGCTCGTTGCCCGACAGGCCCAGCAGGGTCCGGTGGAAGGCCCGGTCGGACTCCGCGTACGTCGCCGGGCAGCCGGCGGCGGCCACCCGTACCGTCTCCTCCGCGAGCGGCCGCAGCTCGGCCCACCGCTCGGCGGGCACCGTCCGCGCGAGCCGCAGCATCACCGGTACCTCGATGAGCGCGCGCACCTCCGCCAGCTCGGCCAGCTCCCGGGCGCCCCGCTCGACCACCCGGAAGCCACGGTTGGGCACGACCTCGACGGCGCCCTCCAGCGCGAGCTGCTGCATGGCCTCCCGTACGGGCGTGGCCGAGACGCCGAAGCGTTCCCCGAGCACCGGCGCCGAGTAGACCTCGCCCGGCTTGAGGTCGCCGGTGACCAGCGCCGTGCGCAGCGCGTCCAGGATCTGCCCGCGCACCGAGGAGCGCTGCACCGCGGCCCGCGACTCCGGGACCGGCCACTCACCGTGGGTGTGCTCGCCCCGCGCCGCGTCCGGCACCGCGGCGTCCCGTTCCCGGCCCGGGTCGGCACCGGCCGCCGGCCGCTGCCGCTGCTGCGCGGGCACCCGGGCGGCGGCCGGCGCGCCCGGGGAGCCCTGCACGCCCTGCTTCACGGCTCCTCCTGGCAGCTTGTCGGCACTTGGGGTCATTAACGACGGGTTGTCGCTTGTCCGTCAAGCACCTTAGGCGCACCGGGCGACAGTTCAAACTCCGACAACTCCGGGTAAGGTAAGGCTTACCTGTGCAGCCCAGTCCGTGATCACGGACGCGTCCAAGGACCGGTGGTCCCGCCATGCCCGCTGCGGCCTCGCCGCTCACCGCCGCCTACGACCGCCTCGCCACGGCCTTCCCGGGCCTGACCGTGACCGAGCTGGGACCGGACGACCCGGCGCCCGCGGGCGGAGGCTGGACCGGCGCCGCCGGGCTCGCGGCGGGCGGCACGGAACTGGACTCCTTCCTCGCCCGGGACGCGGACCAGGTGGTGCGGGACTACGGCCGGCCCGCCCGCCCGGACGTCGTCGCGAGCTTCGGCCTGCACCGCTACGCCTGGCCGGCCTGCCTGCTGATCACCGTCCCCTGGTTCCTGCACCGCCGGGTGCCCCGGCTGCCCGTGACCCACGTCTGGTACGACCGCGCGGCCGGCCGGATGGCCGTACGGCCCCCCGTCTCCGTCGCCTGCCTGCCGGGCGACCCGGCCGCCGCGCTGCCCGGCACGGTCGTCGTGCCGGACGAGGAGGCGCTGCGGGCCGAGGTGCGGGCGGCCGTGGCCGGGCACCTGGAGCCGGTGCTCGGCGCCTTCGGGCCCCGGATGCGGCGACGCGGGCGTGCGCTGTGGGGCATGGCCACCGACGAGCTCGTGGAGGGGCTGTGGTACGTCGCCGGGCTGTTCGGTGAGCGGGAGGCGGCGCGGGCCGTACGGGAGCTGGAGCTGCTGCTGCCGGGGGCGACCCTGCCGTACGCCGGCTCCGCCGGGTTCCGGACGCTGACCGGGCCGGACGGCTCACCGCTGCCCACCCGGGACCGGGTGAGCTGCTGCATGTTCTACACCGTCCGCCCGGACGACACCTGCGCCACCTGCCCGCGTACCTGCGACAGCGATCGGATCGCCAAACTCACCACTGCCGCGGCCGCTTGAGGGGCGCTCAGGTCGGGAGCACACCCGTGGGTCCACTAGGATCACCGGCACAGGACCACCCGCCCTCGGCCCGGTTCACGGACTGGTGATTCACAACTTCCTCACCTGTCGCGGGAACTTTCCGAGGAACCACCCGTACGGGTAGTCTTATTCGAACTCAACTCCCGCCCCTCACGCGGCAGTTCGAGCAGAACGCCGTCCTGGGCATCCCCTTGCACCTTATTGGCGGCCTCTTGCCCCGAAACCCCCTGAGGGCCCTCGGGAGTGGGCCACTATGGCGGGCGTTACGCCCTATCCCAATGCAAGGGACCCCTGATGAGACTGACCGACATATCGCTGAACTGGTTGCTTCCGGGCGCCGTACTGCTCCTGGGCGTGCTGGCGGCGGTGGCGGTGCTCGCGCGCGGCAAGCGCTCCTCCGGGGAGAACGCGAGCGCGGACGACTCGTGGGAGCGCAGCGAGGAGCGCCGCAGGCGCAAGGAGGCCATCTACGGCACGGCCTCCTACGTACTGCTGTTCTGCTGTGCGGCGGTGGCGGCGGCCCTGTCCTTCCACGGCCTCGTCGGCTTCGGTGAGCAGAACCTCGGACTGACCGACGGCTGGCAGTACCTGGTGCCGTTCGGCCTGGACGGCGCGGCGATGTTCTGCTCCGTCCTCGCGGTCCGCGAGGCCAGCCACGGTGACGCGGCACTCGGTTCCCGGATACTGGTCTGGCTGTTCGCCGCGGCGGCGGCCTGGTTCAACTGGGTGCACGCGCCCCGGGGCGCCGGGCACGCCGGTGCGCCGCAGTTCTTCTCCGGCATGTCGCTGTCGGCGGCCGTACTGTTCGACCGGGCGTTGAAGCAGACCCGCCGGGCCGCGCTGCGCGAGCAGGGCCTGGTGCCCCGTCCGCTGCCGCAGATCCGGATCGTGCGCTGGGTGCGGGCGCCCCGCGAGACGTACAAGGCCTGGTCGCTGATGCTCCTGGAGGGCGTGCGCAGCCTCGACGAGGCCGTCGAGGAGGTCCGGGAGGACAAGCGGCAGAAGGAGGAGACCCGGCAGCGGCGGCGCGACCAGCAGCGTGTGGAGCGCGCCCAGCTGAAGGCGATCAGCCGGGGCCAGCGCGGCTTCGTCGGCCGGGGTGCCGGCCGCCAGGTCGAGGTGCAGGCCGTGGAGCGCGGCCCGGCTCCCGCGACCGCGGAGCCTGCCATATCGAGCGCGGAACCACTGCCCGTCCGCGCACGGCCCTCCCTGCAGCGGGTCCCCAGCGGGGGTGAGCCGGTGACCGTCGACCTCACCGCCGAGGACGACACCATGGCCCTGCCGCGGCTGGACTCCCTGGAGCGCAAGCTGAAGGACCTGGAGCAGCAGTTCGGCTGACAGCCGGCCCCGCGGTGCCACCGCGGTACGGGACGGGGGCGTGACCGCGCGGGTCACGCCCCCGTCCCGTTGCGCTCCGCCTCACGCCGCCTCGGCGCCGAGTTCGAACCACACCGACTTGCCCACCTCGTGCGGCCGTACGCCCCAGGCGTCGGCGAGGGACCGCACCAGCAGCAGGCCCCGGCCGTGGGTGTCGTCGTCCGTGTCCGGCACCCGCGGCTCGGGTCTGCGGGCCACGAAGTCGCGTACCTCCACGCGCAGTCCGCCGGGGTCCACGACGGCCGTGAGGACGGCGTCGTCGTCGGTGTGGACGAGCGCGTTGGTGACGAGTTCGCTGGTGAGCAGTTCGGCGATCTCCGAGCGGCCCGGTTTGCCCCAGTGCCGCAGCAGTTCGCGCAGCTCCCGGCGGGCCTCCGGCACCGCCCTGAGGTCCGCCCGGCCCAGCTCGCGCCGCAGCCGCCGCGCGTGTTCGGTGGTGGTGTCGGTCTCTTCCCCCGTTGTCGCCGAGAAGGCCCCTACCGTCACGGGACCGCCCCCTCGCGCCTGCCTCTTCATGACCCCCGCCCGCACGCCGCCGGTCCCTGCCCCTCCTGGTCGAACACGTTCACGGGGGGATGCTTGCCCAGCAGGCTCCCGGGCAGTCCTGGAGCGTGCCCGATGACCGGTGGTTCGGCCATATCCGCACCCCGCCCGGCCCGGCCGTCGGACACCGCCGCGGCCGGACCCCGCGCTCACCGGACGCCGCCGGACGCCACGGACGCCCCGGGACACCGGTCCGGCCGCGTCCGGCACCGGCTGACGTCACGTCGTCACGCCACGTGAAACTGGCCGAAATCACTCCCCTCAGAGCCGCGGTACGTTGCGCAGGTTCGAGCGGGCCATTTGGAGCATCCGGCCGACCCCGCCGTCCAGCACGATCTTGGAGGCGGACAGCGCGAACCCGGTCACCATCTCGGCGCTGATCTTCGGCGGGATGGACAGGGCGTTGGGGTCGGTGACGACGTCGACCAGGGCCGGCCCCTTGTGCCGGAAGGCGTCCCTGAGGGCCCCGGCGAGCTGCTTCGGCTTCTCCACGCTCACGCCGTACGCGCCGCAGGCCCGGGCGACGGCGGCGAAGTCGGGGTTGGTGTTGGTGGTGCCGTACGAGGGCAGCCCGGCGACCAGCATCTCCAGCTCCACCATGCCCAGCGAGGAGTTGTTGAACAGCACCACCTTGACCGGCAGGTCGTACTGCACGAGGGTCAGGAAGTCCCCCATCAGCATGGAGAACCCGCCGTCCCCGGCCATGGCGACCACCTGCCGGCGCCGGTCGGTGAACTGGGCGCCGATCGCCATCGGCAGCGCGTTGGCCATCGACCCGTGCGAGAAGGAACCGATGATCCGGCGGCGGCCGTTGGGCGAGACGTACCGGGCGGCCCAGACGTTGCACATCCCGGTGTCCACGGTGAACACGGTGTCCTCGCCGGCGACTTCGTCCAGTACGGCGGCCACGTACTCGGGATGGATCGGGATGTGCTTGTCGACCTTCCGGGTGTACGCCTTGACCACGCCCTCCAGCGCGTCGGCGTGCCTCTTGAGCATCCGGTCGAGGAAGCGCCGGTCCGTCTTCTCCCTGACGCGCGGGACCAGGCACCGCAGCGTCTCGCGGACGTCGCCCCACACGGCCAGGTCGAGCCGGGAGCGGCGGCCGAGCACCTCGGGCCGTACGTCGATCTGCGCGATCCGCACGTCGTCCGGCAGGAACGCGTTGTACGGGAAGTCGGTGCCGATCAGGATCAGCAGATCGCACTCGTGGGTGGCCTCGTAGGCGGCGCCGTAGCCGAGCAGCCCGCTCATGCCGACGTCGTACGGGTTGTCGTACTGGATGAACTCCTTGCCGCGCAGCGCGTGCCCGACCGGCGACTTGATCCGCCCGGCGAACTCCATGACCTCGGCGTGGGCTCCGGCCGTGCCGCTCCCGCAGAACAGGGTGACTCTGTCGGCCTCGTCGATCATCTCCGCGAGCGCGTCGATCTCGGCGTCGCCCGGCCGCACGGTGGGCCGGGAGGTGACGAGCGCGCTCTGCGCCGCCTTCTCCGGGGCCGGTTCGGCGGCGATGTCGCCGGGCAGGGCCACCACGCTCACCCCGCTGCGGCCGACCGCGTGCTGGATGGCGGTCTGCAGCAGCCGGGGCATCTGCTTCGGGCTGGAGATCAGCTCGCAGTAGTGGCTGCACTCCTGGAACAGCCGTTCCGGATGGGTCTCCTGGAAGTAACCGAGGCCGATCTCGCTCGACGGGATGTGCGAGGCGAGGGCCAGCACCGGGGCCATCGAGCGGTGGGCGTCGTACAGGCCGTTGATCAGGTGCAGGTTGCCCGGGCCGCAGGAGCCCGCGCAGGCGGCCAGCTTCCCGGTGATCTGGGCCTCGGCGCCGGCCGCGAAGGCGGCCGACTCCTCGTGGCGGACGTGGATCCAGTCGATGGCGGCGTTGCGGCGGACGGCGTCCACGACCGGGTTGAGGCTGTCGCCGACGACGCCGTACAGGCGCCGCACCCCGGCGCGGACGAGGATGTCGACGAACTGCTCGGCGACGTTCTGTTTGGCCATGGCGCGCGTCAGCCCCTTCGCTGTCCCGGGATACGGCCCTCCCGTTCCATCAATCCACAGGGGCGGTGGTTACGCCTCCCACACGGCCGCCGCCGTACGGTCGTCGGCGTAGCCCTTCACCCGTACCTGGGCGTCGGCGAGGAAGGCGGCGAGGCCCGGCGGGGTACGGCCCGACCAGCGGCGGGCCAGGTAGGCGCAGAGGGCGGGCTCGTCGCGCAGCGGGCCGGCCAGGCCCGCCGAGCACATCACCAGCGCATCACCCGGGCGGGCTACCGAGGCCCGGAACCGGAACGGCTCGCGGGGCGGCTCCGGGGCCGGCGCCGCGGGCTCGAACGGGCTCGGCGGGGCGGGGAGGCCGAGGTCCATCGTCAGCCGGTCGCCCTCGGGCGTCCGCTCCGGCGGCGAGCCGGGGCCGGCGACGGGTGCGCCGGTACCGTCCTCCGGCGCGACCTGCGGCTCGATGTCCTGCCAGACGTCGTCCCGCAACCGGAACAGCCCGCCGTCCCCGACGCCGAAGAACACGCGGGTACGGCAGTCGGGGTCGGCGGGCAGCAGCAGACAGCGCAGGCTCGCCGTGTACTCCCCGGGGTCCAGGCCCTGTTCGGCCGCGCTCGCGCGGAGCCTGCCGAGACTGCGGTCGGTCAGCCGGTGCAGACCCGACTTCAGGTCGCCGCGCCGGGCCGCGCGGATGTCCTCCACGAGCCGCTGGTGACTGCGGCCCACGGCCTGCCCGATCCAGCGGCACGCCTCGGCCGCCGCCAGGTGCGCGCCCGGCGCGGCCCGGGCACCGGTGGCCATCGCGACCAGGATCAGCGCCTGCTCTCCCGCCCCGAACCGGGCGGTGAGCAACGCGTCCCGGCGCGGCTCGCCCCGGTACCGGGCCGAGTCCCCGCGCAGCGAGACGGCCCGCAGGGTGCAGGCGCCGTAGCGGGCGCCGTCCAGCACGGTGTCCGCGACCAGCTCACCGAGCCCGTCCGGCTCGGCGACCGGAAGCGCGGTGGGCTCGGGGTCGTAGGTGGGGGGACCGGAACCGACGTAGCCGACGGAGGGGGGTGGGGAGGGCGGGGTGCTCTCGGACGGCGGGGTGCTCTCGGACGGCGGGGTGCTCTCGGTGGGCAGGGTGCTCACCGACGGTGGAGGGCCCTCCGCGGGCGGGGCGAACTCGGCGGGGAGCGCCAGGTCGGTGGGGAGGGCGGGTCCTGCCGGTGGCGGCGGCGCCGCACGCTGCGTCGGCACCGGCGCTGTCACGGGGGCCGGTTCCGGAGGCGCCGGCTCGGCTGGTCCGGGATCCACCGGTCCCGCGTCCACCGGTGCCGCGTCCGACGGTCCTCGTTCCACCGTGTCCGGCGGCCGTCCCCCCACCGCGTCGCGCGCCGAGGCGAAGCGGTCGTCCACGGAATCGGGCGCTGCCGTGGGACCCGTGTCCTCGGTGGAGTCGTCGTACAGCTGGCCCCACCAGTCGTCGTCGTGACGGGCGGGAGTTCCCCCCTGCTGGCTCATGCCCCTGATTGTCCACCGCACGGGCGGTGGGAAAACGGGGCATCGGGAAAATCCGGCGTATCGCCCCCGTCGAACGGCGTATCGGGTGAGCGGGTGAACTGCCGTACGAGCCACGGTTGGTGGCCGCCGGGCGGCCCCACCCCCCACGGGAGGACCGCCCGGCGACGTCCGGACCCACCTTGGCAGAGTCACCCCTGGTACGGCGATGATGTCGGCGGCGGGTTTGCGCCGTGGCCGGTTTCCGCCACGCCGCTCCGCTTCCGTCGGTTTGTGCACAGGGGAGGGACGCGGGGCGATGCTGGCAGCGCTGGGACTGGACGAGACGCACGAGGCCGCGTACCGGGCGCTGGTGTCCGTGGGAGCGGCCGACGTCACCGATCTGGCGCGGCGTCTGACGCTGGCCGAGCAGGACACCGAGCGGGCGCTGCGCCGGCTGGAGCGGCAGGGTCTCGCGGCCCAGTCCTCGGCGTGGCCGGGCCGCTGGGTGGCGGCTCCGCCCGGGGTGGCGCTGGGCGCGCTGCTCACCCAGCAGCGGCACGAACTGGAGAAGGCGGAGCTGGCGGCGGCGCTGCTCGCGGAGGAGTACCGGGCGGCGGCGGCCGAACCGGCGGTGCACGACCTGGTGGAGGTGGTGACCGGCGCCTCCGCGGTCGCGCAGCGCTTCCTCCAGCTCCAGCTCGGCGCGGCCGAGGAGGTGTGCGCGCTGGTGACCGGCAACCCGCTGGTCGTCTCCGGCATGGAGAACGACGCGGAGGAGCGGGCGACCGGGCGCGGGGTGCGCTACCGGGTGGTGGTGGAGCGGGCGGTGCTGGACCTGCCGCACGGGCTGACCGAGCTGACGGCGGCGCTCGGCCGGGACGAGCGGGTGCGGGTGGTGGACCGGGTGCCGACGAAGCTGGTGGTGGCCGACCGGTCGCTCGCGATGGTGCCGCTGACGTCGAGGACGTCGGAGCCGGCCGCGCTGGTGGTGCACGCCAGCGGGCTGCTGGAGCTGCTCGCCGGGCTGTTCGAGTCGGTGTGGCGGGAGGCGCTGCCGTTGCGGCTCGGCGCCGCCGGGGTGACCGAGGAGGAGCCGGACGGCCCGGACGCCACCGATCTGGAGGTGCTGTCGCTGCTGCTGGCCGGGCTGACCGACGCGAGCGTGGCCAAACAGCTGGACCTGGGGCTGCGGACGGTGCAGCGCCGGGTACGACGCCTGATGGAACTGGCCGGGGTGACGACCCGCCTCCAACTGGGCTGGCACGCCTGCGAACGCGGCTGGGTGTCCCGCGAACCCGCCGACTGACCCCGGATGCGCCGGCGCAGCCGATCACCCACCGCTGGACATCCCCGCGAAACCGACGACTGACCCCACGCCGACGAAGCCGTTCACCGCCGGCTGGCCCTGGGCGCGCCGGCGCAGCCGTTCACCCGCCTGCTGGTCGTGCGAGCGGTGCCGCGTGGGTGACCGGCGCTGTGGTGTGGGCGCGGTCCGTCAGGTGGGCTGCGAGCGGCCCCCGGATCAGCACGCGGTGGACGGTGTCGGCCACGGCGGCCATGCCGGCGTCGTTGAAGTGCAGGTGGTCGCCGGGGTCGTAGGCGGGCAGGATGCGACCGGGGTCGTCCGGGTCCCGGACGGTCGCGTCCGCGTCGGCGACCGCGTCGAAGGCTCCGCCGTCCCGGATGAAGGCGTTCACCCGCTGCCGTACCGCCTCGCCGGCGGCGGTCCAGGCGGGGTACCCGCCGTAGGGGGTGAGGGTGACGCCGACGACCCGGACACCGCGGGCGTGGGCGCGGGTCACCACGGCGCGGTAGGCGTCGGCGAAGGCGGTGGCGTCGTTCGCCTCCGGGGTGCCCTTGATGTCGTTGATGCCCTCGAAGACGACCAGGACCCGCACCCCGGTCCGGTCCAGCGCGTCCGCGTCCAGGCGGGCGAGAGCGCTCGGTCCGGCGCCGTCCAGCAGCAGGCGGTTGCCGGCGATGCCCGCGTTGAGGACGCCGAGCCGCCGCTCGCGCAGCCGCTGGGCGAGCCGGTCGGGCCAGCGGCGGTTGGTGTCGGGGGTGGAGCCGTTGCCGTCGGTGAGCGAGTCCCCGAACGCGACGACACTGCCGGCGGCGGGCCCGCGGACGTCGACGCCGGTGACGTAGTACCAGCGGCTGGTGGTCGCCGTGTACGCGCTGCCGTCCTCGTCGGTGGCCCGGCCGGCGCCCACCGGGGCCACATAGCTGGTCTGGAGGGCGGTGCGGTGGTAGGTGGCGGGCCCGGAGTTCTCCGGCGTGTACACGGTGACGAGCAGGTCGGCTCCGGCCGGGACCCGCAGCGGCACCGGGTCGGTGACCGCGTCCGCGCCCGGTGGGACGGTCAGCTCCGTGGCGCTGCGGAAGGTGGCGGTGCGCAGGGTGCCGGGTACGGCCTCGGGGCCGGCCGCCCGGCTCAGCGCGACGGTGACCGCGCCGAGGCGCAGGGGCGTGGTGCCGAGCCGGTTGCTGAGCCGGACGCGGACCGCGCTGCCGCCGACGCTGAGGTGGACGACGTTGCGGACGGCGGCACCGGGCAGCGCGGCGGCGGTGCCGGAGGGCGCGGTCTCCCAGCTGCCGGTCCAGGGCGGCGGGGCCGGTTCGGCGACGGCCGGTGCCGTCAGGCCCGGCAGCAGCGCCGGGAGGAGGACCGCGAGGACCCGTACGACCTTGGCCATGTGTGCCCGCCCTTCCCCGTCGGCCGTCGGAGGCGACCGTGCCACACGGGCGGGCCGCGCCGCCGGAGCATCGACGGGGGTCCACCCGCTCGGCCCAACGGGCGCACCGGGGGGCCACGGGACGGGCGGCGCGTCAGGGGAGCACGCCCTCCAGGGTGAGCAGCCGGACCTTGCGCTCAAGTCCCCCCGCGTATCCGGTCATCGATCCGTTCGCGCCGATCACCCGGTGGCAAGGGCGCACGATGAGCAGCGGGTTGGCCCCGATCGCCCCGCCGACGGCGCGAACGGCGGCGCGGGGCGCGCCGATCCGGGCGGCGATCTCACCGTAGGTGGTGGTGGCGCCGTACGGCAGCTCGTCCAGCGCGGCCCAGACCCGCTGCCGGAACTCGGTGCCGGTCACCCGGAACGGCAGCCGGAACTCCTTCAGTTCCCCGGCGAAGTAGGCGGCGAGCTGGTCGGCGGCCGCGCGGAACGGACCGGGGTCGTGCCGCCAGCCGTCCAGGACGGTCCGGCCGCCCTTCTGCCCGGGCACGGACAGGGAGGTCAGCGCGCCGTCCGCGTCGGCGGTGAGCAGCAGCCGCCCGACGGGGGCGTCCAGGTGGGTGCAGTAGACGGTGGTCATCGGAGCGGCTTCCTCGGCTCGGCGGTCAGGGGACGGGCGGACGGTTTCGGTGTTCGGGCAGGCGGTCACCGGATCGGCTCCCCCGCCACCCGCAGGTGCTGGACGGCGTACGACCGCCAGGGCCGCCAGGCGTCGGGGACGTCGGCGCCGGGCGGGGCGACATCGGGATCGCCGAGGGCGCGGACGCGGAGGGTGGCGACGGTGGCCGGGTCCATGCCGGGCAGGGCGAGCAGGGCCTCCTCGGCGTCGTGCCGGTCGGCACCCGGGTCCAGCCGTACGGTGCCGTCGGCGAGGGCGGCGGCGAGCGCGCCGAGCGGGCCGCCGGGCTCGGCCTCGGCGAGGACGGCGGGCTCCGGGAAGAGGTGGGTCAGGCCGCCGTGGGGCGCGTCGAGCACCTTGCCGTACCGGCGTACCAGTTCCCCGGCGCCATGGGTGCCGGCGAGGGTGCGTACGGCGGGCTCCAGTGGGTCCACGGCGCCGGGCGAGCGCAGTCCGGGCCGGGCGGCGACCAGCGGGGCGAGCCGGGGGTCGGCGCCGAGCCGTTCGTCGACGGCGTAGGGGTCGGCGTCCAGGTCGAACAGCCGGCGCAGCCGCTGCACGGCGGTGGTGAGGTCCCGGGGGTCGGTGAGGTGCAGCCGGGCGTCGAGCCAGCCGCCAGGGCGGGTGCCGGTGCCGGTCCGCGGGGTGCGGGCGCGTTCCTGGACGGCGGCGAGGCCGGTGCCGTACGGCAGGCGCAGGGTGCGCCGGTAGGTGCGGGCGCCGGGGGCGCCGGTCACCTCCTCGACGCCCGGTACGGCCTCCCGGGCGAGCTGGTCGAAGACGGCGGCGGACTGGTAGGGGCCGCGGTGGGCGAGCCGGAGCGGGATGCCGGCGCCGGGTGCGGCCCGGCGGTCGGCCCGGTTCCGGGGTGCGGCGGCGCGCACCTCGGTGGGGGTCGCGGCGTACACCTCGCGGATGGTGTCGTTGAACTGCCGCACGCTGGCGAACCCGGACGCGAACGCGATCTCGGTGACCGGCAGGCCGGTGGTCTGGAGCAGCACCCGCGCGGTGTGCGCCCGCTGGGCCCGGGCGAGCGCCACGGGCCCGGCGCCCAGCTCGGCGGTGAGCTGTCGCTGGACCTGCCGGGCGCTGTAGCCGAGCCGTGCGGCGAGCCCGGCGACGCCTTCGCGGTCCACGACGCCGTCGGCGATCAGGCGCATGGCCCGGCCGACGACGTCCGCGCGGACGTTCCACTCCGCCGAGCCCGGCACGGCGTCCGGCCGGCACCGCCGGCAGGCCCGGAACCCGGAGCCCTGCGCGGCGGCGGCCGTCGCGAAGAACCGTACGTTGCGCCGTTTCGGCGTCACGGCCGGGCAGCTGGGCCGGCAGTAGATGCCGGTGGTCTCGACGGCGAAGAAGAACACCCCGTCGAACCGGCCGTCCCGGCTGCGCACCGCCTCGTACCTGCTGTCTTCGTCCTTCACATCGTCCAGTGTGGGGCGGGGACGGGTGACCGGCCAGCGGAAATCGGACGTGGAGCTGACGGGCACGGCCGGTGGATTTCTACGACCACCGGCCCCGCTTCGCCTCCATCGCGGCCTTCCCCTCGGCCCCCTTCCGCTTCCAGTCCCTCTTGATCTCGGCCCGGAGCCGCGCGTCGGTCTTGGCCACGATCCACTGGTTCTCCCGGAGCAGCTTCCGGTAGCTCTCCAGCCGCCGCTGCGGCAGCTCCCCGTTCTCCACGGCGGACCGCACCGCGCAGCCCGGCTCGGACTCGTGGGCGCAGTCGTGGAACCGGCACCGCTCGGCCAGCTCCTCGATCTCGGTGAACACCTGCCCGACGCCGGCCTCGGCGTCGAAGAGGCCGACGCCCCGCAGCCCGGGTGTGTCGATGAGCACCCCGCCGGAGGGCAGGGCGAGCAGGTTGCGGGTGGTCGTGGTGTGCCGCCCCTTGCCGTCGATGTCGCGGGCCGCCTGCACGTCCATGACGTCGGCGCCGACGAGCGCGTTGGCGAGGGTGGACTTGCCCGCGCCGGACTGGCCGAGCAGCACGCTCGTGCCGGAGCCGACGAGCGCGACGAGCACGTCGAGTCCGTCGCCGTGCAGGGCGCTGACGGTGAGGACGGGCACGCCGGGCGCGCTGGTCTCCACGTCCTGCACGAGGTGGGCCAGGGTGACCGGGTCCGGCACGAGGTCGGCCTTGGTGAGGACGACGACGGGCTGGGCGCCGGACTCCCAGGCGAGGGCGAGGAAGCGCTCGACGCGGCCCAGGTCGAGTTCGACGGCGAGGGACACGGCGACGACGGCGTGGTCGACGTTGGCGGCGAGGATCTGCCCCTCGGACCGCTTGGAGGAGGTGGAGCGGACGAAGGCGGTGCGGCGCGGCAGGTAGGCGCGCACGTACCGGGGGTCGCCGCCGGGGTCGACGGCGACCCAGTCCCCCGTGCACACGACCTTCATCGGGTCGCGGGGCACGACGAACTCGGTGTCGGCGCGGACGGTCCCGTCCGCGGTGACGATGTCGCACTGTCCCCGGTCGACCCGGACGACCCGTCCGGGCAGCAGCCCGTCGGCCTCGAACGGGGCGAACGCCTCGGCCCAGGCCTCGTCCCAGCCGTAGGGAGCCAGTGCGGAGAAAGCAGCGGAGGTGGAAGTCAAGGGAGACCCTTCACAAGGGTGGCCCCGGGCGGGCGCGTACGGTGCGCGGTCGGTTCAGCCGGTGGCCACGGAGGTGGACTTGATGAGTTCCTGGATGAGGGCAGCGCCCAGCACAGTGACAGCCATCTGTCGACACCTCCTCGTCCTCGCTCGCGCGTCCGCACACCACCTCGGCGTGCCAGGCAACTCTAGCCCGCGGGCGGGCCGGTACGTCAAAGCATTTTCCGCACGCCCCGCGGTTTCCGCCCCCGGGGTCAACCGACCGCGCAGGGCGATCCGTTGAGCGTGAAGCGGTACGGCGTGCGGTTGGCGTCGGCCCAGGAACCCAGGAAGCCGAAGGACAGGGTGCCGTGCGCGGCGACCGCCTTGTTGTAGTCGGCGGCGGTGGCGGTGACGCGGGGGCCGTCCTGGCGCACGGTGGCGTCCCACATCTGGCCGACCTGCTGGCCGTCGCGGAAGGTCCAGGACACCTCCCAGCCGGTGAGGGCCCGGTCGGTGGTGACGCTGACGGTGGCCTGGAAGCCGTCGGGCCACTGGCTGTCCAGCTCGTAGGCGACCCGGCAGCCGGCCGGCCGGGTGGTGGCGGGGGCGTTCGTCGGGCCCGCGCGGTGGGTGGCGGAGGAGGTGCCCTGCGGTTCGGGGTCGGGCTTCTGCCGGGCGGGCGGGCGCGCGGTGCGGGTCGCGGGGGCCGGGGCGGAGGGGGAGTCCGTGGCGGTGGGGCGCGCCGCGGTGCGGGAGACGCCGGGGTCGGCGACCGGCTGCCGGTCGTCCTGGGCGGCGGCGGTGCCGTCGCCGGAACCCCCGAACGGCATCATCGACACTCCGAGCGCCAGCGCCGACAGCAGCACCGCGGCGGCGAGGAGTCCGCCGCGCAGCACCCGGCTGCGGCCCGTGCCCTCCTCGCGGTCGTCGGCGTCGGCGCCGCCCGGGTGGCCCGCGCCGAGGCGGACCTCCGTGGCGCGGCGGCGCCGTTCCAGGTAGGCGAGGCCGCCCCAGCCGATCACTCCGCCGGCCAGCGCGCCGGGCAGTCCGCCGCCGTGCAGGCGCAGACAGGCGGCGGCCTCGGCGCACCGCACGCAGGTGGCGAGGTGCCGGGAGAGGTCGCCGGGGGTCTCGGCGACGGCCGAGCGGGTGACCGCGTCGAGCAGGCGGGCGTAGCTGCGGCACTGCGCGTCCATCGGGGAGTCGAGGTGGGCGCGGTGACAGCGGTCCCGGAACAGGCCACGGACCTGGTCGAGTTCGTCGGCGACGGTGGCGATGTCCAGGCCGAGCCGGCGGGCCACGGTGGGCAGCGGGAGCGCCTCCACCTCGGCCAGCCAGAGCAGCGCGGCGTCCGCCTCCTGCATGTCCCGCAGGCCCCGAAGCGCGACCGGCCGCCCGAGCGGCGGCCCCGTGAACCGGGCCGCGCTGCCGGAGTTGAGCCACAGCCGCAGCTCGGGGTCGAGCTTGTGCCCCTGTCCGTCCGCCTCCCACGCGGCCGCGGTGGTGCGTACGGCGGTGAGCAGCGCCGGGATCGTCGGCAGCCGTGCGGTGCGGCTGCCGGCGCCGCGCACATGGGTGCTCGCGGCGGCGCGGACCTCCCGCATGCCGAGCGTGAACGCCTCGGTGGCGAGCTGGTGGGCCGTCAGGGACCCGGAGGTGCACAGGTCCGCGTAGGAGAGCACCGCGTCCCAGCACTCCGAGAACAGCGCGGCCTCGGTGTCGTCCTGAGGGGTCGGCAGGTCGGGCATGGGACTCCTGCATCCACGAGCGAGGGCAACTCACCAAAGGGAAAGGGGAGTTGCGGGGAACCCCGCGGCAGGGCACAGAGCCTTTCACGCTCCCGCCACAACTGACAAGCGGCCTGTTCACATCCGGCTACCGACAGTGGCGGCGGGCGCGCGCGCCACGATCAGCCCGCGACTCCGGCCTCTGGTACGGACGCGGACGCGGTTCTGCTCACCGGGTCACGCCCGGACCTCGCCGGGTCACACCCGGACCTCGCCGAGACCTCGCAGGGTCACACCCGGACGGGCTTCTCCCCCGTCTCCGTGCCCTCCGTGCCCTCCGTGCCCTCCGCCGACGTGCCGTCCGCGGGCAGGCTGTCCATGAAGGAGCTGACGGAGAAGACCGCGCGGCCGGGGCCGGGCGGGCCGTAGCCGGGCGGGGAGGACAGGCCGAAGTCGTCCATGGTCTGCCGGTAGGCCTGGAGCAGCCGGATGTGGTACTCCAGCGGCGCGCCCTGCGGGTTGGCCTTGCCGAGCGGGGTGGTGGGCTCCGGGCACCAGGTGGTGAAGCGCGGGGTGATGCCGTGCGACATGAAGAAGCGCAGGCCCTCCGTGGTGGAGGCGATGGCCTCGTCGACGGTGGTGAAGCCGAACGGCTCGGCCATCTCCACGCCCGCCACGAAGTTGGGGATCACGTTGCGCGCGCCGAACACCTCGGCGGAGTCCAGGATGCGGCGGTGCCACTCGTCCCGGCCGACGTAGCGCTCCTTGCCGGGGCAGTACAGCTCGAACAGCCGGCGGTCCCACACCTCGAAGTTGGGGTGGTAGATCTGCACGCCGTAGTCCTTGAACCGCTGCACGTCCGCCTTGGGCAGCGCCTGCGCGACGACCTTGCCGATCCAGCGGCCCGGGAAGCGCTCCTCGATGGCCTTGGCGTAGTGGCCGTAGAAGTCGGCCTCGTCCCGGCCCGCCACCTTCGAGGTGATCGCACCGCCGGTGAGGGTGTAGGCCGTCGACGCCTTCTGGGTGTCGTACCGGTCGATGATGTCCAGCGCCTCCAGGACCTCATCGACGTCCTTGACGCCGGTGTAGGGCCGGCCGGCGGCCTTGTGCTGGCGCCAGTTGTGATTGATGTCGCAGTACTGGCACTCCTCCTTGGCGCCGAAGTACTGGCAGACCCGGAAGACGGTCAGGTAGATCAGGTAGCCCCACTGGATGGTGGGCGCGACCTCCATCACGGACTTCCCGTTGGAGAGGGTGTGCCGGTAGTACTCGGGCATCGGCGGCACCCCGACGTCGGCGATGCGCCTGCCGTCGAGGTACAGCCCGAGCATCCCTTCCTCGTCGGCGGCGACCCGGTACGGCGAGGCGGGGTTCACCCGTACGGAGACGACCGTGCGCCTCAGGTCGTACGGGCCGCCCGTCAGGATGATCTCCTCCGGGGGCCGGCGCAGCGCGGCCTCGCCCAGCTCGGGCAGGGTGCCGTGGTCGAAGGAGAAGATGAAGTAGGACTTCGGTTTGACGTCCCCGTCCTCGTTGTCACTGAGTGCGGATTTGTCGAAGGCGACACCGCCCCGGAGCAGGTCCTCCTTGAAGACGGCCTCCCGCGGCACCTGCGGGAACCGCTCCATCAGATCCTCGACCAGCGCGGTACGACTGCCCATCCGTCTGTCTCCTCCCGGCTCAGGCGTACGCCTCTCACCGTATGCCCCCGTCACCGGCACACCGGTGCCGGGGCCCCGGCGATCCTACCGGTACGCCCCTTACCCCCACCTTTGAGCCGAAATCAACAAGGTGCCCTGGTCGGACAACCCCGTGCGGCGCCGGGCCGGGCGGACCTCCCGGGCGCACGGGATGCCGCCCTGCCCGGCCACGTCGCCCACCGTCCGGCGGTCCGCCCGCGCGCAGGGCCCGCGAGATCCTGGAGGCGATCAGGCCGACGGCGGCGGACGCCGTGGTCCCGCCGGGCGCGGCACCCGCGCCCCGCCCGAGCGGCAGGCTCAGGCCGTTCTCCCCAGTTCGGCCGGGTCGACCGCGTGCAGCAGAGCGGCGCCCGCCGACAGTCGCTCGGCCTCCTCCACGACCGCCTGCCCCAGCCGGGCCACCTCGTTGCCCTGCGAGCCGGCCAGGTGCGGGGTGACGAAGGCGTTCGGCAGGTCGTACAGCGGGGAGTCGGCGGGCAGCGGTTCGGGGTCGGTCACGTCCAGCACGGCGCCGAGGCGGCCGGCGCGCAGCTCCGCGATCAGCGCCTCGTGGTCGACCAGGGCGCCGCGCGCGGTGTTGACGAGCACGGATCCGGCGGGCATGAGGGCGAGTTCGCGGGCCCCGATCAGACGGTGGGTCTCGGCGGTCTGCGGGGCGTGCAGCGTGACGATGTCGGAGGTGCGCAGCAGCTCGTCCAGCGGCAGCAGCGGTACACCGAGCCGGGCGGCCTCCGCCGCGTCCACGTACGGGTCGGCGAGCGTGACCGCGAGGTCGTACGGGCGGAGCAGTTCCAGCAGGCGGCGGCCGGTCCGGGAGGCGCCGACGATGCCGACGCGGCGGCCGTGGTTGCCGATGCCGGGCAGGATCTCGCCGTAGGGGAAGGCGCGCCGGTCGCGCAGCCGGTCGCGGTGGGCGAAGACGTCCTTCCCGGCGAGCAGGATCATGGCGAGGGTGTACTCGGCGACGGGTACGGCGTTGGCGGCGGCGGCCGAGGAGACGGCGATGCCCCGCTGCCACACCGCGGGCGTGGTGAACCCCTTGACCGAGCCGGCCGCGTGCAGCACGGCGCGCAGCTTCGGCGCGGCGTCCAGGACGGCCGCGTCCAGGCGGGGACAGCCCCAGCCGGTGATCAGGATCTCGGTGCGGGCGAGGGCCTCCCGCACCCGGGCCCCGGTGAAGTCGTGCGCCACCAGGGCGGGATCGATGTCCACGCAGGCGCGCAGCCGGGTCAGCAGTTCCGGCGGGAAGACGAGCGGCACGTTCCGGGCTGTCATGGCGAACAGCGCCTGGGGACGCTCGGGCAAGGAGGTGACCTTCCGGCTCGGTGACGCTCGGACAGCAACCGGTCTCTACCGTAGGTGGCGCCTGATGAGAGGGTCAACGCAGACGCAACGCACCGGGAGAGGACACAGGGATGGCTGAGACCGCAGGAACCACCGGGAGGACGGGGGCCGGGGGCGCCGGCACGGTCACCAACTGGGCACGCACCGTCACGTACGCGGCGCGCGAGTTCCACCGTCCGCGCACGCCGGAGGAGCTGGCGGCGCTGGTGGCGGGGAGCGCGAGGGTGCGGATACTGGGCAGCGGGCACTCCTTCAACCGGATCGCCGACCCGGGCCCGGACGGCATCCTGGTGTCCACCGCCGGACTGCCGCAGACGATCGACGTCGACACGGCCGCGCGTACGGTCCGGGTGTCGGGCGGCGTCCGCTACGCCGAACTGGCCCGCACGGTCCACGCGCACGGTCTCGCCCTGTCCAACATGGCCTCCCTGCCGCACATCTCGGTGGCCGGTTCGGTGGCGACGGGCACGCACGGCTCGGGGGTGACCAACGGCCCGCTGGCGGCGGCGGTCCGCGAGGTGGAGATGGTCGTCGCGGACGGTACGACCGAGACGATCGGCCGGGACGACGCGCGGTTCGCCGGTGCCGTCACCTCCCTCGGCGCGCTGGGCGCCGTCACCGCGCTCACCCTCGACCTGGAGCCGGCGTATGAGGTGGAGCAGCGGGTCTACACCGAACTCCCGTTGGACGGGCTGGACTTCGAGACCGTAGCCGCCGCCGGATACAGCGTGAGCCTCTTCACCGACTGGCGGCGGCCGGGCTTCCGGCAGGTGTGGGTCAAGCGGCGCACGGACCGGCCGGCGGTGGACTTCCCGTGGGCGGCGCCCGCGACGGAGCCGCTGCACCCGGTACCGGGCATGCCCGCGGTGAACTGCACGGAGCAGCTGGGGGCGCCGGGGCCGTGGCACGAGCGGCTGCCGCACTTCCGGGCCGAGTTCACGCCGAGCAGCGGGGAGGAGATCCAGTCGGAGTACCTGCTGCCGCGGCCGTCGGCCCTCGGCGCGCTGCACGCGATCGACGGCATCCGGGAGACGGTCGCCGGGGTGCTGCAGACCTGCGAGGTGCGGACGGTCGCCGCCGACGCGCAGTGGCTGAGCCCGGCCCACGGACGGGACTCGGTCGCGCTGCACTTCACCTGGGTGAAGGACGAGACGGCGGTGCTGCCGGTGGTGCGCCGGCTGGAGGAGGTGCTGGAGCCGTTCGACCCGCGCCCGCACTGGGGGAAGGTCTTCCAGATCCCGCCGGCCGCGCTGCGCGGGCGGTACGCGCGGTTCGCCGACTTCCGGGACCTGGTCCGCGCCCTGGATCCCTCCGGCACGTTCGCCAACGCCTTCGTGCGGGACCTCCTCGGCCACTGACGGCCGTTCGCCGGGGCACTCGCGCCACCCCGCACTTTCTCCACCCCCTTTCCGAACCCCTTGTCGAAAGCCCCTCCCAGCCCCTAGCCTGACGTCCGCGCCGGTGCCGGAGCCGCCTCGGCCCGCACTGGTCCGACGGGAGGGGAGGGGCAGCCACGTGAAGCGCACCTCACGTGACATCCGCACCGCGAACCGCTACGAGGTGCTGCGCCAGATCATCGCCGAGTCCCCCACCTCCCGTCAGGAGCTGGCCGCGGCCACCGGGCTGAGCCTCGCCACGGTGGCCACGCTCGTCGGTGAGCTGCTGGACCTCCGCATGATCACCGAGGTGGGGTTCGAGGACTCGGCCGGGGGCCGCCCCCGGGGGCTGGTCGCCGTCAACGCGTCGGGGGGCGCGCTGATCGGCGTGGACATCGCCGAGACGTACGTCCACGTGGAGCTGTTCGACCTGGCGTTGAACGTGCTGGCCCGCGCCGACGAGGACATGCGGCCCGGCGAGAGCCGGCCCGAGCAGGTGGTCGGGCACGTCGCCGCCGCGGTGGACTCGGTCGTCGCCCAGGCCGGCATCGAGGCGGCCCGGGTGCTGGGCGTCGGGGTGAGCGTGCCGGGCCAGGTCGACCGGGACACCGGGGTCGCCGAGTACGCGCCCAACTGGGACTGGCACGACGTGCCGTTGCTCGGTCTGCTCGCCGGACACATCGCCCACCCGCTGTACCTGGACAACCCGCTGCGCGCCTGCGCGGTGGCCGAGCTGTGGTTCGGTGCGGCGCGGGGCCGCGGGGACGCCGTCGTGGTCAACCTCGGCACCGGCGTCGGCGCCGGCCTGGCCCTCGGCGGCGGTCTGCACCGCGGGGTGAGCAACAGCGCCGGTGAGTGGGGGCACACCACGCTCGTGCTGGACGGCCGACTGTGCCACTGCGGCAACCACGGCTGCGTGGAGACGTACGTCGGCGCCCCGGGCATCATGCAGAACCTGCGCGAACTCGACCCGGGCTCGGTCCTGTTGCACCCCGGGGACCAGACGGCCACCATCGACGCGCTGGCCCGCGCGGTCGCCGAGGACGACCCGGTGGCACTCAAGGTCCTCCGGGACACGGCCCGTTACCTCGGTGCCGGCATCTCCGACCTGATCAATCTCCTCAACCCCGAAGTGGTCGTCCTCAGCAGCTGGGTGGCCTCCCGGCTGGGCGAACCGCTGCTCGGGGAGGTCCGCCGGGCGGTCGCCCGGCACGCCCTGGGCCGGCCCCTGGCCGCCACCGAGATCGTCCTCTCCCCGATCCCCACCGACCCGGTGTCCCTCGGCGCGGCCACGTTCGCGCTGGAGGGGGCGCTGCAGTCCGTCGGGCAGCGGACCAGCACCAAGCGCACCACCGCCCCCGCATGGAGCCGTACCGCACCGCCTTCGTGACGACGGAAGGGATGCACGTGTCTCACCTCCGCACCTCCCGGCCCCCCACTTCCCGGCCCCGGATCCCTCGGCCCCGCACCCGCAGACCGGTCCTGCTGACCGCCTCGGCCGCGCTGGCCGTCACCGGAGCCCTGCTCGGCTCCCCGCCCGCGAGCGCCGCCGGCACCACCGGCACCCCCGCCGCCGAGGTCTCCCCGCACGCCGCCCAGACCATCGACAACATCGGCGCGTCCGGTGCCTGGTGGGTCAACGACCTGAAGAACTTCGACCCGGAGGTCCGGGCCCGGGTCGCCGGGCTGCTGTTCTCCGAGGACGGCCTGGACCTCAGCGCCTACCGGTACAACATCGGCGGCGGCGGCACCGGCGTGACGTACGCGCCCCGCGCCGCCGAGGACTTCCTGAAGCCGGACGGCGGCTACGACTGGAGCAAGGACGAGGCCGGCCGCTACTTCCTCTCCGCCGCCGCCCGGTACGGCGTCGAGGACCTGATCGGGTTCGTCAACAGCGCGCCGGCCGCGTGGAAGACGAACGGCAAGAGCTGCGGCGGCCATCTGAAGGCGGAGAACGAGCGGGACTTCGCGAAGTACGTCGCCGACGTCACCGACCACTTCGCGCAACAGGGCGTGCGGCTCGACTACATCAGCCCGTTCAACGAGCCGACGAACAGCTTCGACTCGTGCGGCCAGGAGGGCATGCTCGTCGACGTCCCCCAGCGCGACGACATCGTGCGCGCGCTCGGCGCCGAACAGCGGGCCCGGCACCAGAAGGCGACGATCATCGCGGACGAGTCGACCAGCACGGTGAAGTTCAACTCCGAGGTCCCGCAGTGGATCTCCGAGCCGGGTACGGCCCCGTACGTCGCCAGGCTGGCCCACCACACGTACGACAACCCGGGAGACGCCGACCGGGCACAGGTGTACGAGACGTCCAGGGCGGCCGGCAAGGAGTCCTGGTCGACGGAGATCTGCTGCTTCGGCAAGGGCGGCACGGGCTGGGCGCAGGAGTACGACCCGACGATCGACGGCGGGCTGAACCTCTCCCGGATCATCTACAAGGATTTCGCGACCGCCCATGACTCGGCGTTCCAGTGGTGGGTGGCGCTGTCGGAGATGATCGGCAGCGATCCGACGGCCCGGAACGACGAGGGCTGGAACGACGGCCTGATCTACTACGACCCGGACTACGCGAAGAACGGCAACCAGACCCTGTACTTCACCAAGCGCTACTACGCGCTCGGCCAGTACAGCAAGTTCGTCCGGCCCGGCGCGGCCCTGCACGACGTGACCGGCGCGCCGGACGGTGTCGAGGTGTCCGCGTACGACAGGAACGGCGGCTGGGTGGTCGTGGTCAACAACCACAACGCGACCGACACCGCGCTGAACCTGCACTTCAACAGCCGGACGCCGGTGCGGGCCACGCGGGCCGTGCGGACCTCCGCCGACGAGAACTGGGCGAAGGTGGCCAAGCCCTCGGTCGTGGAGGGCACCATGTCGGCCACGCTCGCGGCCCGTTCGGTCACGACGTACGTCCTCGACCGCAAGGGACACGGGAGTTCGGCGCTGACGGGTGCCCTGGTGGGTGAGCAGTCCGGCAAGTGCCTGACGGCCGATGCCGCGGGTGCCACGATCGCCGGCTGCACGGGCACCGCGGAGCAGTCCTGGTCGTACGACGCGAGAGGCACCCTGAAGGGCGCCAACGGCTACCTCACGGCCGGAACTTCGGGGCTGACGACCACATCCGCGTACAGCGGTGACGGCACGCAGCGCTGGCTGCTGAACTCCAACGGGCAGATCGTGAACGAGGCTTCGGGCAGGTGCCTGGACGTCAGCGGACAGGCGACGGCCGACGGCTCCAGGGTGATCCTGTACCGCTGCACCGGCGGCGCCAACGAGGCCTGGACCAGGCAGTAGCGCGACCGCTTCCCGACCGAGGGCCGCCGGTCACTCCCCTGACCCGGCGGCCCTCATCACATCTGTCCCGCGTACGTGTTCCTCTTCCTCCAGCGCCGGCCGGCGCTGGGGACCGCGCAGACCGGCATCAAGGGCTGAGCTAGGAGACCGATGTCTTTCCACACCCGCACCGACTACATCGAGGACGTCTCCCCGGGGACCGGGGCGCTGCCGCCGCGCGCCTGGTACGCGTCCTCCGACGCCGCGTCCCTCTCCCTTGGCGGCGGCTGGCGTTTCCGGCTGTCGGACACGGCCGACGCCCAGGACGACTCCTTCGCGGCGCCGGGGTACGACGCCGGTGACTGGGCGGAGGTCACGGTCCCGGGCCACTGGGTGCTCCAGGGCCACGGCTCCCCCGTCTACACCAACCACCTCTACCCGTTCCCGGTCGACCCGCCCCGGGTGCCGACCGAGAACCCGACCGGCGACCACCTGCGCGTCTTCGACCTGCCCGCCGACTGGCCGGCCGGCGGTGAGGCCGTGCTGCGCTTCGACGGAGTGGAGTCCTGCGCCCGGATCTGGCTGAACGGCACCGAGCTGGGCGAGTTCAAGGGCTCCCGGCTGCCGCACGAGTTCGCGGTCGGCCCGCACCTGAGGGCCTCGGGCAATGTGCTGGCGGTGCGCGTCCACCAGTGGTCGGCCGGTTCGTACCTGGAGGACCAGGACCAGTGGTGGCTGCCGGGCATCTTCCGGGACGTCACCCTGCTGCACCGGCCGCCGGGCAGCGTCCGGGACTTCTTCGTGCACGCCTCCTACGACCACGTGTCCGGCACCGGCACCCTGCGCGTCGACTCCGACGTGGCGGGCCGGGTGACCGTGCCGGGCCTCGGTGTGGACGTCCCCACCGGTGAGCCGGTCACCGTCCCGGTCGAGCCGTGGACCGCCGAGACGCCGAGGCTGTACGACGGCGTGCTGGCCACCGAGGGCGAGCGGGTGCCGCTGCGCATCGGCTTCCGCACGGTGGAGCTGTCGGACGGCCTGATCAAGGTGAACGGCCGCCCGGTGCTCTTCAAGGGCGTCAACCGGCACGAGTGGCACCCGGAGAAGGGCCGGGCCCTCGACCTCGCGACCATGCGCGAGGACGTGCTGCTGATGAAGCGGCACAACATCAACGCCGTCCGCACCTCCCACTACCCGCCCCACCCGGCCTTCCTCGACCTGTGCGACGAGTACGGCCTGTGGGTGATCGACGAGTGCGACCTGGAGACGCACGGCTTCACCGAGCAGGGCTGGCGGGACAACCCCGTCGACGACGACCGCTGGACCCCGGCCCTGCTCGACCGGGCGGCCCGCATGGTCGAGCGGGACAAGAACCACCCCTCGGTCGTCATCTGGTCGCTCGGCAACGAGGCCGGCACCGGCCGGGGCCTGACCGCGATGGCCGAGTGGATCCACGCACGTGACGCCTCCCGGCTCGTGCACTACGAGGGCGACCACACCTGCCGTGACACCGACGTCTATTCACGGATGTACGCGAACCACGCCGAGGTCGAGCGGATCGGCCGGCACCTGGACGGCGGACCGCTCAGGCGCCGCGAACTCCCCTTCATCCTGTGCGAGTACGCACACGCCATGGGCAACGGCCCCGGCGGACTCGCCGACTACCAGCGGCTGTTCGAGGCCCACGACCGGCTCCAGGGCGGCTTCGTCTGGGAGTGGATCGACCACGGCATCGCCCACCCCGAACTGGGCTACGCCTACGGCGGCGACTTCGGCGAGGAACTGCACGACGGCAACTTCGTCTGCGACGGCCTGCTGTTCCCGGACCGGCGGCCCTCCCCCGGCCTGGTCGAGTACAAGAAGGTGATCGAACCGGTCGCCGTCACGGGCGACGGCACGGCCGGCACCGTCCGTGTCACCAACACGTACGACTTCGCGGACCTGTCGGCGCTGGCCTTCTCCTGGTCGTACGAGGTCGAGGGCGAGAGCGTGGACTCGGGCAGCCTGTCGGTGCCCGCGCTGGCCCCCGGTGAGTCCGCCGAGGTCAAGCTGCCCGCCGTACCGGCCGGTGCCCCGGCGGGCGAGGCGTACTGGACCGTCCGGGCGGTGCTCGCCTCCGACACCGCGTGGGCGCCGCGGGACCATGTCGTCGCCTGGGGCCAGCTACCGGTGTCGGCGCGCCGGACGCCGTACGTCGCCGCATCCGCCCGCCCGGCACCGGCTGACGGGGTGATCACCCTCGGCCCGGCCGTCTTCGACGCCCGCACCGGGGCGCTGCGCACGATCGGCGCGGTACCGGTCACCGGTCTGCGCCTGGACGTGTGGCGGGCCACCACCGACAACGACGACGGTGCCGCCTGGCAGAGCGACCTGCGCTTCGGCCCGCTGTGGCGGAAGCTCGGCCTGCACCGGATGCGGCACCGCCTGGACGCGGTCGAGACCGGCGAGGACGCGCTGACGGTCCGTACCCGGGTGGCGCCGGCCGCCCGGGAGGTGGGGCTGTCGACGGTGTACCGCTGGACCTCGGACGGGGACCGGCTCCGGCTGACCGTGACCACCGTCCCGGAAGGCGACTGGACGGTCCCGCTGCCCCGCCTCGGCATCCGCTTCGGGCTGGCCGCGGCCGACCGGGTGCGGTGGTACGGCGGCGGGCCCGGCGAGGCGTACCCGGACACGCGGACGGCGGCCCGGATCGCCCGCTGGCAGTCGACCGTGGACGAGCTCCAGACGCCGTACGTCCGCCCGCAGGAGAACGGTGCCCGGATCGACGTCCGCTGGGCGGAACTGGGCGGCCTGCGCATCGAGGGGGACCCGGCGTACTGGTTCACCGCCCGCCGCTGGACCACCGAGCAGCTCGACGCGGCGGCCCACCGCACCGACCTGGTGCCCGCCACCGCGTCCGACAGCGGCTCCGCCGCGGGGGTGTGGGTCAACCTCGACCACGGCCAGCACGGCATCGGCTCCCAGTCCTGCGGTCCGGGTCCGCTGCCCCGGTACCACCTGCGGGCCGAGCCGGCGGAGTTCTCGTTCGTCTTCTCCCCGGCCCCCGCTCCGGAGACCAGCTGACCGACACGGTCCCGGCGCCCACCGCGGCCGCCGGGCTCTTCTCCCGGCCGGCCGCGGTGGACTCGACCGGGCGCCGCCGGGTGCCCGGTGGGCCGGTGCGTGGGTGATCGCCGCCTCCATGGCCGGCGGGGTCGCGGCGCCGCCCCTGCCGGGTGTCGGCACCGAGGCTTCCGGCATCCACGCGGTGTTCCGTGAGACGACTGTTCACGCGACGGTTCTCCCGACTCCCTGCAAAACCCTGCCCGTTGGCGTGAACATGACCGCATGCGACCGAACAGCAGATTCCTCGGCGTCCTCGCGGCGGGCACTCGCCCTCGCCGGACTCACCTCCTCCCCCGGCACCGCCCAGGTGTAGGTGCGCGACGAACCGGGGCGCCGGGCCGGTCCGGCGGTGACTCGCCGAGCATGTTGACACCCCGCCACCTAGCGGTCCTAGGCTGTGACCTAGGAGTCCAAGGGAGGTGGCGGTGGCCCGGGTGGGAGTGACCGTCGAGCGGCTGGTGGTGGCGGCCGCGGAGCTGGCGGACGAGGCCGGTTTCGACCACGTCAGCATCTCGGCGCTGGCGCGCCGCTTCGGCGTCAAGGACGCGAGCCTGTACTCGCACGTCCGCAGTCTCCAGGACCTGCGCACGCGGCTCGCCCTGTACGCGGGCGGCGAGCTGATCGACCGGATCGCGGCGGCGGTGGCCGGCCGGTCGGGCAAGGAGGCGCTGCGGGCCTTCGCCGGCGCCTACCGGGACTACGCCCTGGAACACCCGGGCCGGTACGCGGCCACGCAGACCCGTATGGACCAGGCCCTCGTCGCCGACTCCGCCGCACTGCGCCGCACCGCACAGATCACCTACGGCATGCTGCGCGCGTACGGCCTGGAGGAACCGGACCTGACGGACGCGGTGCGCCTGCTGCGCAGCACCTTCCACGGCTACTGCCTCCTGGAGGGCGCGGGCGGCTTCGGCGCGGACCGGGACGTGCAGGCTTCCTGGGACAAGGCCGTCGACGCCCTGCACGTCGCCCTCGCACACTGGCCCCGGGAGCAGAACGATGACTGACACGCCCTGCTACGACGTCACGGGCCGGGGTCCCGTGCTGCTGCTCGTGCCGGGCGGGGCCGGGCATCCGATGGGCCTCGGACCGCTGACCGAGCGGCTGGCCGCGCGCTTCACCGTGGTGACGTACGACCCGCTGGGCCTCGCCCACGGCCGGCTCGGGCACCCGGTCGCCGAGCAGCGGGTCGCGGACTGGAGCGAGGGCGCGCGGCGGGTGCTGGAGGAGGTGCTGCCGCAGGGCGCCACCGCGTCGGTGTTCGGCACCAGCTCCGGTGGCATCGCGGTGCTGGACCTGCTGGCGCGGTACCCCGGGCGGCTGGCGCACGTGGTCGCGCACGAACCGCCGTGCGTGACGGTCCTGCCGGACGGGGCGGCGCGCCGGGCCGAGCTGATCGAGCAGTTGGACGGCCCCGGACGGCCGCCCGCCGAGGGCGAGTCGGCGACCCCGATGGGTGTCTTCCTGGCCCGTGTGCTGCGCCCGTTCACCGCGTACGCACCCGTCCTCAGCCCGCCCCCCGGCCGGCTCACCCTCGCCGCCGGCGCCGCGTCGCGCGGTCAACTCCTGTACCGCACGGCCGAGTTCATCGCCGCACGCACGGGCTGCTCCTTCACCGAGTTCCCGGGCGGGCATCTCGGCACGCTGGATCACCCCGTGGAGTTCGCCGACTCGCTCGCCGAGACACTGCGTTCCAGCGCGCGCACGTCGGCGTAGGACGGGGTCGTACCGGCCGGGGCCCGCCCGGCCGCGATGTCAACGACCGCGTCCAGGGCCGCGCCGAGCGCCCTGCGGTACAGCAGCGAGCCGAGGCTGACGCGGCGCACACCGAGTCCGGCGAGGTGACCGAGCGTGGGTCCGGTGGGCGAGTGGAGGACGTTGAGGGGGGCGGCGGTGTGCCGGACGAGGGCCGCGATGCGCCCCGGGTCGGTGACGCCGGGCACGAACACCCCGTCGGCGCCCGCTTCCTGGTAGGCGTCGAGCCGGCGCAGGGTCTCCCTCTCGTCACCGTCGCCCGACCAGTAGGTGTCGGTGCGGGCGTTGACGAACAGACCCGGTACGGCCGCCTTGACGGCGGCGATCTTCGCCGCGTGCCGCCGGGCCGGGCCCAGGCCGTCCTCCAGATTGATTCCGACGGTCCCGGCTTCCCACAACTGATCTGCCAACTGGGCGACTTCGGCCGGATCGTCGCTGAAGCCGTCCTCGGCGTCGACCGAGAGGAGGTACGGCCCGGAGCCGAGGACCCGGGCGAGGCGCACGGTGTGCTCGCGGGTCGCGCCCTCCCCGTCGGGCAGCCCCACGGCCGCCGCCACCGCCAGGCTGGTCGTGCCGATCGCCGGGAACCCCCGGGCGGCGAGGGCGGCGGCCGAGGCGTGGTCCCAGGCGTTGGGCAGCAGCAGCGGCTCGCACGGACGGTGGTGGAGGCCGGCGAAGGAGGGTGCGGCAGCGGGCTCTGCGGTCATACGGCCATGCTGGACCACGGTCGGTTCGGCGCCCGCCGAAGCGTAGGGCACCCCACCGTCTCGTCGCGGCGGAACGCGGCCAGCAGCAGGGTGCGCGCGTACCCTTCGAGGCCGTCGGAGAGGTGGCCGGCGTGGCTCACCTGGTCGCCGGGCAGGTGGTAGAGGGCGCGGTCGGGGGTGGCGTACGGCTCGACGGCGGCGAGCAGGCGTCGGCGGCGGCCTCCCAGTGGGCACGGGTGAAGCCGGTGTACGCGCTCGACACGCGGTCCTCGGCGGGCAGTTCGATCACGTCGGTGGCGGTCCTTCCTCGCGGGGCCCGGGGCGCCCCGGTTCCGGTCGGGGCGCCCCGGGGGTCATCCCACCCTCACCTCTCCCGGGGGCACCAGACCCAGGGCGAGCAACGCGTCGCGGACCAGGCCCGCGTAGAGGGTGGCGCCGTACGCGGAGGTGTGCGTGTTGTCGCGCTTCTCGTCGTACAGGTAGACCGCCTTCGAGCCCTCCACGCCGAGGGACTCCACGAGCGCCTTGGTCCTCGCGGTGAGGTCGATCAGCGGGACGTCCTCGGCCGCGGCGACCGAGCGGACGACGGCCGGGTGGTCGACACCGAGTCCGTTGACCAGCAGGGCGGTGGGGTTGTTCAGGGTGCCGTCGGCGTTGAACCAGCGGCGCACGACCGGGGTGACGAGCACCGGCTCGCCGCTCTTCCCCCGCACGCCCGCCACGAGTGTCTCCAGGTTGGCGCGGTAGGTGGTCGCGTCGGTGGTCTTGTCGTTGTGGGCGAGCTGGATCAGGACGAGGTCGCCGGGCCGGATCAGCGGCTGGACGGTGGCCCACAGCCGCGGGTTCTCCAGATAGGTGACCGTGCTCTCGCCGGAGTCGGCGTGGTTGGCGACGGACAGGCCCTTGCGCAGGTACTGCGGGAGCTGCTGGCCCCAGCCGGAGTAGGGGTCGGCGGGCTGGTCGCACACCGTGGAGTCGTCGGCGAGGATGATCCGGCGGGCATGCCGGGCGGGGGTGACCTCGATGTCGGCGAGGGCGGGTGCCGAGCCGCCGAGTGCCAGGTCGAGACCGGGAGTTCCGTCAGGACCGGTGGGTTCCCCCTCGGGGGTGCGGACGTCGACGGTGAAGCCGCGGGTGACGTGCTCGCCGGCCGCGACGGCGGTCTCCGGGAACAGCGAGCGCCGGGTCTCGCCCGTGACGCGCGTGCTGGACGCGGTGGCGCCGCCGAGCCGGACGGTCACGTCGTACCCCTTCAGCATCAGTCTGCGACTGGGGGCTTCGGGCAGGTCGTGGTCGCGGCTCATGGGGACTGCCTCTCGGTGGGGAAGCGGTGCCTTCCAGGACTGCTGGATCACTGCTTGTTCGGTATCCCGTACGTCATCTGTGATTCCGAACGCCGAAAAGGTAAGGGGGTGTCACGAGGGGGTCAATGGTTCGGGCGGAGAAAGCGCGACGGAGGGGAAAGCCCTTTCCCCTCTCCCTTCGACTAGCGTCGTGACCATGACCAGCCACACCTCCCCCGACCTCGCCGACGCCCTCGCCGCCGGGACCGTCGTGCTAGACGGCGGCATGTCCAACCAGCTGGAGTCGGCCGGCCACGACCTGAGCGACGAGCTGTGGTCGGCACGGCTGCTCGCCGAGCGGCCCGAAGCGGTGACCGAGGCGCACCTCGCCTATTACCTCGCCGGCGCGAGCATGGCGATCACCTCCAGCTACCAGGCCACCTTCGAGGGCTTCGGCAAGCGCGGCATCGGCCGGGAGGAAGCCGCACGGCTGCTCGGGTTGAGCGTGGAACTGGCCCGGGAGGCGGCCGGCAAGGCCCGTGGAGCGGGTGTCTCGCGCCCGCTGTGGGTGGCCGCTTCCGTCGGCCCCTACGGGGCGATGCTCGCGGACGGCTCCGAGTACCGGGGCCGGTACGGGCTGAGCGTGGCCGAACTGGAGCGGTTCCACCGGCCCCGGATGGAGGTGCTGGCCGCCGCCGCGCCGGACGTGCTGGCGCTGGAGACCGTCCCGGACGCCGACGAGGCCGCCGCGCTGCTGCGGGCGGTGCGGGGGCTGGGGGTGCCGGCCTGGCTGTCGTACACCGTCGAGGGCTCGCGGACTCGGGCCGGGCAGCCCCTGGAGGAGGCGTTCGGGCTCGCCGCCGACGCCAATGAGGTGATCGCGGTCGGCGTCAACTGCTGTGCGCCCGAGGACGTGCGGGGCGCGGTGGAGATCGCGGCGCGTGTCACCGGCAAACCGGTCGTGGTGTACCCCAACAGCGGCGAGGCGTGGGACGCGCGGGCACGGGCCTGGCGCGGACGCACCACGTTCGGCGCCGAGCAGGTCAAGGCGTGGCGGGAGGCGGGAGCACGGCTGATCGGAGGGTGCTGCCGGGTCGGACCGGAGGCGATCACGGGGATCGCCGCAGCGCTCGCGGCATAGGGCGGGCCGAGCGGGTCATTTGGACCTCCGGGTCGCAACCGTCTCGGGGAAGGCTCCGGCCACGGGGGAGCCTCCGCCACGGGCGATGAGGGGCTCCGTCACTGCCGCGCGACGGGGGTGCCGGGCACAGTGATGCCTCCGGCCACCGGCCTCCACACCCGGACGTGGCCGCCCCTTCGGGCTCCGCCAGACCCCTCCGCATCCGGGCACGGCCTTCGTCGGGCTCTGTCAGGGGCCCTCCGGCTCGGCCGGCCGGCCGTGCTGGATCAGGATCCAGCCCTTGACCGCGTGCATACCCAGGGACGTGTCGTGCTCCGGACGGCTCGGCAGCCACGGCTGGGCCGGTTCGCCGTCCGCGTCCAGCCCGTGCAGCACGAGGCTGCCGGCGTGCTCCGTCCTGCCCGCGACCTCCCACGTCCGCGCGAGTTGCCCCACGGCACTCGGTTCCCCGGCATCCACCGCCACCCGGCACAGACGTTCCGCCTCGGCGAGGTGGCCGGCCTCCTGCCGGATGCGGGCGAGCTCCAGCAGCGCGGGGGCGTGACCTCCCTCGGCGGCGTCCTCGTAGAGGCGCTCCGCCTCGGCCGGATCGCCGAAGGCCCACTGCCGCTGTGCCAGCCACGCCATGGCGTGCAGGTCTCCCTCGTCGGCAGCCGCCCGCAGGACCGCCTCTCCCGCTCCGGCCCCGTCCGCTGCCTCGGCGCGGTCCGCAAGCACGGCCAGTCCCTGCTGCCGGCCCATGTACTCGCCGAACGACAGGTTCACCATCCGCGCCGGGCTCAGGCCGCCCAGAGCCGCGGCCTGCCGGGCCATGCGTTCGCCCTCCGCCGGATCGACGCCCATCACGAGCTGGGCCATGACCCCGAGGGTGAAGAAGTCTCCCAGCTCGGCGGCCTGCTGCGCCGCCGCGACGGCACCGGGTACGTCGTGTTCCCCCGCCAGCCGCATGCGGGCCAGTTCGAAAGCGGCAGAGTGGTCTCCGGCGGCGATGGCCGAGCGGAAGTACCGCTCCGCCGCGCCCCGTTCTCCGGCGATCATGCGACGGCGGCCCAGGAAGGTCAGGGCCGCGGCCGCACCGAGTTCGGCCGCGGCCACGGCAAGCCGCTCCATCTCGCCGTCGCCGCCGACGAGTTCCTCGTTCTCCGCGAGGAAGAGCAGGGCCGTCGGTTCACCGGTCCGGGCGATCTCCGGAGCAAGCCGTCGCGCCGCCTCCAGATCCTCGTCCTCCTCGTACCAGGAGGCGAGATCGAGCAGTGCGGTGGCGTCACCCGCGTGATGCGCCTTCCAGATGAGCTCGACGGCCTCCTCCCGGCATCCGCGGGTCTCCCGGAGGTTGGCCATCTCGGTCCACGCGGGGGCGTGCCCCCGTTCGGCCGCCCGCCGGAAGAGGGTGTCGGCGAGGGCGTACCGTCCCCTGCGGCGGGCGGAGTCCGCCAGTTCGTGCAGGTCGGCGGCGTCGGCCGCGAACCGCTCGGCCGCCTCCCAGAAGGGCGCGCCGGGACAGACGTAGGACCGCGCGAGGCGACCGTACTGGTCGAGGTAGTCGGCCAGCCTCCGCTGTCCCGGCCGCGCGCCCATCCCGCTCGCCGCGGGCACCTCGCCCAGGGGGGCCACGACCCCTTTGACCCTCTGCCGCCCGTGGTCCAGGGCCCCGGCGAACCAGTCGGGGCCGGCTCCGGCCCGCTGCGTCTCGCTGAGGTACGCCGGGGAGGCCGCCTCCAGGAGGCCGTCCGGAAGTGCGGGACCGTGGCCCAGGCGCCGGGCGTCCATCGCCGCCGTGAGAACCGCCTTGCCGTAACAGGCCGGTGAGTCGTCGGCGGCCTCGTAGAACTCGACGAGCTGCGGTCCCGCCGCCAGTGTCTGGGTGAGGGTGCCGTCCCTGCTCGTGAGGCTCGCCACGGCCAGGGACGGATCGCGCGTGCCCTTGATGTCCCGCAGGGCAGCGGGCGAGAAGGCCAACGGCACCCGGACGCCGATCGCCTGGGTGAGCAGGGCCCGTGCCTGCGGGTGCGGGTCCTTGCCGGGGGCACCGGGCTGGACGGTCAGCGAACGGTGGTGTTCGCGCCACATGGTCATCAGCACGACGACCGGCTGTGGCCGCTCCAGAAGTCTGCGCAACTGTGCGGCGACCTCTTCCCCCCGTTCCCGGGCGAGGAAGTTCTGCCCCTCGTCCAGCCACAGCACGGTCCGTGGCCGCGCCACGCCGGCGTCGAGCAGGCCGAGCAGGCTGTCGGAGTCCTTCGGGAAGACCAGGTCCCAGTCCGGCAGGCAGGTGCGCACCGCCTCGAACGCGGTTCGTGTCTTACCGGTGCAGGACTCGCCCAGGACGAGCACGAGCGTCGCGTCCTGCCCGAGCGCCGCCTGTTCCAGCCGCTGCCGCAGGTGCCGGTCGTGGTCACGCGGAACGTAGGCGGGCAGGACGAAATCCATCGCCGCCGCGGGGGTCGTGCCGCCGGGAGCAGCCACGGTGCCGGGGATGGCGGGGTGCACTCCGAGGCTGCCGGGATGCCAGTCGGCGACCGGCCGGGGCAGGTCCGGCAGCGCCGCGCGGCGGGATCGCGCGTCGTGCCGTTCCAGGGCCCGGGCGGCCTGCGCACTGCGCACCGCCTGCCCCACGGCGTGGTTCCGTGTGCCCGCCAGCTCGGCGTAGCGCGCACGCCACCAGCCCGGCCTCAGCAGGTCCTGGTCCACGCCGGGAATCGTCTCCCCGAGTCCGCTCACCTGCTCGCGCAACGTCCGTACCACGCCGAGCAGATGGTCCACGTCCTTGGGCGTCCGGTCGCCGGTCAGCCACGCGCTGACCGTCGACTTCGACCGCACCCCGGCGGCCCGGGCCAGCACCGAGAGGCCGGGGCTCCCGCCCAGCAGGATCCGGTGCAGTTCCCCGAGCCGGCGCAGATCCGCCCGGAACGCCTCCTCCACGCCCCCCTCGTGTGCTCCGTTCGCCACCCGCTCCCCCAGCGTTCGACCGCCCAGCGGACAGGACTGGACGCCCGGAAGTCTATGGCGCTGAACAGCCGCTTCGCGGGCCTGCCGTCCAATGTGCGCGGACGGTCGCGGAACGCCCCGCTGGACGGGCACCTTCGTGACCGCCGCCGCACGCGGCTTCCGTTCCGCTTCGATCAGGGAGTGCCCATGGCCGTCGTCGTCCGGTCCGCCGAGTTCCTCACCCCGTTCGGCACGCTGTTCCTCGTGACGTTCCTCCTGCTGTTCGCCGGTGTGATCGTCCCGGCCGTCTGGTCCCGGCACCGGCACCGCCGCGACGCCGCCCACCGCGTCCTCGGTCTGCTGCTGCGCTCCGCGCGGGAGGTGCCGGCCGCGCTGCGCCGGGCACTGACCCGTTGACCTGCCGACGGACGGCCGTGGGAACGGAAACCGGAGGGGTCCGCCGGCAGTGAGTCGGCTTGTCCGCCGCTCAGCACGACCGGGGGTGCGGGAGTCGGTGGCGGCGGTCGGCCGGTGGGGCGGGGTGGGCCGGGCGGGTGACCGGCGACCACGCGGTCCGGTCGGGTGCCGCCGCACCGCCCCCGCAGCGGCCGAACGGGACGCTCAGAAGATCCTCCCCCCGATCCGTCCGAGGATGGTGAAGGCGTGCGTGCCGTAGACGGCGAAGACCGCGATGGCGGCGAGAACGAGAAGGGCGAGGGGAGCGGCCCAGGTGAGACGGATCTTCATGCGAGCTGCCTTCCTTTCACGGGTTCGGGTTGGGTCGTGCTTCCGACGGTCAGCACGGCGTCGCAGCGGTCGCGGACCGCGTCGTTGTGGGTGGCGATGACGACGGCGCAGCCGTCCTCGCTCATCGTGCGCAGGATGTCGACGACGAGGGTGGTGTTGTCGTGGTCGAGAGCGCCGGTGGGCTCGTCGGCCAGCACGAGGGCGGGCTGTTTGACGATGAGGCGGGCCAGGGCGACGCGCTGCTGTTCGCCACCGCTGAGCCGGTGCACCTGCTCCTTCTCCCGGCCTGCCAGCCCGACGCGCGCCAGGGCGTCGGCGACCGTCGGAGCGTCGGCCCTCTTCCGCCGGGGCTTCATGGCGACTTCGAGGTTGGCCGCGACGCTCGCGTTCTCGATCAGGGCGTAGTTCTGGAAGAGGTAGCCGAGGACGTCGCGCCGGTAGTGCCGGGCGGCGCGCGGGCCGGATCCCGTGATGTCCCGGCCCTCGTGGCGGATCGCGCCGGAGCTCGGGGTGTCGAGCAGGCCGAGGCAGTTGAGCAGCGTCGACTTGCCGGAGCCGCTCGGCCCGACCAGGGCCAGCAACTGGCCTCGCCGGACCGTGAAATCGAGGCCGGACCAGAGGGTACGCGGACCGTAGGACTTGCGCAGGTTCTCGATCTCGATCACGAGGTGGCTCCGATGGGACGGTGGGGGGTCACGACTCTGCCGCCCCTTCCTTGACGATCCGACGGTGGAAGAAGGCCAGGGCCGCGAGCACCGCGGCGATCTCGACGGCGACGAGCCCGGCGTTGGCGCCCAGGTCGAGGCCGGTGATGTGGACGGGTTCGGCGGGCGGTTTGAGGCCGGTTCTGCGGTACTCCTCCAGCTCCTGGTTCTGCCACCACACCTGGAAGGGCACCCATACGGCGAGGAGGACGGCCAGCAGGCCCTCGACGCCGAGGAGCGCACGGTGTGTGGCCGTGAACCGCCAGCCGCTGATGTACCGGGCGAAGATGGTCTGCGCGTTCTTCCGGGAGTGGACGATGCAGACCCCGACTCCGGTGATGAGCAGCACCACGACCGCCACGGCCAGGTTGAACAACTGGAGCCGGAAGTCGGCGACGAGATCGCGGAGCTTGAGGGCCGCGTTCTGTCCGACCGGGCTCATCCCGGTGACGTAGGTCTCCAGATGGTGCTCGGCGATCCCGTCCGTCACGTCGTCCGGGTTCTTGAAGACGAGACTCTGCTGGGAGGCGTAGGCGACGTAGCCCCGGTTGCTCAGGGAGGGCGAGCCGTCGGGGAAGACGATGACCACCGGGTCGGTGACGAAGGACTCGTCCGCGTCGGGGTTGGTCATGGCCTGGAGCCGGCCCCGGGGGTTGTAGGTGAAGAGCCGCTGGCCGTCCCGGGCCCGCAGGGCCGTGACCCGCTCGGCGGGAACCGTCTCCGGGCGGCTCGGGTTCAGCAGTTCGGGGACCGAGGCGGCGAGACGGCCGGTGTACCGGTCCAGGTCCGCGGGGACGAGCAGTCTCACCCGGGTCCCGTCGGCCGTGGTCGCGGGGACCCGCCGCCCCGCGGCGTCGAGCACGGGCTGTGCCGCGAGATAGGACTCGTTGACGATCAGCAGGTCGCGGTCCGGTAGACCGGCCAGGTCGCCCAGGTGCCGGAGCCTGCGGTGCCCGGCGATGATGATCTGCCCGTCCCCGTCGGCCTTGCGGAGCCAGCCGCCCACCTTCTCGTCCAGGACTTCGAAGGCGCCCTCGCTCGCCGTGCTGCCGTTGAGGGCGATCGCGGTGGTGTCGCCGATCTTCCGGTACGTCTCGATGCTGGCTTCCCGGCTCGCGATGTTCTGTCCGGCCATGACGACGTCACCGGCGATGCTCACCGCGAGCAGCAGCGCGGGGATCCGCACCAGGTAGGTGCTCATCGCCGCGGTCCGGGCGGGGAGTTCGCCCTTCAGCGCTCGCAACAGGGCGGTCTGGGAGGTGAGCTGGAGCGTGATCGCGTGCACGGCGATGGAGACGAGCCCGAGGACGGCGGCGATGCCCAGGGCGACCAGGGCGAAGACGCCGATCCAGGCCAGTCCGTTGTAGAGGCCGAGCAGCAGCAGGGCCAGGGCGGTCACCCCGCCGAAGGCCGCCGCCCAGAAGGTGGCCAGTTGCCGCAGGTCCCGCAGCAGGATCTGCCCGAACGACCTGCCCTGGAGGCGCTGCACCCCGTATCCCTTGGCGCTGAGCATGACGCCGGCGCCCGTCATCGTCACGACGGCGAGGGTGACGACGAAGAAGGAGCGGAGCAGAGCGCTGTCGGAGTAGGCCGGGGTCAGCTGCCCGAGCGAGTAGGGGCGGTAGGGCGCCGCCTCGAAACCGAGGCCGGTGAACGTCCGGACCAGTTCGTCGACGTCCCGGTCCGAGCCGAACACGTAGTAGTAGCCCCGCGGGTCGCGGTTGCCCAGCTCCGCGACGGGGTGCACATCGGTGCGGTAGTCGCGGTCGAAGGCGGGGTAGCCGTCGCGCAGCCAGTCGGAGTGGGGTCCTCCGGGGGCCAGGTAGAGATGCCGCCGGCTGTACGGCTCTTTGAGGTCGGGGGTCTCCCGCGCGACCGTCGCCCCGTGGGACCGGGCGAACTCGGCCATGACACGGGTGACATGGGCGCCGGAGGTCTCCCCCTTGGTGTCCGTCACCCAGACGACGGCCGTGTGGCCCATGACCCAGCGTCCGTCGAGGTCCCGGAGGAACAGGAAGGAGAGCACTGCGGAGAACGCCAGTACGGCGGCGTGAACGAACTTGATACTTCGGTGCAGCATCGACGACCCAGATCGGGGAGCGCGGCTCCGGGAGGGCAGAACGGGCGGGGAGTGGACCGCCCGCGGGGGGACATGGCATTCTCTCCGCGGGCGGGGGTGCTCACCTCACCACGAGGAACAGGGGCTCACCGGCCCCGATGGGTCAGCAGCTGGTCTTGTAGTACGCCTTGTTGCCGTACAGCGCAGCGTCGGCCTGGGTGATGCTCCAGTTGCCCGCGCTCGCCTCGTCGGTGTCGATGTACTCACCGACGGAGGTCGAGCCGTGGCAGCGGCTGGACAGGTAGTAGTCGGACCACACGTACGAGGTGCCGGCTCCGTGGTCCCAGGTGCCACCCTCCGCCGGGTAGGAGATGGTGGCCAGTGCCGGAGTGGCACCGGCGATGACGAGGGCACCGGCGGCAATCGCGACCTTCAGGCTGCGCTTGTTCTTCACAGGGATCTTCCTACTCTCCATGACATGATCTCGCCTTTGGCTTGATATCGGCCTTGTATGGCTTGATCTTGATCTTGATCGGGCAGGACTCTCCCAGGGGTGTAAAGGTCTGTCAAGTTCTAGGTAATACAACGGACTTGGCGCCCAAAACGTGCTTGCACCCTTCACAGGAGCTGCACATCTGACGGGTCGTGAGGAGGACCGGGGGTCGCCGGCAGCCGGCGCACCGGAGCAACCGTCAAGGCGGGCAGGGTTCTTGGATGCCCTCAGCGGCGCCGGGCCACCACCGAGCGCCGCAGACGCCGTACCGCCGCCGCCAGCTCCGCCCCCGGAGCCCGGCCCCCGGACGCGGGGCTGATCTCCGGGACGACCGAGCGGGCGGTCGGCCAGAGGCCGGTCTCCGCATCCCGTGGGCCGCGCACGGTACGCGGCTCGTCCTCGCCGAAGACCCGCACCGGATGCGTCGCGTCCCAGGCCGCCCAGCCGGGGTCCCCGGTCGCCGCGAACCGCACCCAGGCGGCGTGCATCGCGTCGGCCAGTTCCTGCGGGGCGCCCTCACCGGCCAGCTTCCGCGACTCGGGCACGTCCCCGCTGTCGAAGACGAACCCCAGCTCCAGGGCGTGGCAGGCGCCGAGGCCGGGCAGCCGGGAGGGCCACGCGAACTCGTACAGGTGACTGGCGCCGGGGTGGGCGTCGGCGAGCCGGTGCAGCGGCACCCGCAGCAGGTGGTCGGTGACCATCTGGCCGACGATCTCGGCGGTCCCGGCGTCCGGGTGCAGCGCGCGGTAGCCGCGCGCCACCTCGTGCCCGGCGTGGCAGCGGGCCATCGCCCCGGCCAGGGCGACCGCGCCGAGCCGGTCGACGTGCTCCAGCAGTCCGCCGGGCACCAGCCACAGCCGGTACTCGTCCCGGGTCCATCCCATGAGCAGGTCGACGTCCCGGGCCGCGCCGCCTTCGGTCAGCGCCTTCAGCGGGTCGCGGGGCACGAGGTCGCCGTCCACGACGACGCCGAACGCGGGCCCGCCCAGCACCGGGCTGCCGAGCCGGCCGACCTCGGCCTGGGTGCGCAGCAGCAGTGCGCGGTCGACCGCCGCGAACGCCTCGGCCGTGGCCGGGATCTTCAGCCGGGCGGCCATCCGGCGCACCATCCGCCGCACCTTGTCGCGGTCGACGGCCTCGGGCGCGCCGCTCTGCAGGACCGCCCGCCGGACCAGGCCCCGTGTCTGGGGTGCGGCGAGGAGGACGCCGGCGCTGATGGCGCCGGCCGACTGGCCGCACAGGGTGATCCGGTCCGGGTCGCCGCCGAAGGCCTCGATCGTCTCGTGCACCCAGCGCAGCGCGGCGAGCTGGTCGCGCAGGCCGGGGTTCGGGGGCGCGTCGGGGAACAGCCCGTAGCCCTCCACCCCCAGTCGGTAGTTGAGCGAGACGAAGACGACTCCGTCGCGCGCGAAAGTCCTGCCGTCGTACACCGGCACCGCCGAGGAACCCCTGGTCAGCGCGCCGCCGTGCAGCCAGACCAGGACCGGGAGCCGGGCGCCGGGCCCCGGCTCGGGGGTCCAGACGTTCAGGTTGAGGCAGTCGTCCCCCGGGATCACGGGGTCGGACAGGTACTGGGCGAACGCCTCGGAGTACGGCGGCTTCGGCGCGGTCGGCCCGAACGCGCCGGCGTCCCGGACCCCGTCCCAGGGCTCGGGCGGCCGGGGCGGGCGGAAGCGCAGGAAGCCGACGGGCGGGGCGGCGTACGGGATGCCCCGGAAGACCGCGATCCCCCGCTCGTACCGGCCGCGTACGGCCCCGCGGGGCGTTCTGACCACGGGGCCCGTCTGGTCTGCCGTCATCGCCCACCAGCCCTTCGCCACGCGCGCGTGCCTCGTCCCACCAAGAGCACCGGATCGCCCGGACCTATTCCGGTGCACGGATCCGCGGGGTGCGCTGTCCCGCGGGTGGCCGCGTTTCGAAAGTCTCCGCCGGAGCCGTCCGGTGATTCCCCCGTCTTCCCGCCGTCTTGCCCCGCACCTATCGTAGGAAGCGCTTTCTGGGAGGTCGTCGGTGTGCAGACCTCGGAAGCAGCGCTGGTCGCGACTTTCGATGGCCCACGGGCGGGCCGGAGAGGTGGTTCCCTATGGTCCGTGCGGGGAGTGCGAGCGTGGGGGCCGGGCCGACGCTGGCGGTGGTGGCCCGGGAGGCGGGCGTGTCGGTGCCCACCGCTTCGAAGGTCGTCAACGGCCGCGAGGACGTGGCCCCGGAGACTCGCCGCCGGGTGACCGAGGCGCTCGACCGCCTCGGTTACGTGCGCCGTCCCCGCTTCGACGCGGCGAAGGCGCCCGGCCTGGTGGACCTGGTGCTGCACTCACCGGAGAGTTCCTGGTCGGGTGCGGTGCTGCACGGGGTGGAGGCGGCGGCGCACGAGGCGGGCCTTGAGGTGGTCGTCTCGGCCGGCCCGGCCCGGCCCCGGGGCACCCGCCCGGAGCGCGACTGGCTGGACAAGCTGACCGCGCGCGGCTCCTCGGGCGTGCTGGTCGACCGGGCGGAGCTGTCCGCCTCCCAGTACGCCTGGCTGGACCATCACCGCATCCCGTACGTGCTCATCGACCCGGCGCACGAGCCGCCGGCCGGCGTGGTGTCGGTCGGGGCGGCCAACTGGCAGGGCGGGGTGAGCGCGACCGAGCACCTGCTGGGGCTCGGGCACGAGCGGATCGCGGTGATCGCCGGGCACCGGCGCACGATGGCCGACGGCGCCCGGGTGGCCGGCCACCGCTCGGCGCTCGCTACGGCGGGAGTGCGGCACCGGGCCGATTACGTGCGGCACGCGGGCCCCGACGAGACCACCGCCCGGCTTCGCACGCACGAGCTGCTGGACCTGCCCGAGCCGCCCAGCGCGGTGTTCGTGTGCTCCGACCGGATGGTGCTCGGGGTGTACACGGCGCTGGCCGAGCGGGGGCTGCGGGTGCCGGACGACGTCAGCGTGGTGGGGTTCGGCGATCTGCCCGAAGCGCGCTGGGCCACCCCGGCGCTGACGACCGTGCGCCCGCCGCTGGCGGAGATGGCGGCGACGGCGCTGCGGCTGCTGGTGCGGATGATGCGCGGCGACCGCCCCGAGGGGACGCGGACGGAGCTGTCGACACGACTGGTGCGGCGCGCGAGCACGGCCCCACCCGGGAACGGGCCCGCCGCGTGCCGCCCGTGAACCACGCCGACCGGACGGCCGCTCGCCGGACCGAACGGCCGAGTGCGTGATGCCGGCGGCGGATCCCGGCGCGTGAGGTGACCCCGCCCCGGCGAGCATCGTGCGCCGGGCATGAAGCACTCCACGCGTATCGCCGCCGCCCTCTCCGTGGCCGCGGACGCCCTGGTCACCGCCTACGGCACGGCCCACGCCGCCTGCCGCACCCGCGCCCCGGGACAGCGGCGCGCCACCGTGGCCTCGCCCGTCCACGAGCACGACCCGGAGGAGGACGTCGAACTCGACGAGAACGGCCGTCCCGGCCTCACGGAGGACTGAGTCCGACGGCCGGACGCCAGGAGCCGGTGACACGGTGACGGCCGGACACCTCCCGCAGGGGGTGCCCGGCCGTCGTGTCGTCCGGTGGCCGCTCAGTCCTCCTCGCCCCGGTCGGCGCCGACCAGGGCCTCGACCACGTCCACGGCGCTGCCGTCGTGGTCGCTGCCGGCGGTGCCGCTGCCGGTCTGGAGGTTGGCCGCGCGATCGACTTCGAGCCAGGAGTCGGCGTGGGAGTTGTCGATCACGGTGATCAGGCCCCCGGACGCGACGGCGGGCACGGCGCCGGCCCCGAGGAGCACGGCGGCCACCGCCGTGGCCACGCCGAGCCGCGGTACGGCACCGCTCACACGCCCACGCCCTCGGGGGTGAGCCGCTCGCGGGCGATGTTGCGCTCCAGCAGGCTGGTGGAGGCCTTCACGCCGACGCCGCTCGCGGGGTCCACCTCGGGCAGCCGGCCGTCGGCCGCCTTCAGGCCGGCGAGCGCGGAGTCCATCGCCTCGTGCGCGGCGAACAGGCACGGGGTGCTGTAGATGGCGACGTCCACGCCGAGGTCCGACAGCTCACCGAGGGACAGCCGCGGCGACTTGCCGCCCGCGATCTGGTTGAACAGCAGCGGCTTGTCCCCGACGACCTCACGGATCCGCTTGATCCACTCGACGCTGCGCACCCCGTCGACCAGCACCACGTCGGCGTCGGTGGCCGCGAGCCGTTCGGCGCGGTGCAGGATGTCGTGCTCGTCGGTGGCGTCCGTGCGGGCGACGACGACCAGGTCCTTGCGGGTCTCCAGGACCTTGTGCAGCTTCTCCAGGTACTCCTCCAGGGGCAGTACCTGCTTGCCGTCGGCGTGGCCGCAGCGGCGCGGCCGCTTCTGGTCCTCCAGGATCACCCCGGAGGCGCCGATGCGCTCCAGGCCCTCGACGACGTGACAGGCGACCTCCGGGTCGACGTACCCGTCGTCGATGTCGACCAGCAGGTGGTGGTGGGGGAACGCGCCGCGCAGCCGCTGGACGAAGGCCACCATGTCGGGCCAGGCGATGAATCCGATGTCCGGCAGTCCGTAGTACGAGGCCGCGAAGCCGAAGCCCGATACGAACATCCCGTCGTAGTGCTTGGCCGCGATCGACGCCGAGTACATGTCGTACACGCCGATCAGCGGTGTGGTTCCGGGACCGGCGATGCGCTCGCGCAGCTTATTACCGTAGGTCAAGGTCCGGCTCCTCCTGTGGGTGGGTGACGCGGGGCGGAAGGGGGGCCGCCGCGTCTCGACGCCCTTTGCCAAGACAAGAGCATCTCTAGATAGTCACGTGACCTTCCCCCTACGCCAGCTTTACTCACTCCAACGGCGCAACGGGTTCACCGCAGAAACGTCACTGGTCAGCCGTTGCCGCCCAGGTGAGGCCGCCGTTCAGGTGCGCGAGGAAGACCGGGTCGCGGTAGGCGTCGGCGGCGTGGCCGAGGGCCGTGTAGAACACGCGTCCGCCTCCGGGACCCCGCTCGTAGCACCAGGCCAGCGGATGGTCCGCGCCCATGCCGCCGCCGTCGTACGACGTCTCGTCGGCGCGCAGCAGCACGCGTGCCCCGCCGCTCGGGGCGTGGTCGAAGTCGTACCACTCGTCGGTGAACTCCCAGACGGACGGCAGCCGTCGGGTCGCGGGGTGACCGGGGTCGGCGACGAGGGCCCGGCCCGGCTGGTGGGCGGGGTGCCGGGTGAAGCGGGCGCCGAGGAGTTCGCCGTAGTACGGCCACCCGTACTCGGTGCAGGCCGCCGCGTGCACCCCGGCGAAGCCGCCGCCCGACCGGACGTACAGCTCCAGCCGCTCGCGCCCGGCCGGGGTCAGCACGTCCCCGCTGGTTGAGAGGAAGACCACGGCCGCGAACCCGTCCAGCGGCCGTTCGAGGTCCGCGGGGTCCTCGGTGTGCTCGACGGCGAACCCGCCGAGCCCCCGGACAGCGGCGACCGCGTCCGGGAGGGAGTCGTGGCGGTATTCGGTGGTGCGGGTGCACAGGAGGAGACGAGGAGGCATGCCACGGGACTCTAGGCGCACGCCCGACGATCCGGCAGTGCGGTCCGCCGTCCCCTGGTCCGGCACCGCCGGGCCACGGAACGTTCCGCTCAACCGCCTTCGTCCACGCTGCTGTCCGACGCACCGTCACCGTACGACGGCAGGTCCCCGCGCCGCACCGGTGCCGCCGCCGTGCGGGCCGGCGGCAGGAGCGCGGCGAGTTCCGCCGGTGCGGGCCGGGTGGACGGCGTCCGCGGCACTGCGGAGCACATCGGCCGGGACCTTCTCGCCGCTGGTCCGGACCACCCGGCCCTTCGCCGGTGCCACGCAGGCGTAGCCCTCCGGGCAGTCGGCGGCGCAGCCCCCGATCGACGTGGAGGTGGAGCACGGCGCCGTTCCCCGCACGGACCGGTCAACTCCGGCCGGGGCCCTTGGTATCCCGGCCAGGGCGTGCAGAACCAGGTTCTGGTCGAGGCGGAGCGGGCCCCGGGGGCGCAGGGCGGCGGATCGCCGCGCTGCACGTCCCGGGGCAGGCCGCCGGTCAAGGGCAGCCGCGCCCCGTCCTGCCGGTCGTGACGGAAGGCCAGGACCGTCTCCACATCGGCTCTTCCTCACTTCGCGCTCGTGCCATCGGCCGGCCGGACGACATCCAGTGGACCACCGACACCCCGACCGCCTGGTGGGCGCTCGTGCTGGTCACCGTGTGGTGGACGCTCGGATGCAACTCCGTCATCTACCTGGCCGGCCTGCAGGACATCCCCGCCGAACTCTGCCGTTACCATCGCCGGTGTTGTTCCCGGACACCAGTTCAGCGATCATCCCGGCCGGCGGAACGGTGACGTCCGGCCGTTGATGATCGCTGAACGAATGGTGTTCCCCGCCACACGACCGTGATCGGCGATCGAGGGTTCCACGTCTCGCCGCCCGTCACGGGCGTGCCCGCCGGTCAGGCGATGGTGCCCACGTGCATCGAGCCGTCCGGAAGCCCGACCGTGTAGGTGTCGAAGATGTCACCGTTGCTGTCGATGTTCGTGGCCTTCGACCACGCGCCGGACGAGCTGCGCACCCGGTCCCAGACTCCGGACCCCGGCACGACCGCGTCGACGTGCATCGAACCGTCCGGGAGGGCGGACGTGGACACCGAGGTGACGTCACCGTTGGCGTCGATCTGCGTGGCCGCACCGGCCCAGGTGCCCGACGCGCTGCGCACCCGGTCCCAGACGCCGGAGCCCGGCACGACCGCGTCGACGTGCATCGAACCGTCCGGGAGCGCCGTCGAGGCGATGGCGGAGATGTTGCCGTTGTCGTCGATCTTGGTGGCGGAACTCCAGCTGCCCGAGGAGCTGCGGGTACGGTCCCAGACGCCGGAGCCCGGCAGGAGGGCCTGGACGTGCAGGGTGCCGTCCTTCAGGCCCGACGCGGAGAGCGCGGTGATGTTGCCGTTGGAGTCGATCTGGGTGCTGGCCGACCAGCTGCCGGACGCGCTCCGGGTACGGTCCCAGACACCGGCGCCCGGGACGAGGGTCTGCACGTGCAGCGTGCCGTCGGGCAGGGCGGCGGCCGAGACCGCGGACACGTCGCCGTTGGAGTCGATCTGGGTGGCGGAGCCCGCCCAGGTGCCGGAGGCGCTGCGCACCCGGTCCCACACACCCGAGCCGGGCACGATGGTCAGCACGTGCACGGTGCCGTCCGGAAGCGTCGCCGACGCCACCGCGCTGATGTGGCTGTTGTCGTCGATCTCGGTGGCGTGCGCGTCCCAGGTGCCCGAGGCGCTGCGGGTGCGGTCCCAGACCGTGCCGGCCGGGGTGACCGGGTCGTCGACGATGTTCTTGTAGCGGTACGCGTCGTAATAGCTGGTGGGCCACCCTTCGATGCTCGACCAGTTGATGTTGGCGTGGGTCGGGCCGTGGGTGGGGTTGTTGGGGTTGCTCTCCGCGTAGTACGTGAAGTCGCCGCTCGTCTTGTTCGTCCAGCCGGCGAAGATGAAGGTGTGCTCGGCGGTGTAGTCCATGATGTCGCCGGGCAGGAGGCTGGAGAAGCTCTCCTTGGTGGAGACGTTCGGCAGGGTCCAGGTGACCAGACTCGACGACAGGTGCCAGGCCATCGAGACGTAGCCCGAGCAGTCCTCCCGGTAACCGCCGTACTCACCGGCCTTGTTGTACGGCACGCCGGCGTCCACCCAGCTCTGCGCCCGGTTGAGCACCTCGCTGCGGGTGATGGGTCCGTCGACACTGGAGTCGGCGTGCGCGGGCAGGACCGCCGCGAAGGTCGTGGTGGCCGTCACGGCCGTGAGGACGGCCAGGGCACGCAGTCGGGACGTGCGGAGATTCCGCATGGTGAACTCGCTTTCTGTGAAACAGGAGAGAAATGCGGGGAAGAGGGACGGAGGTCACATGTGCGCGGCGATGACGGACAACTCCGCCCGGTCGTCGGACCGCTGGTGGGCCGGGTCGGCCGCGGGGGTGTCGCCCGGCTCGGTGTACTGCACGACCGTCAGCGCCGCCCCACGCCTGACGACGTAGTAGTGGTTGGTCTGCCGACCGGGCATGGAGATGCCCGCCACCGCGGTCCAGGAGCGTGCGTAGGCGGTGCCGCCGGTCGTGGACGCCGTCTTCGTGACCACGGCGTCCTCCGGTGTGTCGTGCTGTGCCTGGATGGCGCGCAGGTCGTGCTGGCAGCCGTCGAAGGCGGTGACGAGCTTGCGGTAGGCGGCGTCCGCGGCCGTGGCGGAGTCGAAGGTGAACGTGTCCTGGATGGCGGGAGTTTTCGTCTTGCCGACGTAACCCTGCTGCCGCCAGCCGACGGCCCCGTGCACCCAGCCGCACTCGCTGACGCCCACGTCCTGGGTGGTCTGCCGGGTGCGCGGCGGACCGATCTCCTTCCAGCCGGAGCGGTGCGCGTCGGGCAGTTGTGCGGCGGGCAGCGGACGCGCCGCCTTGGACGCGGTCTTCGGCGCGGCCTTCGACGTGGTCTTCGGCGCGGCCTTCGGCGTGGGACGGGCCGCGGACGGGCTGGGGCTGGGGGTGGCCGCGGCACTGGGCGCGGTGGTGGTCCAGTCACCGCGTCCCCCCGGCTCCGCCTGGACCGGGGAGGCGGTCGCAACGGGCAGCGCTCTGGCGGCCGTTGCCGTGGGCGCCGGGTCGACGGCGTACCTGACGGCACCGACGGCCGCCGCGGCGGCGAGCGGCACGGCGGCGAGGGCTATGACACGGACGCGGCCTCGAACGCGGCTGGACATGGCGGATCTCCTTCACGGGCAGGGGCGTGCCCGGCAGGACGGCCTGCGGCGGGCACGGTTCGTCGGCGCGCCGCGGGGGCGGCGACGGGCGCCGGAACGGTCCGCGGCTTGAGGCTCTCGCCGCAGGCGCCGAGAAGAGAGTGACCGTTACACGCAGTCAGCGGTATGGCTTTGACCTGGTCAGAAGGGTCCGCGGACGGTTCCGGCCAGCGGCGGACGGTCCGGGTGTGGGCAGAGAGGGGAGCAGAGGGATCGGCCCCGCGGACAACCGGGCGTCGGGCGGGGCCGGAAGCGGGGCGAGTCCGGGGGGAGGCCGGAAGAGGCCGTGGCGGGCCGGTGCCGGCTCAGCCCAGCCAGCCGCGCTGGGCCGCGCGCACCCCCGCCTCGAAGCGGCTTCGCGCGTTCAGGTGGTGCATGAGCCCCGTCGCGATCCGGCGGGCGGTACGGGGGGAGACGCCCAGACGTTTGGCGATGGCCTCGTCGGTATGGCCCTCGGCCAGCAGCTTGACCACGGCCGCCTCGGTGTCCGTCAGCCCCTCCGGGCCACGTCGGCTGCTCTCGGCGAGCGGCTTGGCGGACTGCCAGACACTCTCGAAGAGCGCGCACATCGCGGTCAGTGTGCCTTGGCCGCTGAGCAACACCGCACCGGCGGCCGTGTCGTTGCTGCTGACGGGGCAGACCGCGACCCTGCGGTCGACGATGATCAGGCGGGTGGGCAGGGTGGCGACGGTACGGATCTCACCGCCGCGCCCGCTCAGCCACTCCAGGTACTCCAGTGTCCGCGGATTGTTGCGGACGCTGTCCAGGTAGATGGTGCGCAGCCGCACGCCGCGCTCCAGAAGGGAGGTGTTCAGCGGCCGGGCGGCGGCGATGGCCTGCGGCGTGTGCTCACCGTCCGGGGCGAAGGTCATGACCTCCTCGGCCACGTCCCGGGTGAGCCGGGCCAGCCGGTCACGGATCTCGTCGATGCCGGTGAGCTGCTCCACACCGGGGGCGGTGGTGCGCTGGGCGGCGTGCTCGGCGATCAGCTGGGCCGCCGCGGCCCGGGAGGCCTCCACACGCTGCTGCTGAGCGGCCAGTTCGGCCTGCTGACGGGCGAGCAACGACTCCAGGCCCACCTCGGGGCTGACGGCGTGCAGGGCACCGGGCACCTCGTACGAGTGGCGGACCAGGGCGAGTTCACTGAGCCGGTCGAGGGCCCGGCGCACCTCGGCCTCGGACAGCTCCAGCCGCACCGCCAACTCGGCGACACCTTCGGCGCGGTGTTCGAGCATGGCCCGGTAGACGGCTTCCGTGATCGGATCGACGCCCAGTGCTGCCAGCATTCATCCCCCCGACCCTGCGATGTTCACCGAATCAAAAAGATCATCGCACAACAAGGTCGGCTGTGGTCGATGTGTGAAGCGGTGTGGCCTTTTCCGGCCTCCGGTACAACCGTCCAAGCCCGGCAAGTAGCGTGAAATGCAGATCTTTTGAAAGCGTTGACCAGTATGTATCTCGTTCACGCACGACTGCGCTCCCCGGGAGGCGGTGTGCCTCTGCCCCCCGTGGCCGCCGGCCTGCTGCGCGAAGCGGCTCGTCCCGAGGACCGGCTGGAACACGTCAGCCTCCCCCCGGCCGTCCGGCCCTGCGCGGTGGTCGGGCTGTGGCTGCGCGTCGCGTCGTTGCGTGAGGCCGAGCAGGTGGCGACCGCCCTGTGTCTGCGGGCGCTGGCCGCCGGGCCCGAATTCGCCGGCTGGTCGCTGCTGGGCGCCGAGGTACCACTGCTGGCCCCTTCGGGCCACAGCCCCTTCCGGCCCGACGTCAGCCCTTCCGAACGCCCTGACCAGGACGGACATTAGTTCCAGGCCGCAGGGCGCGTCACCGCGGGACGTGTCCGAAGAGGTTGTCCGCTGACCTCGGTTCGTGGCCGGTACTTCCGACTCCCTTGACCAGAAGGACGTTTCGTCATGCCCGAACTGCGCCTCGCCGTCGCCGCTGCGGTCGCGACCCTCTCCCTCGGCGTCCTCGCCGCTGCCGGTGCCCACATCGCGCACCCTGTTCCTACCGCCGTCGCCGCCCAGGGACAGCCCGCCACCGCCACCGCCGGGCAGCCGGCCGGCACCGCGATGACCACCGACGACATGATCTGGCAGTGAGAGGCACCAGGATGGCATCCTCCGACCCGCCCTCACGCCTGCCCTCCCGACGCTCGCTCCTGCTCGCCGGACTGGGCACCGCCCTCGGGGCCGCTGTGCCGCTCGGCGGCAACGCCCGCGCCGCCACCCTGCCCCCGGTTCTGGTCGGCGACCAGAAGGCCCGCAAGGTGCTGCTGCTCGACCCGGCGAGGACCAGCTGGGATCCGGTGGCCGATCCGTCGGTGGTGCGGTGGTCGTTCACCCCGGACGGCGATTCCCGGTACGCGGACCTCCAGCCGGCCTCCAGCTTCACCTATGTCAGCGAGGTGAAGGCGCGCGCGTCGGGCGGCTCCACGCTCCTGCTCGTCACCGCCTCGTACGGCTTCGCGGCCGTGGTCGAGTACCCGACCGGCAACCGCCGCTGGGCCGGCCTGGTCGCCGACTCCGGACCGGGGGACGACCTCAACCCGCACAGCATCGAGCTGCTGCCGGACGGCAACGTCGCCGTCGCGTGCAGCACCGGCAACGCCGTCCGCGTCTACGCCGCCTCCCAGGGCCCCGCCGCCACGGCCCACTTCACCACCCCTCTGGCCACGGCGCACGGCGTGCACTGGGACTCCAGCGCGAACGTGCTGTGGGCGGTGGGCGGCAGCAGGCTCGCCGCGTACACCCTCGACGGCACTCCGGCACAGCCCGGCCTCACCGAGAAGACCTCCGCCTCCGTGGACCTCCCCACGCCCGACGGCCACGACGTGGGCGCCGTGGCGGGCTCGTCCGATCTGCTGTGGGTGTCCACCGGGCAGGCGCTGTACCAGTACTCGAAGTCGGCGCGCACCTTCACGCCCTACGGCAGTTCGGCCTGCGGCCTGTGGGGTGGTGTGAAGGCCGTGAGCAACTACGGCAGCAGCGTCATCTTCACGATGCCGGACGGCGATCTGAGCCCCGACTGGCTGACCCGCTACGTCCGCAACGCCTCCAGCACCGTCGCCCCGTACACGCTCGCGGACGGCGGCATCTACAAGGCCCGCTGGTGGCAGCCGTAGCCCGCTGAACAACCCGCCCCCCTACTTGTCATGCACGCGCCTGGGAATTGAGAGGTTTTCCGTGCCCGTACCCACCGCCCTGCGCAGAGCGCTGCGCAGGTCCCTCACGCTCACCGCCACCGCGGCTGTGCTCACCGGCATCGCGCTCCCGGCCGCCCACGCGGCCGGCCCCGCGTCCCGTTCCGTCACCTACCGGGGCCACCAGTTCACCGTTCCGGCTGGCTGGGACACGGTCGACCTCGACCGCGACCCGCGCGCCTGCGTCCGCTTCGACCGCCACACCCTGTACTACGGCACCCCCTCCACGGACCAGGACTGCCCCTCCCACCTCGTCGGACGCACCGAGGCACTGCTCGTCCAGCCCGCCGGTTCCCGAGGCGCCGACCAGGCGCGCACCGACAGGGCCGCCCACCAACTGGCAGCAGGCGACGCCCAGGTGCGGCTCACCGGCACCTACGACAGCGACCCGGGGCTCGTCGAGGACATCGCCACCGACGCGGGCCTCACCCTGCGGAGCGCCTCCTCGCCCGAGCCCGCGCCCTCCACGCTCACCGCCGCGTCCCTCTCCAGCAGCAGCACCCACTACACCGGCAAGGGCTTCGACGCCTGCGCCGCGCCCTCGGCGAGCGCCATGAACGCCTGGAACAGCTCGTCCCCGTACGGCGCCGTCGGCATCTACATCGGCGGCGCCTACCGCGCCTGCAGCCAGCCCAACCTCACCGCCTCATGGGTTTCCCAACAGGCGTCCGCGGGCTGGCACTTCATCCCGATCTACGTCGGCGTCCAGGCCGCCGACATCACCTCGCCCACCGCCCAGGGCACCAGCGCCGCCGACGACGCGATCACCCAGGCCGCCTCACTCGGCTTCCCTGCGGGCTCGGTGCTCTACTACGACATGGAGGCGTACAGCTCTTCCGACTCCTCCGACGTGCTGAGCTTCCTGTCCGCCTGGACCAAGGAACTCCACGCCCGGGGCTACGACTCCGGCGTCTACAGCAGTTCCAGCTCCGGCATCTCCGACCTGGCGGACCACTACGGCAGCGGCTACCAGATGCCCGACGTCATCTACGACGCGCTGTGGAACGGCAGCGCCGACACCGGCGACCCGGCCGTCCCGTCCACGCTGTGGGCGAACCACCAGCGCATCCACCAGTACAGCGGCGGACACACCGAGACCTACGGCGGCGTCTCGATCAACATCGACTCGGACTACCTCGACGTCGCCCCGACCGCCTCCGCCGTCCCCCACGGCACCGTCTGGGACCGTACGCGCGGTTCCTCCGGCACCTGGGCGGGCAGCTCCACCGAGATCGACGACAACGACGCCATCACCGCCGTCGCCTCGGCCGCGCTGCCCGACGGCACCCTGCACACCTTCACGGTGGTTCCCGGCTCCGGGGTCTGGGAACGGGTGCGCAGCGCCTCGGGCACCTGGGCGGCGAACGCCGTGAAGATGGACGACAACGACAACATCGTCGCCGTGTCCGCCGCCGCGCTCAAGGACGGCACGCTCCACGTCGACGTGGTGGTGAAGAACTCGGGCGTGTGGGACCGCACACGGAAGACCGACGGCACCTGGACGGCGGCCACGAAGATCGACGACAACCCGTCCGTCACCCGGGTCGCCGCGGCGGGTCTCACCGACGGCAGCCTGCACCTGGAGACGCTCGTGCCCGGCTCGGGCATCTGGGAGCGGGTGCGCAGCGCCTCCGGCACGTGGCAGACGTCGGCGACCCAGATCGACACCAACGGGAACATCACCGCGCTGGCCACGGTGGCGCTGCCGGACGGCACCCAGCGCATCGAGGCCGTCGTGCCCGGCTCCGGCATCTGGGACCGCGTCCGTAACACCGCGGGCAACTGGCAGGCATCCACCCAGATCGACACCAACGGCGACATCAGCGCGGTGAGCGCGGCGGCGCTGCCCGACGGAAGCATGACCGTCGACGCGGTGGTACCGGGTTCGGGCGTGTGGGACCGTGCCCGCAGCGCCTCCGGCACCTGGCAGGGCTCCGCCACGAAGGTCGACGCCAACGGCGGCGTCTTCGCGGTCCAGTCCGCTGGCCTGCCCGACGGCACCGTGCACCTGCAGACGATCGTCTGAGCACCGACCCGCCGCACATCCCGGCACATCGCGCGAGGGCCCTCCGGTCCGGCGTGGGCGACGACATCCGTCTCCACCCCGATCACCGGCGAAGGGCCCTCGCGCCCGTCATGTCCGATGGTCGCTTCCCGGCAGCGGCCGGTGTTCGGGTCCCAGGGACTCCCTGCCGACCGCGGACCGAACGGTGAGGCCCGTGGGGCAGGGCGTGAACGGCGCCCGCCGGCGAGCGACTGCCGTCCTGTGCACCGCCGGAGGAACGCGGCGCTCTCCCGGTCGGCCGGTCCCGCGTCGGACACCTTCCCGCCTGTGGCGGAGACCTCCGGCGTGGTGGAGCTGTCACCGGTTCCGAACTGGAACGCCTCCAGGCCGGCCACACCGCGGCGAGGTTCGTCGTGCGGGCGCCACGGGTTCGCGCCGCGCCGGGCTGCGAGGTCCGCGCGAGTTCCGCTGCCACCGGAGTGCCCGGCAAGTAGCCGAACCACCGGCGGCCCGCGCTCGGCACGTGCGAACAACGTGTATGACGATCAGCTGTTCCTATCGACGCGCACCTCGGCGTCCCGGCCGGTCCTTGGCGTCACGGTGGACCAACGCGTACAGGACGACCTCGAAGACCCCCTGGCCGGCTGACCGGTCCTGGACCGGCTACGCCCATCTGCACAGCACCGTGGGCGTCGGCGTCAGCGGGGCATCGCGGTGAGACGAGAGGGCCTCCTGGGCTCCGGCGGTGGATGTCGCAGTCCACTCCGGACCCCAGAAGGCCCTCATCCGTGCAGACACCCATCACGGTGTCGGTCGTTCGCGGCCACCACCCCGCCGCCCGGGTCCACCGCCTCACGTGCAGGAGTGTCCGCTGCCTTCCGGCATCCTCTGCACGGGTCGCGGTGACCGCGATCGATCAGGCGATGGTGCCGACGTGGAAGGTGCCGTCCGGCAGTCCAGCCGCTGAGGTGGCGATGATGCCGCCGTTGTCATCGATCTGTGTGGCGCTGGAGAAGCTGCCCGCCGCGGACATCTCGCGGTCCCAGACGTCGCCGTTGACGACGGCCTGAACGTGCATGCCGCCGTCGGAGACCGCGCCGGAGGAGATCGCCTTGATGGTGCCGTTGTCGTCGATCTTCACGGCACTGCTCCAGGACCCGGAGGCGGCCCGCGTGCGGTCCCAGATGTCGCCGTTGACCAGCGCCTGCACGTGCAGTGTGCCGTCCGGCAGGCCGGACGCGGCAAGGTCCTTGATACCGCCGTTGTCGTCGATCTTCACGGCACTGCTCCAGGACCCGGAGGCGGCCCGCGTGCGGTCCCAGATGTCGCCGTTGACCAGCGCCTGCACGTGCAGTGTGCCGTCCGGCAGGCTGGACGCGGCGAGGTCCTTGATACCGCCGTTGTCGTCGATCTTCGTCGCGGACGACCACGAGCCCGAGGCCGATCGTGTGCGGTCCCAGATGTCGCCGTTGACCACGGTCAGGACGTGCAGTGTGCCGTCCGGCAGGGCCGCAGAGGCGATCTTCGTGATGGCGCCGTTGTCATCGATGTTCGTCGTCGACGACCACGCACCCGACGCAGATCGAGTGCGGTCGTACACCTTCCCGTTCACCAGGGACTGCACGTGCAGGGTGCCGTCCGGCAGGCCGGACGCGGCGATCTCGGTGATCGCCGTGTTGCCGTCGATGTTGGTCGCCGACGACCACGCGCCCGACGCCGACCGGGTCCGGTCGTACACCTTCCCCGACGGCGGAGTGGGATCGGCTGGGAACGGGTCGGCGGTGTCCGCACCCAGGCCTGCCTGCGGGCCGCAGGACGGCCAGGCCTGCTCGCCCTGCGCGGCGAGCACCTTCTCGCCGATGAGGATCTGCTCCTTCTCGGTGGCCTGGTGGGGGTAGTCGGCGTAGGCACGGCCACCGTAGGCGTTCCAGGTGCTCAGCGAGAACTGAAGACCGCCGTAGTAACCGTTGCCGGTGTTGATGCTCCAGTTGCCCCCGCTCTCGCAGTCGGCGACCTTCTCCCAGGTGGTGACGGACGCGGCCTCGGCAGTACCGGGCAGCAGTGCCAGAGCGGCGCCGGCCAGAGTGAGGGTGATGAGGGGCAGGCGTGCGGTACTGAATCGAGGCATGGCTACTCCAGTGCTGGGAAAGTGGGAGTGCGATTCCGACAAGGCGCGCTGTCCCGGTGCTGCCGACGCGCGCACAGTCCCGCCTCCGGGCACCCGGCGGTGGATGGCCCAGGCGAGCCGGGCAAGAGATGCACGGCGTACTTCAGATGCGGAACGTTGTGCGGAGATCCATCGCTCGCCCCATCGTGGCGGTGACCGTCACCTGGGAAAAGAGGAGTGGACCGGCCGGAACAGGCCCAGGACGGTGCGGGCCAGAGGGCCCGTCAGCCGGACCGCGACGACCACGACGGGCGCGTGTGCGGGTGGGTGCCGACGTGTCCCGGCTTGGCCGAGCAGGGCCGGTGGGTGGCGCTCCGTGGCCCCAGGGCTCCGGGGCGACGGCGTAGGTCCCGGACCCCATCAGCACCGGGAGCATCTCGTGCCCGCACTGGTGCCGGGCCCGCACCGGCAGGGCCACCCGCCGCAGGGGCACGGTCAACTCCGCACCGCATCCGGCACACACGAACGCATCGGCCAACTACCACTGCCCCTCGTCGGCCCACAAGGAGATTCGGACGCGGTCCAGAGAACCGGGCCGCCGGATGTGCACGTGGTCAAGCAGGGGCCCCCGCCATCTGGCCCGCGCTGTCACGCGAAGGAGGGGCATGCCCAACGCGGAGAGGCCGCCGCGAGCGGGCTTCGGCACGGGCCCGGGCAACTGGCGCGGTGGGGGGGCGTCCAGGCCCGCGCCTGCGCCTTCGCCGTGGCACTGCCGGCCGGGATCGGCGCTCCCGGCTGCTGCCCCCGCTGCCGGTGGCGCGCTACGACCTGGTCCTCGTCCACGGCGTACTGCTCACCCGCGTCGCCCGCCGGGTGGGCCGGGAGACCGTGCGGGACACCGCGGTGATCGCCGTCTGCCATGTGCTGGGGCGGCTGTTCGAGATGGTCAAGGTGCGCCTGGGGTCGTGGAGTCATCCCGAGGACGCTCTCACCAACGTCGCCGGAGTGCCGCTGTACGGCGGCTTCATGTACGCGGCGGTCACCAGTTACGTGTGCCGGTCCCGACGGCCGAGGCGGCCGCGACACACCCGCTGCCGCGCCGCCGCCACGACTCCGGCCGCCGCCGTCTACCTCGACCTCTTCGCCCCACCTCCGGATACCGGACCTGCGCCGGCCGCTCGCGGTGGCGACGACCGCCGGGACCCGGGTGGGCTTCAGCGTGGGCGCCCACCGCTACCGCATGCCGCTCGTCGTCTCGTAGACGAGGAGCGGCAGGACGAGGTCCCCAGCGAGGGGGAACAGGGGGCCGCGAGCGGTCCCGGCGATCCTGGTCGCCACGGCCGTCCCGGTCGTGTCGCTCGTCCCCGGGGGCCCGGTCGCCCTGCCGGCACCGCTCCCGTCGGCCCCGGCGTCCCCGCACGCGCCGCCCGCCCTCCCCGTCGTACCACTCCGTCCCCTGTGTCCCGTCCGATCCGCCATGTCCGCCGCCTCCTCGCCCGGTGCCGAAAGCCGTACCGGACGACGTGACGAATCACGGCGCCGCCCGGCTGTCCGCTCTGGCCGGACGCCTCCGGCCCGCGCATTCACGACGTTCACGCTAGGCGCGGGACGGTGTCCGGCGGATCGACGCAGGGGTGGAGTGCCGGGTGGACATTCCGGGGACCAGCGCGGCCGCCTTCTCCACCGCAGGGTCCACCCCGAGGGTGGAGAGGACCGGGGAGGGTCAGGGGGGAGCCTGGGAGGGACAGGGGGGCCACTCCCAGCGTCAGCCGATCACAGCCCTCAGCCGATCACAGCCAACCCTCAGCCGATCACAACCGACCAGCTCCACCCTTCGCCGAACCCCCGTTCCCACCCTCGTCCCCGGCACCCCCGCCACCCCCGGCCCGCCCATTCCCCTTGTGCGCGTGATGCGGGTTCTTGGCATGGGTGCGCAGGCGGGCCGTCACGTCCTCGGGGGGCAGGAAGCGGGACCAGCGTTCGGGGAACTCGGAGGGCATGTCGGGGTCGTCGGGGTCGACCTCCCGGGCCGCCGCGGCGCGGGCGACGTACTCGGCGACCTGCGCGTGCCGCATCCGCTCGTTGGCCTCGCGCGCGGCCGCCGTGGCCGCGGCCGGCCAGACCCGGTCGATGGCCGCGTTCACGGCCGCGCCGACGAGCACGGCGAACGCGGACACACCGATCCACAGCAGGACGGCGACGGCGGCGGCGAGGGAGCCGTAGATGGTGGCGCCCTCGATGGTGCTCGTGAGGTAGATCCGCAGCAGGAAGCTGCCGAGGACCCACATGGCGAGGGCGACCAGCGCGCCGGGCACGTCCTCGATCCACGGGGAGCGGACCGGCACCGACACGTGGTACAGGGTCGTCAGGAAGACGATGGACAGGACGATCACGACCGGCCAGTACAGGACCTGGACGACCGTCTCCGACCACGGCAGGATCCGCACCACCGCGTCCGGCCCGGCCACCATCAGCGGCAGTGCCACCGAGCCGATCAGCAGCGCCACGATGAACAGCAGGAACGCCATGATCCGGGTCTTCACGATGCCCCGGACGCCGTCGAGGCCGTACATGACGGTGATGGTGTCGATGAAGACGTTCACCGCGCGCGAACCCGACCACAGGGCGAACAGGAAGCCGATGGAGATCACGTCGGGCCGGCCGCCCTTCATCACGTCGTGCAGGATCGGCTCGGCGATCTCCTTGACGCCCTTGTCGGACAGCACCGTGCGGGAGGCCTCCAGGAGGTTGGTCTCCAGGCTGTGGATGGTGTCGGCGCCGGTCCAGTCGTCGACGTAGCCGAGCAGTCCGATCAGGCTCAGCAGCAGCGGCGGCACGGACAGCAGCGTGAAGAACGCCGCCTCGGCCGCCAGGCCCAGGATGCGGTACTCCATGCAGGAGTTGACGGTGTCCTTGAGCAACAGCCAGGCGGTCCTGCGCTTGGAGACGTTCCGGTAGAGGGCTCTGGCCCGGTGGAGCCGGCCGGCCGGCCGCTCGGGGGGTTCACTTGCTGGCTGCACGTCCTAACGGTAGCCGCCGCACCGGCCCGTCCTCACCTTCCGGGGGCGATCACCGGGAGACGCATCGCCGGACGCGTCGATTTCCGGCGCTGTGCCACTCCGGGAGCCATCACCGCCGCCGTCCCGGGTAGGTTCGCAACCATGGCAGGCACCTCCACCCACACCGTGACGAACCAGCCGCCCCCGCTGGCCGGCTACGACGTCTTCACCGCCGACCGGGCCCTCGCCGAGGCCGTCGACCGGTACACCGGGGCCGACGTCCTGGAGGAGGTGCGCGCCGAGCTGTCCGCGCTGGGCCGGGCCGCCGGTTCGGCCCAGCTCCAGGAGTGGGCGACGCAGGCGAACGAGGATCCGCCCCGGCTGCGCAGCCACGACCGGTACGGCCACCGGATCGACGAGGTCGACTTCCACCCGGCCTGGCACCGGCTGCTCGGCAAGGGCGTCTCGGCCGGGCTGACCGGCGCCTGGACGCGCCCGTCGGGGCATGTGCGCCGGGCGGCCGGGTTCCTGGTCTGGACGCAGGTCGAGGCGGGCACCTGCTGCCCGCTGTCGATGACGCACGCTGCCGTGCCCGCCCTGCGCGCCGACGCGGAGCTGGCCTCCGAGTGGGAGCCCCGGCTGGCGTCCACGGTCTACGACCGGGAGCTGCGGCCCGCCGGACAGAAGCCCGGTGCCCTGTTCGGAATGGGCATGACCGAGAAGCAGGGCGGCAGCGACGTCCGCGCGAACACCACCGCGGCGCGGCCCCTCGCGGAGGACGGCGCGTACGTGCTGACCGGGCACAAGTGGTTCTGCTCGGCGCCGATGTCGGACGCGTTTCTGGTGCTCGCGCAGGCCCCGGGCGGGCTCACCTGCTTCCTGGTCCCGCGGGTCCTGCCCGACGGCGGCCGCAACGTCTTCCTGATCCAGCGGCTGAAGGACAAGCTGGGCAACCGCTCCAACGCCTCCGCGGAGGTCGAGTTCGACGGCACCTGGGCGCGCCGGGTCGGCGAGGAGGGGCGCGGGGTCCGCACGATCATCGGGATGGTCGCAGCGACCCGGCTGGACTGCGCGCTCGGCTCGGCGGGCCTGATGCGGCAGGCGGTGGCGCAGGCCGTGCACCACTGCGCGCACCGGGAGGTGTTCGGCGGGAAGCTGGTCGACAAGCCGTTGATGCGCAATGTCCTCGCCGATCTGGCGCTGGAGTCGGAGGCGGCGACCGCGCTCGCGCTGCGGCTGGCCGCGGCCTGGGACGACGGTGGCGAGCAGGAGCTCGCCCTCCTGCGGCTCGCGGTGCCGGCCGCGAAGTACTGGATCACCAAGCGCTGCGCCCCGGTGGCCGTGGAGGCCGCCGAGTGCCTGGGCGGCAACGGGTACGTGGAGGAGTCCGGTCTGCCCCGGCTGGTGCGGGAGTCGCCGCTGAACTCCGTCTGGGAGGGTGCGGGGAACGTGCAGGCGCTGGACGTGCTGCGGGCCCTGCGGCGGGAGCCGGGCGCGCTGGACGCCTGCCTCACCGAGATCGGCCGGGCGCACGGCGCGGACCACCGGCTGGACCGGGCGGTGAAGGACCTGTTCACCGAACTCGCCGACCTGGAGGGCGTCGAGGGGCGCGCCCGGCGCCTGGTGGAGCGGCTGGCGCTGGTCCTCCAGGGCTCCCTCCTGGTCCGGTACGCCCCGTCGGAGGTGGCCGACGCCTTCTGCGCCTCCCGCCTGGGCGGCGACCACGGCGCGTCCTTCGGCACGTTGCCGACGGGCCTGGACCTGGAGTCGGTGGTGGATCGAGCGCGCCCGGTCTGACCTGCCGTACCCGGCCGAGGTCTCGGAGGGAGGGGGTGGTGCTGCGCCGACACGGCACCACCCCCTACCGCCTGGGTCAAGTCTCGGCCAGGGCCGGGCGGTTCACCAGGGTTGCAGGGGGTTGCAACTTATGGGGGCACATGCGCGGAGTCTGTGCCTCCGCCATGTCCGGAACGGCAGTATGAGGGGCACAGCCGGACCGGAAACCGCCGCCCGGACGGCTTGACAAGTGTGTTCGACGCCCCTTTCCGGGAGGACCGCAGTGGTGAACCCGCCGATGAACGTGGCGCGCCTGGCCGCCGTGGACGCGGCGCAGGCGGCGCGGGTGCTGAGCGAGGTGCGCGAGGCCACGCTCGCCGGGCAGCGGACGCGGCTCGCGCCCCGTCCGGTGATCGAGCAGTCGTGGGGACGGATGCTGCGCAGCGGCGTCGACCCCGAACGCGACTTCAGGTCCGGGCTGTTGCCCTCGGACGAGGTGCGGCGCCGGCGGGAGGAGTCGCCGCTGCGGCACGTCCTGCCGGTGCTGCGGGAGGGGCTGCTTTCGGTCGCGGACGTCGCCCAGCACATCATGGTCGTCGCGGACGCCGACGGCCGCGTGCTGTGGCGGGAGGGGGCGCCGTCGGTACTGCGGAAGGCCGACGGGCTCGGCTTCGAACTCGGCGCGGACTGGCGGGAAGACGTCGTCGGCACCAACGGGGTGGGCACCCCGGCGGTGGTACGGCGGCCGGTCCAGGTGTTCGCCGGCGAGCACTTCGTACGGTCCCACGTCTCCTGGACCTGTTCGGGCGCGCCGATCACGGATCCGCGGGACGGGCGGCTGCTCGGCGTGGTGGACGTCAGCGGGCCGCTGGAGACCATGCATCCGGCGACCCTCGCCTGGGTGGACTCGGTGGCCAAGCTGGCCGAGGCCCGGCTGCGGGAGCTTCATCTGGCCTCGCTGGAGCGGCTGCGGGTGGTGGCGGCACCGGTGCTGGCCCGGCTGGCCGGGCGGGCGCTGGTGGTGGACCGCGACGGCTGGGCGGCGGCCGTGACCGGGATGCCGTACGTGCGGCGGGTGACGCTGCCCAGGACGCTGGCGCCGGGCCGCCGGTGGCTGCCCTCGCTCGGCTCCTGCGCGGTGGAGCCGCTGGCCGGGGGCTGGCTGCTGCGGGCGGAGGAGGAGTCGCGGGCCGGTGCTCACCGGATCGTGCTGGACCTCGCCCGGCCGGGCCGCTGCACGGTGACGGTCACGGCGTCGGCGGGTACCTGGTCGCGGGAACTGAGTCCGCGCCATGCCGAGTTGCTGTTCCTGCTCGCCGAGAACCGTGCCGGGCGCGGGGCGGCGGGGCTGGCCGAGGATCTGTTCGGCGATCCTTCCCGTACCGTGACGGTACGGGCCGAGATGTCCCGGATCCGGAGGTACCTTGGGGAACTTCTCCAGCATCGGCCGTATCGTTTCCGCGACGACACGGAAGTGGATGTGATCCTTCCAGATGATCCGTCCCACCTGCTCCCCCAGTCGACAGCACCAGCGGTGACCCGGAAGCGGAACGCCGTGCACGACGGCCGTACCGAGCAGCCCGAGCCAGCGTGACCATCCGGCCCGACCCGGCCCCGCGCGCGTCTTCCGCCCATCTGCGCGGACTTTGCCCTGCGCGGCCCGTTCCTGCCGTAGCATCCCGTACGGGCCTCCCCACCTGCTCCTCGCGTGAACCTACGGATCGTCAGGCGCAGTTGGCCCGTCCTCTGGAGGAGAGATGAAGCATCGCGGCAGACACCGCCGACGCAGACGGGGCGCTGCGCTGCGCGCGGTCCTGACCGGCGCCGCGCTCGCGCTCACCGCCGCGGCCACCCTGATCAGCGCCTCCCAGGCCGACGTCACCGAGAACCCGGGCGCGCTGAAGCCGCTGACCTCCCCGGCGGACACCGGCCGGCTCCGCCTCCAGGAGCACCGGGTCCCCGCGCGCTCCCTGGACCGCCTCGCCGGCGCGATGGGCCGCCCGGTCGGTGTGGACGCCGTGCTCCGGAGCACCGACCGATCCCTGCGCGAGGGTGACGACTGCTCCACCGGCGACCGCGCCTCGCTGCCCGTCGCCCCGGCCGCCGCCCGCGCCTACTGCTGGGACCCGGCCGACACCGCCGCCGGCGACTGGCGGCCCGCCTCGGTGACCACCTCGGGGGACGCCGACGAGGACGGCGTCTGGGGCACCCACCGGGTCGTCCTCGCCGGCTGGACGCACAGCACCACCACCGGCCGCCCCGCCGAGCGCGGCCTCGCCCGGGTCGCCTTCGTCGACGCGGACGATCCCGCACACCTCTCCTACCGCTGGGTGCTGCTGGTGGTGCCGGTCGACGGCGGCCGGGACTACCGGGGCCTGACCTCCGGCCTCTCCGGCATGGTCTGGTACCGGAACAAGCTGCTGGTCACCACCGCGGCCGGCGGCGCCGACGCGCTCTACGTCTACGACCTGGACCGCATCCAGCGCACCACGGTCGACGGGCCGGCGATCGGCCGCGTGGCCGGCGGCTGGTCCGCCGACGGCCACGACTACGTACTGCCCGCGGTCGCTTCGTACCGCTTCACCTCCGGACGTTGCGGCCCCTCCGGGCCGCCCTGTCCGGGCGCGCTCGCCCTCGACCGCGGTACGACACCCGACAGTCTCTTGGCCGCGGAGTGGACCGCGCCCGGCGGCGACCGGAGCGCCCGGCTGTGGCGGTACGCGTTCAGTGACGATCCGGCGCGTCCCGGGCCGCTCGCCACGGACGCCTGGGGGCGGGCGGACGCGGTGGAGGCGTACCGGACCCGGGCCGACGGGATCCGGGGCCTGCTGTCGTACCGGAAGCCCGGGGCGGACCGCCCGTCCTGGTATGTGGGACGGCTGCCCGAGTCGCAGGACGGGCACGGCGGGCTGTGGCGGCAGGACACCCGGGGTGCCCGGGCGGCCCGCTGCGGAGCCGACGCCTCGGACCGCTGCTGGGCGCAGGACGCGGGCTCCCTCTCCTACTGGCAGGAGACCGGCGAGGTGTGGTCGCTGTCGGACCGCATGCTGTTCGCGCTGCCGCTGGCCGAGCTGGACCGCTCCCTGGACTGACGGCCGCCACCGGGGGCCGTCGTGACCCACGGCTCCGGAGGCCGCGGCGTGCCTGCTCGGCTCCGGGGCCTGGCCGGGGGCACCCCGGACCCGATCGACAGACCGGGCGGCAGGATGGTTCCCTGGCTCGCATGAGCAGCGCCCCTGTCACCACCTGGTCCCTTGAGCAGACCTCCCCGGCCGACCTCCTGCCCGCCGCCGCCCCCGACGGCGACGTCCGGATCGTCCGCGCCGAGGTACCCTCCCCCGAGTTCAGCCGGTTCCTGTACGCCTCGGTCGGCGGCGACATCCGCTGGACCGACCGGCTGGGCTGGACCTACGCGCGGTGGCGGGATCACCTGGAGCGGCCCGGTGTGGAGACGTGGGTGGCCTACGACCGCGGCACCCCGGCGGGCTACGTCGAGCTGGAGCCGCAGGACGAGGGCGCGGTGGAGATCGTGTACTTCGGGCTGATCCCCGCCTTCCGCGGCCGGCGCATCGGCGGCCACCTGCTGATGTACGGGACGGCCCGCGCGTGGGACCTGGCCGAGCGGTGGCCGGGGCGGACGCCGACGAAGCGGGTGTGGCTGCACACGTGCAGCAAGGACGGTGAGTTCGCGATGGACAACTACCAGCGGCGCGGCTTCAAGCTGTTCGACACCAAGGTGGAGCTGGAGCCGGACGTGGCCGCGCCGGGTCCCTGGCCCGGCGCATACCCCGCCTGACCTGCCAGGACAAGCCTTTCGACGGCGCATGTGAGCGACGACACCCTTGTTCCATATTCCGGGACAAGGGTGTCCGCATGATGGATGAAGCTGGACTGTGTCCAGATCGCCGTGACACGCTTCCGTCATGTCCGGAACTGGAATTGCCTTGGTGAGTCGGCGGCACGTCGACCTCGGCCGCATGTCCAGCGCCATCTGTCCGGCGAGCTGACGCCTCCCAGCACCGCCGTTCCCCCTTGCACCCGATCACGTGTGCGCAATGACGCGCACCCCTGCCGCATGCGCACGGACGTGCAGGTCAGCCGCATTCCCGCCTGTCCCGAAGGACGTACATCCATGGCCGCCACCCCACAGAACCCCGCCGCCTCCGCGCCCCGCCGCAAGGTGAGCCGTCACCGCGGTGAGGGCCAGTGGGCCGTTGGCCATTTCACGCCCCTCAACGGCAATGAGCAGTTCAAGAAGGACGACGACGGTCTCAATGTGCGGACACGCATTGAGACGATCTACTCCAAGCGCGGCTTCGACTCCATCGACCCGAACGACCTTCGCGGCCGGATGCGCTGGTGGGGGCTGTACACCCAGCGCAAGCCCGGGATCGACGGCGGCAAGACCGCGATCCTGGAGCCGGAGGAGCTGGACGACGAGTACTTCATGCTGCGCGTCCGCATCGACGGCGGCGCGCTGACCACGGCGCAGCTCCGGGTGATCGGTGAGATCTCGCAGGAGTTCGCGCGCGGCACGGCGGACATCACCGACCGGCAGAACGTCCAGTACCACTGGATCCGGATCGAGGACGTGCCCGAGATCTGGGACCGGCTGGAGGGCGTCGGCCTGTCCACCGTCACCGCCTGCGGTGACACCCCGCGTGTGATGATCGGCTCCCCGGTGGCGGGCATCGCCGAGGACGAGATCATCGACGCCACGCCGGCGCTGGAGGAGATGAAGCGCCGCGTCCTGAACAACAAGGCGTACTCCAACCTGCCGCGCAAGTTCAAGACGGCCATCTCGGGTTCGCCGCTGCTGGACGTCGTGCACGAGATCAACGACGTGGCGTTCGTCGGCGTCCGCCACCCCGAACACGGCCCGGGCTTCGACGTCTGGGTCGGCGGCGGTCTGTCCACCAACCCCAAGCTGGGCGTGCGCCTCGGCGCCTGGGTGCCGATCGACGAGGTCCCCGATGTCTACGAGGGCGTCATCTCGATCTTCCGCGACTACGGTTACCGCCGGCTGCGCAACCGGGCCCGGCTGAAGTTCCTCGTCGCCGACTGGGGCGCGGAGAAGTTCCGGCAGGTGCTGGAGGACGAGTACCTGAAGCGCAAGCTGACCGACGGTCCCGCTCCCGAGCAGCCGGTGCAGCAGTGGCGCGACCACATCGGTGTGCACCGGCAGAAGGACGGCCGGTTCTACGTCGGTTTCGCGCCGCGCGTCGGCCGGGTCGACGGCGCCACGCTGACGAAGGTCGCCGACCTCGCGGAGGCGCACGGCTCGGGCCGGGTGCGCACCACCGTCGAGCAGAAGATGATCATTCTCGACATCGAACAGGACCGGGTCGACTCGCTGGTGGAGGCCCTGGAGGCGCTGGACCTCACCGCCCGGCCGTCCTCCTTCCGGCGCGGCACCATGGCCTGCACCGGCATCGAGTTCTGCAAGCTCGCCATCGTGGAGACCAAGCAGCGCGGCTCGCAACTGATCGACGAACTGGAGCGCCGGCTGCCGGACTTCGACGAGCCGATCACCATCAACCTCAACGGCTGCCCGAACGCCTGCGCCCGTATCCAGGTCGCGGACATCGGTCTCAAGGGCCAGTTGGTCCTCGACGACAAGGGCGAGCAGGTCGAGGGCTACCAGGTGCACCTCGGCGGCGCCCTCGGGCTGGAGCCGGCCTTCGGCCGCAAGGTGCGCGGCCTGAAGGTCACCGCGGAGGAGCTGCCCGACTACATCGAGCGGGTGCTCAAGCGGTTCCAGGCCGAGCGCGCGGACGGCGAGCGGTTCGCGACCTGGGCGGCGCGGGCGAGCGAGGAGGCGCTGTCGTGAGCGAGCGGGCCGCGCCCTTCTACTGCCCCTACTGCGGCGACGAGGACCTGCGCCCGAGCGGCGAGGGCCACGGCGCCTGGGAATGCGCCGCGTGCAACCGCGCATTCCAGCTGAAGTTCCTGGGTCTGCTGGCCCGGGGCGTTCAGCGAGCCGACAACGGAGGGGACGACCTGATATGACGACGGCTCAGGAAGAGCGTACGACCGAGGAGCTGAGGGCGCTCGCCGAGCAGGCGGGCCGCGATCTGGAGGACGCGTCCGCGCTGGAGATCCTCCAGTGGGCGGTGGACACCTTCGGCACGAAGTTCTGCGTCACGTCCTCGATGGAGGACGCCGTGGTCGCCCATCTCGCCTCGCGCGTGCTGAAGGGCGTCGACGTCGTCTTCCTCGACACCGGCTACCACTTCCCGGAGACCATCGGCACGCGGGACGCCGTGGAGGCCGTGATGGACGTCAACGTCATCACCCTCACGCCGAAGCAGACGGTCGCCGAACAGGACGCCGAGTACGGCCCGAAGCTGCACGACCGCGACCCCGACCTGTGCTGCGCGCTGCGCAAGGTGCGGCCGCTGGAAGAGGGCCTGAAGAACTACCAGGCCTGGGCGACGGGCCTGCGCCGCGACGAGTCCCCGACCCGGGCGAACACCCCGGTCGTCGGCTGGGACGAGAAGCGGCGGAAGGTCAAGATCTCGCCGATCGCCCGCTGGACCCAGGACGACGTGGACGCGTACATCACCGAACACGGCGTGCTCACCAACCCGTTGCTGATGGACGGCTACGCCTCCGTCGGCTGCGCCCCGTGCACCCGCAGGGTCCTGGAGGGCGAGGACGCGCGGGCCGGCCGCTGGGCGGGCCGGGCCAAGACCGAGTGCGGACTGCACGGATGACGAACGAGCGGATTCAGGAGAACCACGTGACGACCGGAGCCACCGTCTGGCTCACGGGTCTGCCGAGCGCCGGCAAGACCACCATCGCGTACGAGCTGGCGGGCCGGCTGCGCGCCGAGGGCCACCGTGTCGAGGTGCTCGACGGCGACGAGATCCGCGAGTTCATCTCGGCGGGCCTCGGCTTCTCCCGGGAGGACCGGCACACCAATGTGCAGCGCATCGGCTTCGTCGCCGAGCTGCTGGCCCGCAACGGCGTCAAGGCGCTGGTCCCGGTGATCGCGCCGTACACGGAGAGCCGGGACGCGGTGCGGGGGCGGCACGAGGAGAACGGGACGCCGTACCTGGAGATCCATGTGGCGACCCCGGTCGAGGTGTGCAGCGTGCGCGACGTGAAGGGGCTGTACGCCAAGCAGGCCGCGGGCGAGCTGACCGGGCTCACCGGGGTCGACGACCCGTACGAGGAGCCGGAGAAGCCCGATCTGCGGATCGAGTCGCAGCACCAGACGGTCCAGGAGTCGGCCGCGTCGGTGTACGCGCTGCTGAGCGAGAGGGGACTGGCATGACCACGGTCGCCACGGTGGACGAGGGCACGGACAGCCCGTACGCGCTGTCGCACCTGGACGCGCTGGAGTCCGAGGCGGTGCACATCTTCCGCGAGGTCGCGGGCGAGTTCGAGAACCCGGTGATCCTGTTCTCCGGGGGCAAGGACTCCATCGTCATGCTGCACCTCGCGCTGAAGGCCTTCACCCCCGCGCCGGTGCCGTTCTCCCTGCTCCATGTGGACACCGGACACAACTTCCCGGAGGTCCTTGAGTACCGGGACCGTGTGGTGGCCGCACATGGGCTGCGCCTCCATGTGGCGTCCGTCCAGGACTACATCGACCGCGGTGTGCTCAAGGAACGTCCCGACGGCACCCGCAACCCGCTCCAGACGCTCCCGCTGACGGAGAAGATCCAGAGCGAGAAGTTCGACGCCGTCTTCGGCGGTGGCCGCCGCGACGAGGAGAAGGCCCGCGCCAAGGAGCGGGTCTTCTCGCTGCGCGACGAGTTCTCCCAGTGGGACCCGCGCCGCCAGCGCCCGGAGCTGTGGAACCTGTACAACGGCCGGCACGCCCCCGGTGAGCACGTCCGGGTCTTCCCGCTCAGCAACTGGACCGAGCTGGACGTCTGGCAGTACATCGCCCGCGAGGGCATCGAGCTGCCGGAGATCTACTTCGCCCACGAGCGCGAGGTGTTCCAGCGCGGCGGCATGTGGCTCACCGCCGGGGAGTGGGGCGGCCCGAAGGACGGCGAGACGGTCGAGAAGCGGCAGGTGCGCTACCGCACCGTCGGCGACATGTCCTGCACCGGCGCGGTCGACTCCGACGCCGACACGATCGAGAAGGTCATCGCCGAGATCGCCGCGTCCCGGCTGACCGAGCGGGGCGCGACCCGCGCCGACGACAAGCTGTCCGAGGCCGCGATGGAAGACCGCAAGCGCGAGGGGTACTTCTAAGGATGAGCACGACCACGACCGAGGCGCTCTCGGCCACCACCCTGCTGCGGTTCGCCACCGCCGGCTCCGTCGACGACGGCAAGTCCACGCTCGTCGGACGGCTGCTGCACGACTCCAAGTCGGTCCTCGCCGACCAGCTGGAGGCCGTCGAGCGCGCCTCCGCGAGCCGGGGCCAGGACGGCCCGGACCTCGCGCTGCTCACCGACGGCCTGCGCGCCGAACGCGAGCAGGGCATCACCATCGACGTCGCCTACCGGTACTTCGCGACCCCGCGCCGCCGGTTCATCCTCGCCGACACCCCGGGCCATGTGCAGTACACCCGCAACATGGTCACCGGCGCCTCCACGGCCGAGCTGACGGTGATCCTGGTCGACGCCCGCAACGGCGTCGTCGAGCAGACCCGCCGGCACGCGGCCATCGCCGCCCTCCTGCGCGTCCCGCACGTCGTCCTCGCCGTCAACAAGATGGACCTCGTCGGATACGAGGAGAAGGTCTTCGCCGCGATCGCCGAGGAGTTCACGGCGTACGCGACCGAGCTGGGCGTCCCGGAGGTCACCGCGATCCCGATCTCGGCACTGGCCGGCGACAACGTGGTGGAGCCCTCCGCGAACATGGACTGGTACGGCGGCCCGACCGTGCTGGAGCATCTGGAGACCGTGCCGGTCAGCCACGACCTGGCGCACTGCCACGCGCGGCTGCCCGTGCAGTACGTGATCCGTCCGCAGACCGCCGAGCACCCGGACTACCGGGGCTACGCGGGCCAGATCGCGGCCGGTACGTTCCGCGTGGGCGAGCCGGTCACCGTCCTGCCGTCCGGCCGTACCTCGACGATCTCCGGCATCGACCTGCTCGGCGAGCCGGTCGACGTGGCCTGGACGACGCAGTCGGTGACGGTGCTGCTCGCCGACGACATCGACGTCTCGCGCGGCGACCTGATCGTGCCGACGAAGGACGCCCCGGCCACCACGCAGGACGTGGAGGCGACCGTCTGCCACGTCGCGGACGCGCCGCTGACCGTCGGTCACCGGGTGCTGCTCAAGCACGGCACCCGCACGGTCAAGGCGATCGTGAAGGACATCCCGTCCCGGCTGACCCTCGACGACCTGTCCCTGCACCCGCACCCGGGACAGCTCGTCGCCAACGACATCGGCCGGGTGAAGATCCGTACCGCCGAGCCGCTGCCGGTCGACTCCTACGCCGACTCGCGCCGCACGGGCTCCTTCATCCTCATCGACCCCGCCGACGGCACCACGCTCACCGCGGGCATGGTCGGCGAGTCGTTCGCGTCCCCGGAGCCGGTCAAGGACGCGGCCGACGACGACGGCTGGGACTTCTGAGCGATGAACTCCACCGATTTCTACTCGACGTTCGCGAAGGAGGGCGGCCGTGTCGGCAGCGGCGCCCTCGGCAGCGGGCAGGGCGGGGTCGCGCGATGTGCGCTGTGACGTACGCGCACTGCCTGCGCGCCCCGTCCCCCCACCCGACGTCCCGGAAGCGACGAAGACCCTTTGCCGACTCCCGGCCACGACCTGAGAGACCGTGACCGCCGGGCCAACGAGAGGAAAGCCTCCCGTGCCTGCCAACCGCTCCGCTCTGCTCCGTGGCGGCATCGCCGCGATCGCCGCACTTCCCCTGCTGTCCCTCGCAGCCTGCGGCTACGGGTCCGACTCCAAGGACGACAACGCGGGCGCCAAGATCGCCACCGGCGCCAAGAAGATCGACGGGCTCGGCTCCGTCAAGATCGGCTACTTCGGCAACCTCACCCACGCCACCGCCCTGGTCGGCAAGCAGAAGGGCTTCTTCCAGAAGGAGCTGGGCGCCACCGAGGCCAAGTACCAGGTCTTCAACGCCGGTCCGTCCGAGATCGAGGCGCTGAACTCGGGTTCCATCGACATCGGCTGGATCGGCCCCTCCCCCGCGATCAACGGCTACACCAAGTCCGACGGAAAGAGCCTGCGCATCATCGGCGGTTCGGCCTCCGGCGGGGTGAAGCTGGTCGTCAACCCGAAGAAGATCACGTCCCTGAAGGACGTCAAGGGCAAGAAGATCGCGACCCCCCAGCTCGGCAACACGCAGGACGTGGCGTTCCTCAACTGGGTGGCCGAGCAGGGCTGGAAGGTCGACGCGCAGAGCGGCAAGGGTGACGTGTCCGTCGTCCGCACGGACAACAAGGTGACCCCGGACGCCTACAAGTCCGGCTCCATAGACGGCGCCTGGGTCCCGGAGCCGACCGCGTCCAAGCTGGTCGCCGAGGGCGGCAAGGTGCTGCTGGACGAGTCGACGCTGTGGCCGGACAAGAAGTTCGTGATCACGAACATCATCGTGTCGCAGAAGTTCCTCAAGGAGCACCCGAAGGCCGTCGAGGCGGTCCTCAAGGCGTCGGTCGAGACCAACAAGTGGATCAACGCCAACCCGGACGAGGCGAAGGCCGCCGCGAACAAGCAGCTCGGCGTCGACTCCGGCAAGGAGCTGCCCGCGAAGGTGCTGGACCCGGCGTGGAAGTCCGTCCAGTTCACCGACGACCCGCTGGCCGCGACCCTCGACACCGAGGCGAAGCACGCCGTCAAGGCCGGCCTGCTGGAGAACCCCAAGCTGGACGGCATCTACGACCTCACCCTCCTGAACAAGGTCCTCAAGGCCGAGGGCGAGCCGACCGTCAGTGACGCCGGACTCGGCGCCGAGTAAGTCCCGTAGCCGATGAGTTCCCAGGAGGTGACGACCATGGCAACGACCTTCGCCGAGGCCGCCGAGACGGTCGAGCACGCGGCGCGCATCGAGCACGTCTCGAAGTCCTTCGCGACACCGGGCGGGCAGCAGCTCGTCCTGGACGACATCAGCCTCGATGTCGCACCGGGTGAGTTCGTCACCCTCCTGGGGGCCTCGGGCTGCGGCAAGTCGACGCTGCTGAACCTGGTGGCGGGGCTGGACCGGCCCTCCGCCGGCAGCATCGCGACCGACGGGCGTCCGGCCCTGATGTTCCAGGAGCACGCCCTGTTCCCGTGGCTGACCGCGGGCAAGAACATCGAACTCGCCCTCAAGCTCAGGGGCGTCGCGAAGAACGAGCGCCGCGAGCGGGCCGAGCAGCTGCTCGAACTGGTGCGGCTGCAGGGCTCGTACGGCAAGCGGGTGCACGAGCTGTCCGGCGGTATGCGCCAGCGTGTGGCCATGGCCCGCGCGCTCGCGCAGGACAGCCAGCTGCTGCTGATGGACGAGCCGTTCGCCGCGCTGGACGCGATCACCCGGGACCTGCTGCACGACGAGCTGACCCGTATCTGGGCGGAGACGGGCGTGTCCGTCCTGTTCGTCACACACAACGTGCGCGAGGCGGTACGGCTGGCGCAGCGGGTGGTGCTGCTGTCGTCCCGCCCCGGCCGGGTGGCCCGTGAGTGGCGGGTGGACATCCCGCAGCCGCGGCGCATCGAGGACGCGCCGGTCGCCGAACTGTCCTTGGAGATCACCGAAGTACTGCGTGGGGAGATCCGGCGTCATGGCCAGCACTGAGACCAAGACCGTCGCGGACGCGGGGAGCGTCGAGGCGGGCCTGGACGCCCTGGAGGTCGTCGCCGCCGGCCGTACGCCGTTCCGGCAGACGTTCACCAGCAAGATCCTGCCTCCGGTCATCGCCACCGTGGTGGTGCTGGTCGTGTGGCAGGCGCTGATCTCCTTCAAGATCGTCGACGACCCGACGAAGCTGCCCTCCCCCGCCGACGTCGGCGGCGAGTTCAAGCGTGCCTGGCTGGAGGGCACGCTGCTGGGCTACATCTGGACCAGCGTCTCGCGCGGTCTGCTGGGCTTCCTGTTCGCGCTGGCCATCGGCACCCCGCTCGGTCTGCTGGTCGCGCGGGTGAAGTTCGTGCGCGCGGCCATCGGCCCGGTGCTGTCCGGTCTGCAGTCGCTGCCGTCGGTGGCGTGGGTGCCGCCGGCGGTGATCTGGCTGGGCCTCGACAACAAGATGATGTACGCGGTGATCCTGCTCGGCGCGGTCCCGTCGATCGCCAACGGCCTGGTCTCCGGCATCGACCAGGTGCCTCCGCTGTTCCTGCGGGCGGGCCGCACCATGGGCGCGACCGGGGTGCGGGGCGCCTGGCACATCGTCCTGCCGGCCGCGCTGCCGGGCTACCTCGCGGGCCTGAAGCAGGGCTGGGCCTTCTCCTGGCGCTCGCTGATGGCCGCGGAGATCATCGCCTCCTCCCCCGACCTGGGCATCGGCCTGGGCGCGCTGCTGGAGAACGGCCGCAACGCCAGTTCCATGTCCATGGTGTTCGAGGCCATCTTCCTGATCCTGTTCGTCGGCATCGCCATCGACCTGCTCATCTTCAGCCCGCTGGAGCGGTGGGTGCTGCGCAGCCGCGGCCTGCTGGTGAAGGGCTGACCATGCGCCGTCCGGTCCTCCTCGTCATCGCCCACGGCAGCCGCGACCCGCGGCACGCGGCGACCGTGCACGCCCTGGTGGAGCGGGTGCGGTCGCTGCGGCCGGGCCTGCGCGTGGAGACCGGGTTCCTGGACTTCAACGTCCCGTCGGTGCACGGGGTGCTCCAGTCGCTGGCGGTGGAGGGCGTGGGGGACGTCGTCGCCCTGCCGCTGCTGCTGACCCGCGCGTTCCACGCCAAGGCCGACATCCCCGCCGTGCTGCGGGACGCGCCGGCGCGGCTGCGGATCCGGCAGGCGGACGTGCTCGGCCCGTCCCCGCTGCTGCTGTCCGCGCTGGAACGGCGGCTGTACGAGGCGGGCCTGTCGCCCGCCGACAAGTCCTCGACCGGGGTCGTGCTGGCCTCGGCGGGGTCCTCCGACCCGGAGGCGATCGCGGTGATCGCCGACATCGCGCGGGAGTGGTGGCACACCGGTTGGTGCGCCGTGCGACCCGCGTTCGCCTCCGCGTCCCTTCCCCGCACCGAGGACGCGGTACGTGAGCTGCGCGCCCTCGGCTGCGAGCGGGTCGCCGTCGCGCCGTACGTCCTGGCCCCCGGCTTCCTGCCGGACCGGATCGCGCGCGGCGCGGCCGGGGCGGACGTGCTCGCCGAGGTGCTCGGTCCCGCCCCCGAGGTGGCCCGGGTGGCGCTGGAGCGGTACGACAGCGCCTGCCGGCCTGCCCTGGCGGCACTCGGCGCGTGACCGCCGCGCGGCCGTGTCGCGCCGCCCGGATGCGGTGACGCCGACGGCTCCATGGCGGCGGGGCGCGCGGTACCCGGCGCCCCTGGCGGTACCGGGATGCATCAGTCGTCACGGCCCGCTCCCACCTGCCCGGCTTCCTCGAAAATCCCTCCCGGGCACTTCCGGATCTCCTGGGCCGGACCCCGGTTCGCGTGGCCGGTCGGGAGTTCGGGTGTCGCCTGGAGCTGCCCAGGGCCCTGTCGGGTCCGGCAGCCCGCCGGTCAGACGGTGCCGCTGCGGTCGGGGCTCGATCTCGGCCTCGGCGGCGGGGTCCGGGCGGTGGTGCGGGCCCGGTGACGTGGCAGGGCCGAAGCCCCGTGGCGGCGGGGCTCCGGCCGGTCAGAGCCCGAGGGCGTTGATGAGCTGCTGGGTGAAGGCGAGGCTGCCGGTGCCGGCCGAGGCCGCGATGGCGATCGTCTCCAGCGCGGAGCGGATCCGGCCGCGGTTCGGCGGCAGGCCGTCCTCGGCGGACTCCTGGAACTGGGCCTGGATGATCTCGCCCTGGGGCACCAGTTCCGGGTACTCGGCGCGCAGCGTGTCCGTGAGCCGCTGGGCGAGGTCCATCATGGTGGGCAGGTCGGGGTGGGCGTGGTCGATCTGGGTCTGGCCGTGGTCGCCGAAGTCGGCGGGGCCGTTGACGTTGCCGAAGTTGTAGGTGCTCATGTCCTGTCCTCGCTCGCGGTCCGGCGGCTCGCCCCGGACCGGAGGAGCCGTCGGATGGGTGGGGTTGCGGTTACGGCCTCGGCGCGGGCGGGCCTGATCCCGCGGGACCGGGGCCGCCCTGGGCTCCCTGGCCGTCCTGGGGTCCGGGCCCTTGCCGCCCGCCCAGGAGGGTCGTGCCGTGGGCGCCGAAGTTGCCGGGACCGCTGACGTTACCGATGTTGTAGGTCTGCGTGTTGATGACCTGTACGGCCTTGTCGAAGGAACCGGTGCCGATGTCGTGGTCCCGCAGGAACCGTTCCGTGGCGGTCAGCACGCCCTGCTGGAGCCGGAACAGGAAGTGCTGCATGTCGGTGCGTTCGGCGGAGCCGGCCTCGTCCCAGGCGCCGAGGTCCTCGCGCAGGCTGCCCGTGGCGCCGTAGTCGTGGCGGACGTGTTGCCTGGTGACGGCGCGGCGGGTCCGGGCCGGCGCCCGGTCGTGGTCGGCCTGCCGGCGGTGGCGCCGCAGGATGCGGCCGAGGGCCCCGTGCGGTTCCGGGCCGGTGCGGCGGGTGGCGTACCGGAAGTCCCACCAGCTCTCCCAGGGGGCGACCGGGAGCCGGTCCACGCGGTAGAAGGGCCGACCAGCGGCGGTATCGCGGAGGCGGCCACCTCCCAGGTCAGGCTGGGGTGGTGGAGGATCGCCCGCAGGTACGCGCGGGGCCGCCGGGTGGGGTCGGGCACCAGCTCGGCCATGAGGCGGGCGTTGCTGCCGAGGACGTGGAGCCGGTTCCTGGCCCGCAGCCCCTGGAGCCCCGAGATGTTCTCCATGTGCCGTGCCACGTAGGTGTGCGGGTCGATGACGTCGGACGGGCGCATCGGCAGCTTGCCGCCGCCCGGGGCGTCGGCGGGCCTGTTGATGTCGATGGGCTGCCGGACGACTTCCCTGGTCTTGTCGCCGCTGCCGACGAACGGCTCGGTGCAGGCGGCCTCGTCGGCGTAGGGCAGGACGTCGGCGCGTTTCAGGTCGTGCAGCGCGGCCTCGGCCCCGGTCTCCACCGGGGGTGCGGTCTGCTCGGGTGTGCCGGTGGAGAGGAACACCTCCCGTGCCATGACGCGGCTGCGCGCCTGGGTGTGGCGGAACCGTGTCCAGGCGATCGCGTAGGCGCCGAGAGGGCCGAAAATCGCCACCCGTCCGAGTGACCGGTGTCCGTTGACCAGTCCCCAGAGCCCGACAAGGAGCGCGAGGGGTACGGCCGTCCGGAGGCAGGCGAGCCGGCGGTCGAGGGCGGCGCGGCGGCGGGTGGCCGCACGCGCGTGCCGGGCGAGGGCGACGAAGTTGATGTCGAGGCTGAGCCCGATCGCGTTGAGCCGGTCTCCGGTGAGCATCCGGTCGGCGTACAGGGCGAAGTCGTCGTCGAGGTGCACCGAGGCGCTCAGGCGCCGGGTCACCCCGTCCTTGCGGTACTGCGGCAATGACGGCAATGGTCTGCCCGTCACACTCATCCGTCCGTCCCCCTCAGGCCTTCCGCGCCGTTCACCCTAGGGACAAGTCCGCGGGATTGTCGCCTGGTTCGGTGAGGGGCGGTGCCGGGGGGCGGTCGTGTGGTATCGGCCGCCGCGGTCCGGCGCTCCCCTGTGACGTCGGACCGCGGTGGCTCTTGGTTCTGCGCCGGACGGCGCCGTCGTGTCACACGTCCGGTACGGCCGGCCCGCCGGAGGGGCGTTTATCGGCCAACCCGCTCCGGGTCAGTCGAACCGCAGCGCACCGGTGCGGGTGCGTTTCAGTTCGAAGACGTCGGGGTGCCGGGCCAACACCCGGAAGCTGTCGAAGAGTTCGGCCGCCTCGGCGCCGCGCGGGACGGCGCGCAGCACGGGTCCGAACCAGACGGTGCCGTCGATGTGGAGGGTGGGTGTGCCGACGTAGCCACCGGTCTCCGGCTCGGCGCCGGCCGCGTGGCTGCGGCGGACCGCGTCGTCGTACGACGGGTCGTGGGCGGCGGCGGACAGATCGGCGGAGAGCCCGAGTCCGGCCAGTGACTCGGTGATCACCGTGTCGAAGTCCTCGACGCCCTGTTCGTGGATGCGGGTGCCGAACGCGGTGTACAGCTCGCGCAGCACCTTCTCGCCGTACCGCTCGGCGGCGGCCACGGCGACCCGTACAGGTCCGATCGAGCGGTCCACCAGGTCGCGGTACCAGTCGGGGAGTTCGTTGCCGGTGTTGTGCAGGTACAGGCTCATCACGCGGAACCGGAGGTCGAGCGGGCGCAGTCGCTCCACCTCCAGCAGCCAGCGGGAGGTGATCCAGGCGAAGGGACAGGCGGGGTCGAAGAAGAAGTCGACCCGGGTCGGGGCGGTGGTGGCGGTGTCCGTGTCCGTATCCGTATCCGTGACGGTGCTGCTGTGCGTCATGGCGTCGACGCTAGTGCGCCGGTGGTCCGGAATCCCGGCCCAATCCATCACCGTTCTCTTGACCCATTTCAGCCGGCGGTCACGCGCGCACCGCCTCGTCGGCCAGTCGGACCAGGTCGGCGACGGGCAGCGAGCCCGCCGCCCGGCGCTCCCGGGCGAACCGGTTGGCGAGGCCTTGCAGCAGTTCGTTCAGCGGGGTGGGGACGCCGTGCAGCCGGCCGAGCAGGGCGATCTCACCGTTGAGGTAGTCCGCCTCGATGGTGCCGGTGCCCCGGACCAGGGACTGCCAGGAGGAGCCGCCGCCGCGGGGAGCGCCGTCCAGCGGGACCAGGGTGACCTTGTCGCCGCGGGCCGCGCGCTGCTCCTCCGCGCCGGTGTACGGGATGCCGGCGGCGTCCAGCACGGCCTCCCCCTCGGCCCGCACGCGCGCGAACAGGGCCCGTGCCTCCTCGCTCGCCACCGGCCCGCTGACCGCTTCGAGGGCGTTGCCGAGGTTTCCGAGGAGCTTGGCGTACTGCCAGCGGGCCACGTCGGGCACCACCGGCGCCTCGAAGTGGGAGTCCGCGAGGTCGGCGGCGATCCGGCGGGCGGTGTCGTCGGTGCCGTGCGGGAGGCGGCCGAGGTGCAGGACGCCGGTGAGCGGGGCGCCGGCGGCGGAGACGACACCGGGTTCCACGAAGGTCGACGGCAGCCAGACGCAGACGCCGTACACGTGCCGGAAGCGGCGCAGCGCCAGCCGGCCGCTCTCGACGCCGTTCTGGAGGCAGACCAGCGGCAGCAGTTCGGCCGCCGTCCCGCCGCCGGCGACGGGCAGGCCGGCCCAGGTCTCCAGGGCGGCCACGGTGTCCTGGGTCTTCACGGCGAGGACGAGGACGTCGTCGGCGCGCAGTTCGCCGAGCGGTCCCGGTCCGTCGACGGCGGGCAGCCGGTGCGTCGACTCGCCCTGGGGAACCCGCAGTCGCAGTCCGTGCTCGCGGAGGGCGGCCAGGTGCGGGCCCCGGGCCACGAGGACGACCTCCCGCCCGGCCTGGGCCAGCCGCCCGCCGACGGTACCGCCGACGGCGCCGGCCCCGATGATGATGTAGCGCATGGGCAGAGCCTCGCACACACGTCCGCCTGGCGGCGCCGGTGCGGTGCGGCCGTCGTGCCCCGTGGGGGCGGGCACGACGGCCGGGCTCTGCGCATGCCGGGCGGGGCGCCGGCCGGCTTGGGCGAAACTCTGGCCGATCGGCGGGGCCGGGTTCAACTCCTCCACACAGCTGTGACTTGTTCAACAAGCTTTCGTAATGACAAAGGGGGTCCCTGGCGGCGGATCGGACATCGCGTCCCTGAGGGCCGCCCCCGAGAACCGGCGATAGATGTAAGGGCCCACTGTCCTCCCCAGCGGTGATCCGGACCCGGCGCGGTTCACCGGGCAGTACGACGAGATGGCTTTATCCGGCCCCTACCGTCGAACAGGAGCAAGCAGACGTGGCGGCAGGGGGCCGTCACCGCACACGAGGGGGCAGACCCGTCATGGGGAACACAGAGGTGCGGGTGCGGGGGCTGGCCGCCCGCGCCGGCGGCTGGAGCGCCCGGCACCGCTGGGCGGCCGTCGGCATATGGGTGTTGTTCGTCGTCCTGGCGATGGGCCTCGGCTCGGCGGCGGGCCGGGTCGACGTGAGCGAGAGCGACCAGCTCAAGGGCGAGACGCACACCGCCGCGAAGATCATCGATGACGCCGGGATCAAGGAGCCGGCCTCGGAGACGGTCCTGATCCAGTCGAAGGACGACACCGTCAAGGCCACCAGCCCGCAGTTCCGCGCGGCCGTCGCCGACGTGGTCGAGGCCGTCGGGGCCACCGGCAGGGTGACGGGCGTGACCTCGCCGTACGACACGCACACCGTCTCCCGGGACGGCCGCAGCGCGCTGGTCCAGTTCGACCTGCGTGGTGACGCGGAGACGGCCGCCGACCGGATCGAGCCGGTGCTCAAGGCCGTCGCCGGGGTGCAGAAGGACCACGGCACGCTGCGGATCGAGGAGATCGGCGGCGCCAGCATGCAGAAGCAGTACAAGGACGCCTTCGGGGACGACTTCCAGCAGGCCGAGTACTCGGCGGTGCCGGTGGCGCTCGGCATCCTGCTGATCGCGTTCGGTGCGCTGGTGGCCGCGCTGCTGCCGGTGGCCCTCGCGATCACCGCGATCATGGCGACGATGGGTCTGATGGGCCTGGTCAGCCACCTCCAGCCGATGAGCGACACGGCCAACTCGGTGATGCTGCTGGTCGGCATGGCCGTCGGTGTCGACTACTGCCTGTTCTACCTGCGCCGGGAGCGCGAGGAGCGGATGGCCGGCCGGGACGCCGGCACCGCCCTCCGGATCGCCGCCGCGACCAGCGGCCGGGCGATCATCGTCTCCGGTGTCACGGTGTGCGTGGCGATGGCGGGCATGCTGTTCACCGGGCTGGCCGAGTTCGAGGCGATGGGCCTGGCCTCGCTGATGGTGGTGGCGGTCGCCATGGTGGGCTCGGTGACCGTGCTGCCCGCGCTGCTGTCGCTGCTCGGCGAGCGGGTGGAGAAGGGGCGGCTTCCGTTCCTGGGCCGCCGCAGGCGCGGGGGGAACGGGGACAGCCGGTTCTGGACGGCCGTGCTGCGGGGTGTGCTGGCCAAGCCGCTGGTCTCGGTCGTCGTCGCGGCCGGCGCGCTGCTGGCGGTCGCCGCGCCCGCGCTCGGCATGAAGACCCAGCAGCTCACCCTGGACCAGGAGTTCGGCGACTCGCTGCCGATCGTGCAGACGTACAACCGCATCAACGACGCCTTCCCGGGCGGCAGCGAACCGGCCGAGGTCGTCGTCAAGGCCAAGGACATCAACGCCCCCGAAGTCCGGCGGGCGCTGGCCGACTTCAAGGAGCAGGCGGTCACCTCGGGCGCCTCGCGCGGCCCGGTCGACGTCAAGCTGTACGACGCCCAGGACGTGGCCCTGGTGTCCGTGCCGCTGGTCGGCGGCTCCGACATGGACCGGGCGACCGAGAGCCTGGAGAAGCTGCGCGACGAGGTGCGGCCCGCCACGCTCGGCAAGGTCGACGGCGTGCGGGCGCCGGTGACCGGGCAGGTCGCGGGCAACCACGACTTCAACGACCAATTGATGGGCTCTGTCGTCCCGGTCTTCGTGTTCGTGGTCGTCTTCGCCTTCCTGCTGATGCTGCTGTCGTTCCGCTCGCTGACCGTCGCGGTCACGTCGATCGTGCTCAATCTGCTGTCGGTGGCCGCCGCCTACGGCATCCTCGTCGCCGTCTTCCAGCACGGCTGGGGCGCCTCGCTGGTGGGCGCGGAGGGCGTCGGCGCGATCGTCACCTGGCTGCCGCTGTTCCTCTTCGTGATCCTGTTCGGGCTGTCGATGGACTACCACGTGTTCGTGGTCTCCCGGATCCGCGAGGCCCGGATGCGCGGCCGTACGACGAAGGACGCGATCCGGCACGGCGTGGTCACCACGGCCGGGGTCGTCACGAGCGCCGCGGTCATCATGGTCGCCGTGTTCGCGATCTTCGGCACGCTCTCCATGCAGTCCATGAAGCAGATGGGCGTGGGCCTGGCCGCGGCGGTCCTGATCGACGCCACGGTCATCCGCGGGGTGCTGCTGCCGGCAGTGATGGCGCTGCTCGGCGAGCGCAACTGGTACCTGCCGAAGTGGCTGCACCGCCTGCCGGACCTCACCCACGACGAGACCCCGGAGCCGGTGGCGTCGCCGGTGCCCGACCGGGGCGAGCGGCTGACTGTCTGATTCCGCCCGTTGCCACAGGGCCCGTCGGCCCCCGGGAACCGACGGGCCCTGTCCGTGCTCTCGTTGTCCGGACAGGTACGCCGTATCACGGGGGAGGAACCACATGGACAGGCGGAGTCTGCTCAAGGGCGCGCTGGCCGTGCCCGCGGCCGGGCTGCTGACCGGGGCACCCGCACACGCGGCGGGCGCGGCCGGACCGCCGGCGTTCGACGTGCTCGTCGGGGACGTGAACTCCGGGAAGATCTACCTCTTCGACCGCAACAAGCCGTTCACCGACGCCCACATCAAGTGGCAGCTGAATCCGGCGGGTTCGGGCCACCCCATGGAGCACCGCTTCCGCGACACGAGCGGCGACGGCCAGGTCCTGCTCGCCGTGACGGCACCCCGGACAGCGGGACTGCGAGCATCTACCGGCGCCGCGACAAGAAGCTGCTGTGGTCCGCGAACGTCCCCAACTACCCGCACGCCATCGAGCGGGCACCGGGCACCGGCGTGGTGGTGGTCGCCGGCCGCAGCAGGGGGCCGGGCGGCGGCGACGCCAAGGGCGGCAGCCTGCACGTCTTCCGGCCCACCGGCAGCCACAGCGGCTCGCTGGTCCGCGCGGGTGCGCCGATCCCCTTCCACCAGGCGCACGGCCTGCTGTGGGACCCGCGACTGGAGCGGATGTGGGCGGCGGGCGGCTCCGTGCTGACGGCCTACCGGATCGTGACGACGGCGAGTTCGGCGCGGCTGGTGGAGGACACCGCCCGCCGGCTCACCGGCTTCCACCACCCGCACGACCTCCAGCCGGACCACCAGCACCCCGGCCGGCTCCTGGTCACCGACACCAACGGCGTCTACGCGGTCGACACCTCGACGATGCGGCGGACGACCCTGCACACGCGCAAGCTGGTGAAGTCGTACGTGCGCCACGCCTCCGGCGAGCAGATGTGGACGGGGGCGGTGGCGGGCGGCAACGCCTTCGGGACGAAGTACGTCCACTTCAACGTGAGCGGGGTCGACCGGGCCCGGCCGGGAGCGATCGTCCACAAGGCCCGGCTCGACACCACGGCGTATCTCTGACGGCTCCCTACGTCGGGCGGCGGCCCGGCAGTTCGGCCTCGATGAGGTCCGCGGCCCGCCGGGTGCCGCCCTCCTGGGCCATCTCCGCCTGCACCTCCTTGAGCCGGCGCGCGACCTCCGGGTCGTCCACCAGGGCGAGCGCGGCCTCGCGGAGGCGGTCGGCGGTGGCCTCCTCGGCGGGCAGGTGCCGGGCGACCCCGAGCGCCTGGAGCATGTCGGCGTTGCCGAACTGGTCGACGGCCTGCGGTACGGCGATCATCGGCGTCCCGGTCGCCAGCCCCTCCTGGCTGCCGCCGGCGCCCGCGTGCGTGACGAACAGGTCGGCCTGCCGCAGGATCGCCTGCTGCGGCACCCAGTCGCGCACGTCGACCCGGGCCGGTACGTCGCCCAGCTCGGCGCGGCTCACATGCCGGCCGACCTGGAGGACGACATGCCATCCGGGCAGGTCGCCGAAGGCGCGCACGCACTCCCGGTAGAAGGCGGGCTGCTTGGTGAAGGCCGAGCCGAGCGAGACCAGGACGACCTTCTCCGCACCGGCGGGCCGCTGCCAGTCGCCCTGGTCGGCGCGGTCGCCCTGACAGGCGCCGACGAAGGTGTGGACGCGCTCGTCCACCCGGTCGGCGTGCGGCTGGAGCGCCTTCGGGATGAGCACGAGGGAGCGCGCGGGGCGGCCGGCGAAGGAGTCCGGGTCCTGGCTGATCCCGTTCTCGGCCAGCCACGCCGCGAACCGGGCGTAGTACGCCCGTCCGCGCTCGGTCTTCCTCGGCTCGGCCCACATCGGCTCGGCGACCTCCTCCTCGTAGCCCTCCCAGGCGACGAGGTTCGGGGAGAGCGAGATCGCCGGGACGCCCCAGCGGTGGGCGAGGACCCGGGCCGAGTAGGAGGTGATGTCGTACAGGACGAGGTCGGGGGTGTCGTCGGCGTAGGCCTCGACGAGCTGGGGGAGCGCCTGGGCGGCGTTGTCCAGGAACGGTTCCACGTTGTCCAGCAGGGTGGTCCCCCAGGCCTCGGGGTCGGCGTCCGGGCCCGGCAGGGTGGAGGTGTAGAGCACGGGCCGGGCCCCGGTGGCGGCCACCTTCTCGGCGAAGACGGGCGGGATGGCGTAGGTGACGCGGTGCCCCCGGGCGACGAGTTCACGGATCACCTCCAGGCTGGGGTTCACATGGCCGTGGGCGGCGACGGAGAACATGGCGATGTGGGCGGGTGCGGTCATGTCCGGAAGGCTAGGCGAGACGAGACGTCTCGTTCAATCGAATTCCCGCCCGGCGCGACGGCGCGTGCGAGGCCGGACCGGCCCCACCCGGACCGGAGGCCGCGCTCAGCGCTGGTAGCGGGCCAGCACCAGATTGCCGTCCCTCTCCAGGCGGCGGCGCAGTTCGGCGAGGCCGATGGCGCCGCTGTAGTACTCCTGGTAGGCCGGGGTGGCCACCTTGTCCTTCCACTCGGGGTAGCCGCGCACGGACTGGGCGGGCGCCGGGCGCAGCCGGGCCGCGAGGGCGGTGCCGGTGGCCCAGCCGTTCTCCGTGGTGTGCAGGGCCGGGTCCTTCAGGGCCTCGGTACCGGTGGGCAGCATCCAGTCGCCGAGTGCGAGGCGGACCATGTTCCTGGGCCGCAGCAGGAAGTCGATGAACGCGACGGCCTCCTTCTTGTGCGGGCAGTCGGCGGAGACGGACAGAGTCTGCGGGCTGACGCCCTGGGTGAGCCCGTCGGCACCCGCCGGCGCGGGCAGCACCTCCCAGTGGAATCCCTCGGGCGCCTGCTGCGCGATCTGCTGGCGGTAGGAGAAGCCCAGCGGGACCATCGCGTACCGGCCGCCGAAGAAGCCCGGCAGAGTGTCCGAGCCGCCGCTGCCGAGCGTGGAGGCGGGCGCGCTGCGGTCGACGGCGACCTGGTCGTGCACGGTGCGCGGTACGACCGCGTCCCCGGCCGTGAACCGTACGGTGACCTTCCCGTCCGCGCCCCGGTGGAACAGCCGCCCGCCCGCCGACAGGGACAGGTTGAGCGTGGCGGAGACAGGCTCCTTCAGCGGCCAGGCCACGCCGTACCGCCCGGGCCCGCTGAGCCGCTTGGCCACCTGCCGGAACTCCGCCCAGCTCCACGGGTGTTCCGGTGTCGGTGTGCGCACCCCGGCCGCGCGCAGCCGGTCCGCGTTCGCGATCAGGACACGGGGTTCCTGGAGGAACGGCACGCCGTAGAGGCCGTTCCCGAACGCGGCCGTCTCCCAGCTGCTCCGTGGGATGTCGGACCTGAGCCGGGCGGGCAGCAGGCCGGTCAGGTCGGCGAGGTAACCGCCGTGGGCGAAGTCGGCGAGGTCGTCGGAGGCGTCGTGGATGACGTCGGGGGCCTCACCGCCCTCGAAGGAGGTGAGCAGCTGGTCGTGCACGCCGTCCCAACTGCCCTGGACGTACTCGACCTTGATGTCCGGGTGGGACGCGTTCCACTCCTTCACCAGCTCCTTGCTGGCGGTGACGGACTCCTGTTGCCAGGCCAGGGACTGGAAGCGCAGGGTGATCGGGCCGCCGTCCGTGCGACCGCCCGGAGAGCAGCCCGCGAGGAGCAGCAGGAGCACGACGAGCGCCGTGGCGCTTCTGGTCCGCACCGGCTCTTCACCGCCCATCAGCTCTTCACCGCCCCGGCGAGCAGGCCGCCCGTGATCCGCCGCTGGACGAGCGCGAAGACGGCCACGGAGGGAAGGGTGGCGAGGAACGCGGCGGCGGCCAGCGGACCGAGGTCGGCCACGCCCTCCGCGCCGATGAAGTGGGTGAGGATCACCGGCAGGGTCTGCCTCTCCGGGCTCTTGAGCAGCACCAGCGCGAAGAAGAACTCGTTCCACGCGGTGACGAACGCGAACAGCGCCGTCGCCGCGATGCCGGGTGCGAGCAGCGGCGCCGTCACCGACACGAGGGTTCTCAGCCGCCCGGCGCCGTCCACGGCCGCCGCCTCCTCCAGTTCGGCGGGCACCGCCCGGACGTGCCCGGTGAGCATCCACAGCGCGAACGGCAGCGCCCACACCACGTACACCAGCACCAGCCCGGTCAGGGAGTCGATCAGCCGCAGGTTCTTCAGCACCAGGAACAGCGGGATGATCACCAGCACGAAGGGGAACGCCTGGCTGACCACCACCCACCCCGTCGCGGCCCGGGTCAGTGGGGAGCGGTGCCGGGCCATGACGTAGGCCATCGGGGTCGCGAGCAGGACCGCGACGACGGCCGTGCAGAGCGCCACCAGCAGGGAGTTCAGCGCGGCGTGCGCCAGCGGCTGCTCCGCGAACGCCTGCCGGACGTTGGCCAGGGTGGGGTGGCGCGGGATCCAGGTGGGGTGCGGGCTGCCCAGCTCCCGCGGGGCCTTGAGCGCGGTGGACAGCAGCCACAGCAAGGGGAAGGCCAGGAAGAGCAGGTAGCCGAGGAGGGCGGCGTACTGTCCGGCGCGGGCCGCGCGGCGGGTCCTCATGCCTCCTCACCGCCCCGCAGCCGGCCGGCCAGGAACACCGCGAGCAGGACCGCGACCACCGCGACGAGCACGCAGCCCATCGCCGCCGCGTAGCCGAACTGGCCGTAACGGAAGGCCTCCTCGTAGGCGAAGAGCATCGGCAGCCGGGTCCTCCCGCCGGGGCCGCCGCTCGTGAGCACGTAGACCAGCGCGAAGGAGTTGAGGTTCCAGATGAGGTTGAGCGCGGTGATGGCGAGGGCCACCGGTCTGAGCGCCGGCCAGGTGACGGTGCGGAAGCGGCGCCAGGCGCCCGCGCCGTCGACCGCCGCGGCCTCGTGGAGTTCGCGCGGGACGTTCTGCAGTCCGGCGAGCAGGGCGACCGTGGTCTGCGGCAGGCCTGCCCAGACGCCGACGACGATCACCGCGGGCAGCGCGGTGGCCAGGCCGCTCAGCCAGTCCCGGCCGGTGCCGAGGCCGAGGTCGCGCAGGGTTTCGTTGAGGACGCCGGCGTCCGGGTTGTAGACGAGGCGCCACATGATGCCGACGACGACCTCGGGCATCGCCCAGGGCACGATCGCTAGGGCGCGGGCCAGGCCGCGCAGGCGCAGATCCTGGTTCAGCAGCAGGGCCAGGCCGAGCGCCAGCAGGAACTGCGGCACGGTCACGCCGGCCGCCCAGACCAGCCCGATCCGGAAAGACTCCCAGAACAGGGTGTCGTGCAGCAGGTCGCGGAAGTTGAGGGCGCCGATCCACCGGGTGGCGGCAGTCCGGCCGGACTGGGCGTCGGTGAAGGCCAGCAGGATGCCGTAGAGCAGCGGGCCGACGCTGAGCAGGAGGATCGGGATGAGGGCGGGCAGGACCAGGAACCAGGCGCCGCGATCGGCGACGCGGCGGCCCGCCGGCCGCCGTGCTCCGGCCGGTGCTGTCCGCGCTTCGGCCACTGATGTCACGGAACCAGCCCCTTTGCCTGCTCCGATGGGCGCGTTCATGTTCGTAAAGGCCCGGTACCCCGTCAAGGGACCGCGCACCAGGGCCGGGCCCGTGCCCGGTGGCCGGCCTGGGCGAATGCGAGACTGGCCGAGGACCGGACGGACACGGCACGGGAAGACGGCACGGAGGCAGGACGATGGACGAGGCACGCGCGCGGGACGTACTGGCCGCGGCGGGAGTGCTGCTGGGCCCGGCCCGGGACGCACGGCTCCTGGCCCTCGGGGAGAACGCGGTGTTCGCGGCCGGCGACCTGGTGGTGAAGGTGGGCCGGGACGCGGAGCTGCTGGGGCGGGCCGAGCGCGAGCTGGCCGTCGCCGGCTGGCTGGCCGAGGCGGACGTGCCCGCGGTTCGGGCGGCAGAGCCGAAGCCGCTGCTGGTGGACGGCCACCCGGTGACCGTGTGGCACCGGCTGCCGGATCCCGTACGGCCGGCCGAGCCGCGGGATCTGGCCGTCCTGCTGCGCGGGGTGCACGCACTGCCCTCTCCTCCCTTCGGGTTGCCGCCCCGCGATCTGCTGGGCGGTGTGGAACGCTGGCTGCGGCTCGCGGGCGACGCGATCGACCCGGAGGACGCGGCCTTCCTCCGTGCGCGCCGTGACGGCTTCGCCGCCGAGGCGGCGGCGCTCACACCGCGTCTGACGCCGGGGCCGATCCATGGGGACGCGCTGCCCCGCAATGTGCACGTCGGGCCGGAGGGGCCGGTCCTGGTCGACCTGGAGACCTTCTCGGCCGATCTGCGCGAGCACGACCTGGTCGCCATGGCTCTCTCCCGCGACCGCTACGGGCTGCCCGCCGAGGCGTACGACTCCTTCACCGAGGCGTACGGGTGGGATGTGCGGGAGTGGGAGGGCTGCGCGGTCCTGCGGGGCGCCCGGGAGACGGCGAGCTGCGCGTGGGTGGCCCAGCACGCGCCGTCCAACCCGAAGGCGCTGGCCGAGTTCCGGCGCCGGGTGGCGTCGCTGCGGGACGGGGACGCGACGGTGCGGTGGTATCCCTTCTGAGGGTGCCCATCGGACGCGGCCCGGCGAGACGGCTGACCGCGCTGCCCGCCACGACGCGCCCGCGGACCGGAACGGCTAGGCGGGCTGGCCCTCGGTCAGTTCCCTGAGCGGCCACCGGCCGTCGACCACCGCGTCCGCTTCCCCCTTGCGCCGCAGGAACGCCTGGAAGTCCGCCGCCCACTGCGCGTACCACTCGATCTGGCGGCGGTGCAGTTCCGCCGGGACCAGGGACGCTATCTTCGGGTGGCGGTCGGCTATCGCGGATGCGAGCCGCGCCGCGGCGAGGGCGTCGGCGCTGGCGTTGTGCGCCGCGCCGAGGACTATGCCGTACTCGGCGCAGACCGCCTCCAGGTTCCGTTTGCCGCGGCGGTAGCGGTCGACCCAGCGGTCGATGGTGTACGGGTCGACGACCGGGGCGGGGTGGGTGCCGCCCAACCGGTCGGTCAGGGACGGCAGACCGTACCGCCGCAGTTCCGCCGAGAGCAGCGTGAGGTCGAACGCCGCGTTGTAGGCGACGACCGGAACGCCCGCCTTCCAGTACGACACCAGGACCTCGGCGATGGCGTCGGCCACCTGGTCGGCCGGGCGGCCCTCGGCCGTCGCGCGTTCGTTGCTGATGCCGTGCACGGCGACCGCGTCGGCCGGGATCTCCACGCCCGGATCGGCCAGCCATTCCCGGCGTCCCATGGGCTCACCGGCCTTGACCTCGATCACGGCGCCCGTGACGATGCGCGCCTCGCGCGGATCGGTCCCGGTCGTCTCCAGGTCGAAGCCGATCAGCAGCTCCCGGTGCCAGCCCATGGGCGGCCCCCCTTCTTGGTGGTGCTTTCCCCCAGTGGCCTCCACCATCGCACGCGGCACTGACAATCAGACGACAGCGTTCCGCTTCCGGGCCCCGCACCGGCCCGCACCCGGCCCCGCAACCCGCCGCCGAACCCGCCCCCGCACCCGGTCCCGGCCGTTCAGGACACCGGGCGCGAATCCGCCCAGGCCAGCTCGAATTCCTCGCGGTATGTCGGGAAGAGTCCGACTTCACCCACGTCATCCGACTTGACCAGCCGGCTGCCGTTGCGCAGCACCAGCACCGGCGACTCCATCCCCCGCGCCCCGCGCAGATAGGACTGCACCACGGCGACGCCGTCGGCGCCGTCGCCGTCCACCAGGTAGGCGGTGAAGCGGGGCGTCTCGTCGTACACCTGGATCTCGAACGCGCCCGGGTCGCGCAGCCGGGACCGCACCCGGCGCATGTGCAGGATGTTCATCTCCACCGAGCGGCTCAGTTCGCCCCGTTTCATCCCGAGTTCGCGTTCGCGGCGCTTGACCGAGCTGGAGGCCGGGTTGAGGAAGAGCAGCCGTACCCGGCAGCCGCTCTCGGCGAGCCGGACCAGGCGCCGTCCGGAGAAGTTCTGCACCAGCAGGTTCAGGCCGATGCCGATGGCGTCGAGCCGACGGGCGCCGCCGAAGATGTCCTCGGCCGGGAACTGGCGCAGCAGCCGTACCCGGTCGGCGTGGACGGCGACGACGTCGGCGTACCGGTCGCCGACCAGGTCCTCGACCGCGTCGACGGGCAGCCGGCGCGCCGAGGGGACGTCACCGCCCGCGCCGAGCATCTCCAGCAGCCGGGCGGAGGCCCGTTCGGCCTGGCTGAGGACCGCCTCGGACAGGGCCCGGTTGCGGGAGACCACGTTGCGGGTGACCTCCAGCTCGTCCAGGGCGAGTTCGAGGTCCCGGCGCTCGTCGAAGTACGGCTCGAAGCACGGCCAGTGCTGCACCACCAGCTCGCGCAGCTGGGGCAGGGTGAGGAAGCTGAGCACGTTGTCGTCGGCCGGGTCGAGCAAGTAGCCCTTGCGGCGGCTGACCTCGCGGACGGCGACCGCGCGCTGCACCCACTCCTGCCCGGCCGGCCCGGCCGCCGCCACGACCCACTCGTCGCCGTGGACGGGTTCGTAGATGGGCCGCAGCACGGCCGCCACGACCGCGCGCAGCCGCTGTTCGACGAGGTTCAGCCAGATGTAGGCCCGGCCGGCCCGCTGGGCGCGGGTGCGCACCTCGCGCCAGGCGTCGGCGTCCCAGTCCAGCTCCGGACCGATGGAACCCGCGTCCATCGGCCGGGCCAGGGACACCGCGCCGGGCGGGACGTCTGTGGAGTTCCCCTCGTGACCCTCGTCACCAGGAGGCAGCTCCAGCCCTCCCGAGCCCACCCGTGCACCGCCTTCCGCTCCCCCGGGCCTTTCCCGTCTCAACGATCAAGGAAGGGTACTCCGCGAGCGGTCGGCGGTGCAGCCGGATGGACAGGTCCGGTTTCCCGGCTGCTGTGCTCAACTACGCCATTCCCAGTGCCCGTTCTCCCATGCCAGCTCCTTCGGAGTGAGCGGATTCATAGCCGTGACGTCCCGCGGGGCTATGGAGAAGCCCTGCCAGTGCACCGGCATGGGCTGCTGGTCCTCGTCCCGGGCGATGTGGTGGAAACCGACGTTCACCCAGACCACGGGGTGTGTGAGGGCCTGGCCGCCCACCCACTTGTCGACCGACTTCGGGTGGCCGGCCGCGCACGTCGGGTTGTTGCTGGCGAACAGCTCGCACTTGTCGTACTCGGTGACGTACATGTCGTGCTTGGTGAAGCTGCGGCCCGGGTACTTGGTGGTCGGCCCGGGGACCAGCTCGTAGGAACGGGCGTGGCCGTCCTTGTTCTTGCCGGTGGCGCTGACCACCCGCCACCAGCGGTAGGTCTTGTAGTCGCCCGCGAGTTCCTTGCCGATCCTGGTGCGGGTGGTCCTGGCGGTCGGGCCCTCCCGTCCGGCCGGGGCGCTGACGGTGGAGTCGTACTGCTCGACCTTCGTCTTCGACGAGCCGTCGAGGCCGAAGTCGAGCCGCCACAAGACGTTGTGGCTGTGGCTGGTGGCGTAGTCCCGGGCACCCTTGCCGATGGGCCAGCCGCGTCCGTCCTGGGCGTTGTAGTCCTCGAAGGAAAGGCTGCCGGTCGCGCCGACGTTCATGTTGATCGTGCCGTCGTCCTGGAAGCGCCACTCGGTGATGTACTCGTACCAGCCGACCTGGTTGACCGTGTAGACCAGCAGGTCCTTGCCCTGCTGCTGGTAGGTCTTGCCCGACTGGAACAGGTCGTGCATCCGGTAGGCGTGGCCGCGCGAACGGGTGGTCGTGCACAGGCCGTTGACGTTCGGGTGGCGCGGGTCGCCGTCCGGGACCTTGACGGTCTTGATGGTGCCGCCGGGGCACTCGCCCGGCGACAGCTCCATCAGCTCCTGGGCGAAGTCCTGGCCCGTCAGGTCGTAGTACTCGTGCTTCCCGTCGTCGTACGGGACGTGGATCTGGCCGAGTCTGGCGCTGTTGAGGACCTTGATCGGCTTGGCCTCGCCCTTCGGCTGGTAGGAGATGTTCTCCAGGACGAGGCCGGCCTTGCTGTCGTAGCGCCAGCACATCCGCCAGGTCGTGCCGGTGGTGAGCTTCTGTTCGATCGTGTAGGCGGTGCTGCAGCCGGGGGCCGCCGCGGCCGGGGCGGTCCCCGGCCGGGCCGCGGCCGGACCGGCGAGGGTCGTCGCGCCGGCGGCCAGCGCGGCCAGGGACACGCCGACGGCCGCGGTCTTGCGGACGGCGCGGCCGAGGCCTCGCGGCCGAACCGCGCCGGACAGGTGCTTCTCGGGCATGAAGAGGTGACTCCCTTACCGGAGTACGGGTGTGAAGGTCGGGCGGCGGCCGGTCAGCCGCGGTCGAGGGCGGCGGTCCTGCGGGCGCTCAGGTCGATCACGAGGTCCCTGGTGTCGATCCACGGCCCGTTGCGGACCTTGGAGAACAGCCGCACGCACCGGTGGGCGCCGCACTTGTCGAGCACCGCGGGCTGGGCGCCGGGCGAGGCCTCGTAGATCCCTCCGCTGAGCTCCAGTTGGTCCGGTGAGGTGAGTTCCTTGCCGGTGGCGTCCTTGTAGTCCGCCTTGAGTCCCGCGCCCAGCGGGCCGGCGATCAGGATCCGGGCCGCCTCGGCGTTCTCGGCGCGGCTCGGCGGCGGCTGGACGCCGCGCTGGGTGCCGGTCCGCTCGACCTTCCCGGTGCTCAGGTTGACGGTCCTGGTGACGAGCGTGTCGTTCTTGTAGTCGTAGAAGGTCACGTCCGCGCGCCGGGGCGCGTCCGGGTCGTCCGCCTCCGCGGCCTCCGGCTCGGCGAGGTCGACGCTCAGCCGCTGCGGTCCGCGGTCGCCGTCGACGTCCCGGGCCGTGGCCGAAAGCCGTCCCGCCGCGGCGATCTTCTCGACCCGCCGCAACTCGTCGTCGGTGAGCGGGTCACGGCCCGTGCCCTGCTTCTCCTCGGCCGGTGCCTGCTCCACGACGCCGGGCGGCGCGGCGTCCGGGTCCTGCCCGGCCTGTCGCGCGGCCCGCGTGCCGCCGCCGGCCCCTCCGGATTCGTCCGCTCCCGCCGTGCCCGGCAAGATGACCGCGACCATCGCGGCGGTCCCCGCCGCCGCGAGGGCCGCACCGGTCAGTACTTTGCCCAGATGGCGGTGGACTGTCTCACGCACATTCTCCCCCTACTCCCCCTGGTCCCCGGGAGTACGTATCTGCCCCGCTGGTTCGGCGCACGGCGGGTACCAGAACCGCCGTGCGCACTGGTCACTGGATAAGAGGGCGGGCGAGCCACGGGAGGTTGCCTCACTTTCGGACGAGACTCGGGGCCAAGGCGGCCCCCGGCGGACGGCACACCTGGGAGAGTCGTATCCATGCAGGTCTGGCCTGGAGAGGCGTATCCGCTCGGCGCCACCTATGACGGCGCCGGAACCAACTTCGCGGTCTTCACGGAGGCCGCGGACCGAGTAGAGCTGTGTCTGTTGCACGACGACGGCTCGGAGACGGCGGTGGAACTGCGCGAGAGCGACGCGTTCGTGCGGCACGCGTACGTGCCGGGCGTGATGCCGGGACAGCGGTACGGGTTCCGGGTGCACGGCCCGTACGACCCCGGACGCGGGCTGCGCTGCAACTCCGCGAAGCTGCTGCTCGACCCGTACGCGAAGGCGATCAGCGGGTCGGTCCGGTGGGGCGAGGAGGTGTACGGCTACCACTTCGGCGCGCCCGAGAGGCGCAACGACCTGGACTCGGCGCCGCACACCATGACCTCGGTGGTGATCAACCCCTATTTCGACTGGGGTGACGACCGCCCGCCGCGCACCGAGTACCACCACACGGTGATCTACGAGGCCCACGTCAAGGGCCTGACCATGCGTCACCCCGGACTGCCGGAGGAGTTGCGCGGCACCTACGCGGCCCTCGCCCACCCGGCGATCATCGAGCACCTGACCAAGCTCGGGGTGACCGCGCTCGAACTGATGCCCGTGCACCAGTTCGTGAACGACCACCGGCTCGTCGACATGGGCTTGAACAACTACTGGGGCTACAACACCATCGGCTTCTTCGCCCCGCACAACGCGTACGCCTCCTGGGGCGACCGCGGCCAGCAGGTGCTGGAGTTCAAGTCGGCGGTCCGGGCGCTGCACGAGGCCGGGATCGAGGTCATCCTGGACGTGGTGTACAACCACACCGCCGAGGGCAACCACCTGGGTCCGACGTTGTCCTTCAAGGGCATCGACAACCCGTCGTACTACCGGCTGACGGAGGACCCGCGCTACTACATGGACACCACGGGCACCGGGAACTCGCTGCTCATGCGGTCCCCGCACGTGCTCCAGCTGATCATGGACTCGCTGCGGTACTGGGTCACCGACATGCACGTCGACGGCTTCCGCTTCGACCTCGCGGCGACCCTCGCCCGGCAGTTCCACGAGGTGGACCGGCTGTCGTCGTTCTTCGACCTGGTGCAGCAGGACCCGGTCGTCTCGCAGGTGAAGCTGATCGCCGAGCCGTGGGACGTGGGCGAGGGCGGTTACCAGGTGGGCAACTTCCCGCCGCTGTGGACCGAGTGGAACGGCAAGTACCGGGACACGGTCCGGGACCTGTGGCGGGGCGAGCAGCGCACGCTCGCCGAGTTCGCCTCCCGGCTGACCGGTTCCTCCGACCTCTACCAGGACGACGGCCGCCGCCCGCTGGCCTCGATCAACTTCGTCACCTGCCACGACGGATTCACGCTGCACGACCTCGTGTCGTACAACGAGAAGCACAACGAGGCGAACGGCGAGGAGAACCGGGACGGCGAGAGCCACAACCGGTCGTGGAACTGCGGGGCGGAGGGGGAGACCGACGACCCGGAGGTGCTGCGGCTGCGCGCACGGCAGATGCGGAACTTCATCGCCACGCTGATGCTGTCCCAGGGCGTGCCGATGATCAGCCACGGCGACGAGTTCGCGCGCACCCAGCGCGGCAACAACAACGCCTACTGCCAGGACAACGAGCTGTCCTGGGTGGACTGGCCGGAGTCCCTGGAGAGCGACCTGCTGGAGTTCACGCGCGCGATGGTGTGGCTGCGCCGCGACCACCCCGTCCTGCGCCGGCGCCGCTTCTTCCACGGCCGTCCGGTGGAGGGCACCCACGACGAGCTGTCCGACATCGCCTGGTTCACCCCCGAGGGCGGGGAGATGACGCAACGGGACTGGACCTCGGCGCAGGCGTCCGCGCTGACCGTGTTCCTGAACGGCAACGCCATCTCCGAGCCCGGCCCACGCGGCGAGCGCATCACCGACGACTCCTTCCTGCTGATGTTCAACGCCTCCCCCGAGCCGCTGGACTTCCTGGTGCCGGTCGACCACGGCCGCCAGTGGCAGGTGGTCGTCGACACGGCCCGCCCGGAAGGGGTCCCACCGGGAGCGGGCGCGAAGGTGGCGGCCGGCGACCGCATCACCCTGCCGGACCGCAGCTTGACGGTGCTGCAACGGCCGGCGTAGGGGGTCGTGAGGTTCGCGCACCGCGGGGAGCCGTCTCGCCCACGCGCGCGTGAGGGCCCCGCGCCCACGCGCGCGTGGGAGGGGGTCGCACGTCCCCACGCGCGCGTGGGGGTCGCTCGCCCGTACGCACGCGCGCGTGTCGGGTGCGCGGGAGGTACGCGCGGGTGGTCGGCGTAGGCGCTGTACGCGTGCGTGGCCGCGTGGGCGCTGTACGCGCGCGGTGCCGAGGTCCGCGTGGGCGGTGCCGGGCGGCTCGGGCATCGCTTCCGCGCGGGCCGCCTCGTCTGCGACGGCGTGCCCACGAGGGCCGCGATGGCGCCCACGGCGGTCCCAGAGGGCCAGGACGGGCGCAGGCTGCCCGGTGGGCGAGTCCGGCGACGAGAGGGGCCACGGCGGGCGCGTCGGCGAGCACCGCCCTCCGCTGCCCGTGCCGGTCCACGAGCTGCCGCACCGGCGGTCCCCCGGCCACCTGGCCCAACGCGGGGCCGCCGCCGGGCGGCCGGGCCGTGCCGGTCCACGAGCTGCCGCACCGGCGGTCCCCCGGCCACCTGGCCCAACGCGGGCGCGCCACCGGGTGGCCGGGTCGTGTCGGGGGAACCGCCGGCGCGGGCGGACGGCGGCACGCAGCCGAAGCGGACGGTCGCCGCCGGCAGTCGCCCCGGGAGGGGCCCGCGCGGCGGCGGTGGTCCCGGCAGGCCGGTCACGGGGCGGAGGGCGTCCCACGGACCGCGCCGCCCCGCTTCCCCGCCGCCCCCAGCGCGCGGCGCCGGACACGCGTGCGTGATCCGGGCACAGGTCGATGACACGAAAGACGGCGAGCGGGGTACGTAGCTTCCCATGACTTCTGCGCGACCCGGACCGGGGGTGCCCACGGCCACCTACCGGCTGCAGCTCCAGCCCGCGTTCCCGTTCGCCGCCGCCGAAGCGGCCGTACCGTACCTGGCGTCGCTCGGCGTCTCGCACCTGCACCTGTCCCCCGTCCTGGAGGCCGTCCCGGGCTCCGCGCACGGTTACGACGTCGTGGACCACACGCGCGTGCGCGCGGAGCTGGGCGGCGAGGAGGGGTTGCGCGCGCTGGCGCGCACGGCGCACGAGCACGGCCTCGGCCTGGTGGTGGACATCGTGCCGAACCACATGGCACTGGCCCCCCGGCACAACCCCGCCCTGTGGGAGGTGCTGCGCGAGGGACCCGACTCGCCCTACGCGCGTTGGTTCGACATCGACTGGAAGGCGCAGGGCGGCCGGGTGCTGCTGCCGGTGCTCGGCGGCCCGGTCGGCTCCGAGGCGGCGCACCTGGTGGTCGACGGTGATGTGCTGCGCTACCACGACCACGCCTTCCCGCTCCGCCCAGGCACCGAGCACCTGCCGCTGCCCCGGCTGCTGGACGCCCAGTGGTACCGCCCGGTGTGGTGGCGGCTGGCCCGCACGGAGCTGAACTACCGGCGCTTCTTCAGCATCTCGGAGCTGATCGGGGTGCGGGTGGAGGACCCGGAGGTCTTCGACGCCACGCACGGCACGATCCTGCGGCTGCTGGCGGAGGGCGTGTTCGACGGGCTGCGGATCGACCATCCCGACGGGCTCGCCGACCCCGACGGCTACCTCGCGCGGCTGCACGAGGCGACCGGCGGGCGCTGGACGGTCGTGGAGAAGATCCTGGCCGACGGCGAGCACCTGCCGGCCTCCTGGCCCGTCGCGGGCACCACGGGCTACGACGCCCTGCGGCACGTCGACGGCCTGTTCACGGACCGCACCGGGGCGTACGAACTGCTGGGCCGCTACCGGGCCTTCGCGGCCCCGCAGACCGACCGGGGCGGCAACTGGGAGGCCACGGTCCGGCGGGCGGCGTACAAGGTGCTCACGCACGAGCTGGCCACCGAGACGGACCGGCTCACCCGGGTGGCGGCCCGGCTCTGCGCCGCCTCGCCCGACCTGTCGCTGCGCGACCGCGCGCCCTGGGCACTGCGGACGGCCGTGGAGGAGCTGCTGGTCCGGATGCGGGTCTACCGGCCGTACGCCTCCGGTGACGCGTCCGCGGTGATCACCGAGGGGGCCGCCGAGGAGGCCCGGCTGGCCTTCGTGGTGCCCGAGGAGGCCGAGGCCGTCGGCGTCGTGCGCCGGCTGCTGGTCGAGCCGCCCGGTGACCCGTCGGCGCCGGACCACGCCGACCGGGTGGAGTTCCGCACCCGGTTCGCGCAGACCGCGTCGGCGCTGCGTGCCAAGTCGGTGGAGGACACGGCGTTCTACCGCTACGTGCCGCTGCTGTCGGCGACCGAGGTGGGCGGCGACCCGGGCAGCCCGGGGGTGTCCGCGGAGGAGTTCCACGCGTACTGCGCGCGCGTGCAGCGCGATTGGCCGCTCACCGGCACGGTCGTCTCCACGCACGACACCAAGCGCAGCGCGGACGTGCGCGCCGCGCTGGCCGTGCTCACCGAGTGCCCGGACCGCTGGGCGGAACTGCTCGCCGAGGTGACCCTGCCCGAGGAGGGCGTACCGGACGGACAGCTGGCCTGGGCGGCCTGGCAGACGGTCTTCGGGCTGGGGCCGGCCGAGGAGGAACGGGTCCAGCAGGCGCTGCTGAAGCATGTGCGCGAGGCGGGCATGTACACCAGCTGGACGGAGCAGGAACCGCCGTACGAGGAGGCGGTGGCGTCCTTCGTCGCCGCCGGGCCGTGCGGGCCGCCCGGCGAGCGCGTGGCGGCGTTCCGGAAGGCGTTGGAGCCGTACGTGCGGACCAATGTCCTCGGCACCGCGCTGGTCCATCTGACGATGCCGGGGGTGCCGGACGTGTACCAGGGCACGGAGGGCGAGTACCGGGCGCTGGTGGACCCGGACAACCGGCGGCCGGTGGCGTTCCCGCCGGAGGCGCCCGGCGAGAAGGACGCGCTGACGGCGGCGGCGCTGCGGCTGCGTGCCCGGCGTCCGGAGGCCTTCGGCGCGGGCGCGTCGTACGACCCGCTGACGGCGGAGGGCCCGGCGGCCGACCACTGCCTGGCGTTCGCCCGCTCCGGGTCGGTGGTCACGGTGGTGACCCGGCTGTCCCTGCGGCTCGCGGAGGCGGGCGGGTGGCGGGACACCCGTCTGCCGCTCCCGCCGGGCCGCTGGGCGGACGTCCTCGTCCCGGGCCGGGAGTTCACCGGCCAGGCGTCCGTGGCGGAGCTCCTGGACCGACTGCCGGTGGCACTGCTGGAACGGGTGGCGGAGGACTGAGGGCGCCGGGCCGGCCCAGCGGGCGGGTGGGGCGCAGGGCTGCGCGGCGGAGGGTCGCCCGCCGGACGGCCGCGCGGCGGGCGGTCGTGCGGCGGGTGGTCGTGCGCCAACACGCCAGACATGTGCCGTAGCGACCGGTAAGCACTGGTCAGCGGGTGGCCGAGCTCGGACTGGCCGGATCCTCCGTCACGGGCAGGCACTCGGAGAGCAGGTCGACGATGTCGCGCCAGGCTCGCTGCGCGTGCCGTGGGTGGTAGCCGACGCCGGGGACCACGGGGTGGTCGACCGGCGGGTGGTGGAAGGCGTGCAAGGCGCCGCCGTAGACCACGAGGCGCCAGTCGACGCCGGCGGCCTGCATCTCGGCGGTGAACGCGTTCCGTTGCGCGGGCGGCATGATCGGGTCTTCCGACCCGACCCCGGCCCACACCGGGCAGCGAATGCGCGCCGCCTCGCCCGGTCGGCCCGTGGTCAGCGCGTTGACCGTCCCGATCGCGCGCAGGTCGACGCCGTCGCGCCCGAGTTCCAGCCCGACGGCGCCCCCGGTGCCGTAGCCGATGGCGGCGATCCGGTCGGGGTCGGTCCGCGGTTCGGCGCGCAACACGTCGAGCGCCGCGTGGCCGATGCCACGCATCCGGTCGGGATCAGCGAGCAGCGGCATGCAACGGGCCAGCATCTCCTCGGGGTCAGCCACATAGCGCCCGCCGTGAAGGTCGAAGGCCAGCGCCACATATCCCAGCTCGGCGAGAGCATCGGCCCGACGGCGCTCGACGTCGCTGAGCCCCATGCCCTCCGGCCCGAGCAGCACAGCGGGCCGGCGGTCGACACCGGCCGGGAGCGCGAGGTGCCCGACCATCGTCAGACCGTCGGCCGGATACTCGACCGTGCGCGTCGTGATCGTTGTCATGAGTCCGGACTGTAGTGATCGTCGAGCCCGGTCCGGCCGGTGTTCTGCGGCTGGCAGAACGCCCCGGGTTGCAGGATTCTGGCGTATACCGGCCCGGCCCACTGGAGGGGTGTCACCAGCCAGGCACCTCACGGTTCAGGCGGCCTGGTCGAGCCCGCCGCGTGTCTCGGTCACACCCCGAGCCCAGCCGCCCGGCGCACCGCTGCCCCCGCGCGCGGCGTCCCGCACGCCGTCACGCCGCGGGCGGCCCGCAGTCCCCGTGCTGGCCGTGGGAGCTCGGGGGCGGCCAGGCGGCGCGCAGGAGGTCCACGAAGGCCGCGGCGGCGCCCGTGGGCGGCACGCGCGCGTAGACGGTCAGGGGGCGCTTCCAGGGCGGGTCCGGGGTGAGGACGACGCAGTCCTCGCCGACGGCGCCCCGCACGATGTGGGCGGGCGCGGCGCACACCCCGACGCCGGCGGCGGCCATGCGGACGGCCGTGGAGGTGTGCTCGGTCCACACGGCGGTGCGCGGCCGGAACCCGGCGTTCCCGCAGGCCCGGTCGAGGAAGCGTTCGCCGTGCACGACGGGTTCCATGGCGCAGCGGACCCAGGAGTGGTCGGCGAGTTCCGGGAGGGTGACCGTCGTACGCCCCGCGAGCCGGTCGTCGAAGGGCACGACGAGGACGACCTCCTCCTCGCCGACGGGCACGACGGTGCCGGGCCACCCGGCCGGCTCGGGGCCGACGGCGAGGTCGGCGGTGCCGCGCTGCACCGCCTCCTCCAGGGCCTCGGTGGTGGCGTACTCGTGCAGGCGCAGCAGGACCCGGGGGTGAGCCGCGCGCCAGCGGGCGAAGACGTCGGGCAGGGGGCCGACCGCGATGGAGTGGAGGGCCGCGACGTGCAGCTCGCCGCCCTCGGCGCCGGCGGTCGCGCGGGCCGCACGGCGGGCCTGGGTCGCGCTGCGGACGGCGAGTTCGGCGTGCGGCAGGAAGGCACGGCCCATCGGGGTGAGGCGCACGCCCCGGGGCAGGCGCTCCAGCAGTGCGCCGCCGACCGACTTCTCCAGTGCCTTGATCTGGTGGGAGAGCGCGGACTGGGTGACGTGCAGGGCGTCCGCCGCGCGCGTGAACGACGCCTCCTGGACGACCGTCACGAAGTACTCCATCTGGCGCAGGCTCACGTCCCCGCACCTTTCCCCGTCCTGGCATGAAGATCGTGCATGGAGTCCACAAGAACATTGCCTTGGACTCATGACAAGGGGTGGACGGAGGGTGGATGCCATGACCATCGACACGGGCATCACCACATCCGACGTGATCGTCGTCGGCGGCGGCACCGGCGGTTACAGCACCGCCCTGCGCGCGGCCGGCCTGGGCCTGGACGTCACCCTCGTCGAACGCGACAAGGTCGGCGGAACGTGCCTGCACCGGGGCTGCATCCCCAGCAAGGCGATGCTGCACGCAGCCGAGCTGGTCGACGGGATCTCCGAGGCCCGCGAGCGCTGGGGCGTGAAGGCGACCGTGGACTCCGTCGACTGGGGAGCGCTGACGGCCACGCGCGACGACATCGTCGCGCGCAACCACAAGGGGGTCGAGGCGCATCTCGCGCACGCGGGCGTGCGGGTCGTGCGAGGCAGCGCACGGCTGACCGGGGCACGCACGGTGCGGGTCGAGAGCGTGGGTACGAACCGTGCGCCGGGCGCGCTTACGGAGGCTTCGCCCGGCGTGCGTACCGAGAGCGCGCCCGGCGTGCACGATCTCATCGCGCGCCGTGCGCTTGTCCTCGCGACCGGCTCCCGCCCGCGCACGCTCCCGGGGCTCGATCCGGACGGACGGCGCGTGGTGACGAGCGACGACGCACTGTTCGCGCCGGGGCTCCCGGCGTCGGTCCTGGTGCTGGGCGGGGGCGCGATCGGGGTGGAGTACGCCTCCTTCCACCGGTCCATGGGCGCCGAGGTCACCCTGGTGGAGGCCGCCGACCGGATCGTGCCACTGGAGGACGCCGACGTCAGCCGGCATCTGACGCGTGGTCTGAAGAAGCGCGGGATCGATGTCCAGGCGGGCGCGCGGCTGCTGGACGCGGAGCTGCTGGAGAACGGCGTACGCGCGCGCGTGCGCACCGCCCGGGGAGAGACCCGGACGGTGACGGCGGAGCGGCTGCTGGTGGCCGTGGGCCGGGCTCCCGTCACCGAGGGCCTCGGCCTGGACGCGGCCGGGCTGACGACGGACGAGCGGGGGTTCGTCGTACCGGCGGACTGGAACCGGCTGGAGACGGCCGTGCCCGGCGTCCATGTCGTCGGCGACCTGCTGCCGCCGCCGTCGCTCGGCCTCGCCCACGCCTCGTTCGCGGAAGGCCTGCTGGTGGCCGAGACCGTGGCCGGGCTGGAGTCGCCGCCGGTCGACTACGCGGCCGTGCCCCGGGTGACGTACTCCTCGCCGCAGACCGCCTCGGTGGGGCTGAGCGAGGCCGAGGCACGCGCGCGTGGGCACGAGGTCGACGTCAACACGATGCCGCTGACCGCCGTCGCCAAGGGGATGGTGCACGGCCAGGGCGGCATGGTGAAGGTCGTGGCGGAGGCCGGCGGCGGGCAGGTGCTCGGCGTCCACCTGGTCGGCCCCAACGTGTCGGAGATGATCGCCGAGAGCCAGCTGATCGTCGGCTGGGACGCCGAGCCCTCGGACGTGGCCCGGCACGTCCACGCGCACCCCACCCTGTCGGAGGCGGTGGGCGAGGTGTTCCTGACGCTGGCGGGACGCGGCCTGCACCAGCAGTGAGCCCACGGAACGCGGGGCCCGGGCGGGGGCGGGCCCCCGCGTCCGGGCGCCCCCGGGAGCCTCCTCCGCCGGATGCTTGACAGTTCACCCTTCGCGTGCGGGACTGGGAGGTGCGAAGCCGGGCGGACAAGTCGGGGGTGAGTCCTCTGCCGGAGCTGCGCTATCCCAGCGTTCCCGAACTGGTCGCCGCCGCTCAGGCGTTGGCGGCTCAGGAACCCGGGCTGTGCGCGCTGCGTCAGGTGGGCGTCTCGCGCGCGGGAAGACCCTTGCACCTGCTGTCGGTGGGACACGCCCGCCGCGCGGTGCTCGTGGTGGCGGGCGCGCACGCCAACGAGCCGACGGGCGGCTCCACCCTGCGGGTGCTCGCCGAAAGGGTGCTGGCGGAACGCGAGTTGCGGGCAGACACCTCCTGGCACTTCCTGCTGTGCGCGGACCCGGACGGCGCGAGCCTGCATGTCACCCCGGCGCCGCGCAGCCTGCTCGACTACCACCTCGGCTTCTACCGGCCGACCGGTGCGGAGCAGCCGGAGTGGTCGCCGTCGGTGCTGCCGCCGGACCGGCTGCCGCCCGAGACACGGACGCTGACCGGGGTCATAGACGAACTGCGCCCCTATCTCCAGGTGACCCTGCACGGCACCGATCTGGGCGGGAGCTGGGTGCAGTTGACCAAGGACGTGCCGGGTCTCGCCGAACCGTTCGCCAAGTCCGCGGCGCAGCTGCACATCCCGGTGGAGACGGGGGCCTCGGACGCGGCGGGCTGGCCGGCCTCCGGTCCCGGTGTGCATGTGATGCCCGGCCCGGAGACGGGCGTGGCCTACCCGAGCCTGCCGGACGACGCCCGGCACAGCACCTGGTACCACGCGCACCGGTACGGCGGTCTGACGGCCGTGGTGGAGGTGCCGATGTGGGCCAGCGACCTGGTGGACGACCCGGCGCCGCACCCGGCACCGGCGGCGGCCATGCGGCGGCTGGCCACGCGGCTGCTGCGGGACTCCCGGGAGGTCGAGCGGATCCTCGCCGAGGCGCGGCCCCGGCTGGAGGGCGCGGACGGGCCCCTGCTGCGGGCCGCGCAGTGGGCCCTGGAGCTGATCCCGGGCCTCGCGGAGGACTGGACCCACACCTCCCCGGCGGGTACGACGATGGCGTACGTCGGCAGTGTCGACGCGTTCGGACGGCGGCTGCCGCTGCGGGCGGCGGCGATGCTGCTGCGGGTGCTGCGGGAGGCGGACGACCGGGCGGCGCCGCGTCTGGAACAACTCGTGGCCACCTGGTGCGACGCCTTCGCGGAACGCTTCCGGGCCCGCTGGGTGCCGTTGGAGCACCAGGTGGAGCACCAGTCCCGGACGGTACTGGTGGCGGCCCAGCAGGCCCGCGACCAGGCGGCGTGAGCCGAGGGCGGCGCGGATACGCGGAGCCGGCGCACGGGGAAGAAGCGCCCGGTGGGCACACCAGACTGGCGGCATGAACCTAGGGGCAAGGGCGGGCGCCTTGAGCCTAGGGGGCGGGCGCGGACGCCTTGAGCCTAGGGGGCGGACGCCCTGAGCCGAGGGGCAGGGGCGGGCGCCTTGAGCCTAGGGGGCGGGCGCGGACGCCTTGAGCCTAGGGGGCGGACGCCCTGAGCCGAGGGGCAGAGGCGAACGCCCTGAGCCGAGGGCAGAGGCGAACGCCCTGAACCTAAGGCGAGGGCAGAGGCGAACGCCCTGACCCTAAGGCGGGGGCAGGCGTGGCAGGCGCCTTGAGCCGACGCGCCGAGCGGGCGTGCAAGCCCGCGCGCGGAGCGAACGGGAGCGTGCACCGGGCGCCGTCCGCGCCGGACCCGCGTCGGCTCACGCCCCTCCCCCGGCGCGCCGCCCCCTGCTCATCGCGCCGCCCGTCAGCCGTCCAGGGCGAAGACCGACCCCGTCCGCGCCCGCATCACGCACGCGCTGGTGTACGTGTCCTGGAAGTCGACCGGCCGCCCGTCCCACCGCCCGCGCGCGTGGACCGTCACCGGCGCGAAGATCATCGGGCAGAAGACCTGCTCGGCCGGGATGCGGTCGATGGCACCGCCGGCGGCGGCCAGTTCCGCGCAGGCCTCGGAGGCGCGCGCATGGCCCTGGGGCGGGTCGCACAGCAGCAGCGTGTCGCGGGTGTCGCCGGACCGGGCGTCGCCCTTGGTGACCGTGAGGTGGAGCCAGTTACCCGGGAGGGCGTCACGGGGGGCCGCCTGGGCCGGGCCCGCGGTGAGGAGGCCGGCCGCGGTCAGCAGGGCGCCGGCCGCCGCTGCCGCTCTGGTGATGTACGTCATGTCCCGTTGCATCGGCACGGCGGCCCGCCTTCCGCAGTGCGGCTCACCCGATCGGTACCGCACACGCGCGTGGCTGCGCGCCCGTTCGAACGGGACCGGCCGGGCAGGGCTCAGCTCGCCGCGAGCCGGAACGCCATCCTGCCGAAGGCGACCTGGTCGCCCTCGCGGACGACGACCGCCCCGATCACCCGGCGGCCGTTGACGGTGGTGCCGTTGGTCGAGCCGAGGTCCCTGAGGACCCACAGGCCGCCCTGGTGGCGGAGTTCGGCGTGCACGCGGGAGACGGTCTCGTTGGTCAGGCGCAGCCCGTTCGCGGGGTCGCGGCCGATGCGCAGCGGATGGGTGTGCGCCGGATGCGGCAGCAGCAGCTTGGGCAGCCGCTCGGCCTGCCAGGCCCGCCGCAGTCGTACCGTGAACCCGGAGACGGCCTCCACGGTGCCGAGGACCGCGCGGGAGAACCGGTTCTCCCGGGGCAGGTCGGCGACGAGGGCGGCGAGTTCGTCGGAGCGGCGCGCGACGAGCGCCAGTTCCATGCGGCGCACGAACGTGTCGTGCGAGAGCCGGCCCATGGCGACGCCGTCGCGCAGCACCCGCAGCGCCTGGTCGCGCTCCGCGTCGGACAGGCGCGCGGGGTAGGTGGAGAACTCGAAGGACGACGTCACGCTGGTGATTGTCGGGCAGTGAACCCCGGGTGTCCAGAAATCAGGGAATCGGTGCCGGTCCGTGGGTACTTCCGCGACACCTGCCGGCAAAGGGCCGATTCGAGAGCGGATCGATCGTCCGGGGCGGCACGATGGAGACGCGGGACATCACGGTGAGCAGACGAAGGGGAACCGTCCGTGCAGTTCGAGGTGTGGGCACCGCAGGCAGAACGAGTGACGCTCCATTGCGAGGGCACCGCGCGCGCGTTGGCGCGCGATCCCGCGCGCGGGGGGTGGTGGACGGGCGAGGCGGAGGCCGGGGACGGCGCCCGGTACGGGTTCGCGCTGGACGACGGCCCCGTGCTGCCCGACCCGCGCTCGCGCCGCCAGCCGGACGGTCCGGACGGGCTGAGCGCGGTCGTGGACCACGAGCGGTACGCGTGGCGGGCGCCGTGGGCGGGGCGCGGACTGCCGGGCGCGGTGCTGTACGAGCTGCACGTGGGCACGTACACCCGGGAGGGCACCCTGGACGCCGCCGCCGCCCGCCTGGACCACCTGGTGGAACTGGGCGTGACGCACGTGGAGTTGATGCCGCTGTGCCCCTTCCCAGGGCGGCACGGCTGGGGGTACGAGGGCGTGTCGCTGTGGGCGGTGCACGAGCCGTACGGCGGTCCCGAGGCCCTGAAACGCTTCGTGGACCGGGCGCACGAACTCGGTCTGGGCGTCGTCCTGGACGTCGTGCACAACCACTTGGGGCCCACCGGGAACTATCTGCCGCGGTTCGGGCCGTACTTCACGGACACGCACACCACTCCGTGGGGTTCGGCGGTGAACCTGGACGCGCCCGGCTCGGACGAGGTCCGGGCGTTCCTCCTCGGCAGCGCGCTGGCGTGGCTGCGGGACTACCGGATCGACGGTCTGCGGCTGGACGCGGTGCACACGCTGTACGACACACGCGCGTGCCACTTCCTGGAGGAGCTGTCGGCGGCGGTCGACGGCCTCGCCGAGGAGGTGGGCAGGCCGCTGTTCCTGATCGCCGAGTCGGACATGAACAACCCGCGCTTCATCACCCCGCGCGCGGAGAACGGCCTCGGACTCCACGCGCAGTGGAACGACGACTTCCACCACGCCCTGCACGCCACGCTGACCGGTGAGTCCCAGGGCTACTACGCCGACTTCGCGCGTGATCCCTTCGCCGCGCTCGCCAAGACGCTCACCGGCGGCTGGTTCCACGACGGCACGTACTCCAGCTTCCGGGGCCGCCGTCACGGCCGGCCGCTGGACCGCGCGCGCGTGGCCGGGCACCGGCTGCTCGGCTACAGCCAGACCCACGACCAGGTCGGCAACCGCGCCCAGGGTGACCGGCTCTCCGCGCACCTCTCCCCCGGTCTGCTGGCCTGTGCGGCCGCGCTGACCCTGACCGCCCCGTTCACGCCGATGCTGTTCATGGGCGAGGAGTGGGCGGCGGGCACGCCCTGGCAGTTCTTCACCGACCACACCGACCCCGAGCTGGCCGAGGCGGTACGGCAGGGCAGGCGCCGGGAGTTCGCCGCGCACGGGTGGGCCGAGGAGGACGTGCCCGACCCGCAGGACCCGGCCACCCGCGAGCGGTCCTGCCTGGACTGGTCGGAGCCGGAACGCGAGCCCCACGCGCGCGTGCTGGCCTGGTACCGGAAGCTGATCGCGCTGCGCCACGTCCAGCCCGACCTCACCGACCCGGACCTCGCGGACACGAAGGTCGCCTACGACGAGGACGCCCGCTGGCTGGCCTTCCGGCGCGGCGACGTACGGGTGGCGGTGAACCTGGGCAAGGAGCCGGCGGCGATCCCGCTGGGCACCGGCCGGGTGGAGGTCCTCGCGGCCTGGGACCCGGTCGAGGCGCCGGGCGCGGACGGGCTGCTCCAGGTGCCCGGTGAGTCGTGCGTGGTGCTGACGCAGCCCTGAGAGACGGTGCGGGCACGGCCCTGAGGGGCCCGGGAACCCCGCGGCCGGAGGGCGGCTCGTGCCGCCCTGACGGCCCCCTGCGGTCCCGTCAGGGCTCCGGCTCGTCCTCCTGGAGGTCGGTCACCCGCTCCAGCAGGATCGGCTCCCAGGCGCGCCGCAGCTGGGTCCGCAGCAGGGGCAGGGAGCCGGTCGTACGGCCGTCCAGGCGGTCGGTGAGGCGGATGACGGTGTCGCAGCGGGCCAGCCAGAGGCCGCGCAGGCAGGGGCGGGCGCCGTAGCCGGCGAGGGTGGCGGCGCGCACGGCCGGCGGGGAGCCGACGGCGACGGCGAGTCCGGCGATGTCCTCGGCGGGGTCGCCGAGGGACGCCGCGGTCCAGTCCAGGATGCCGCGCACCCGTCCGTCGGCGCTGACCAGCACATGCGCGCCGGTGAGCCCGTGGTGGGTGAGGACGGCGGAACCGGGCTGTGCGGCGAGCTGGGCCGCGCCGGGCGGGGTCAGCTGGTGCAGCCGGGCCGCGTCGAACTCGTCGGCGGCGGCGAGCCGTTCGGCCGCGTGGACGGCCATCCGGCGCAGCGCCTCCAGCGAGCGCGGGGCGGTGCGCGGCACGCCGAGCGCCTCGGCCTGGCGGGCGGGCACCGTACGCAGCCCGCTGAGCAGCCCGGCGAGGTCGGCCTCGCCGACGGCGGAGACGTCGTACTCGTCGGCCGTGCCGCCGGGCACCCGGGTGTCGAGGGTGTAGGCGAGGCCGGGCGCCCAGTCGCCGTGCGCGACGCTGGTCGGGACGGCGACGGGGACCTGCGGGCGGACCAGCTCGCGCAGGCGCAGTTCGCGGCGGCGGCGGACGGATGCCTCGCGGTCGGGCGCGAGGCGCAGCACATGGCGGCTGCCGACCCACCAGGTGTGTTCGCTGTCCTCGGTCACGGGCCGCACATCGGGTCCCCGCGTGCCGTCGCCGCCCTCCTTGAGCAGCGAGCGGACCAGTCTGCGGACGGTGTCCGCGGTGGGTGTCGGTGCCTGGGTCATGGATCGCACGTCGCCGTTCCGGGTGTCGTCGGAGTGGGTCTCCTCGGGTCTCTCACTCCACTATGACCATCTCACGGGTGGTGTTGTTGAGGCGGCGGCCGCCGTCCTCGGTGACCGTGACGATGTCCTCGATGCGCACCCCGAAGCGGCCGGGCAGGTAGATGCCGGGCTCCACGGAGAAGCACATGCCGGGCACGAGCGGCTGCTCCTCGCCCTCGATCATGTACGGCGGCTCGTGCGTGGTGACGCCGATGCCGTGGCCGGTGCGGTGGATGAAGTACTCGCCGTACCCGGCGTCCGTGATCACCGCGCGGGCGGCGCGGTCGACCTCCTGGCAGGCCACCCCCGGGCGTACGGCCTGGAAACCGGCCTCCTGGGCGGCGCGCACGATGTCGTGGACCCTGCGCTCCTCCTCGGTCGGCTCGCCGACGTGGACCGTGCGGGTGGTGTCGGAGCCGTAGCCGTCCTTCAGGCCGCCGAAGTCGAGGACGACCATGTCGCCGGGCTGGATGACGCGGTCGCCGACCTCGTGGTGGGGGTTGGCGCCGTTCGGGCCGGAGCCGACGATCGTGAAGTCGACCTGGGAGTGGCCGAAGCGGCGCAGCAGGCCGGCGAGGTCCTGGCCCACGTCGGACTCGCGGCGGCCGGCGAAGGGGACCTTGCGGATCTCCTCGAACGCCAGGTCGGCGGCCGCGCCCGCGGCGGCGAGGAGTTCCAGTTCGGCCGTGTCCTTCACCGCGCGCAGCATGGGCAGGGCGTCGGTGAGGGAGGCGTAGGAGGTGCCGGGCAGGGCCCGCTGGAGGCCCAGCAGGTGCATGGCCCAGGTGTTGTCGCTGATGCCGAACCGACCGCGGTCGTCGAGGAGGCCGGCGGTGACGGCGTAGGGGTCCTTGCCGTCGGTCCAGTCGCGCAGCGTCAGCGCGGCGGCGCCGGCCGCCTGCTCGGCGTCCGGGGCCTCCAGGGTGGGCACGACGAGCACGGGGCCCCGGCCGGGTGCGAGGACCAGCAGGGTCAGCCGCTCCGTGACCGCTGTGGGCGTGTAGCCGGTGAGCCACACCATGTCCGGTCCCGGCGCCACGAGCAGCCCCGCGAGGCCGGCGTCGCCGGCGGATTGCACGGCACGCTCCATGCGGGCCCTGTAGTCGGCGGCGGTGAAGGGCGCGGGCGTACTACCGGTCATCCGGGCCTCCGGGGCGGGTGAGGAAACGGGGCGATGGCGTCTCGGGCAGCATCCTGCCCGCCCGCACCGGCCCACGCGAGCCGGTCCCGCGGACCGGCGTCCCGCGGTCCGTGGAGGGGGCACTCGGCATGGGTCCATGATGACGTGCGCAACGGATGGTGACCAAGGGGTTTCCTGGCGTGACCGGGACCGGCGGCGGTCCCGGGCCGGGTCAGGTCACCACTCCCGGGGTCACCGCCAACTGCTGGTAGCCGCCGCTCGCGTGGCGCACGGTGAGCAGCACCGCCTTGCCGGGACGGGCCCGTCCGACGGCTCGGGCGAGGTCGGCGGCGGTGTCCACACGGGCCCCGCCCCACTGGAGTACGACGTCCCCGCGGACCAGGCCCGCCGCGTAGCCGGGGCCGGGCACGTGCACGCCCACCACGAGTGCGCCCGCCTTCTCCGCGTCGACCGCCTCCACGCCGAGGACCGGGCCGGGCGGGGCCGCGACGGGCGCCGGCGGGGGCGTGGCCCTGGCCGAGGGCGCCGGCGCGGGCGGTGGGGCCTGGCGTCGCAGCTCGGCGAGTCTGCTCATGCTGATCACCGTGGCGCCGACCGTGCCGATGCCGACGCCGGAGAGCACCAGCACGGTGCCCGCGCACAGGCCGCACAGCAGGGTCCGCAGCCGCCGCCCGCGCCGGGGCGCGGCGTGCGGGCGGCGGGCGGGGTCGGGGGTGTCGTCCTCCCGCCGGTCCTGACCGGGCATCGGCTTCGGACGCAACGCAGTGTGTTCCATGGTTCGCTCGCCTCCGGCTGGTGCTCTACCCGGGGCGGTGGGGCGCGACGAGACACGAAAGGGTGAGACTGCCCGGAGGGTGACGGAGGGTACTCATAGCTGTCACGCCAACCGTTCAGCACACCCTTTCGGCCCGCCCTGTCAGCCCGTGTGGCCCTCGCCGTGGCCGCCGTGCGCGCCGCCATGGTCGAACTTCAGGGCCTCGGGCGGCATGACGACGAAGGGCCGCATCATGCCCATGTCCTCGTGCTCCAGCAGATGGCAGTGGTACATGAACCGGCCGTACGCGCCGTCGAAGCGGCCCATGACCCGCAGCATCTGGTTGCCCGGCACCCGGAAGACGTCCTTGTAACCCCGTTCGTTGGGCGCGAGCGGTATCTCGCGGGCGGCGTCGTACCGGATCGGGGTACGGGTGCCGCCCACCGCCGGGTCGAAGCCGGAGACGTCGTAGGCGTCCCGGCCCAACAGCTGGAAGTCGGCCAGGTGGATGTGCATGGGGTGCACGATGGGCGCGAGATTGAGGAAGCTCCACTGCTCGTGGCTGCCCTCGCCGATCGTGAAGCCGAGCCCGTCGTTGAACGTCCGCGCGGTGCGCCGGTACGTCTTGGTGGTGCCGTCGGGTCCGGTGACCTGCACGATGCCCTCGGCCGGGAACGTCAGGCCGCTCGGGTCCTCGACCTCGGTCATCTCCCAGATCTCCGGGTGGCCGCCGGCCCCCTTGGTGGCGGGCGGGGTGAGCAGGACGAGCCGGTGGCCGTGCGGGGTGTCGTGGGTGAGGCGGCGGAAGGAACCGGAGAGCACCTCGGGCAGTTCGAAGGTGTCCTCCGCGCAGCTCTCCCGGACCCGGAACTCCAGTACGGCCGGACAGGGCACGTCTCCGGCCGGGTCGGGCACCCCCGCCGGCTGGTTGGGGCCCTTGTTGACCAGCCGCAGGGTCCGGCCCGCGAGTCCGCGGAAGTCCACCAGCAGGTCGAACCGCTCGGCCGGCGCGGCGGTCAGGGCCGGCAGCTCCGCGTCGAAGTCGACCGGCACCGGGCGCGGCAGCAGTCCGCCGTCGCTGCCGATCTGGTGGACGATTCCCGGCACCGGCCGGTCGTCCTCGTCGATGATGACGAGTTCGAAGATGCGCGCGTTGGAGGCGTTGACCAGCCGGAACCGGTGCCACGCCGGGTCCACGTCGGCGTAGGGCCAGATGCGGCCGTTGACCGTGGTGTACGGGCCGGTGAAGGGTATGGAGACCGGCTTGCCCGTCTCCGGGTTGCGCTGCTGGACGATCACCGTCTTGTGCAGGAGCCGGCCGTTGAGGCGGCCGTCCTCGTCGGTGTCGAGGTTGCGGTCGGCGACGACGAGCGGGATCTCCCGCTCGCCGGACGGCAGGTGGAGGGCGTCCTCCTCGTCGTCCCGGACGAGGTAGGTGCCGTACAGGCCCGCCATCACGTTCCACCGGGTGATGTTCATGGCGTGGTCGTGGTACCACCACTGCACCGCCTGGTGGTCGTTCGGGTACTCCGAGAGCTGGGCGTCGCCGTGGCCCACGGCGTTGTCCGCCCAGCCGTCGTTGCCACCGCCGGTCTGCGCGCCGTGCAGATGGGTCACCGACCAGGCGGGCAGGGCGGCGACGTCCTTGTTCGGCTCGACGCCCTCGCGGCCCGGTTCGGTGGTGGCCTGCGGGCGGCCGTCCGTGCGCAGCGGCACCTCCACAGAGGTGACCGGGTACTCGCTGTCCTTGGGGATGCGGTTGGTCCAGGCGATGCGGACGCGCTGTCCCCGGCGCACCTCGATGGTCGGGCCCGGCACGTGTCCGTCGTAGCCCCACATCAGGGTCGGCGGCAGTTGCGGGTGCAGGCGCACCCAGGTCGGGCGCAGGGCGATCCCGGTCTCGCGCAGGACGTCGTCCGCGGCGGGCCGCAGGACCGGCGGGACGGTCAACGGCGCCATGTACGGCGTCAGTTCGCGGGCCGCCGGTGCCTGCTCGCCCGCGGTCGGTCCGGTGAGCCTCTCGATGGTCTCGGTCAAGGTCGAACACCCCCGTGTGTTCTGGCTCTGTTGTTCCCCTTGCTCCACAAGACTCCCGAGGACTCACCGAAGTTCCCTGAATGCCCGATTCCGCACGCGGGGATTTCCGGGACCGTCAGCCCAGCGACAGGGCGGGGGTGCGGCCGGGCAGGAAGCCGTGGGCGCGGCGGCCGAGCCATTCGGCCTTGTACCGGTCGACCTCCCGGTGCCAGTTGAGGATGCCCGCCAGCCAGTTCCGCAGGTCCTGCACATAGGCGTCCATGAGCGTGCGGGCTTCCGCCGACAGCTGGAAGTCGTCGTACAGGACCGGCAGTTCGTGGGCGACCACATGCTCGAACTGCCGCATGCGCTGGGTCATCAGGTCGTGGACGACGCCGAGCGCGGCCGGATAGTCCACGCCGAAGAAGTTCTGCACGACCAGGACGGAGTTGTGGATCTCACCCTCGTACTCGATCTCCTTCTGGTAGGAGAAGACGTCGTTGAGGAGACAGGCGTAGTCGATGGCGGCGTTCTCCAGGGAGCGCACCGGACCGCTGGCGTACACCTCGGCAGGGATCGCGGGGCCGTGGCCCATCCGGCACAGGCTCAGGGTGAGGTCCGAGCCGAAGGTGGAGCGCCGCATCTCCAGGTAGTCGACCGGGTCGGGGATGCGGTTCTGCATCTGGTTGGACAGTTCCCAGACCCAGCTCTCGGTCATCTTGTCCACAGCTGTCTTGAGGGTGCGCCGCTGGTCGGCGGTCATCTCGGCCGTGGTGCGCGTCCACAGGTCGATCAGCCCGCGTTCCATGGCGTCGGCCGGAACGATCGTCGGCGCGCCCTCCACCGCCATGCACTGCGACAGGCGGGCCGTGGTCAGCCGGGCGGCGGCGAGGTCCCGGCGGTGGCCGTACACCAGGGGGTAGTAGTCGTCGCCGTAGGTGCCCCAGGCGAGCCACTGCGCGCTGAGGTCGAGGGCCTCCGGGGTGGCGTCCGGGTCCAGGCCGGCTGAGCACAGCGCGAGGTCGTAGGCGGCGAGCTTGTCCTCGTCCCAGACGCCCTCCTGGAGGACGCCCATCCGGTGACACCAGTCGACGAGGTTGCCGCGGGCCCGGTCCAGGTGGGGGCTGAGCTGGAGCTCGAAGGGCATGTAGAGGTCGGGAACGCGGGACGGGCCGACCTTCTGGTAGGGCACGTGGGAGTAGGCGCGCAGCCGGTCCTGTGCGGCCGCGGCGAGCAGCGCGCCGACGTCGGCGGCGGAGGTCCCGGGGCCGCTGGGGAGCTGCCAGGGCGAGCTGGAGCGCGCGCCCTTGTTCATGTAGCGGCTGGAGCGCATGTGCCACTCGTGGCCGCCGGACTGCCAGTCCTGGAGGCCCTTGGTGTAGGCGGCGACCGCGGCGACCTCGGCGGGGGTGAGGCCCTTCTCCAGGGCTACGGCGGGGACTTCGGTGAACGCGGTGTGCTCGAACTGGTGCAGCCGCGAGGTGAGGACGTCGTTGACGGTGTCGGCGGCCTCCTGGGTGGTGCAGCCGAAGAACTTCTCCAGGACCAGCACGCCGTTGCTGTTCTCGCCCTCGTCCTCGACCTCGCGCTGGTAGGAGAACAGGTCGTTGCGCAGGTGGACGGCGTCGGAGAAGGTCTCCATGAGGACGCGCAGCGGCCTGGTGCCGGCGACGGCGGCGGGCACCTCCGAGGTCGCGTACTCCACGAGCCCCGCCGACCAGGGGGCGCCGCCGACCTTGCGGCGCATCTCGATGTACTCGACGGGGTTGGCGACGCGCCCCTCGTTGATGTTGGACAGCTCCCACATCGACTCGTTGAGCAGGTGCTCGGTGGCGACGGAGAAGCGGCGCCGCCAGTCGACGGACATCGCCGGCACCGTCCGCGCCCACAGGTCCTTCAGCCCGGCCTCCACCGGGTTCTCCGGCTCCGGCACGGGGGTGGCGGGGTCGAGCGGCATGAACAGCGGCAGACGGTCCAGGTGGGCCTTTCCGGCGGCCCGGTCCGGGGTGCGCTTGAACATGTCCAGGAAGTGGTCGTCGAAGAAGAACACCCACACGTACCAGTCGGTGATCAGGGAGAGAGCGGGCCCGTCGCAGTCGGGATGGGTGTAGGCGCACAGGAGGCCGTAGTCGTGCGCCTCCAGGTCGGCCTGTTCCCAGATCCCGGAGCCTTCCAGCATGCCCATGTCGCGTGCCCACTGCGTGGAGTGGGCCCGGGCCTCGTCCAGGTGCGGGTTGAGCCGCGCGGGATACGGCATGTAGAAGTGCGGGAGTTCGAACGGCTGCGTCATGGCCGGGCCCTACCCGCGGCCCCGGACGCCCATCCAGTCGGCGGCACATGATCACACCATCGCGTGAACCGCTCGCGAAACCTGGAACTCCGGTGGGCGGTTGTGGCGTTGGTTCCCTTGCCGTGTCCGCGCGCGGGGGCCACGGTAGGCGCATGACCTCCTTCGTGCTGCCCCATGAGGTGCACGGCGACGGCGCCCACAAGGTGTTCGCCGTGCACGGCTGGTTCGCCGACCGGTCCGCCTACGCGGCCGTCCTGCCGGACCTGGACCGCACGTCCTTCAGCTATGCGCTGGTGGACCTGCGGGGTTACGGCGAGGCCCGGGACGCCACGGGCTCGTACACGACGGCCGAGGCGGCCGTGGACCTGGTGGAGCTGGCGGACCGGCTCGGCTGGGACCGGTTCTCGGTGGTCGGGCACTCGATGGGGGGCGCGGTGGCGCAGCGACTGCTCGCCGTCGCCCCGCACCGCCTGCGCCGGATCGCCGGTGTCTCCCCCGTGCCCGCCTCCGGAATGCCGCTGGCCGGCGAGCAGGCGGCACTGTTCACGGACGCGGCGCACCGGGCGGAGAACCGGCGCGCCATCATCGACCTCACCACCGGGGGCCGCCGGCCCGCCGCCTGGCTGGACCGGATGGTCGCCCGCTCGCTGGAGCGCAGCGACCCCAAGGCGTTCCGGGCCTGGCTGGACTCGTGGGCGGGCGAGGACTTCACCGCGGACGTCGTGGGCAGCGAGGTACCGGCGCTGGCCGTGGCCGGCGCGCTGGACCCGGCGCTGTCCGCGGAGGTCATGCGGCAGACCTGGCTGTCCTGGTACCCGCGCGCGGAGCTGACCGTACTGCCGGGCGCCGGTCACTACGCGATGGACGAGACCCCGCTGGACCTGGTGCGTGCCGTCGAGGACTTCCTGCGGGCCGACGGCCCGGGCGGCACCCGGGCGGGCGGGGCGGCGTGAGCGTGCGGGACGCGCCGCCGGTCCCGGACGTCTTCGATCCGCGCCGGTACGCCGCCGGGGTGCCCCACGACGACTACCGCGTGCTGCGCGACCACCATCCGGTGGCCTGGCAGGAGGAACCGGAGGTGCTGGGCTGGCCGGCCGGGCCCGGGTTCTGGGCGGTGACCCGGCACGCGGATGTCGTACGCGTACTGAAGGACGCGGGGACGTACTCGTCGTACGTCGGCGCGACCCAGATCCGCGACCCGGCCCCCGAGGACCTGCCTTTCATCCGGCGGATGATGCTCAACCAGGACCCGCCGGGGCACGGACGGCTGCGGCGGCTGGTGAGCCGTGCCTTCACGCCGGGGCGCGTGGACCGGTTCGCGGCGGTCGCCCGGGAGCGGGCGCGCACGCTGCTCGTGGGCGCCCTGGAGGCGGCGCGGGCGGGGGACGGCACGGTGGACCTGGTGTCCGCCGTCACCGACGAGTACGCCCTGCTGAACCTGGCGGATCTGCTGGGCGTTCCGGAGAGCGACCGGCGGTTGCTGCTGCGCTGGACGCAGCGGGTCATCGGCTACCAGGACCCGGACGAGGCCGGTCCGCCGGTGCTGGACGGGGAGGGCAGACCGGTGAATCCGCGGTCACCGGCGATGCTGGCGGACATGTTCGCCTACGCCGGGCAGCTGGCCGCGTACAAGAGGCGGTACCCCGCGGACGACATCATGACGACGCTCGCCCACGACGCCGAACTCGCCGAGGCCGAGCTGGAGATGTTCTTCTTCCTGCTCACCGTGGCGGGCAACGACACCGTGCGCGGTGCGGCCCCGGGCGGGCTGCTGGCGCTGGCGGAGCACCCGGAGACGTACGCGTCACTGCGCGCCGGGAAGGTGGGTGTGCCGTCCGCCGTCGACGAGCTGCTGCGCTGGCATCCGCCCGTGCTGACCTTCCGCCGGACGGCCGTGCGGGACACCGAGCTGGCGGGCCGCGCGATCGGGGCGGGCGACAAGGTCGTGGTGTTCCACGCCTCGGCCAACCGTGACGAGCGCGTCTTCGCCGCTCCCGACCGGCTCGATCTCGCCCGTTCCCCCAATCCGCACGTGTCCTTCGGGGACGGCCCGCACGTGTGCCTGGGCGCTCACTTCGCCCGGCTGCAACTGCGGCTGCTGCACGAGGAGGTGCTGCGCGTCCTGCCCGGACCGCCGCGTCTCGCCGGGCCGCCCGGGCGGCTGGTGTCGAACTTCATCAACGGCCTGAAGTCACTGCCGGTGCACATCACCTGACGCGTGCTTCCCGTCGCCTTGCGGGTCGGCCTGGATCAGCGCGTGCGTGCCACTGGTCCGCCAGCTCCGCCCCTCGGCCGCCACCAGTTCGGTCTCGGTCGTCGCGGACAGGCCGGTGATCACATCGGACTTGAGGGTGCGCAGGGCGGCGACCGGGCCGGGGAAGTACGCGGTCGTCTCCCGGAAGGGCGTGGTGGGCGGCCAGAGCCGATCGCCCACCAGACGCCGGTAGTTGAGGTCGCCCTTGACGAGGGTCAGCGTGGCCGCCGCGAACTCCGCGCGCAGGTCGTCCGGCATCGCCGCGTACGGCAGCGGGGCGCAGGAGAAGGGGTGGGCGCGGACGGTGAGCCGGCCGTCGGCCATGGCCGACCAGAGCAGGCGCCCGTACTCGGCGGCCGTCCCGTGGGCCGCGCGCAGCCGGTGCAGCGCGTCGACGACGTCGGCGGTGGTGGCGTCGGAGACGTAGTACGGGTACGGCTTGACGTGCAGCACCGCCCGCGCGGTCCGGCCCTCGGCGAGGAGATGGGCGATCAGCAGGAGGTCGGGGACGAGTTCGCGGCCGGCGTTGTCCGCGACGAGCACGAGCGTGCCGGTTCCGGCGGGCGGCAGCAACGACCACAGGGTCTCGCTGTCGTCGGCGACCAGTGCGGGGGCGGGTTCGCGGGCCTGGGCGCCCGCGGCGGAGAGACGGAAGCCGAGGTCGGCGCGGTTGCCCCAGAGCGAGCCGTGCAGCAGGGCGTCTGCCCGCTCGTCCCCCGGAAGGTCCCGCAGGCCGTCCAGGGCGGCCAGTTCCTCGTCGGTCTCCGGGGCGTCGAGTTCGGCGCGCTTGAAGGGGCGGAAGGGGTCGATGCCCTGCCAGGCGCCCGGCCCGAACCAGCCGACGGCGTCCAGCAGCCGGCGGTAGAAGTAGCTCTCGGCCCACAGCCAGGGCACCTCGTACCAGGACCGGCCGGCGTACTCGGCGAGGCCCCAGTCGTGCCACCGGTCCCGGTCCGGGGCGTCGGCGGGCAGCGGTCCGAGGGTCCCCTCGGTGCAGCTCTTCAGCAGCTCGTCCAGCGCCCTGTGCTGCCCGGGACCGTACGGGAAGGCGTCCCTCACCTGCCGGATGATCGCGGGGTGCCGTTCGGCCAGCACGCTGTGCGGGAACGAGCCGGGTTCGTTGCCGAGGATCACGGGTGCGAAGGGGATGTCGGGCATGTCCGTCACCGTATCGCGGGCGTCAGGCGGTGCGGATCTCCCGCTCCAGCTGCGTGGCGAGGGTGACGTAGCGGGGGCGGCGGTGCACCGGGACGAGTCCGCGGACCATGAGGTGCCACATCTCGGCGACCCTGCGCGGCAGCCGTCCGACCGGTTCGAGCGAGCGGCCCGCGACCCGGGTGCCGATGAAGAAGCAGACGAGGGAGTGGGCGACGACACCGACGTCGAGATCGCCGTGTACGTCGGCTTCCCTGATGGCTCCGGTGAACTTGCGGGTGGCGAAGTCGAGCCACTCGGTGAACGGGTGCCGCAGCGGCGGCCGTACGGCGATGTCCGCGGTGGCCAGGCGGAGCCCGGCGCGCGGTACGGGGTCCTCCACGGCGAGCCGGGCGATCCCGAACGTGGTGCGCATCAGGGCCTCCAGCGAGGAGCAGCCACGGCTCTCGACGTCGGCCACGAGCTGCCGCGCCGCCTTGGCCTGGAGTTCCAGGATGGCGTGGGCGAGATCCTCCTTGGCGGCGAAGTGGAAGTACAGGGCGCCCTTGGTGACCTTCGCGTGTGCGACGATGTCGCTCAGACTGGTGGACTCGTATCCGTGCCGGTCGATCAGATCGGCGGCGGCCGTGATGATCGTCGCCCGGGTCTGTTCGGCACGTAACTGCCTTGGCATCCTGGACCCCCTCCTCGCACCCAAAAAGAACAGGCCATGCGGTTTGTTTCTGACTCATTGCATACGATAACTCACCGATCGGCAACGGGAGTCCGGGCGGACCACGCGCGCGGTACGACACGTGTCATCGCTCCGCTCGACGCCGGCCGGGTGCTCCGCACCTCTTCAACGGGCGAGACCTCATGGTTTCCCCTTCGTCGCCGGCCGGTGTCCGGGAGCCCCGGGGCGACGGGTGCCGCCCCATGATCGCCACGATACGAGGCGGACGGCCGACTCCTCAATGGGGTGTGGAAGCAGGCGCAAAACAGCCGAACCGGTCGGTGCTTTCACGCCCCCCGCGCGCGGGTGCGCCGGACCGGCTGAACGCGGCGGCCGGCGGGGCCGTACTGGACGCCGCAGACACCGATCCCGCGCCCGCCGAGGAGACGCCCCGATGACTCGGATGACTCGGACGACCGCCCGCCTGAGCGTCAGGACGGCCGCCGCGACGGCACCGCTCCTGCTCCTGACGTGGGCGGCGGGGCCCGCTCAGGCGCACGGGGCCCCCACGGACCCGGTCAGCCGGGTCTACGCCTGCTCACCCGAGGGGGCCGCCGCGCGGACACCGGCCTGCCGGGCGGCGATCGCGGCGAACGGCGGTCCGTTCACCAACTGGGACAACCTGCGTGTGGCGGGGGTGGCGGGCCGCGACCGGCAGGTGATTCCGGACGGCAGACTGTGCAGCGGGAACCTGCCGGCGTACCGGGGCCTGGACCTGGCCCGGCGGGACTGGCCGGCGACGCGGCTGACACCGGGCGGCCACCTGACGCTGACCTACGCCTCGACCATCGCGCACACAGGCACGTTCAAGCTGTACCTGACCAAGCGGGGTTACGACCCCTCGCGGCCGCTGACCTGGTCCGACCTGCCCGCGCGACCCTTCGCCGAGGTCACGGACCCGCCGCTGCGGAACGGGGCGTACCGCGTGAACGCGACGCTCCCCACGGACCGGTCGGGGCGACACGTGCTCTACACCATCTGGCAGAACAGCAGCACGCCGGACACGTACTACGCGTGCTCCGACGTGGTCTTCCCGGAGCACGGGAAGGCCGCCGGCGCGGCGAGGTCCGCCCGGCCCGCACCGACGGCGAGTTCGCCGTCCTCACCGGGCTCTTCGGCCACACCGGCTCCACCGAAGCCGAGTTCACCGGTGACGGGTTCCCCGGTGGCGAGTCCGACCGACCGGTCCGGCGACGTGGGCGGCCGGGCCGGGGCCGCCGTGCGCGACGGAACCCCGGTCGCAGAGACCGCGCACGGCGGGTCGGGCCCCTCGGCGCCACTGCTGGCGGGCGGCGCCGCCGCGGTGCTGCTGCTCACCGGGGGCGCCGCCCTCACTGTGCGGCTGCGTCGTCCACGACGACGCTGAAGCAGACGATCCGGTCGGTCAGTTGACGTAGACCCGGACTCCCGCGTCGGTGACGGGAGCGTACTTCGCCGTGAAGTAGCCGTTGGCGAAGCACAGCGACGAGCCGGACGTCTTGGTGAACTGCTGGTTGGTGAAGGTGATGCTGCTGTCGGCGTTGTCGGACTTACCGGTCAGGCTGGGCGCCTGGTACACGCAGGTCACGGTGCCCAGCAGGGTGCGCAGCTGGACGGTGGCCTGGATGACGGAGCCGCTCGCGGGCGAGACGGTGAGGGTGCCGCCCGAGGTGATCGTCGCGGAGTAGGGCAGGTTGTTGATGGTGATGCCGTTGACGCCGAGGACACCGGTGACGTTGCTGGTGCAGGTGGTGTTGTCGAAGGTGTGCGCGGTGACGGACTCGGTGGCCGTGCCGGGTGCGGTCGGGTTGCCGGTGACCTTGGCGGTGAACTGGGAGCCGGTGCACTTGATCCCGCTGGTGCCGGTCGCGCTGGAGTAGAAGGTGGCGGAGGTGCCGGAGGCCAGCGGCGCGGTGAGGGTGTCGCCGACGGCGACCGCGGTGCCGCCGGTGCTGCCGGTGGTGAGGACCGTGCCGGCCGCGGAGGCCGGGGTGGCCCACGTGAGGGCGAGCGCCGTCGCGGTGCCGGCAAGAGCGAGGAGGGAACGCGTACGCATGGGGGTGCCTCTCTTCCGAAGTGGGGGGACAGATGAGGTGAGGTGGGGGGTGGAGATCGGTACGGTTGCCGCCGGCGCGGGGCCGTCACGCCTTCTCCGTACGCGGCGGACCCGCGACGGCGGCACACCGGGCACCGGCCGAAGGCCTCGGGGGAAGACCTCCGGCCGGGCCGGGTACAGGGGCGGCCCGACACGGAGCAAGAGGGAAGTGACCGTGCCGGGGCCGCACTGAGAGATGGAGCGGTTGCCGTGACAGGGCCGGGAACGCGGCCTGTGCCGTCTGAGGGACGCGGTGGGTGCCACGCCTGACGCGACGGCTGCCGCTTGCGGATCCGGCGCCACGGATCCGTGGAAACAGGGGAAGTTGTAGACCTGATCAACCGTCAGGGTCAAGTGGTTGAAGGGTAGTTGAACCAGGCCGGTTGCGGTCCGCGCACATCCGACACCCTTTTTCCACATCTCCCTTGACCCCTGAATGTAACCGGCGGTAACTTCCTCGAAGGCTACTGCCGCGTAACGAGAAAGCCCTTGCGCCCGCCGGGAGTTGCGAGGAGGCGTGCGCGGCATCCGCTGTCCGCGCCAGGACACCGCGCCACTGAAGCCCAACCCGCATTGATCCGCGCTCATGGGAGCAGACATGGCCTCGTCCCCGGACGTCCCGTCCACCGGCAACACCCCCGACAGCCCGGGAAGCGACACCCCGCCCGAAGCCCAGAACGCCACCGGGAGCACCGCCGGCGAGAGACGCGGGCGCGTCCGGGCCCGCCGGGCCGCCGTGATGGCGGTGCCCGCCACCCTGGTCGCCGCCGGCCTCGCGGTCCTCACCGCGCAGGGAGCCCTGGGTGTGCAGTTCTCCATCTCCGGCATGCCGTTCACGGTCACCGCCACGGAACTCAACGGCACCGGATTCGAGCAGTTCGGCGGGCTCGACAACATGGCGGAGGGCAGCCCCAACGCCGGGGACACCGGCGGCCAGGTGCTCATCGTCACCTCCGCGATCAAGCACGCCACGCTCACCAAGCTGTGCCAGAGCGTCGACCTGGGCGGAACCAACCTGCTGATCACCGCGGGCGGCGGATCCGAGAAGGTCAGCGCGACCGACCTGACCACCGACTCCACCGAGCTGTCCGGTGACGCGGCGTTCAACAACATCGAGATCGGCAACGACGCCAGCACGCTGAACAAGGCGGGTGTGAAGGGTCCGATCGGCGTCTTCAGCCAGCAGGCCGACACCGTGCGGATCGCCAACCTGCGGCAGACCAACTACGCCACGACGGCCGGTGTGTTCAAGCTGCCGGGTCTCAAACTGCGTTTCAGTGACTCGGGTTGCTGATCGCCGTGCCGGACCGTCCACGTCCAGGACCGAGGCTCGCCTTCCGCGGATGGCGGGCCCGCCGGCCGTTCTGGGGCGGGCTGCTGCTCGCCCTCGGCGGCGGCGAGATCCTGCTCACCGAGAAGGCCTCGTTGAAGGTCGTCCTGCACATCGGTATGCAGGGCCTGGCCGGCTATCTGCTGCCGACCCTCATGGTGCTGCTGGGCCTGTTGATCCTCTTCAACCCCTCCCAGCGGCTCTTCTACTCCATCACCGGCATCCTGCTCTCCCTGGGCAGCTGGCTCACCTCCAACCTGGGCGGCTTCTTCATCGGCCTGCTCCTCGGCGCCATCGGCAGCTGCCTCACCTTCGGCTGGCTCCCGGACCAGGAACCACGCGTCAGCCGCCGCAAACGCCGGAGGCAGCAGCGGGCCGAGGCGCACACCCTGACGTCGGAGGGCGCGGGCACGGCGTGATCCGGGGCGTGGACGACGGTGCCGGCCCGGTGCGGCTCGGTGTGCGCCGGGCCGTCCTTGACGCTGGGGCTTGGGGGGCGAGTGGCTTCGGCCGGGCCCCTCGGTGGCGAGGGGCCGGGCCCCTGCTTGGTTCCCCGGAGCGGAGGGGGCCGGAACCGGGCCGGATCACAGGCCAAGGGTCCCCCGAACAGGTGACTTGGGAACTTCTTTGCGCTCGCCGGGAGTTCATCGGGCAGTCGGACGGCGGTGGAGCCGTCCGGGTGACGCGATGAACGAAGGAGCTACGGCATGGTGTTCAAGAGGCTGCTGGGCGCGATCGGGGTCGGCGGCCCCTCCGTGGACACGGTGCTGGACGGCGGCGCGGCACTGCCCGGCGGCACCCTGTCGGGCCGTGTCCTGCTGCGGGGCGGTGCGACGGCCGTGGAGGTGGAACACATCGGCCTGGAGCTGATCGCCCGCGTGGAGGCGGAGCACGCGGAGGGCGAGAGCGAGGGCGCGGTCGCCTTCGAGCGGTTCACCGTCGGCGGCGGTTTCCGACTCGGCGAACAGGAGGAGCGCGAGCTGGCGTTCAGTGTCCCGCTCCCCTGGGAGACCCCGGTGACCGAACTGTACGGGCAGCCGCTCGGCATCGTGCTGGGCGTGCGCACCGAGGTCGCGGTGGCCGGCGCCCGGGACAAGGGCGACCTGGACCCGCTCGCCGTCCGCCCCCTGCCCGTGCAGGAGGCCGTGCTGGAGGCCCTCGGCGCACTGGGCTTCGGCTTCCGCTCGGCCGACCTGGAGTACGGCCGCATCGGCGGTACGGGCCAGCAGTTGCCGTTCTACCAGGAGATCGAGCTGACCCCGGCCCCCCGGTACACGCACGCGGTGAGCGAGATCGAGCTGACCTTCCTCGCCTCTCCCCTGGGCGTGGAGGTGGTCCTGGAGGCGGACAAGCGCGGCGGCCTGTGGTCATCGGGACACGACGCCCTGACCCGTTTCACCGTGCGTCACGAGGACGCGCCGACCGTCGACTGGCAGAGAGAGGTGGACGGCTGGATCCGCCAGGTGACCGAGCACCGCGACGCCTACGACAGCCATGCGGCGTACGGCCACGGCGGCGCGCACCAGCCCGGTCTCCACTCCACCGACGCCCACCACTCCGGCCCGGGCCTTGGCACGGCCGTGGCCGCCGGTGCGGCGGGCCTCGCCGTGGGTGTCGTGGGCGGCATGGTGGCCGCGGAAGTCGTCGACGAGATCGGGGACTTCTTCGAGGGAGAGGAGGACGAAGGCGACGAAGGCTAGGAGAGAAGCGGGAGGAGGGGGGCCGCTCAGCCGGCGGAGCCCTGCGTACCGTCCTCCTCCTTCATCGCCTTGGCCTCGCTCTTGAGGATGCGCATGGACTTGCCCAGCGCCCGGGCGGTGTCGGGGAGCTTCCGGGACCCGAACAGCAGGAGGAACACGACCGCGACGATCAGCAGATGCCAGGGCTCAAGTCCGTTACGGAGCATGACCGCCCCCTTCTTTGTCTCGCTTGTCTCACTTTGCGGCAACGCTTGCCATGTTGCGCAACTGTACAACCCGGCCTCGGGGCGGGAAAGCGCGCACCCGCCAGCGGGGCAAAGGGGACAGCGGTGAGCAGGTCCGCCGCCGAGCCGACCGGGTCGGGCCGCCTGGCCGTCAGGGTCGCCGGTGTCCGGTGACCGCTGCGTAGCAACAACAACATGACCTGGGCATGGGCCTGGGTCTGGGTCTGGGTTAGGGCCTGGACCTGAGCCTGGGCGTCGGCCTCGGCGGCGGTGATGGCGCGCGGGCCGGTGTCCGGACGCCGGAGCTCTTGGCGGACGGTACCGGTCCCCGGATCAGAGGCCGTGGAGGCGGCGGGCCGGAACGGCGGCGGGTGCCTGCCGCTCGGCGAGCCGGCCGACGAGGAGGCGTACGACGTCCACCACGGCGGCCTGTTCCGCGGTGTCGACGAAGTAGACCTGGCGGCGGCCCTCGCGGCGTGAGCGGACGAGGCCGGCGAGTTTGAGCTTGGTCAGGTGCTGACTGACGGCGGGCAGGGCGCCGCCGACCCGCTCGGCGAGGCCGGTCACGTCGCTCTCGCCCTGGGTCAGCGCCCACACGATGTGCAGCCGGGCGGGCGCGGCGAGCAGGCTGAAGGCGGCGGCCGCCTCGGCGAGCACCTCGGCGGAGGGGTTCTGGTGGCCCGTGCCGGGCGATGTCGCCACTGTCGCCTTCCTCCGCTGGGTTCGTCCTGGGTTCGTTGCTGTGTACCGGCTGTGTACGCCGTGTCCGCGGACTCAGTGTAGATCTCCGGAACTTCCCGGCCGCCCCATTAGTTTCTACGTTGCTGTAGAAGTTACTGTCGGGCTGCCGGAAGCACCCGGCGGACGATATCGAGGAGTGCGCATGGCCCTGTGGGACCGCATCAAGGACTCGGCGTCGCAGATGCAGACGCAGTTGGTGGCGAAGAAGAACGACCTGAAGAGCGGCGCGTTCCGCGATGCGAGCATGGCGATGTGCGCGCTGGTGGCCGCCGCCGACGGGACGGTGGATCCCTCGGAGCGGCAGCGGGTGGCTCAGCTCATCGCCACCAACGAGGTGTTGCAGAACTTCCCGGCGGACGACCTCCGCCGGCGCTTCGAGGAGAACCTGGACAAGCTGACGAGGGACTTCGCCTTCGGCAAGGTGAGCGTGCTGCAGGAGGTCGCCAAGGCGAAGAAGAAGCCCGCCGAGGCGCGGGCCGTCATCCAGATCGGCATCGTCATCGGCGGCGCGGACGGCGACTTCGACAAGGACGAGCAGGCCGTGGTGCGTGAGGCGTGCTACGCGCTGGACCTGCCGCCGCACGAGTTCGATCTCTGAGTCCCCCGTGGAGCGGGTGGATGAGGGCACGTGCGGAGACCTCGGCCGCGCCCTCGTCCACGCCCACATCGCACGCAGCTCAGCATGCCCGCGCTCACCACTCCCCCGCTCGCCGCTCCCGCCCGCACTGTCTTTCGCCCAGAGCTCGGCGCTCAGAACTCGGCGCTCAGAACTCGGCGAGTCGGGGCAGGAGTTCCGTAGCCGTCTCGATGTCGCCGCTCAGCGGGCGGTCCTCCAGGCCGGTGGGGAGAACGGCTGCGGCGAGGGTGAGGGCGGGGAGGGCCGGCGGCTCCGGGTGAAGACGCAGGGCCCTGACGGCGGACACCAGTTCGCAGGCGAGGACGGTGGCGTAGGCGGCGCGGGCCCGTTCCGTCTGGCGGGCCGCCTGTCCGGCGAAGCCGGCGGCCTCCTCCAGGCCGTGGGAGAGGACCGCGTGCCCGGCCGAGGCCGGCGCGGCGGCGCTGGAACGCAGCTCGGCGAGCGCCGAGTTGGCGGTGTACTCCAGGATCATCGTGCCGGAGCTGCCGGCCGGGCCGGTGGCGAGAAACGCGGGCAGGCCGGTGAGGTCGGGGCGGCTCAGCGCGGACAGGCGTGCGGCGGAGAGCTGCGCGGTCTTCAGCAGGGCGAGGTTCAGGCCGTCCAGCGCCAGCGCGAGGGGGGCGGCGAAGAAGCCGCCGTGGTGGTAGAGGTGGCCGTCCGGGGTCAGGACGGGGTTCTCCGAGGGGCAGTTGATCTCGGTCTCGACGATCCGGCGCAGCGCGGCCGAGGCTTCGAGGGCAGCGCCGTGCACCTGCGGGAACGCGCGGAATCCGTACGGGTCCTGGATCCGCCGGTCCGCTGCGGGAAGCCCGTCCACGACGCCCGTCGCCGGGTCGTCGGGCAGGCCGAGCAGACGCCGTACCTCGGCGGCGGCACGGGCCGGGCCGGGGTAGGGCCGCAGGGCGTGCACCGGCGCCGCGTACGCCTCCGGGGAGCCCGACACGGCGGCGAGGGACAGTGCCGCGACCACGTGCGTGGCCCGTAGCAGCAGTTCGGTCTCGTGTCCGGCGAGGGCGGCCTGTGCGAGGGCGAGGGCGTTGCTGCTGAGCAGCGCGAGGGCGTCGCCGGCCCGCAGAGTGACCGGAGCGGGCAGCTCACCGGCGGTCCGGTCTCCCTCGCCGACGCCCCGGGGACGGCCCTCGCCGAGGTGCGCGGCCTCGACCACCTCGGTCAGGTCCGCCGCCGCCGGGGCCGGTCGTTCCGCCCCGACGCCGACGGCACCGAGGGCCCCGACGCCGACGGCACCGACGCCATCGACGGCCATGTCGCCGGACGGCGACCGTTCCGCACTGAGCGCACCCCCACCCGGCGCCTCGCCGACCCCGAGTTCCGGCCCGGCGCCCGATCCGACCGGAGCCCACTCCGCCGCGCCCACGCCACCACCCGCCGAGCCCCCAGCCTGCACCTCCACCGGCCCAGCCCCCGGTGCCACCGCCGCCCACTCCGCAGTGCCCACGCCACCACCCGCCGAGGCAGCACCCGGCGCCTCCGCGACCCCGAGTTCCGCCCCGGCCCCCGAGCCGACCCCCGCCCGCTCCCCCACCGGCACGGTTCCGTCCGGGTGAGGTGGGGGCGTCGAGTCGTCCGGTGTCAGCCAAGGGCGTTCGCCGAGGAGGGTCAGGCCGGTCTGGGCCAGGGCCGTCAGGTCGCCGGTGCCGACGCCGCCGTACTCGTTGACCGCCGGGTGCACGCGGAGGCGGAGGGCGTCGGTGAGGGCGGTGACGAAGGACGGGTGGATGCCGGAGCCGCCGGCGAGGAGCTGGTTGGCGCGGATCGCGAGCATCGCGCGAACCGTGCGGGCCGGCAGCAGCGGACCGGCCCCGCCCGCGTGGCTGCGCAGCAGACGCAGGCCGTGGGCGGTCTCCTCGGCCGGGTCGACGGCGACCGAGCGGTGTGCGCCGACGCCGGTGCCACGGCCGTACCAGCGGCCCGTGGCGGCGAGCCGGTCGGCCGCCTCCCGGGCTCGGCGGACCCGGTCCAGGGCGCCGGGGTCGACGGCGGGTACGGCCGTACCGTCCGCGAGCCGGATCAGGGCGGGGAGGGTGAGGCCGCCGCCGTCGAGCGGGACGCGGGTGTCCCCTGACTGCGAGGGCACCCGCGTGGGCAGGTCCACGGTCGTTCCTGACAGTTCCTGGTCGTTACGGTCGTCCGGCCGTTCCGGTTGCTCCAGTCCGTTCCGGCCGTTCCGGTTGCTCCAGTCCGTTCCGGTTGCTCCGGTCCGTTCCGGTCGTACTCTTCGGTCTGAGCCCCCTGGGCCGTTCCGGCTGTCCCGGCCCCTACGCGTGGTCCGGTCTCAGCCCAGCCCCGCCGACTTCAGCCACGCCTTGGCGACGTCCAGCGGGTCCTTGTTCTGGGCCTGCACCTGGGTGTCCAGGTCCAGCAGAGTCGCGGTGTCGAGCTTGGCGGAGACGGCGTTGAGCGCGGCGACGCCCTCCTTGGACAGCGCGCCCTTGTAGGTGAGCGGCTGGACGTTCTCGAAGCCGAACAGGTTCTTCGGGTCCTGGAGGACGACGAACTTCTCCTTGGAGATGTTCGGGTCCGTGGTGAAGAGGTCCGCGGCCTGCACGGCGTCCTTCTTCAGCGCCGCCAGCGTGAGCGGGCCGCCCGCGTCCAGCGCCTTGAAGGACTTGAACTCCAGGCCGTAGACGGACTTCAGGCCCACCAGGCCCTGCTGCCGGGTCTGGAACTCCGGCGAGGCGCCGATGACCAGGTCCTTGGCGACGTCCTTGAGGTCGGCGATGGACGACTTCTCGGTGAGCTGGTACTTCTTCGCGGTGGCCGCGTTGACCGTGATCGAGTCCTTGTCCTGCGCAGACGCCGGGTCGAGCAGCGTGAGCTTGGAGTCCAGCTTGGCGTTGATGGCGTCCGTGGTCTCCGCGAGGGTCTTCGGGGCGGCCTTCGGGTCGAGGTAGGCCAGCAGCGCCCCGTTGTACTCGGGCAGGACCGATATGGAACCGTTCTTGATCAGCCCGTAGGTGGTCTCGCGGCTGCCGATGTTCGGCTTGTACGTGACCTTGATCCCCTTGGCCTTGAGCGCCTCGCCGTAGATGTCGGCGAGCAGGGTGCTCTCGGGGAAGTTGTTGGATCCGACGACGACGGTGTCGCCGCCGGCCTTGCTGTCGTCCGACAGGGGATTGTCGGACTTGCCGTCGTTGGAGGAACAGCCCGCCAGCAGAGCCGTAGCCGCCGCGAGGGCGACCGCCGCCGCGCCTCGGTTCCTCCGGATGGACCTGCTGATGTGGGTCGTGGAAGTCACGCGCTGATCCAATCCAGCCAGTTCTCGGTCAGTCAAGGGCATCAGATCACCGATTGGCCTCGATCTGCGGTCACTCGTGCACACAGAGCATTCTCTTTGTAACGGATTCTTGATGAAAGGTGAGCTGATCGACACCTCAAGAGGCCTGTAGTCTCACCCGAGTTGGTATCGACCACAGCGGTGCGCGGGGCCCGCTTCGGTGTCGTGACGCAGGCGTTCCGAGGGCGACACAGCCCTCAGGTCCGGGAGTGACGGCTCCTCCGGACAAGACACCCATGAAGGAGGCCCGGTGTCCACGAACCAGGTGGACGCGCCCGCCCGGCACGCCCCCACGCGGGGCGGCGCACGGGGTTTCGCCGACCGCTGGCCCTTCAGGCGCAAGCTCAATCTGCTGGTCGGCATTCCCCTCGCGGTCATCGCGGTCCTGCTGGCGTACCTCTTCACCGACCTGGTGCGGCAGTCGTCCAGCGCCGCCTCGGCGGCCCGGCTGGTGCGCGACAGCGCGCAAGTGGCGCGGCTGGTGGACCGGGTGGAGGCCGAGCACCAGCAGGCCATCCTGCTCTCGACGCGCTACGAGTCCGGGGACGCGAAGCCGTCGACGTCCGCCTACCGCGCGGCGCAGCACGCGGTGGACTCCCAGGTGGCGAAGGTGCGCGAGGCGTTCGGGGACCGGGTGCCGGAGGGCGAGGCGCAGGCGCTGCGCGGGGTCGAGGGCCTCACCAGCCTGCGCACCTCGGTGGAGCAGTCGTACCTGCCCGCCGACAACATCGACCCGGCCTACGCGGGTGCCGCCCAGAGCCTGATCGACGGCCTCGGCCTCGACCGCGACGCCGACCTCGCCGACACCTTCACCGGCAGCCTGCTGGACTCCCTGCTGCGCGCGGACGCCGCCCACGGCGCCTTCGAGACCAATGTGTTCGCCGCCACCACGGGCGACACCAACGCGCAGATCGAGTTCACCAGCGCGGTCGGCGCGTACGAGCTGTACACCCACCAGGCCGAGCGCTTCACCCGGTTCGCCACCGAGGCGCAGGCCGAGCGGTTCTCCGGCATCGAGCACACGCAGGCACAGCGCGAGATCGCCGAGGCGTACGCCGAACTCCAGGTCGGCGTCGGCCGGCTGGAGACGAACGACAAGGGACGGCTGCGCCGGGCGGTGCAGGACGCGCTGACCGACTACCCCGCCTACCCCGAACAGGCCGCCGCCCGGCTGAAGATCACCACCGCGCTGATCGGCCAGATCGCCGACCGGGCCGACGGCGCCGCCGACGGCGCCCGCTGGCGGGCCGGCCTGCTGCTGAGCGGCGCCCTGATCGCCTTCGCGCTGTGGATCGCCTTCGCGGTGCTGGTGCGCCGCTCGGTGGTCAGGCCCGTGCAGGCGCTCACCGGAGCCGCGCGGGAGGTCGCCGAGGTCGCCGGGCGCGAGCTGGCCCGGGTGGCCGACGACGACGCCGAGGACGACGGACCGCCCCGGCTGCGGGACATGCCGGTCACGGCCCGCGACGAGATCGGCGACCTGGCGGAGGCGTTCAACCGGGTGCAGACCACCGCCGCCGCGCTGCTGGAGCGCCAGGTGCTCAGCCGGCGCAACACCGCGGAGATGTTCGGCAACGTGGGCCGCAGGGTCAGCAACCTGACCACCCGGCAACTCGCGCTGATCGACGCGGTGGAGCGGGGGGAGACCGACCCGGCGCTGCTGGAGCGGCTGTACTCCATCGACCACATCGCCGTGCGGCTGCGCCGCAACGCCGACAGCCTGATGCTGCTGGCCGGCATCCGCGAGACAGTGCTGGACGCGGGCCCGACGGCGCTGTCCACCGTCGTACGGGCCGCGCTCGGGCAGATCGAGGGCTACCAGCGAGTACGGCTGTACGCCGCGTCGGACGCCCTGGTGGAGCCGGACGTCATCGGTGACCTCACGCTGATGGTGGCCGAACTGCTGGAGAACGCGGTGTCGTTCTCGCCCGAGGGCAGCCCCGTCGAGGTCACCGTCCGCTCCGGCGCCGAGGGCACACATGTCGTGATCACCGACCACGGCCTCGGCATGAGCGCCGAGCGGCTCGCCGAGGAGAACGCCCGGCTGATCCGCCGGGAGCGGCTGGACCTGGTGCCGACGAAGGTGCTGGGCCTGTTCGTGGTGGGCGCGCTGGCCCGCCGCTGGGAGATCACGGTCGAACTGACCCGCACGCCGGGCGGCGGTGTGACGGCCGAAGTGACGTTGCCGGCTTCGCTGCTGCTGGCGCCGGGCGCGGCGGCCGAGGCTCCGGTGACCGCGGCGCCCGCGCCGGTGGCCGGGGTGTCCGGCCCGGTACCCGCGCGGGGCGCGCTGCCGCCGGAGACCACCCACGAGAAGCCATCGGCCGACGGCACCGCCCCGGACGAGCCCGCCCGCGCCGAACACGGCGGCCCGCTCCCCCGCCGGGTCCCCCACCGCGCACCGCAGGGCACCGACGCGCAGGCCCCTTCGGGTGAGCAGACGCCCGGCGACGCGGAACACACCGCGCGCCCGCTGCGCCGCCGGGTGCGCGGGGCCACGCTGCGCACCACCGCCGGCGCCGCGCCGACGGTGCCGAAGACCGCCCGGCCGCTGGACGCCGAGGCCGTCCGCAGCGCGCTGGAGGAGTTCGAGGACGCGGTGGAACGCGCCCGGCGGGACAGCGACACGGGCAGCTTCACCCTCCCGGTGAGCACCGGTACGGCTCCGCACGGGAGCGGCACGGCCACGGCGGCGCGCCCGGCCGACGGACCGACGGCACCACACCGACCCCGCCCGGACGACGGACCGACAGCACCACACCGGTCCAGCCCCGACGGCGGCACGGCGGCACCGCACCGGGCCCGCCCCGACAGCACCGGAGCCACGCGCACGTCCCAGCCGGACGCCACCCCGCGGGCCACGCGGCCACCGCACCGGCCCCGCCCGGACAGCGCCCCGCCCGACGGCGACGGCAACCCGGCCACCGACCCCCCACAGCACCCCGCCCCCACACCCCCGACCACCCCGCCGCACGACCCGAACCACCTTCCGGAAGGAGCCGAGCAGTGAGCACGTCGACAGGTGACAGCCCGACGGGCGGCACCACGCCGACCGACCTGCAGGCAGCCGCGGCCGACTTCACCTGGCTGCTGAACCGCTTCGCGACCGAGACCGCCGGCGTCGTCGACGCCATCGCCGTGTCCTCGGACGGCCTGCTGATCGCGGTGTCACAGCTGCGCGAGCACGCCGACTCCGAGCGGCTCGCGGCGATCGTGTCCGGCATCACCAGCCTGGCCGCGGGCGCCTCCGGCAACTACGGCCTCGGCGGCCTGAACAAGGTCATCATCGATCTGGAGGGCGGTCACGTCATCGTCTCCGCGATCGGCAGCGGCGCCGTGCTCGGCGTCGTCACCGACAAGGAGGCGAAGCTCGGCAACATCGCCTACGAGATGACGCTGTTCGCCAACCGCGCCGGTGCCGCGCTGAGCCCGCAGCTCGTGCTGGAGCTGAAGAACAGCGTGGGCGCGGCGGCGGCCCGCTGAGGAGGAGAAGGTTTCCATGGCGGACGGTATGGCGGACGGCATTCCGCCCCCGGGCCCGGACCCGGTCGGCCCCGTCCCCGCCGTACGGCCGTACCTGGTCACCGCCGGCCGGGTCGCGGACGCCGCCTCCGGCCGGGCGCTGCCCGTGGAGACCCAGGTGGTGTCCACCGCCGACGGTCTCGACGCGCTCGGCCGGCTCTCCTTCGAGCAGCACGACATCGTCGCCGCCTGCCGGCTGCCGCAGTCGATCGCGGAACTCGCGGCCCGGCTGCGGCTGCATCTCAACGTGGTCCGCGTCCTGGCCGAAGACCTGCGCGAGGCGGGCCAGCTGGCGGTGTACGTGCCGGACGCCGAGGCCACCCACGACGCGTCCGTCCTGCGCAGGGTTATCGATGGCCTGCGGGCCATCCCCGACTCCCGAGGGGTACCGAGTGACACCGACTGAACCGCTCCTGGCCCGGGGCCCGGCCGCGCCCGCGGCGGTGCGGCCGCCGCTGCCGGTGAAGATGGTGATCGCGGGCGGTTTCGGCGTGGGCAAGACCACGGCCGTCGGCGCGATCTCGGAGATCGAGCCGCTGACCACCGAGGCGTCGATCACCGAGGTCGCGGCGGGTGTGGACGACCTGACGCACACCCCGTGCAAGACCACGACGACCGTCGCGATGGACTTCGGCTGCATCACCATCGACCCGACGTTGAAGCTGTACCTGTTCGGCACGCCCGGGCAGGAACGGTTCGGGTTCATGTGGGACGACATCGTGGAGGGGGCGGTCGGCGGGCTCGTCATCGTCGACACCCGCCGACTGGACGACTGCTACGCGGCCGTGGACTACTTCGAGCACAAGGGCATCCCGTTCGCCGTCGCGGTGAACGCCTTCGACGGCCGGGTGGAGCACGCCTTGGAGGACGTCCGCTGGGCGCTGGACGTCTCCGACGGTGTGCCGGTCGTGGTGTTCGACGCCCGGGAGCGGGGCTCGGTGCGGGACGCGCTGCTCGTCGTACTCGAACTCGCGCTGGCCCGCACCGAGCGGTGACCGTCAGGCGCTGCGGCGTACCCCCGGCGACACCGTGATGCGGGACGCCGCCCAGAACACGGCGAGCGTCGCGAGGGCGAGACCGGCGACGAGCGTGGCGCCGCCGACGACCTTCTCGTAGTTCTTCTGGTAGAGGCCGTCGATGATGTAGCGGCCGAGGCCGCCGAGGCTGACGTAGGCGGCGATGGTGGCGGTGGAGACGATCTGGATGGCCGCCGTGCGCAGGCCGCTGAGGATCAGCGGCAGCGCGACCGGCACCTCCACCTGGAGCAGCACGCGCGCCTCGGGCATGCCCATGCCCCGGGCCGCGTCCACCGGGGAGGGATCGACAGAACGGACCGCCTCGTAGGTGGTGACCAGGATCGGCGGTACGGCGAGCACGACCAGCGGGATCATCACCGGCAGCAGACCGAAGCCGATCCAGATGAACATCAGCACGAGCAGGCCGAAGCTGGGCAGCGCGCGGCCGGCGGTGGCGATGAGCGCGAGGGCGTTGCCGCCGCGCCCGGTGTGGCCGGTGAGCAGGCCGACGGGCAGCCCGATCGCGGTGGCGATCAGCAGGGCTTCCAGGGAGTACTTGATGTGCTCGGCGAACCGGGTGGGGATGCCGTCGTAGCCGTGCCAGTGGGCGCTGTCGCTGAAGAAGGCGTGCGCGAAGTTCAGGACGTTCACCGGGCGGCACCCTTCCGCGGCATCCAGGGGGTGAGGAGGAGGCGGACGAGGACCAGTACGGCGTCGGCGAGGATGCCCAGCACCGCGATGGTCAGGACGGAGTTCACGGCGAGGGCGGGCCGGTGGTAGGTCTGGGCGTCGTAGAGCATGTTGCCGAGGGCGCCCTGGTTGCCGATGAGCATGCCGACGCTGACCAGGGAGATGCTGGAGACGGTGGCCACCCGCAGCCCGGCGATGATCGCGGGTACGGCGATGGGCAACTGCACCTGGAAGTACCGGCGTACGGCCCCGAAGCCCATGGCCTGGGCGGCGGCCAGGGTCTCCGGCGGCACCGAGCGGACGCCGTCCACGATCGCCGGGACGAGCACCACCAGGCTGTAGAGCGCGAGCGGGATCATCACCGTGGTCTCGCTCTGCCCGAAGTAGTCGATGAGGACGACGAAGAAGGCGAGGGACGGGATGGCGTAGAGGACGGTGGTGATGCCGAGGACGGGCGGGTAGATCCAGCGGAAGCGCACGCACAGCTGGGCGATCGGCAGCGAGACGAGCAGTCCGGCCAGCACCGGCAGCAGGGCCTCGCGCAGATGCAGCCCGATCAGACCGAGGTAGCTGTGCTGGAGGTCGCTCGGGAGGTCGAAGAAGCCGCTCATCGCCCGGCCTTCGCGTCGGCGTGCTCCGCCACCTGGCTGTGGGCCGCGCGGATCGCCTCGCCGATGACCTGCTGGGAGACGACACCGACCGCGCGTCCCTCGCCGTCCACCGCGACGGCCCAGCCGGTCGGCGACAGCACGGCCCCGTCGAGCGCGGTGCGCAGCGAGTCGGTGCCGGGCACGAACGGCCGCCCGTGGTCCAGGAGTTCGTCCCGGTCGACGGCGCCGGCGGTGAGCCGGTCCGGTGCGCTCCAGCCGAGCGGCCTGCCGTCGAGGTCGGTGACGAGGAGGTAGGGGGCCGTGGCCGCCCGGGCGGCGAGCTTGCCGGCGTCGGCGTCGATCGGGACGACGGGACCGGTCTGCAACTCCAGCCCGGCGGACGGGAAGAAGGAGAGCCGGCGGATGCCGCGGTCGGCGCCGAGGAAGTCCTCCACGAAGGGGTCGGCGGGCGCGCTGAGCAGTTCGGCGGGCGGGGCGAACTGGGCGAGCCGGCCGCCGGTGCGCAGCACGGCGACCTTGGTGCCCAGCTTGATCGCCTCGTCGATGTCGTGCGTGACGAAGACGATGGTCTTGCCCAGCTCGTCCTGGATGCGCAGGAGTTCGTCCTGGAGCCCCTTGCGGACGACGGGGTCGACGGCGGAGAACGGCTCGTCCATCAGCAGCACCGGCGGATCGGCGGCGAGGGCGCGGGCCACGCCGACGCGCTGCTGCTGGCCGCCGGAGAGCTGGTACGGGTACCGCTTGGCCAGCGCGGTGTCGAGCCCCACCCGTTCCATCAGCTCGGCGGCCCGGGCCCGGGCCCGCTGCTTGGTCCAGCCGAGCAGGCGGGGCACGGTGGCGATGTTGTCGATGATCGTGCGGTGCTGGAACAGCCCGGCGTTCTGGATGACGTAGCCCATCGACCGGCGCAGGGTGTTGACCGGCTGCTGCCGGATGTCCTGGCCGTCGAGGAGGATGCTGCCCTCGCTGGGCTCCACCATCCGGTTGATCATCCGCAGGGTCGTCGTCTTGCCGCAGCCGGAGGGCCCGACGAGGACGGTGATCGCGCGGTCCGGTATGTCCAACGACAGCCGGTCGACCGCGACCGTACCGTCCGGATACCGCTTCGTGACTGAATCTATCCGTATCAAAACGCCGCGTACCCTTCGGGCGACCGATCCTGGGCTGATGCGGGGAGAGTCTAGACCGACAGTGTTTCAGCACTTTGGCGGCACCATGGCCGACGTGCCCGCCACTCGTTGACGGTGATGGGCAACCGGCGCTGCCGTATGGCCGGTTGTCTGTGCTGCGCCGCCTGCATCATGGCCCGGTCGGGGCGGCACGGCGGGGTCATGGAACACCTCGCCGGACTCGGCCTGCCGAGGACCCCTTCGGGCGGTCCCGTCACCCGCGCACCCCCGTCCCCGCCCCCGCCGGACTCCCCTGGCGCGTGTGCGGGCGCGCCGCCAGGATCGCTACGTCGTCTTCGGCGTGGCGGGCGTCCAGGCGGCTGAGGATGGTGTCCAGGACCGCGTCGAGGGGGTCTGTGGCGGTGAAGCGCAGGGCGGCCAGCCGGGCCAGGGAGCGGTCGATGTCCTCGCCGCGGTGTTCCACGAGCCCGTCGGTGAACGCCACGAGCGTCTGGCCGGGCGCCAGCCGGTGCGTGGCCGACTCGTACCCGCCGAGCCCGGTGCCCAGCGGCGGCCCGACCGGCACGGGCAGCAGACTGGTCGCGCCGTCCCGGTTGATCAGCGCGGGCGGCAGATGACCGGCGCTGGCGAGCGTGACCTGCCCCCGGCCGGGATCGACGCGGGCGAGCAGACAGGTCGCGGGCCTGCGTTCGGCCTCCTTGGAGGCGATGTCGTCCATCTGCCGCAGCACCCGGTGCGGGGGGAGGTCGGCGGAGGCGATGTAGCGCAGGGAGGAGCGGTACGCGCTCATGTCGACGGCGGATTCCAGGCCGTGCCCCATGACGTCGCCGACGACCAGCAGGGTCCGGCCGAAGTGCAGCCGGACGGTCTCACACCAGTCGCCGCCGACCAGGGTGCTCAGGCCCACCGGCAGATAGCGGATGGCGACGTCCAGGTTGGGGTGCGGCCGGCCGGGCTCGGCGAGCAGGGCGCGCTGGAGGTCACCGGCGGTACGGCTGACCTGCTCGTGGACGCGGGCGTGCCGCAGGTGGGAGGCGGCGCGCTCGGCGAGCAGGGCGAGCAGTTCGGCCTCGGCGCGCCGCAGCGCTCCCCCGGGCCGCGCCCACACCAGGACCCCGTACACCTCGTCCCCGCTGGTCAATGGGACGCACAGACCGGCGCCCCGGGTGGTGCCCGCGTACTCAAGCCAGGGTTCCGGTGCCGCGCCGGCGGCCGGGACGTGCGCCTCGCGGGCCGCAGCGGCGGCCCACCGGACGTCGGGCAGCAGCTCGGCGTCCCCGGTGACCGCGGCGTACTCGGAGACGGTGTCCCGGGTGCGGCCCATCACAGCGGCGGCTCCCCCGGCCAGCCGCACGGCGGCCCGGGTCAGCTCGGTGCGGGTGGTGGCCGCGTCGAGGGTCGTACCGATCCCGGCCAGGGTCTCCCGCAGGTCGGCCGGCCGCGCACCGGTCCGCGCGGGCTGCTCGGCCTCGCCGGGGCCGCCGCCGTCCCGGCGGCGGGCCCGCTCGACGGGCAGGGGCCTGCGACGGGAACGGATCCACCGCGCCACACCCAACACCCTCACAGAATCTCAAATCGAGGCGACCGGGGCACCAGCCCCGGCCGCCCCGGCGCAGAGACGTCAGCCCTCCTGGGGCTCCAGCCGCAGGGAGATGGAGTTGATGCAGTACCGCTGGTCGGTGGGGGTCGCGTACCCCTCACCCTCGAAGACGTGCCCGAGGTGGGAGCCGCAGCGGGCGCACCGCACCTCGGTGCGGACCATCCCGTGCGAGCGGTCCTCGATCAGCTCGACGGCGTCGGTGTCCTTCGGGTCGTAGAAGGACGGCCAGCCGCAGTGCGACTCGAACTTGGTGTCGGAGGTGAACAACTCGGCGCCACAGGCCCGACAGGAGTAGACGCCCTTGGTCTTGGTGTCCGTGTACTCACCGGTGAAGGCCGGCTCGGTGGCGGCCTGGCGCAGTACCGCGTACTCGGCGGGGGTCAGCTCCGCGCGCCACTGCTCGTCCGGCTTCTCGACGTCGTACGACATCAGTTCTCAGCCCCTTTACTGCGACAGGCGGTCCAGGATCAGCGGGCCCAGGTCTGTCACGTCTCCCGCGCCCATGGTGAGAACGAGATCACCGGGCTTCGCCATTCCCGCGACCACGGCGGGGATCTCCGCCTTGTCGGACACGGCCGTGACGTCGGTGCCGGCCGCGCGCGCGGCCTCGATGATCAGCTCGCTGGTGACGCCGGGGATCGGGTCCTCGCGGGCCGGGTAGATGTCGAGGACCAGCGAGGCGTCGGCGAGGGCCAGCGCCTGCCCCATCTCCTGGCCCAGTTCCTGTGTGCGGGAGAAGAGGTGCGGCTGGAAGACGACGAGGATGCGGGCGTCACCGGCGGCGGCGCGCATGGCCTCCAGGTCGGCGGTCATCTCGGTCGGGTGGTGGGCGTAGGAGTCGATCACCTGGACGCCGGCCGCCTCGCCCTTGAGCTGGAGACGCCGCTTGACGCCGGTGTAGGCGGCGAGCGCGGGCGCCAGCTCGGCGGCCGGGATGCCGAGGGCGGCGCCGGCGGCGAGGGCGGCGACCGCGTTCAGGGCGTAGTGGCGGCCCGGCACGGACACCTCGAAGGTCAGCTCCTGCCCGTCCAGCACCACGGTGACCCGGCTCTTCAGCCCCTGCGGGACGACCGCCGGGACGCGGACGTCGGCGTCGGCCGCCTCACCGTAGGTCACGATCCGCACGTCCCGGCCCCGCACGCGCCGGGTCAGCTCGCGGGCGCCCTCGTGGTCGGCGGAGACGACCAGCGTGCCGCCCTCGGTGACCCGGTCCACGAACGTCTCGAAGGACTCGTAGATCTCTTCGATCGAGGCGTAGTTGGCGTGGTGGTCCAGCTCGACGTTGAGGACGATGGCGACCTCGGGCGCGTACTTGTGGAAGCTGCGGTCCGACTCGTCGGCCTCGGCGACGAAGATGTCGCCGTCGCCGTGCAGCGCGTTGGAGCCGGGCGCGTCCAGGTCGCCGCCGATGGCGTACGACGGCTTCAGGCCCAGCTCGGTGAGCGAGACCGCCAGCATGGAGGTGGTGGTGGTCTTGCCGTGCGTGCCCGCCACGGCGATCGGCCGCAGCCCCTCCATCAGCGCGGCCAGCGCGTCGGAGCGGTGCACCACCGGGATGCCCAGCTCGGCGGCGCGGGCCAGCTCGGGGTTGTCCTTCCGGATGGCCGACGACACGACGACGCAGCTGGCGTCGTCGGCGAGGTGCTCGGCGGCGTGCCCGATGTGCACGGTCGCGCCCAGCGCCCGCAGCGCCTCCGCGGTCGCCGACTCCTTGGCGTCGCTGCCGGCCACCTCGGCCCCGCGCTGGGCCAGGATCTTGGCGATCCCCGACATCCCGGCGCCGCCGATGCCGATGAAGTGCGGTCGGTCCATGGCGTCAGGAAGGCCGGGTGCCATGCGTTTCTCCCCAGAGACGGTACGGGCTAGAGCAGGCCTAGCCTATGCGCTCGGGCACCGGGCGCCTCGCACGCACCCGCGCCCCGCGAACGCGCCGCGACCCCGACGGCGCTCACCGGCCGGCCCGGCGTCGCGGCTGCCCCGGTCCGGCGGAGCGGCTACGCCTTGCTGTGCGAGAACAGCTTCAGCACCGGAACCCCCACCTTGTGCCGGGCCCGGGAGGCCCAGTCCCGGTGGAAGAACTCCTCCACGTAGTGCGGGTCCGTCAGCACGATCACCTCGTCGGCGCCCACCTCGGCCACCAGTGACTTCAGCGCGTCCAACGGGTGGTCCTCGACCAGCCGCCCCTCCGCCGGGCTCCCCGCCGAGCGCAGGGCCTGGAGCGACACGTCGAGGGCCTGCTGCCCCACGCTCCGGGCCTCCTGCCCCTCCGGCGTCTCGCCTTCCCGCACCGCCTCGTCGAGTTCGCCGAGCGCGATGTCGTCGATGGCCCGCAGCAGCCGGTCCGCCTGCTCGCCGCGCGGCTGGAGCAGGACGTGGAAGGAGACGGACTCGTCCCCGTGCAAGGTGGTGACGAACTCCACGTCGGCGGACGTCAGGGCCTTCTCGATCATCAGAACGCTTGTGAACACCAGGCGCCTCTCTCCTCCGAGGGCCCGGCAGGGCCCGTGCGGAAACCATCCTTCCCCGTGATCGCACGGGTACTGCCGGACCGAGTCCGTCTGCCGGAAGCTGACCGGAACGGTCGATTCCGCCGATATCGGGACTGACGGTGACATCAGCACCAACGATGGCGTCAGGACCGACAGTAACGACCGAACAGAAATCCGTCCTGCTCCAGCAGGGACACGAGTTCGAACCGGTGCGGGACGGCCACCGACGGCCCCCCGGCGATCCGCTGCGCGTTCCCCGCGGTGAGCGTCGGCGAGACCGTCAGACACAGCTCGTCCAGCACCTCCGCGGCGATGAGCTGGCCGAGCAGCCGGGGCCCGCCCTCGGTGAGCAGCCGGGTGTGGCCGAGACCGGCCAGGGCCTGGACCGCCCGAGCGGGCTCGACGCCCATGCCCTCGCCGGCGATCACCACCTGGGCGCCGGCCCGCTCGGCGGCGGCGATCCGGTCGGGGGCGGCCGCGGCGCCGGTGAGGATCAGCGTGGGCACCAGGGGCGAGGTGAACAGCGGCAGCGTGAAGTCCAGCTCCAGGCTCGCGGTGACGATCGCGATCGCCGGGACCGGCGTCTGTCCGGCGGCCGCGCGGGCCCCGGCGAACTCGTCCCGCACACGGGCGGGCCGGTACCCCTCCTGCCGTACCGTTTCCGCCCCGACCACGACGACGTCCGCGAGCGCCCGCAGCGTGCCGAAGATCCGCATGTCGGTGGCGCTGGAGATGGGCTGCGAGCGGCCCTCGTGCTGGGCGGCGCCGTCGAGCGAGGAGACCATGTTCGCCCGCAGCCACGGCCGCGGGGCGCCCGGCGCGGGCTCCGGGTAGGCGTACGCGGCGGCCAGCTCGGCGAGGCTCCACTCCCGGTCCACGACCGCGGCGGCCCCGGCGGGCCCCCCGACGGGCGGGCGGACCCCGCCACCCGCCGCACCGCCCGGCGCACCGGCCCCCGCGGTACCACCGACCTCGCCGGCGGCACCGCCCTGACCTGCCGGGCTCACCTCCCCCACCGGTCCCGGGCCGGCGCTCCGAGCACCCCCCGCGGGGGCCTGGGCTGCTGTTTCTTCGGTCACAGGGAACAGGCGTCGCATGCCGTGCAGTGTGACACGGCGCTTAGCATGGAGAACTGTGTCGTCCTCCACCGCCGCCCCCGGTTCCAGCCCGCTGCCGGAAGCCGGCCCCCTGTCCCTGTGTGCCCGCGAGCCGCACGTGCCCGCGGAGCGGCTGGTCGCCGAGATGGTGCCGCCGCCGCGCTTCGACTCGGTCCGCTTCGCCACGTACATCCCGGACCCGAACCAGCCCAGCCAGACCGAGGCCGTCCGGGTCCTGGAGGGCTTCGCGGCCGGGCTCGGCGGGGCGCACGCCTCCGGCGCCGGCAAGCGCGGCCTCTTCGGCTTCGGCCGGGCCAAGGCGCCCAAGGCCCCGGCCGGCCCGCGCGGGGTGTACCTGGACGGCGGTTACGGCGTCGGCAAGACCCACCTGCTCGCCTCCCTGTGGCACGCCACCCCGGCCGAGCCGTCCCGCAAGGCGTTCGGCACCTTCGTGGAGCTGACCAACCTGGTCGGCGCGCTCGGCTTCCAGCAGACCGTGCGGACGCTCTCGGAGCACAGGCTGCTGTGCATCGACGAGTTCGAGCTGGACGACCCCGGTGACACGGTCCTGGTGTCGACGCTGCTCGGCAAGCTGGTCGAGGCTGGCGTGGCGCTCGCCGCCACCTCCAACACGCTGCCCGGCAAGCTCGGCGAGGGACGCTTCGCCGCCGCCGACTTCCTGCGCGAGATCCAGGGCCTGTCGGCCCACTTCCGCACCCTGCGCATCGACGGCGAGGACTACCGGCACCGCGGCCTGCCCGAGGCCCCGGCACCCTTCTCGGACGAGGAGGTCATGAAGACGGCGTTCGCCACCGAGGGCGCCTCGCTGGACGACTTCGCGCATCTGCTGGAGCACCTGGCGAAGGTGCACCCGAGCCGGTACGGCGCGCTCACCGACGGGGTGCGGGCGGTGTGCCTGACCGGTGTGAAGCCGGTGCCCGACCAGTCGACGGCGCTGCGCCTGGTGGTGCTCGCGGACCGGCTCTACGACCGCGAGGTCCCGGTGCTGGCCTCGGGGCTGCCGTTCGACCGGCTGTTCAGCGAGGAGATGCTGAACGGCGGCTACCGCAAGAAGTACTTCCGCGCGATATCCCGGCTCACCGCGCTGGCCCGGGACGCGAAGGGACTGGTCGGCGCCTAGCCGTCACGCCGGCCGTCCAATAGTCGATCAAGTCACTGCGGGTCAAGGGCGGGTTCACGCCACGCCACCCGCACTTTTCACGCTCTCTTGCGCGCTTAACGCGCAGTTAACCCTGCAAAGGACTCTGCAGGGTTAACGTGTTTCTTGACCATCCATTGACCAACCCTTGGTCTGGACAAGAAACGCGAACACGGCGGAGGGGGGCTCATGTTCCGAGGTGCGACCGTGCGGACGCTGCTGACCCTCCTCGGCGTGACACTCCTCGCCTTCCCTCTCTTCGCTCCCGCGGAATCCTTCGCACCCGCGCACACGTTCGGTCAGGTGCTGGCCAAGGCCGAGACCGGAACCACCCCCTCCGCACTGCCGGTACGCGAAGGGGCGGCGGACAAGGTCCGCGCCCCCGGCCGCCCAGGCGACCCCCCGGGCATCCCGCACGTCCGCGACCGGCAGCGCGGCCCGGCCTCCGGCTGCGCGCAGGAGCGCACCCTCATATCCGGCCGGACGGCCGAGACGGGCCCGTCGGAGCCCTCCGGCGGGCCGCACCACCCCACCCCGAGAGCCTCCAGAGCCCACGCGCCGGCAGCGCTCCAGGTCTTCCGCTGCTGACGGACGGGCAGCTCTCTCCCCCCACAACCGTCGTTCAAGTCCGACGCGCCGGACAGGCGCGCCAGGAGGAACCCACACATGCAGCCCCTCATCGACAACGCCCGCACCTTCGGACAGCGCCCTGAGGAGTTCGCCAGACTCGCCGAAGGCCAGTCCCCGCAGGTGCTGTTCATCACCTGCTCCGACTCCCGGGTCGTCCCGGCCCTGATCACGGGCGCCCGCCCCGGCGAGCTGTTCGAGCTGCGCACCGCGGGCAACATCGTCCCGCCCCACGCCTCCGAGCACCCCACCAGCGAGGCGGCCACCATCGAGTACGCCGTGGAGGTGCTCGGCGTCCGCGACATCGTGGTCTGCGGCCACTCGCACTGCGGCGCCGTCGGCGCGCTGGTGCGCGGTGACGACCTGACCGCCGTACCGGCCGTGCGTGACTGGCTGGCGTCCGCCACCCCGCGCCCGGCCGGCGCGGCCGAGGACCCGGAGGTCGCCGAGGGCGTGCAGAGCCACGTACTGACCCAGTTGCTGCGACTGCGCTCGTACCCCTGCGTCGAGCGCAGACTGAAGGAGGATCAGCTGGCCCTGCACGCCTGGTACTACGAGGTGCACACCGGTGCCGTACGGACGCACCGCCCGCAGACCGACACCTTCGAGGCCCTGTGAGCGCGCCGATGACCGACAACCGCACCCTCATATCCCGTTTCCCCCACCTCAGGCAGGACTTCGCCGCCTCCCTGGTGGTCTTCCTGGTCGCGCTGCCACTGTGCGTGGGCGTGGCCGTCGCCTCCGGGGTGCCGGCCGAACTCGGCCTGGTCACCGGCATCGTGGGCGGCATCGTCACCGGGCTGATGCGCGGCAGCAGCCTCCAGGTGTCGGGACCGGCGGCCGGCATGACCGTGCTCGTCTTCGAGGCGGTCAAGGAGTTCGGGCTGCCGGTGCTCGGCGTGATCGTTCTCGTGGCCGGAGCGCTCCAGGTGGCCATGGGCCTGCTGCGGCTGGGCCGTTACTTCCGCGCCATCTCGGTCTCCGTCGTCGAGGGCATGCTGGCCGGAATCGGTCTGGTGATCATCGCCGGGCAGCTGTATCCGGCGCTGGCGGCGAAGGCCCCGGACTCCGGTCTGGGCAAGATCGCCGGGGTGCCCGGCGCGTTCCTGGACGCCCTCGGCGACACCGGCGCCCTCGCCTCGCTCGCGGTGGCCGCGGGCACGATCGCGGTGCTGCTGCTGTGGAAGCACACCCCGGCGAAGGTGCGGGCGGTGCCCGGCCCGCTCGCCGCGGTCGGGCTCGCCACGCTGGCCGCGTTCGCGCTGGACCTGCCGGTGGCCACCGTCGAGGTGCAGGGCCTGCTCGGCTCGGTCCAGCCCCCGCCGCTGGGCGCCTTCGGCGAGCTGGCCGGCGTGGGGCTGCTGGGCACGGTCGTCGCCTTCACCCTGATCGCCTCCGCGGAGTCGCTGTTCAGCGCGGCGGCCGTGGACCGGCTGCACTCCGGTCCGCGCACCCAGTACAACAAGGAGCTCGTCGCCCAGGGCGCCGGCAACATGGTGTGCGGGGTGCTCGGCGCGCTCCCGATGACCGCGGTGATCGTGCGCAGCGCGGCCAATGTGCAGGCCGGTGCCCGTACGAAGGCCTCCCGGGTGATGCACGGCGTCTGGCTGCTGCTGTTCGCGGCGCTGCTGCCCGGCGTGCTGGCCTACATCCCGATCCCGGCCCTCGCGGGCATCCTGATCCACGCGGGCGCCAAGCTGGTCCCGGTGCGGGCGCTGACCGTGCTGTGGCGCGAGCACCGCGGGGAGGCGCTGGTCCTCGCGGCCACGGCCGTCTCCATCGTGGCGGTCAGCATGTTCGAGGGCGTGCTCATCGGCCTCGCGCTGGCGGTGGTGAAGACCGCCTGGGAGGCCTCGCACGTCAAGCTGGAGATCGTGGACAAGGGCGCGGGACCGATCGAGGCGCACCTGTCCGGGAACGCGACCTTCCTGCGGCTGCCGAAGATCCTCGACAGCCTGGAGTCGCTGCCCCAGGACCGCCCGGTCCGGCTCGACCTGTCCGGGCTGCACCACCTGGACCACGCCTGCCGTACGGCCCTGGAGAACTGGGCCGCGCGGCACAGCGCGGCGGGCACGGAGCCGGTGAAGCTGCTCACGGCCGCCTGACGCCCGCCCGTGGGGCCGGGGCGCCGAGACCTCTCGGCATCCCGGCCCCACGGGCCTATCGTGGCAACAGCAGACAAACCGGCCTCTGGATGAGGAGGTCACCATGGTCGAGGACCTTCTGGTGACCCTGGCGGCGGCGGGCTCCGCCGGTGTGGTGTACCTGGCGATGGCGGCGCGGGTGGTCAAGCAGTACGAGCGCGGTGTGCTGTTCCGGCTCGGCCGGGTGGCAGGAGACGTGAGGGCGCCGGGCCTGACCCTGATCATCCCCTTCGTGGACCGGCTGCAGAAGGTCAACATGCAGATCGTGACCCTGCCGATCCCGGCCCAGGAGGGCATCACCCGCGACAACGTCACGGTCCGGGTGGACGCGGTGGTCTACTTCCGCGTGGTCGACGCCACGAGCGCCCTGATCAAGGTCGAGGACTACAAGTTCGCGGTGTCGCAGATGGCCCAGACGTCCCTCCGGTCGATCATCGGCAAGAGCGATCTGGACGACCTGCTCTCCAACCGCGAGAAGCTCAACCAGGGCCTGGAGCTGATGATCGACAGTCCGGCGGTGGGCTGGGGCATCCAGGTCGACCGGGTCGAGATCAAGGATGTGTCCCTTCCGGACACGATGAAGCGGTCGATGGCCCGCCAGGCCGAGGCGGACCGTGAGCGCCGGGCCCGGATCATCAACGCCGACGCGGAACTGCAGGCCTCCAAGAAGCTCGCCGAGGCCGCCCAGCAGATGTCGGGGACGCCGGCCGCGCTCCAGCTGCGGCTGTTGCAGACGGTGATGGCGGTGTCGGCCGAGAAGAACTCGACGCTGGTCCTGCCCATCCCGGTGGAACTGCTGCACTTCCTGGAGCGGGGCGCGCAGCCCTCGCAGACCTCACAGTCCTCGCAGCCCTCGCTGCCGGAGAAGCCGGAGGAGGAGGTGCAGGACCGGGAGCCCGCGGCACACACCGACGGCGGCCCGCATCCCGGCTGACGAGCACCCGGGCGACCCCGGCCCGGACGGAAGGAGCGCGAGTGCGGAACAAGCCGGCCAGGAAGCTCCAGGACCTGCTGCGGCTGTCACCGGGCGAGCGGATCGACCTGTCCCGGTACGACGCCCGGGCCACTCCCGGGGCTCCGGACGGCAAGCAGGCGGCACGGGCGGAAGCGGACCGCATGGGCAAGCAGCTGGCCCGGCTCCAGGAGCGGCTGTGGGCGGCGGCCACCGCGGGTGACCACCGCCGGGTGCTGCTGGTCCTCCAGGGCATGGACACCAGCGGCAAAGGTGGCACGGTCAAGCACGTGATCGGCCAGCTCAACCCGTCGGGGTGCCGGATCACCGCGTTCAAGGCACCCACCGAGGAGGAGCGGCGGCACGACTTCCTGTGGCGGGTGCGGCGGGCGCTGCCCGAGCCGGGCGAGATCGGCATCTTCGACCGCTCGCACTACGAGGACGTGCTCATCGCCCGGGTCCGGCATCTCGCCCGGCCGGCCGAGATCGGCAGCCGCTACGGCCTGATCAACGACTTCGAGCGCTCCCTCGCCGAGGACGGCGTCACCCTCGTCAAGTGCTTCCTGCACCTCTCCTACGACGAGCAGCGGCGCCGTCTGCTGCGCCGCCTGGACCGCCCCGACAAGCACTGGAAGTTCGCCCCCGGCGACGTCGACGAACGCGCCCTGTGGCCCGACTACCAGAAGGCGTACGAACTGGCCCTTGAGCGCTGCGCGGCGCCGTACGCGCCCTGGTACCTGGTCCCGGCGGACCGCAAGTGGTACCGCAACTGGGCCATCACCCGGCTCCTGCTGGAGCGGCTGCGGGACCTGGACCCGCGGTACCCGGACGCGGACTTCGACGTGGCGGAGTGCCGTGAGCGCCTGCTGAAGCAGACGTGAGCGGACGGCCGTACCGGCGGACGGATCTCAGCCGGGGGCTCCGGCGCGGGAGGATGTCGGACGAGGCGTTTCGGCGCAGGCGGACGAAGGCCGGGGCGGGATTCCGGCGCAGGCACACGTGAGCCGGGCGGGCGGGGCGGCGGACGTGGGCAGGGGTGGGGTTCCGGGGCGCGCGGAAATCGGCCCGGCCGGCATGCCCGCGCAGGCGGGTCGGCGGTGGGGCCAGACGTGAGCCGGGGCGGCCGGGGTACCCGGCGGGCATGCACGAGCAGCGGAAGGTCACCGATTCGTACTGGCTGCGGACCGCCCCGGGGCCGTCCCGTCCCGCCCTGGACGGGGATCTCGACGTGGACGTCGCCGTCGTCGGCGCGGGCATCGCCGGGCTGAGCACCGCCTATGAGCTGGCCCGGGCCGGGCGGCGGGTGGCGGTGCTGGAGGCGGGGCGGGTCGCGGCCGGCGTCACCGGCTACACCACCGCCAAGCTGACCGCCCAGCACACGCTGGTCTACGACCGGCTCCGGCGCACCCGGGGGACGGAGGGGGCGCGGCTGTACGCCCGGTCGCAGTCGGAGGCGATCGAGCACGCGGCGGCGCTGGCGGCCGAACTGGGCGTCGACTGCGAGTGGGAGACCAGGGACGCCTACACCTACGTCCGGGACCGGTCACGGGTGGACGAGGTGCGCGCGGAGGCGGACGCCGCCCGGGAGGCGGGGCTGCCTGCCGTGTTCACCACGGAGACCGGGCTGCCGTTCCCGGTGGCGGGCGCGGTCCGGGTGACCGGGCAGGCGCAGTTCCATCCGGTCAAGTACCTGCGGGCCGTCGCCGCCGATCTGCTCGCGCGCGGCGGCGAGGTGTACGAGCGGACGCGGGTCACCGGTATGACGGAGGGCGAGCCGTGCCGGCTGACGACGGAGGCCGGCGCCACGGTGACGGCCCGGGACGTCGTCATCGCCACGCACTACCCGGTGTTCGACCGAGCCCTGCTGTTCACCCGGCTCTCCCCGCGCCGGGAACTGGTCGTCGCCGGTCCGCTGGGCGACGGGCCTGACCCCCACGGCATGTACATCACGCCGGACGAGAACACCCGCTCGGTGCGCACGGCGCCGTACGGCCCGGACGGGCAGCGGCTGCTGGTCGTCACCGGTGAGCACTTCACGCCCGGCACCGGCGACCCGCAGGCGGGCTTCGAACGGCTCGCCGGCTGGGCCGAGGTGCACTTCCCCGGGGTGAAGCTGGACCACGCCTGGGCCACGCAGGACAACGAGTCCACCGACACCGTGCCGCTGGTCGGCCCCCTGCACCCCGGCGCCCGGCACGCCTATGTCGCCACCGGCTTCGGCGGCTGGGGCCTGAGCGGCGGCATCATGGCCGGGCTGCTGCTGAGCGCGCTGATCACCGGCCGGGAGATCGCCTGGCGGGAGCTGTACGACCCGCGCCGGCTGAAGTCGGTGGTGCGCGAGGCGCCGTCGCTGCTGAAGACCCAGGCCGAGGTGGCCCGGCACTTCGTCGGCGACCGGCTGAAACCGCCGGTCTCGGTGGACGACCTGGAACCGGGCGACGGCGCGCTGGTCCGGTCCGGCGGCGATCGGCTGGCGGTCCATCGCGACGAGGAGGGCGCCCTGCACGCCGTGTCGGCCCGCTGCACCCACCTCGGCTGCCTGGTCTCGTTCAACCGCGCCGAGCGCGCCTGGGAGTGCCCCTGCCACGGCTCGCGCTTCGCCGTGGACGGCACGGTGATCCAGGGCCCGGCGGTCAAACCGATGGAGCAACGTGCGCTGGAGTGAGGAACGCGGGGAACCGCCGCCGTACGGGTGACCGTACCGCCGTGTCGCGGGTCGCATTAATCACATAATCGGACATTCAGCTTTATGTTCAGAGCGTGATCCCACGAGTACGCTGCATCACCGCCGTCTGTGTCCTGGGCGCGGCACTCACCGCCTGCGGCACCGCGGGCGACGGGCACCCCGCCGCCGCCCCCGCCACCCCGTCCCCCACCGACCCGCCCGTGCTCGCGCCGGGCCCCGGCGGGCTGACCCCGGTCTTCGAGCACGGCCCGCGCACCCGGGGCAAGACCGTCGCGCTGACCTTCGACGCCGACATGACCGCCGACCAGGGGCCCCGCGCGGCCTCCGGCGAGCACTTCGACAACCCGGGGCTGATCAACGCCCTGCGCACGCTGAAGGTGCCGGCGACCGTCTTCATGACCGGCCGCTGGGCCGACCAGTACCCGGCCGAGGCCCGCGCCCTGGGCCACGACCCGCAGTTCGAGGTGGCCAACCACTCCTGGAGCCACTACGCGTTCACCGCCGACTGCTACGGCCTGCCGACCGTCGACGCCGACGCCGGCGCCATGCGGGCGGAGGTCCAGCGGGCGTACGCCTCCCTCCGCTCGGCCGGCGTGCCCCACGCGTTGCCGTACTTCCGCTTCCCCGGCGGCTGTTACGACCAGCGGGCGCTGCGCGCGCTGAGCGGGCTCGGGGTGACCGCGGTCCAGTGGGACGTGGTCAGCGGGGACGCGTTCGCCACGGACGCCGACGCGGTGGTCAAGCAGGTGCTCGACGGGGTGAAGCCGGGCTCGGTGGTCGTCATGCACTGCACCCGCAGCGCCGCCCCGACGACCGAGCGGGTCGTCCGCACGGTCGTACCGGAGCTGCGCGAGCGCGGCTACCGCTTCGTGAAGGTCTCCGAGCTGATCGGCCAGGCGGGCAACGGCCGCTGACGTCCTACGCTGAAGGCATGAGCGAGGACTACTGCACGATCGTCGAGACGCTGAAGCCGGCGAAGGCCGACGGTCCGCCGTACGCGGAGTGCGTGCTGTGCCGGGAGCCGACGGAGTACCCGGAGTCGTACAAGGGCATCACGCTGTGCCCCGTCTGCGAGTGGCAGGAGGCACAGCGCACCGCCTGCTCAGGGTGAGCGACGCGTGACGAGCCGGCCGGCCGCGGCGAAGGCGGCGGCCGTGAGCACGGCCGCGCCCGCCAGCGGCAGCAGCGGCACCGGTGCCCGGCCGGTCTGCGAGCCGGTGACCAGTCCGCCGACCGCCGCCTGCGCCGGGGAACCGGCCGACACCACCGCCAGCAGCGCACCCAGCAGCATCGCCGGTACCGCACGCCCCCTGGAACGCAGCACCGGCCGGCTGGTGAGCGCACCGACGGCCGTACCGAGCAGGGCGCAGGCGAGGGCGGCCGGCAGGCCCGCGGCGGCGGCCCGGAGCCGGGGCACGTGGACCCGGTGGCCGTTGCTCGCCGGGTCGCTGATCAGCGTCACCACCACGATGGCCGCCACCCCGAGCAGCACGGCCACCAGCAGCGCGGTGAGCAGGCAGGCGAGGTGTGCGCGGGCGGGGCCGCGGGCGGCGGCGACGCAGGCCCGGGCCGCGGGCGGCTCCGCGGTGACACAGATCCGTACCAGCCAGGCGGCCACCGGCAGCAGACCGGCGGCCGTGTAGCCGAGCGAGCCCAGCACCGGCTGGCCGCTCTGCACGCCGACGCCCAGGAACGCGACGTACAGGATCACCGGGGGCAGCCAGCGCTGGGAGCGCAGCAGCAGGTCGGCCTGGTAGCGCAGGAGCGCGGTCATGGGCGGCTTCCGGAGTCGGGGCACAACGGGTCGGGGGACAGCGGGTCGGGGGACAGCGGGTCCGGGGACGGTGGGTCGACGCTGACCACATGCCAGGGCGGGCGGGCCGTGAGCAGGGTGCGCAGCAGGATGTCGGAGTGGGACGCGGGGACGGCGAGCCGGTGGCTGCCGGGGGCGGTCTCCTCGGCGGACACGGCGATCCGTACCGCGTCCGGCGGCAGCCGCCCGCCCGGCGCCCCCCGTACGGTGACGACCGTGGCCGGTCCGGCAGGCGCACTCGGGGGGCCGGTACGGCGTTCCAGGCCCCCGTCGACGACCGCGTAGGCCGCGTCCGGCGCCCCGGCGAGCCGGCGCGGGTCGTGGTCCACGAAGACCACGGCACCCCCGGCGGCCGTCCGCTCGGCCACCGCCCGCTCCAGCTCGGCCCGCGCCACCGCGTCGAGGCCGGTCCAGGCCTCGTCCAGCACCAGCAGCTCCGGCTCGGCCAGCAGGGCCTGCGCGACGGCGACCTTCTGGCTGCCGCCCTTGGACAGCCGCGCCATCGGCGTACCGGCGTACGCGCCGGCCCCGAACCGCTCCAGCCAGGTGTCCGCGGCGCGTGCGGCGGCCTCCCGGCCGAGGCCGTGGACGGTGCCGAGGTGGGTCAGATAGCCGGCGGCCGTGAAGGGCAGTGCGGAGGGGAACCGCTCCGGCACGTACGCCGTGCGCGGACGGCCGCTGATCCGGCCCTCGCTGGGCGCGTCGAGCCGGGCGAGCAGCCGGAGCAGGGTGGACTTGCCGCTGCCGTTCGCCCCTTCGATGCGGGTGAGGGTGCCGGGGGCGATGACGAGGTCGACGCCTCGCAGTACCCAGGGGCCGCGGAGGCCGTGGCGACGGCCCACGCCGGTCAGGCGCAGATCACGGTGCATGGGGTCATCCTGTCGCGGGGATCCGGTGGGGGTGGCCGTTCCGGGTGGCCGTTCCGGTACGGCGCTCACGGCGCCGGCCGTGCTCAACGGGCCATGCCCCGGCTCGGTTCGGCAGCCCTGGTGCATACCGCCGCGGCCCAGGGTCCTCCGCCCCCCGGCGGCACGGACACCCCGGTGGCCGGGACCCGCACGTCGGACAGCGGACCGTCCGGGGAGGCTTCGAGCGGGCCCCGGTCGATGTCGGTCCCGGCCCGCTGGGCGAGGGCGACGACGGTGCCGACGAAGCCTTCGGAGAGGGCCAGGACGATGGTGCGGCCGGTCCGCCGGTGCCGGGCGAGCAGGGCGTGCACGAAGACCCCGAAGGCGTCCGGACCGATCTGGCACTCGTCGTCGCGCATCGGCCCGATGCCGGACGGCAGCTCCAGCTCGGCCTCGAAGACCTCCACCTGCCGCAGGAAGAGCCGGGCGGCCCCGTTGGACGGATTCCACAGCGTCTCGTCGCCGATGTCGACGTACCGACTCATGGCACTCCCCCTCCGATCGCCTCAATCGGTCAAGAGGGCTGAGGGTAACCAGCCGGTTCACCGGCAAGCCCGGAATTCGCCGCGCGGGCCCCTCGCCCGGCCCTCGCGTTGATCGGTCCGCCCGGGGCTTCGTAGGCTGGGCTCCCGTGAGCCACGTTCCCGCCCCCGCCGCCGACAGCCCCGTCCAGCCCGCACGCGATCCGCGTGACGAGGCGCCCCAGTTCGTCCTGCCGCTCGTGGTGCGGATCGAGCGGGGCGCCCCGCCGGCCCGTACCGACGCGCTGGAGACCGCCGCCCGAGCCGTCCTGACCCTGCTCGGCGACGAGCGGGCGCACGGCGACGGCGAGTGGGCCGAGGCGGTGCGCGACTGGGAGGACGCCCGGATCCGGAAGGTGGTGCGCCGGGCCCGGGGCGCCGAGTGGCGGCGCGCCGAGGCGCTGCCCGGGATCACGGTGAACGGCGCCTCCGCGGAGGTCCGGGTCTTCCCGCCGATCCCGCTGGACGGCTGGCCGAAGGACCTGGCGAAGCTCCAGGTGTCGGGCACCGAACTGGACGACCCCGAACCGCCGGCTCCCGCCGATCCGGCCGACCGGCCGGTGCTCTGGCTGAACCCGGACCTGGAGATGTCGGCCGGCAAGGCGATGGCCCAGGCCGGCCACGGCGCCCAACTGGCCTGGTGGGCCCTGCCGGACACCGCCCGCACCGCCTGGCGCGAGGCCGGCTTCCGCCTCTCCGTCCGCACGGCCACCCCGGCCGACTGGCCCCGCCTGACCACCAGCGGCCTGCCTGTCGTCCGCGACGCCGGTTTCACGGAGATCGCCCCGGGCTCGTGCACGGTGGTGGCGGAACATCCGGCGTTGCGCTGACCGGGGAGCACCTCGCCGTCCCGCAACCTCAAATGTTGCTCTGAACGCGACAGGAGGGGGTTCGGCGGCGGTCGCCGGGGCCATATCCCCGTCACTCGACGCAGCAGCACGGGCCGAGGAGGGGGAAGCACCATGCGGCGACTGGGGACGGGGATCGGGTGGCGGCCGGAGATCGCGGACGCCGTGGAGCGCATGCCCGGCATCGACTGGGTGGAGGTCGTGGCGGAGAACGTCTGCCCCGGGCACCTGCCCGAGTCGCTGCTGCGGCTGCGGGAGCGCGGGGTGACGGTGGTCCCGCACGGTGTCTCCCTCGGTCTCGGCGGCGCGGACCGGCCCGACGAGGGGCGGCTGACGGCGCTCGCCGAGCGGGCGGAGGCGCTCGGCTCGCCGCTGGTCACCGAGCACATCGCCTTCGTCCGGGCGGGCGGGGCGCTCACCGCGTCCCCGCGCCTGGAGGCCGGCCATCTGCTCCCCGTGCCGCGCACCCGGGACGCGCTGGACGTGCTGTGCGAGAACGTCCGCATCGCCCAGGACGCGCTGCCGGTGCCGCTGGCCCTGGAGAACATCGCCGCGCTGTTCTCCTGGCCGGGCGAGGAGCTGACCGAGGGCCAGTTCCTGTCCGAGCTGGTCGAACGGACCGGCGTACGGCTGCTGATCGACGTGGCCAACCTGCACACCAACCACGTCAACCGGGGCGAGGACCCCGCCGCGGCGCTGGCCTCGCTGCCCCTTGAGGCGATCGCCTACGTCCATGTCGCGGGCGGCTTCGAGCGCGACGGCGTCTGGCACGACAGCCACGCGCACCCCGTACCGCGACCGGTCCTCGACATCCTGACCGGCCTCGCCGCCCGGGTCGCACCGCCGGGGGTGCTCCTGGAGCGGGACGATAACTTCCCCGAACCGGCCGAGCTGGAGCGGGAGTTGGAGGCGATCCGGGAAGCGGTGACGCTCGGGCGCGCGACGGCCGGCGCGGTGGCGGGTACGGCGCGGACACCGGCCCCCGGGGGTACGCAGGCCGGCGGTGTCGGTGTCCTGGCGCGGCCGGTGGCGGGGCCGGTGGCGGGCGTGCGTGAGCGGGTCGGGGTCGCGCAGGCCGCCGTGCTGTCGTCCCTGGTGGCGGGGACGCCGGTGCCCGAGGGGTTCGACCGGGTGCGGATGGGGGTGCAGGCGCGGGCGCTCGCGGCGAAGCGGGCGGGGGTCGTGGCGAAGGTGGCGCCCGAGCTGCCGGTGATCCTCGGGCCCGGGTACCGGGAGGCGTTCCTGGAGTACGCCCGGCAGCGGCCGATGCGTGGGGGCTACCGGCTGGACGCGCTGGACTTCGCCGGCCACCTGCTGAAGCTGGGGCAGCCGGGCAACGCGGGGGCGCGGCGCGAGCTGCGGGACTGGTGGCTGCACCGAGCGGGCCCGGCACCACGGAAACGCGGGCTCGTGGAGCGGGTGCTGCGCCGCGGGCTCTGAACAGGTCGACCCAGGCGGCCCCGAAGGGGCCGGGGAACTGCGCGACCAGCCAGGACACACCCACGGCCGCCGACAGACCCACCACGCCGACGGCACTGCGGTCCCCCAGGGGCGCGAGGAACTGCGCGACCAGCCACGACACACCCACGGCCGCCGACGGACCCGCACCAGCCCCCCGGTACCGCGAACGGCCCCCGCACCCCCGCCCGCGAAGGCCCCTCCCGACTCCCCAGTAATATGCCAACCCCGCACCCACCCCCAAGCACCCCGGCGTGCGGCGCAGGAGGCATCATGCGACCGCGACCGCGTCCCCCGGTCAACGGCCGAGGCATATTCAGCGGCACCGGGCTCATCGTCACCGGCCTGGCGGCGACGGTCGTCGCGCTGCTCGTGCCGCTGTGGTCGTACGCCGACCGGCAGGACGACCCGGCGAGCGCGAGCGTGCTCAGCGCGCAGACGGTGACGACGCCGTACGGCCCGCTGTCCGCGCAGGACCGGGACTTCGTCACCAAGGTCCGGCTGGCCGGGCTGTGGGAGCTGCCCGCCGGGGAGCTGGCGCAGCGGAAGGGGACCACGCCCGCCGTCCGCACGGCCGGCCGGCACCTCGTCGACGGCCACACCTCACTCGACGCGCACGTCCGGACGGTTGCCACCCAGCTCGGCATCGCCCTGCCCAACGAGCCGAACGAGCAGCAGAAGCAGTGGCTCGCCACCCTGGACACAGCCGGGGGCCAGGACTTCGACCGCCAGTTCGCCGGCTTGCTCCGGCTCGCCCACGGCCGGGTGTTCTCCCTGGTCGCGCAGATCCGGGCCGGCACCCAGAACTCCCTGGTCCGCGATCTCGCCGACGACGCCAACGCGACCGTCCTGGACCACATCAAGGTGCTGGAGGCGACCGGGTACGTCGACTTCGGCGCACTGGCCAGGGATCTGGCGGCCCCCGCCTCCCCGGTGCCGACCCCGTCGGAGGTCGATCCGAGCGCGGCCGTACCGGTCCAGCCGTCACCGGCCGAGCCGACAGCGGGCCAGGCATCGCAGAGCCAGGCATCGCAAGGCCAGGCGTCACAGGGGCAGGCACCGCGGGACCAGGCGTCACAGGGCCAGACCTCGCCCGGTGAGACCGTCTCGCTGCCGCCGGCCACGAGCAGCCCGCCGCCGGCCACGAGCAGCCCCTGACCAGCCCGGAAAGCGGAACGTCACAGACCGGCAACACTCCGTCCGGATCCTGGAAAGGGCATGGCGTCCGCCCAGTCCTCTGGCATAGAAACACGTCATGTTCTGGGTCCTTCTCCTGCTCCTGGCCTGGGGTTTCGCCGGTACGGCCTGCACCCGGCTGTGCCTGGCGGCCGTCCGCGCGGCAGCCGCGGACGGGCGTGACGCGCCGACGGACGGGCAGCGCGATCTGACGCTGTACGAGGCGGCCTTCCTCTCCGGCGGCCCCGCGCGGGTCGCCGATGTGACCATGGTCTCCATGGCCCGCCAGCGCCGGCTGCTGCTCGCACACACCGGCTGGGCCACCGTCGTGGACCCGCGGGGGCGCGATGAGATGGAGCGGTCCGTCATAGGGGCCATAGGGCCGGACGGGCAGTCGCGGATCGCGCCGGTACGGGCCCGGGCGGCCGGCGCCGAGGCCGTGCGACGGCTGGCCGACGGACTGGTCCGCGCGGGTCTCGCGGTGCCCGAGGGCACGGGGACGACCGTGGGGGCCGCCGTCCGCCAGGTGCGCGCGTCCGTGCTCGTCGCGGCCGCGCTGGGCGTGACCGCGCTGCTGCTGCCCGTCCGGACCGGGACGCCCCGGCTGCTGGTGGGCCTGTGGTTCGCCCTGCCCCTCATCCTGGCGCTGAGCTGTCTGGCCATCGCCCGGTTCGAGGTGCACCCGTACTCGCGCTGGGCCGCGCCGGCCGGGCAGCGGCTGCTGAGCGCGCTGGCCGGGAAGCCGGCCGGTGACGAGCGGTCGTTCCTGACCTCCGTCGCCGTACGCGGCATCCGCGCGATAGGCGAACCGGAGTTGCGCGCGGCCCTCACCCACCGCGACCAGCCCTGGCGGGAGTGAGGCACCGCGAAGCAACCCGCGGAGCGGGGGCGGCTTCCGGGGGCGCATAGGGGGCATTGGGGCCGACACCGGCCCGACGGTGCTTGCCTTCCCCCACAGCCGACCGAAATATCCCTTCTGTCGTCGCCGGGCCGTGGCAGCCGTGCCATCGCCGCCGCGCACCGAAGGGATACGCGATGAAAGCTGCCGCCCTCTACTCGGCCGCCGGTTCCTTGCTCCTGACCACCCTGGCCGCGGCCCCGGCGGGCGGCACGCCCGGCACTCCCGGCACGACGGGCGCCCCCGGCACGGCCGAACTGCGCGGTACCGCGGTGGCCGTGGCCCGCGCCCGGGCGGCCGGTATCGACTTCGGTCCGTGCTCCGCCGCCGACGTCCCGGAGGCGCCGGCCGGCGTGCGGTGCGGCACGGTGAGCGTCCCGCTGGACTACGCGCACCCGAACGGCAAGCAGATCCGGCTGACCGTCAGCCGTGCCGAGGCCACCCACAAGGACCCGCGCAACAGCAAGCGGAGGGTCCCCCGGCAGGGCGCCCTGGTCTTCAACCCGGGCGGCCCCGGCGCCTCCGGCATGTACTTCCCGCTCATCGGCACGATCCCGGCATGGCAGCGGATCGCCGCCGCCTACGACCTCGTCGGCTACGCGCCGCGCGGAGTGGGCCGGTCGGCGCCGCTGTCCTGCGAGGACCCGAAGCGCTTCTTCAAGGCGCCCACCGCGTCACCGACGCATCCGTCACAGGCGTACAAGCGGCAGCGCATCGCGCAGGCGAAGGCGTACGCACGCGGCTGCGCCCAGCGGTCCGGGAGCGGGCTGCGGTTCTACAACTCGCTCAACAACGCCCGTGACCTGGACGTCCTGCGGGCCGCGCTGGGCGAGGACCGGCTGACCTTCATGGGGGCGTCGTACGGCACCTACTTCGGCGCGCTGTACGCCACGATGTTCCCCTCCCACGTGCGGCGCATGGTGCTGGACTCGGCGGTGAACCCGGACCCGCAGAAGATCTGGTACCGCAGCAACCTGGACCAGTCGGTGGCGTTCGAGGAGCGCTGGGCGGACTTCCGTGACTGGATCGCCCGGCACGACGACGTCTACGGGCTCGGTGCCACGCCCGCGCGGGTGCAGCGCAGCTACGACACCGCGCGCGAACGGCTGGCCGGGAAGGCGGCGGGCGGGACGGTCGGTCCCGGCCAGTTGCAGAACGTCTTCCTCGCGGCCGGGTACTACGACGACTTCTGGCCGAGCCGCGCGGCGGCGCTCTCGGCGTATCTGCACGGTGACCCGAAGCCGCTGGTCCGGCTGGCCACACCGAGCCCGGAGAGCGCCGTCGAGGCGGAGAACGGCAGCGCGGTGTACACGGCCGTGGAGTGCAACGACGCGCCCTGGCCGACGGACTGGGCGGTGTGGGACCGGGACAACACGCGGCTGGCCCGGGTCGCCCCCTTCGAGACCTGGGACAACGCGTGGATGAACCTGCCGTGCGCCTACTGGCCGGCACCCCGGCAACGGCCGCTGGACGTGCGGACCGGGCTCGGTGAGCTGCCGCCGGTGCTGGTCCTGGCGGCCGAGCGGGACGCCGCCGCGCCGTACCAGGGCGCGCTGGAGATGAACCGGCGGCTGGCCGGCTCGGTGCTGGTGACCGAGCGGGACGCGGGCACGCACGGCGTCGGCGGCGGGCCCAACAGGTGCGTCAACGGGTACCTGGAGGCGTACCTGCTGGAGGGCCGCGTCCCGGCGCGGCACGCGTCGTGCGCGCCGCGCCCCGAACCGGTCGCCTCCGGCGGCCCGGCCGACAAGGGGGTTCGGCGGGATGCCCTCAAGGGCAAGGGCATCCGGCGTTAGGGCCTCTCGTTCGGATCATGCCGGGCTCGCGGGCCCTGGCTCCGTGCCTCGCCGCGTTGTCGTCGGTTGCCATGGCTCCGCCATGGCGCCCTGCTCCGCCTTGCGATGCACGGCACCAGACCCCGCTCCCTGATCCGGCCTGATCCGAACGAAAGACCCTAGGCGCGACCACCAGGGGGCCTGACCGGGTCGTCAGTCGGCCGCGGGTTCCTCGGGCCTGGTCGCGCGCACGCGGCGGAGCCGCATGTCGACACAGCCCCCGCCCCTGCGGGGCGCCTTACGCCAGGCCCGCCACCAGGTCCGCGACGCTCTTGCGGCGGCCCGTGAAGAACGGGACCTCCTCGCGGACGTGCATGCGGGCCTCGGAGGCGCGCAGGTGGCGCATGAGGTCGACGATGCGGTAGAGCTCGTCGGCCTCGAAGGCCAGGAGCCACTCGTAGTCGCCGAGGGAGAACGAGGCGACCGTGTTGGCGCGCACGTCCGGGTAGCCACGGGCCATCTTGCCGTGGTCGGCGAGCATCCGGCGCCGGTCCTCGTCGGGCAGCAGGTACCAGTCGTAGGAGCGGACGAACGGGTAGACGCTGACGTAGTTGCGGGGCGTCTCGTCGGCGAGGAACGCCGGGATGTGCGAGCGGTTGAACTCGGCGGGGCGGTGCAGCGCCATGTTCGACCACACCGGCTCCAGCGCACGGCCCAGCCGGGTGCGGCGGAAGAGGTTGTACGCCTCCTGGAGCTGGTCGCTGGTCTCGGCGTGCCACCAGATCATGAGGTCGGCGTCAGCGCGCAGGCCGGAGACGTCGTAGGTGCCGCGGATCGTCACGTCCTTGGCGGCGAGCTGGTCGAACAGCTCCTGGACCTCGTCGGCGTATCCCGCGCGGTCCTCCGGGAGCACGTCCTTCAGCTTGAAGACGGACCAGAGGGTGTAGCGGATGACCTCGTTGAGGTCCTTGGCCAGCTTGCCCTTGTTCGGGATCCTGCCGGACTCGGTGGTGGGGGCGTCGTCACTCATGGTCCCTATTCTCCCGCTCCGCCGTGCAGGCTCTGCACCGGGTTCGCCGTGAGCTCCCGGACCCCGGTGAGGTCGCCGCCGAGCTGGTCCACCGCCGCGTACGCGCTCGCGATGCAGGCCGGGATGCCGACGCCGTCGTACTGCGCGCCGCACACCGCGAGCCCCGGGAGCTTGGCGATGTGCTCCCGGACGCGGGCCACGCGCGCGTGGTGCCCGACCGGGTACTGGGGCAGGCCGTCGGTCCAGCGGGTGACCCGGGTCCGGAGCGGTGCCGCGTCCAGGCCGGTGGCCTCCCGCAGGTCGTGCCGGGAGACCTCCACCAGGTCGGCGTCGTCCCGGCCGAGGACCTCCGTCTCGCCGTGGCGGCCCACGGACGTGCGCAGGACGACCACGTCCGGGTCCTCCTCGGCGATCCAGCCCCACTTGCGGGAGGCGAAGGTGGAGGCCTTGATGGTGCGGCCGTCGACGGGCGGCACCAGGAAGCCGCTGCCCTCGGGCAGGTCCAGGTCGGCGCGCCGGTAGGCGAGGGTGATCAGGGCCATCGAGGCGTACTCGACGGCGGCCAGCTCGGCGGCGGCCCCGGGCGACTCGGCGCGCAGCAGGGCGGCGGCGGCCGGGGCGGGTACGGCGACGATCACGGCGTCGGCGTGCAGCACGCGCTCCCCGGCGGTGATCCGCCAGCCGCCGGCCGCCTCCCGGCGCAGTTCACGCGCGGGCGTACCGGTCAGGATCTCACCGCCTCGCGCGCGCACCGAGTCGGCGACCGCCAGCGGCAGCCGCCCGACCCCGCCGGCGATGCCCATGAAGACCGGCCCGGTCTGCTGCTGGGTGGCTGCCTTCGCCTGGATCTCCCGGACGCCCTCCGTGAGGGAGGCGTGGGTGCGGGCGGCCTGGAAGAGCTGCGGGACGGCGGAGCGCATCGAGATGCGGTAGGCGTCGCCCGCGTACACCCCGCCGAGCAGGGGTTCGACGAGCCGGTCGACGACCTCGCGGCCGAGCCGGGCCGCCACGTACTCCCCCACGGCGACGTCGTCGCCGATCTCGGTGCGGGGCAGGTCGGCGTCGCGCTCGATGCGGGCCAGGCCCTCGTCCGAGAGGACGCCGGCCAGGGCGGCGGCGGTGCCGGGCACGCCCATCACATGGCCCTTGGGCATGGGCCGCAGGGCGCCCCGGGTCCAGATCGAGGCGGTGGCGGTGGCGGGTGGCTGGAGCAGCTCGCCCAGTCCGGCCTCGCGCGCGAGGGCCACCGCTTCGGGACGGCGGGCGAGCATGGACTCGGCGCCCAGGTCGACCCGCACACCGGCGATCTCGCCGGGCAGCAGCTTGCCGCCGACCCGGTCGCCGGCCTCCAGCACGGTCACCCGCGCTCCGCGCCCCAGCAGCCGGTGCGCGGCGGCCAGTCCGGCGATGCCGGCCCCGATGACGACGACGTGCCCCGGGCTGCCGCCCGGCGCGCTGCTACCCGTTGCGCTCATGCCCCCACTCTCTCAGACCCCGCTGACGCTCCCGCCGGGAGGCGGTGTCCGGGACGAGTCCGGACCGTGACCGCATCGGAACCGGCGCAGTCAAACGTTCCCGCACGGTCCGCCGTCGAAGAACCGTCACAGCCCACAGCCCTCGGGGGGTACCGCCCATGCGCACACCACACACCGCACGTCGCCGCCGGGCCCTGGCCGGGGTCCTGCTCGCCGCCTGCCTCGCGCTCGCCGGGTGCGGCGGCGCCGACGACATGGGCGGCTCCTCGAAGGCCGCGTCGGACAGCAAGGCCGGGGCGGCCGGTGCCCCCGGCGGCACGGCGGAGAGCGGCAAGGCCGGCAGCGGCACGGCCGCGCGCGGGACGCCGAAGCTCATCCCGGACGCGATCATCCGCACCGCGTCCCTCACCGTCGAGGTCAAGGACGTGCCGAGGGCCCTGGAGGCGGCCCGGGCGACCGCCGAGGACGCGGGCGGCTACGTCGGCAACGAGACGACGAGCCGGGACACCGACGGGCACGAGCGGACCCGGGTCGTGCTGCGCGTGCCCACCGGGAAGTACGACGAGGTCCTCACCGGCCTCCAGGGGACGGGTCGGGTGGTCGACCGCACGGCCAAGGCGGTCGACGTCACCGACCAGGTCGTGGACGTGGACAGCCGGGTGAAGTCGCAGCGGGCCAGCGTGGCCAGGATCCGCGCGCTGATGGAGAAGGCGACCAAGCTGAGCGACGTCGTCGCCCTGGAGGGGGAGCTGAGCGGCCGCCAGGCCGATCTGGAGGCGCTGCTGGCCCGGCAGGCGTCCCTGAAGGACCGGACGAGCCTGGCCACCATCACCCTGTCGCTGTCCGAGACCCCGGTACGGCAGGCGGACGACTCGCCGGGCTTCACGGACGCGCTGGCGGGCGGCTGGCACGTGTTCGTCGACGTGCTGCGCTGGATCGCGCTGGGGCTCGGTGCGGTCCTGCCGTTCGTGGCCCTCGCCGCGCTGCTGGTGCTGCTGTGGCTGCGGGTCGTACGGCCCCGGCTGCCGCGCCGCGCGGAGCCCGAGCCCGCGGCGACCGCGCTCGGCCCGCTGCCGTCCGCCCGCCCGGCACCGGACTCCGCCGAGGCGGCCGGGCGGGGTGACGGGGACTGAGCGGGACGGAGTGAGGGAGGGCGGCCGGGGCGGAAGGATCCGGGCCCCGTAGCGTGTTCCCATGAGCATGAGCGGTGGGCGGGGCAGCGGCGGCAGGGAACGGCTGGTCGTGATCGGCGGCGACGCCGCGGGCATGTCCGCGGCGTCGCAGGCGCGACGGCTGAAGGACCCCGAGGAGCTGGAGATCGTGGCCTTCGAGCGGGGCCACTTCACCTCGTTCTCGGCGTGCGGCATCCCGTACTGGGTGGGCGGCGAGGTCCCCGAGCGGGACCAGCTCATCGCCCGGACGCCCGAGGAGCACCGGGCGCGCGGGATCGAACTGCGGCTGCGCACGGAGGTCACGGAGATCGACGTGCCGGGACAGCGGGTACGCGCGCGTGACGTCGATTCCGGCGCGGAGTCCTGGACGCCGTACGACCGGCTCGTCATCGCCACCGGGGCCCGCCCGGTCCGTCCGGACCTGCCCGGCGTGGACGCCCCCGGTGTGCACGGCGTGCAGACCCTGGACGACGGGCAGGCCCTGCTGGACACGCTGGCCGGCACGCGTGGCCGCAGGGCGGTCGTCGTCGGGGCCGGCTACATCGGTGTCGAGATGGCCGAGGCGCTGATCAACCGGGGCTTCGAGGTGACGGTCGTCAACCGCGGCAAGGAGCCCATGTCGACGCTCGACCCGGACATGGGCCGGATGGTGCACCGGGCCATGCAGGGCCTCGGCATCGCCATGGTGAACAACGCGGAGGTCACCAAGATCCTCACCGGGGACGACGGCCGGGTGCGCGCGGTGGCCACCGAGCACGCCGAGTACCCGGCGGACCTGGTGGTCCTGGGCATCGGCGTCCGCCCGGAGACCTCCCTCGCCCGCGCGGCCGGCCTCCCGCTCGGCGCCCACGGCGGACTGCTCACCGACCTCGCGATGCGGGTGCGCGGGCACGAGAACATCTGGGCGGGCGGCGACTGCGTGGAGGTGCTGAACCTGGTCTCCGGGCAGGAGCAGTACGTCCCGCTCGGCACCCACGCCAACAAGCACGGCCAGGTCATCGGCACCAACGCCGGCGGCGGCTACGCCACGTTCCCCGGTGTCGTCGGCACGGCGGTGAGCAAGGTCTGCGACCTGGAGATCGCCCGCACCGGACTGCGGGAGAAGGACGCCCGCCGGGTGGGTCTGCGCTTCGAGACGGTCACCATCGAGTCCACCAGCCGCGCCGGCTACTACCCCGGGGCCGCCCCCATGACGGTCAAGATGCTCGCCGAGGTCCGCACGGGCCGGTTGCTGGGCGTGCAGATCGTCGGCAGGGAGGGGGCGGCGAAGCGGGTCGACATCGCGGCGGTGGCGCTGACCGCGCAGATGACGGTGGAACAGATGACGGCCCTGGACCTGGGCTACGCCCCGCCGTTCTCACCGGTGTGGGACCCGATCCTGGTGGCGGCGAGGAAGGCCGCCTCGAAGGTACGGGCGAGCTGACCGGCGAAAGGGGCGCGGAGAACCGTGCGGGCGGCCACGACGGCGCCCACCCCGCGGCGCGCCTACGCCGTGCCGGTGATCCGCGGCAGGGCCGAGACCGCCGCCGGCTGCTCCCCGGAGGGCTTCGCGTGGGACGCCGGCGGCCGGGTGGATCGCAGCCGGTAGCTCACCGCCTCGTCCAGCGTCACGGGCCGCTGCATCTGCGTGGCCAGCCGGCCCGCCTCCTGACCGAGCCGCGCGACGTCCTCCCAGGGGAGCCGTACGACCAGAGAGATCTCCGCCTCACCGTCGGGCAGAGCGTGCATCGCCGAAACCTGCGGAGCGTTCGTCATCGCCTGTTCCTCACGTCGGTTGAGAAGGGATACGCACACGCGCCCGGCGGCGTTCACCGATTCGTACGCGCGATCGCGGGCACTACTCCTGTGTGGTCATCCCCGTCCATGACGTGAATCCGGTGCGCCGCACCCCCTGGGTGACGTACGCCCTCATCGCCGCCAACGTGCTGGTGTTCATCACCACGCCCGGCACAGCCGGTTCCGTGGCCGGCAGCAGCGAGCTCGCGCAGCTGTGCCATCTACAGGCCTTCATGGACCACTACGCGGCGGTCCCCCGGGAACTGATCCACCATCAAATGCCCAGGGTCGTCCCGACCGGGGCCGTCGGCGTGGGCCCGGGCGGCCCGGGCTGCGTCGTCGGGCCGCCCGGCTACGACAAGTCCCCGCCGCTGTCGGTCTTCACGGCGATGTTCCTGCACGGCGGCTGGCTGCACCTGCTGGGCAACATGCTCTTCCTGCTGATCTTCGGCAACAACGTCGAGGACCGGATGGGCCACATCCGCTACTTCCTCTTCTACGTCGTCTGCGGCTACGCGGCCGGCTACGGCTTCGCGCTGCTCAACGACACCTCCTCGGACCCCCTGATCGGCGCGTCCGGCGCGATCGCCGGCGTCCTCGGCGCCTATCTGGTCCTCTACCCGCGGGCCAGGGTGTGGGTCCTGGTGCCGTTCCTCGTCTTCCTGCCGCTGAGACTGCCCGCCTGGCTGGTGCTGGGCTTCTGGTTCGGGCTCCAGGCGGTGTACTCGTCCGGACACGGGGTGTCCGGCGCCGGCACGGTGGCGTACGCGGCGCACGTGGTCGGCTTCGTGGCGGGCATGCTGCTGGCCTGGCCGCTCAAGCCCGGCACGCCGCCCCCGCCGGAGCCGCCCGGCCTGCTGTTCGGCAGGCGCGCGCGGCCCCACTACTCGTGGTGAGCCGGCCGGCGGTTCAGCGCGCGGTGGCGGTGTGGACGTACTCCACGAGCCGGGTCAGCGCGTCCGGGTCGGTGTTCGGCATGACGCCGTGGCCGAGGTTGAAGACATGGCCCTCCAGGCCGGCGGCGGCGTCGAGCACCTCGCGGGCCTTGGCGGCGACGGTGTCCTTGTCGGTGAACAGCACGGTCGGGTCCAGGTTGCCCTGGAGCGCCTTGCCGGGGCCGACGCGGCGGGCGGCCTCGTCCAGCGGGACGCGCCAGTCGACGCCGACGACGTCCGCGCCGGCCTCGCCCATGAGCTGCAGCAGCTCGCCGGTGCCGACGCCGAAGTGGATGCGCGGGACGCCGTATCCGGCGACCGCGTCGAAGACCTTCGCGGAGGCCGGCATGACCGACTTCCGGTAGTCGGCGGGGGCGAGGGCGCCGGCCCAGGAGTCGAAGAGCTGGACGGCGCTCGCGCCGGCCTCGACCTGGACCTTCAGGAAGGCGGAGGTGATGTCGGCGAGCCGGTCCAGCAGGTCGGCCCACAGCTCGGGGTCGCCGTACATCATCGCCTTGGCGTTCTCGTACGTGCGCGAGGGACCGCCCTCGACCAGGTAGCTCGCGAGGGTGAAAGGCGCGCCCGCGAATCCGATCAGCGGGGTGGCGCCCAGCTCGCGGGTGAGCAGGCCGATGGCCTCGGTCACGTAGGGGACGTCCTCGGGGGTGAGGTCGCGCAGCCGGGCCAGGTCGGCGCGGGTGCGGACCGGCTGCTCGACGACCGGGCCGACGCCGGGCTTGATGTCCAGGTCGAGACCGATGGCCTTCAGCGGGACGACGATGTCGCTGAAGAAGATCGCCGCGTCCACGTCGTGCCGGCGCACCGGCTGGAGCGTGATCTCGGTGACCAGCTCGGGCCGCATGCAGGACTCCAGCATGGGAACGCCCTCGCGCACCTTGCGGTACTCCGGCAGGGACCGGCCCGCCTGGCGCATGAACCACACCGGGGTGTGCGGCACGGGCTCGCGCCTGCACGCCTTGAGGAAGGCACTGTCGTACGTCGCTGTCGGCTGCGGGGTGTCATTGGCGGTCACGAGGCAAGTTTCGCATGCCGCCGGACAGGCCGGTGTCCCGCCGGCCGGGCGCAGCCGCGTAGGTCGCAGGGGGTGTCTTGCCCTGCACGACGCCCCGGTTCCCCTTACTCTTCCCCGCATGGCTGCGGCTCACGGACGAATGTCGGACAGCGCTGACGGAACGGACGACGTGAAGGACACCGAGGAGGCGGACGGGCACCCCGGTGCCTCGGGTCCGCCGGCTTTCCGCACCGCGGTCGAGGCCCTGCGCGGCAGCCGGCTGCGGCCGCAGGTCGAGGTGGAGCCGACGCCCGCCCCGCAGCGGCTCGCCCCCTACGCGTACGCGGTGGAGGCGGTGGTGGTCGACGGTGAGCAGGAGCTGGCCGACGGGCGGCTGGTGCTGCTGCACGACCCGGCCGGGCACGACGCCTGGCGGGGCACGTTCCGGCTGGTGACGCTGGTGCGCGCGGAGCTGGAGCCGGAGATGGCGGCCGATCCGCTGTTGCCGGAGGTGTGCTGGTCGTGGCTGACCGGGGCGCTGGCGGCGCGCGGGCTGGGCTACGGCGAGCCGAGCGGCACGATCACGCGGGCCAGTTCGCACTACTTCGGCGGGCTGGCGGAGCGGCCGGCCGCCTCGCAGATCGAGATCCGGGCGTCCTGGACGCCCCGTGAGGGCCTGGGCGGGGTGCCGGACACGGCCGCCCACCTGGCCTCCTGGTGCGATCTGCTGGCACAGGTCGCGGGTCTGCCGCCGGCCGGGCCGGGGGACGCGTCGGTGGTGACCCTGCCGCAGCGCAGGGGTCCGCAGTCCCGGTGACCGGTCGTCGCCAGACCCTTCATTGACCGTCTCTTTGTCGATACGGCCATTTTCCGTACTCGAATCGCACCCGCTCGAACCGACTTGATCTTCGGATGATCGATCGCGTGTCCGAATTGCACAGATTGTTACTCACTAGATCGTGATCATTCTCTAAAGGCGGACGAGTTTGCTGCCGAAGACGACTGTGACCTTGAAAGCACGGTTCGTCCCGGCTTCATCCCCACAAGCCGGCCCCGTCCCCCCACCCAGGAGGCCTGGTGTCCGTTCTCCTTGAGCAACCCGCAAGCCTGGTCGCCTACCGCCCGAACAAGCCGACCGCCATGGTGGTCGTGGCCGACCCGCGCGTCCGCTCCACCGTCACCCGCCATCTGTGGGCGCTCGGCGTGCGCGATGTCATCGAGGCCTCGTCCATCGCGGAGGCTCGTCCCCGCATCGGCAACCCGCGCGACATCTGCGTCGCCGACGTCCACCTCCCCGACGGCTCCGGCCTCACCCTGCTGTCCGAGACCCGCGCCGCGGGCTGGCCCAACGGACTCGCCCTCTCCGCCGCCGACGACATCGGCGCCGTTCGCAACGCGCTGGCCGGCGGCGTCAAGGGCTACGTCGTCACCGGCACCCGCACCAACATCGGGCTCCCCGCCCGGCCCGGCGCCGCTCCCCTCGGCGCCGCCGCCCGTATGCACCGCCGCCCCCCGGGTGCCCCCAGCCACCCGGGCGGCTACCGGGAGCTGTCCGGACGCGAGGTCGAGGTGCTGCGACTGGTCGCGGAGGGCCAGTCGAACAAGGCGATCGGCGTCTCCATGGGCCTGTCCGCCCTGACCGTGAAGAGCCACCTCGCCCGCATCGCCCGCAAGCTGGGCACGGGCGACCGGGCCGGCATGGTGGCCGTGGCCCTGCGCACCGGGATCATCCACTGAGCCCACCGGACGCCCCCCTTCGGCGGATCCGGCCTTCACTCGTGTGAACCAGCCCTTGCCCCGAGCTGACTGGTTTACGCCCCTCTCGCGCCCGTCGACGGAACGTTCCGTCGACGGGCGCGGTCCACACACGGATACCCTTGACAGGTGACCGACGCCCAAGACACCGCAGCAGACAGTTCCCTGCGCACCACCGGGGGCACCCCTCCGGACGACGCAGGTTCTTCTGTGATGGGGGCGCCGACTCCTTTGCTCGAACCCCGCGAGGGCATTCCGCCCGTGATCGCCGACGAGGCGGCCCTCGACCGGGTGATCGCCGCCTTCGCCGCCGGCACCGGCCCGGTCGCCGTGGACGCCGAGCGCGCCTCCGGCTACCGCTACGGGCAGCGCGCCTACCTGGTGCAGCTGCGCCGCGAGGGCGCCGGGACCGCGCTGATCGACCCCGTCGCCTGCCCCGACCTGTCCGGCCTCGGCGAGGCCCTGTCCGGCGTCGAGTGGGTGCTGCACGCGGCCACCCAGGACCTGCCGTGCCTGCGCGAGATAGGCATGGTCCCGAGCCGCCTGTTCGACACCGAGCTGGCCGGCCGGCTCGCGGGCTTCCCCCGGGTCGGTCTCGGCGCCATGGTGGAGGGCGTCCTCGGCTTCGTCCTGGAGAAGGGCCACTCCGCCGTCGACTGGTCGACCCGCCCGCTGCCCGAGCCCTGGCTGCGGTACGCGGCGCTCGACGTCGAACTGCTCGTCGACCTTCGGGACGCCCTGGAGAAGGAGCTGGACCGGCAGGGCAAGCTGGAGTGGGCCCTCCAGGAGTTCGACGCGATCGCGTCGGCGCCGCCGGCCGAGCCGCGCAAGGACCCCTGGCGGCGCACGTCCGGGATGCACAAGGTGCGCCGGCGCCGGCAGCTCGCGGTCGTGCGCGAGCTGTGGCAGACGCGGGACCGGATCGCGCAGCGACGGGACGTGTCGCCGGGGAAGGTGCTGAGCGACACGGCCATCGTGGAGGCGGCGCTGGCCCTGCCGGGCAACGTGCACGTCCTCGCCGGGCTGAACGGGTTCGGGCACCGGATGGGCCGGCGGCAGCTTGAGCAGTGGCAGGCCGCGGTGGACCGGGCCAAGGCCCTTCCCGACAGCGCGCTGCCGCAGCCCGGCCAGCCGGTGACGGGGCCTCCGCCGCCGCGTGCCTGGGCGGACAAGGACCCGGCCGCCGCGGCCCGGCTGTCCGCCGCCCGGGCGGGGGTGACCGCGCTGGCCGAGCGGCTCACCATGCCTCAGGAGAACGTGATCTCCCCGGACACGGTGCGGCGGCTCTGCTGGGAGCCGCCGGCGTCCGTCGACGAGGAGTCGGTGGGTGCCGCGCTGGCCGGGTACGGCGCGCGGCCCTGGCAGATCGAACTGGTCACGCCGGTGCTGGTCGACGCGCTCTCGGCGAAGGCCTGAGCCGCCGGGAGCGACGTCGAGATCGCGCCAAGATCCTGGGAAGGCACGGGGAGGAAGGCGAGCGATCGGCGTCCAGGGGTGCGAGGCGGCCGACGCCGGACGCCAGGAGGATCCACAGCGGCGTCCCGCCGACCGTCGTTGAGGGGCCGCGGGACCGTCGTGGCTGGTCGCGTGGTTCCCCGCGCCCCGTGCGGGGCGCTCGACGGGCCGGCGTGGAGGATGTGACCTTCGCCGCTCCGTCCTTCCGGGGTGTGCAGCTACGTTACTCATAAGTAGCATGGTCCTGAGCGCGCGCTCAGCGCAACGCAGCAGTGCCATCCCGCACAGGAGGAGAGCCATCGTGCCTCGTACCGTCAGGGACGTCGTCTTCGTCGACGGCGTCCGTACCCCGTTCGGCAAGGCGGGCCCGAAGGGCATCTACCACGAGACCCGCGCCGACGACCTCGTCGTGAAGGCGATCCGGGAGCTGCTGCGCCGCAACCCCGGCCTGGACCCGAAGAAGATCGACGAGGTCGCCATCGCGGCGACCACCCAGATCGGTGACCAGGGTCTGACCCTGGGCCGTACCGCCGGCATCCTCGCCGGTCTGCCGCAGTCCGTGCCGGGTTACTCCATCGACCGCATGTGCGCCGGCGCGCTGACCGCCGTGACGACCACCGCCGGTTCGATCGCCTTCGGCGCCTACGACGCCGTCATCGCCGGTGGTGTCGAGCACATGGGCCGCCACCCCATGGGCGAGGGCGTCGACCCGAACCCGCGGTTCGTGAGCGAGAAGCTGGTGGACGAGTCGGCCCTGTTCATGGGCATGACCGCGGAGAACCTGCACGACCGCTACCCGCAGATCACCAAGCTGCGCGCCGACGAGTACGCGGTGCGCTCGCAGGAGAAGGCCGCCAAGGCGTACGCCAACGGCAAGATCCAGCAGGACCTGGTGCCGATCTCGGTGCGCCGGACCAGCCCGGAGGCCGGTGAGACCGGCTGGGGCCTGGTCACCGCCGACGAGCCGATGCGCCCGGGGACCACCCTGGAGAACCTGGCGAACCTCAAGACGCCGTTCCGTGTGCACGGCCGGGTCACCGCGGGCAACGCGGCCGGTCTGAACGACGGCGCCACCGCGTCGATCATCGCGAGCGAGGACTTCGCCCGCGAGAACGGCCTGCCGGTCAAGATGCGCCTGGTGTCGTACGCCTTCGCGGGCGTCGAGCCCGAGGTCATGGGCTACGGCCCGATCCCGGCCACGGAGAAGGCCCTCGCCAAGGCGGGCCTCTCCATCTCCGACATCGGCCTGTTCGAGATCAACGAGGCCTTCGCCGTGCAGGTGCTGGCCTTCCTCGACCACTACGGCATCGCGGACGACGACGAGCGCGTCAACCAGTACGGCGGCGCCATCGCCTTCGGCCACCCGCTGGCCTCCTCCGGCGTCCGCCTGATGACGCAGCTGGCCCGCCAGTTCGAGGAGCAGCCGCACGTCCGCTACGGCCTGACCACCATGTGCGTCGGCTTCGGCATGGGCGCGACGGTCATCTGGGAGAACCCGCACTTCGAGGGGGACAAGTGAGCACCACCGCCGAGCTTCTGAAGCAGGCCTCGGACCTGTTCCCCGACGAGGTCGTCACCAGCGCGCACGTACGCCACTTCGACCTCCCCTTCGGCGCGGGCCGCTTCGCGCTGATCACGCTGGACAACGGCCTGGACCACACCAAGCCGACCACCTTCGGCCCCGCCTCGCTCGCGAACCTCAACACCGCGATCGACCAGGTGGAGAAGGAGGCCGCGGACGGCGGCATCGTCGGTGTCGGCATCACCGGCAAGCCGTTCATCTTCGCGGTCGGCGCCGACCTCAAGGGCGTCGAGCTGCTGAAGGAGCACGAGCACGCGCTCGCCATCGGCAAGGGCGGCCACGAGGTCTTCAAGCGCCTCGCGGGCCTGGCCGTGCCGACCTTCGCCTACTACAACGGTGCCGCCATGGGCGGTGGCGTCGAGGTCGGCCTGCACTGCACCTACCGCACCGTCTCCAAGGCGATCCCGGCGTTCTCGCTGCCCGAGGTCTTCCTCGGCCTGGTGCCCGGCTGGGGCGGCTGCACCCTGCTGCCGAACCTGATCGGCGCCGAGAAGGCCGTCTCGGTCGTCATCGAGAACTCGCTCAACCAGAACAAGCAGCTCAAGGGCCAGCAGGTCTACGACCTCGGGATCGCGGACGCGATCTTCGAGGGCGCCGACTTCCTGGAGCAGTCGCTGATCTGGACCGCGCAGGTTCTCAAGGGCGACGTCAAGGTGGAGCGCCCGGTGATCGACCGCGGCGAGGCCTGGGACCAGGCCGTCGCCAAGGGCCGGTTCATCGCGGACTCCAAGGTGCACGGCGCGGCCCCGGCCGCCTACCGCGCCCTCGACATCATCGCCGCCGCGAAGAACGAGGACCTCCAGCAGGGCTTCGACGCCGAGGACCAGGCCCTCGCCGACCTGATCATGGGCGGTGAACTGCGCGCCGGCATCTACGCGTTCAACCTGGTGCAGAAGCGCGGCAAGCGTCCCGCCGGCGCCCCGGACAAGAACCTGGCGCGCCCGGTCACCAAGGTGGGCGTGGTCGGCGCGGGCCTCATGGCCTCGCAGCTCGCGCTCCTCTTCCTGCGCCGCCTGGAGGTGCCGGTCGTGCTGACCGACATCGACCAGGAGCGGGTCGACAAGGGTGTGGGCTACGTCCACGCCGAGATCGACAAGCTGCTCGGCAAGGGCCGGATCAACCAGGACAAGGCCAACCGCCTCAAGGCGCTGGTGACCGGTGTCCTGGACAAGGCCGAGGGCTTCTCCGACGCGGACTTCCTCATCGAGGCCGTGTTCGAGGAGATCGGTGTCAAGCAGCAGGTGTTCGCGGAGGTCGAGGCGGTCGCCCCGGCGCACGCGATCCTCGCCACCAACACCTCGTCCCTGTCGGTGACGGAGATGGCGTCGAAGCTCAAGCACCCCGAGCGGGTCGTGGGCTTCCACTTCTTCAACCCGGTGGCCGTCCTGCCGCTGCTGGAGATCGTCCGCGGCGAGCAGACCGACGACGCGTCCCTCGCGACCGCGTTCGCCGTCGCCAAGAAGCTGAAGAAGACCGCGGTGCTGGTCAAGGACGCCCCGGCGTTCGTCGTGAACCGCATCCTGACCCGCTTCATGGGCGAGATCCAGAACGTCATCGACGAGGGCACCCCGGTCGAGGTCGCCGAGAAGGCCGTCGAGCCGCTCGGTCTGCCGATGTCCCCGCTGGTGCTGCTGGAACTGGTCGGCCCCGCCATCGGTCTGCACGTCTCCGAGACGCTGCACGGCGCGTTCCCGGACCGCTTCACGGTCTCCCCGAACCTCAAGGCGGTCGTGGAGGCGGGCAAGCGCGGCTTCTACGTGTACGACAGCGGCAAGCCGGAGCTGGACCCGGAGGTCGCCGCGCTGCTGAAGCAGGGCGATGTCGTGCTGACCGAGGAGCAGGTGCGGGCGCGGGTGCTGGACGCGGTGGCGCAGGAGATCGGGCTCATGCTCGACGAGGGCGTCGTCGCGGAGGCCCAGGACATCGACCTGTGCCTGATCACGGGCGCCGGCTGGCCCTTCCACCTGGGCGGCATCACGCCGTACCTGGACCGTGAGGGTGTCAGCGAGCGCGTCAACGGCAAGCGGTTCCTGGCTCCGGGCGTGGCGAGCGTCCCGGCGTGACGCCCCACCGGTGAACGCCGGGTGCCCGCACTCCTGCCGGGGTGCGGGCACCCGGCGTTTGCGGGCGCCGGCCGGGGCTCAGGCCCCGACGGGGCGGCCGTCCTCGACGTGGACGACGTGCAGGTCCCTGCCGTCCCGGTCGCGGCGGGAACGCCCGAGCATGCCCACGGCCAGGTGCGAGGGGTCCTCGGAGTCCTCCAGGGCGACGAAGGTGACGACGTCCGGATGGTGGCCCGTCACCAGCCAGCCCTCGCCGTTCTTCAGTTCCAGCACCCGGAAGTCGCCCGCCGGACCGCCCACGCTCGCCGGGCCGTACGCGCGCAGGATCTCGGTGGCCCGGTCGGCGAGCCCTCCCCCGGGCTCCTCCAGCACCACGCACGTGCCGTGCTCGAACAGCACCCACGGCTTTCCGGATCCGGCGAGGAGACGCCGCCAGGCGTCGATGAGTGTCTCGGTGTCCACGACGGCCATCATGGCGCACTCAGACCTCCTGCCACGCCTCCAGGGCCAGTCCGGGCTCGTCCTTGCGCCGGGTCAGCAGGAGCCGTCCGGTCGACGGGGACAACGTTGCCGCGACCACCCGGCCCTCCTCGTCCGCCGCCAGCGACACCAGCGCGTCCAGCGGGAGTTCGGGGCCCGACTCGGTCCACCAGGCGCCCGCCGACTCCAGCTCGGTCGGATACGCGGCGAAGGCGACGCGGCGGCTCTCGGTCCGCTGGACCAGCAGCGTGCAGTCGTGGCCGTCCAGGTCGCAGCGGACCGCCGAGACCGGGCCGGGGCCGGCCGCGGGCAGCACGGTGACCGGCTCGCCGCCCGGACGCCAGGCGCACAGGTCGCCCGAGGTCCCGGTGTAGAAGACGGTCGTACGCTCCGGGGAGGTGGCCAGGGCGCGCAGGGTGCCCGGGCGGACCGGTGCCCGCAGCGCCTCCTGGAGCACGGGCTGGGCGCCCGGCTCCTCCTGACGCCAGTACAGCAGGCCCTGCGGGACGGCCGCGTACAGCTCGATGCGGCCGGACTCCCCCGTGACCGCCGCGAGTCCGTCCTGGACCTCCTTGCCCTTCAGGTCCCGCCAGGGGTCCCAGCCGCCCTTCTCCTTCTGGGCGAGCATGCTGACCCCGCCGCCCTTGTTGCGGACGAAGACGTGGGCGCGGCCCTGGGCGTCCACCGCGACGGCGGGCGTGCCGGTGCGGTCGCCCTTCTTGTCCGGGTGGCCGACCGGGTGCCAGTCCAGGGCCGCCAGGTGCGGGCGGAAGTGCGTGGAGTGCACCAGCCCGGACTCGCCCTTGACGGTGGGCCGCCAGGAGACCAGGTGGGCATAGCCGTCGGCGCCCTGGCCGACCGCCAGGACGGTGTGCAGTTTCTGTTCGCCGCCCACCTTGCGCGGGGCGGACCAGGGACCGCGGGGGCCGCGCTCCGCCCGGCACAGGACGGCGTCGCCCGACAGCTGGTAGACACTGAGGCGGCCGTCTCGGCCGCGGAGGAGCCAGTCGCCGTTCACCGGTTCACTTTAAGCCGCTCGGTACCGGCCCCGGGGCCCGGCCCCCGGCCACGGTCATGGGACCCTGGGGCCCATGACCGACCCCCTCGACCCCGTTTCCCCCGCCCCCTCCCCCCTGCTCGTCGTGGTGGACGGCGCGAACGTCGTCGGGTCGCGGCCCGACGGCTGGTGGCGGGACCGCAAGGGGGCGGCCGAGCGGCTGCGGGACCGGCTGGCGGGCGGGGGCCTGCCCGGGCACCCGGGGCCCGTGGAGATCGTGCTCGTGGTCGAGGGCGCGGCCCGGGGCGTGGCATCCGTACCGGGTGTCCGGGTGGAGTCGGCGCCGGGCAGCGGGGACGACCTGATCGTGGAACTGACCGCCGAGCACGCCGGCCGGCCCCGCCTGGTGGTGACCGCCGACCGCGAACTGCGCCGCCGCGTGAAGGCCCTGGGCGCGGAGGTGGCGGGCCCCCGGACGATCCTGGACTGAGCGGCGCCACCCGTTCCTGGGGCCGAAGGAGGTCCCCTCCCCGCCACCCGTTCCCGGGGCCGGGGAGGTCCCCCCGCCGGCACCTGGCCACCGCCGGCCGACGGCACCGGGCCCCGGAGCCGGGAGGGCCCGTCGCGGCCCTTCCGGCGGCCGCCCCCGGCGTTCGGGAGGCCACCACCAGCCCGCCCGTCGCGCCCGACGCACCTGCGCCGAGCCGCGCCCCGCCGTCCCGGGCTCGGCACACGGTACGACGCAGTACGCCCGCCGACGCCCGCGTCGGCGTTCCGTCGGCACAGCAGCCCCGCCGTCAGCCTTCCGGCACCCGGGCGTACAGGACCGCGCCGTCCACCCTGGCCACCTCCGTGTAACGCGCCGTCAGCAGGCGGCGGAGGGTGGGGAGGCGGGCGGGGGCGTACGGCTTGCCGCGGGAGTCGTCGACGACCAGGGCGGGGGCGTGCGCGGTCATCTCGCGCCGGAAGACCGGCCAGGCACCGGCGACGGCGTACTTCTCGCCGACCTGGGGGCCGTCCCGGCCGCCGCTGTAGTTGGTGAGCAGGCCCGCGGTGAGGTAGCGGGTGGCGGGGGTGCGGCCGGCCAGCCAGTACGTCTCCGGGTGTATCCCCCAGACGAGGACCCGGTCGGCGGGTGCGGTGCGGTGTGTGAGGGCCGCCGCCAGCCGTTCGGCGTGCGCGAGTTCGGGGCGGGGGGCGAGCAGGCCCCAGCCGACGAAGAGGGCGCAGCAGCAGGCCGAGGTGAGCACGGCGGCCGGGTGCCCGTCCCGGGGCAGGACGTGCAGCGCGGCGGTGGCCAGCAGGGCGAGCGGCGGGGTGAGTTGCAGGTAGTAGTGGCCGAAGAAGTGGCAGCCGAGGGCCACCGCGACCGCCGAGGAGGCCAGCCACAGCCACAGCCACACCTCGGCCGCTCCGGCGCGGGCGCCCCGCAGCGCCCGTACGACCGGCGGGAGCAGCCCCGCCGACGCCACCGCCAGGATCGCGGTGTTGGTCAGCGCGCGGCCCAGGACGTGGAGTTCGGAGCCGGTGACGGAGGCGTAGGCGGCGGAGCCCGTCACCGTCCAGAACAGGAAGCCGGCCGGGTCCGTCGCCAGGGCCGCGCCCAGCACGGGCGCGGCGCAGCCCGCCGCGAGCCGTGGCAGGCCGCCGCGGCTGCCGCCCCGCTGGTGCAGCAGCCAGACCACCGGCAGCAGCACCGCGCCGCCGGTCTGCTTGGTGAGGAACGCGGCGGCGACGGCGACCCCGGCGGCGCCCCAGCGCCCCCGGTCGGCGCACCACAGGGCGGCGGCCGTCCAGGGCAGTATGAACACCTCGAAGGTGGCGGCCTGCGCGTCCTCGGGGTTGAGCCCGACGGAGACCAGCAGGTACAGCACCCCGGCGGTGCGCCCGGCGCGCTCGCCCCAGCGGCGGCGGGCCAGGGAGGCCAGCAGGGCGGCGGTGAGCAGCTGGGCGAGGACGGCGAGCACCCGCAGCGGGGTCAGGGAGCCGGAGCCGCAGAGGGCGAACGCGGCCTGGTAGAGCCAGGGCAGCAGCGGCGGCTTGCGGTCCACGACGGTGTCGTACAGCTCCCCGCCCTGGGCGAGCAGCCTCGCCTGTACGGCGAGGAAGCCCTCGTCCGGGTTCCACAGCGGCCGGCGGAAGGAGGGGATCCGGGTGACGCAGGCCAGGGTCGCCAGGAGGGGCAGCAGCCGCGCCCAGTACGCCGTCCGGGTGACCGTGGTCCGTGCGGGGGCGAGCGGGGCGGCGAGCATGGTCCGCACGCTATCCGGCCCCGCCGTCCCAGCCGAAGCGGGACATACGGGGCCGGGGCGCGAGTGTGCGGGTTACTCGGTCGCCTTCGGCGGGCGCGCGGCCTCGGCGGCCGCGCTCTCCTCGCGCCGGGCGAGGCGGCTGTGCGAGCGGCCGTAGAGGAAGTAGACGAAGAAGCCGATGACCATCCAGATGGCGAACCGGAGCCAGGTCTCGGCGGGCAGGTTGAGCATCAGCCACAGCGAGGCGCACACGGAGAGGATCGGGACGACCGGGACCCACGGGGTGCGGAAGGCGCGGTGCAGGTCCGGGCGGGACTTGCGCAGGATGATGACGCTGAGGGCGACGACGACGAACGCGAACAGCGTGCCGATGTTCACCAGTTCGGCGAGTTCGCTGAGGCTGGTGAAGCCCGCCACGATCGCGATGACGCCGCCGAGCAGGATGGTGGAGCGGTACGGGGTGCGGAACCGCGGGTGGGTGTGGGAGAAGAAGCGGGGCAGCAGCCCGTCGCGGCTCATGGCGAAGAAGACCCGGGACTGGCCGAGCAGCAGGATCATGCACACCGTGGTCAGGCCGACGGCGGCGCCGAAGCTGATCAGGCCCGCGTACCAGGGGTGCCCGGTGGCCTTGAACGCGTCGGCGAGGGGCGCCTTGATGGACAGCGCGCTGTACTTCTGCATGCCGGTGACGACGATCGACACGGCGACGTACAGGGCGGTGCAGATGATCAGGGAGCCGAGGATGCCGCGCGGGACGTCGCGCTGCGGGTTGCGGGTCTCCTCGGCGGCGGTGGCGACGACGTCGAAGCCGATGAACGCGAAGAAGACCACGGAGGCGGCGGTGAAGATGCCCATGACGCCGAAGTCCGAGGGGGCCCAGCCGAACATCAGCTGGATCAGGGGTGCCTTGAGGTTCCCGCCCGCCTCGGCGGGCTGTGCCTTCGGGATGAACGGGTCGTAGTTGCCGCTCTTCACGAAGAAGGCACCCGCGATGATCACGACGAGGACGACGGCCACCTTGATCGCGACGACCACGGAGGTGACCCGCGCGGACAGCTTCATCCCGATGACGAGGATGGCGGTGAGCAGCAGGACGAGGGCCGCGGCGAGGATGTCGAAGCCGAAGCCGGTGGCACCGTCCCGGCCGGAGAGGGCCTGGGGCAGGTGCCAGCCCGCGTTGTCGAGCAGCGAGGATATGTAGCCGGACCATCCGACCGCGACCACGGCCGTGCCGAGGGCCAGTTCCAGGACGAGGTCCCAGCCGATGATCCAGGCGGGGAGTTCGCCGAGCGAGGCGTAGGAGAAGGTGTAGGCGGAGCCCGCCACGGGGACGGTGGAGGCGAACTCGGCGTAGCAGAGGGCGGCGAGCGCGCAGACGACACCGGCCACGACGAAGGACAGCGACACGGCGGGGCCGGCGGTGTTCTTCGCCGCCGTGCCGGTGAGGACGAAGATGCCGGTGCCGATGATGACACCGACGCCGAACACGGTCAGGTCAAGGGCGGTCAACGACTTCTTGAGCGAGTGTTCGGGTTCCTCGGTGTCCAGGATGGACTGCTCGACGTTCTTCGTCCGGAACAGCGCGTTGCTCACGTACCTACCTCCCACGCTTGTGAGACCTCGATATGGCTCAACATGATCGAGAGGGCCTGGGTGCGTATTCCCCGGCACAGGCAGGTTCACGCAAACGGGCCGGTTCCGCCACCGGGAGAAGCGGCGGAACCGGCCCGTGGAGGCGTTTTCTAGTCGCGCGCGGGCTCCACCGAGTCCACGGCACCCGCCGTACGGTCGAACCGCCCGTCCAGCTTGGAGACGAGCCCGGTGACCTGGCGGGCGATGTCGGGCGCGGTCAGCCCGATCTCGGCCATGACCTCGGCGCGGGAGGCGTGGTCCAGGAACCGCGGCGGGATGCCGAAGTCGCGCAGCGGCACGTCCACGCCCGCGTCCCTGAGGGCCTGGGCGACGGCGGAGCCGACACCGCCGACGCGGCTGTTGTCCTCGACGGTGACGACGACCCGGTGCCGTTCGGCCAGCGGGGCCATGGCCTCGTCGACGGGCTTGACCCAGCGGGGGTCGACCACGGTGGTGGAGATGCCCTGCTTGTTCAGCAGCTCCGCGATCTCCAGGCACATCGGGGCGAGCGCTCCGACGGAGACCAGCAGCACGTCCGGCCGGTCGGTGCCCGGCTCCCGGAGCACGTCCATGCCGCCGATCCGGCCCACGGCGGGTACGGCGGGGCCGACGGCGCCCTTGGAGAAGCGCACCACGGTCGGCGCGTCCTCGACGGCGACGGCCTCGCGCAGCTGGGCCCGCACCTGGTCGGCGTCGCGCGGCGCGGCGAGCCGCAGCCCCGGCACCACCTGGAGGATCGACATGTCCCACATGCCGTTGTGCGAGGCGCCGTCGGTGCCGGTGACGCCGGCCCGGTCGAGCACGAAGGTGACACCGCACTTGTGCAGGGCCACGTCCATGAGGACCTGGTCGAAGGCGCGGTTGAGGAAGGTGGCGTACACGGCGAAGACCGGGTGCAGCCCGGCGTACGCGAGGCCGGCGGCGGAGACGGCGCCGTGCTGCTCGGCGATCCCGACGTCGTACACCCGCTCGGGGAACCGCTTGGCGAACTTGTCGAGACCCACGGGCTGGAGCATGGCCGCCGTGATGGCGACGACGTCCTCGCGCTCCTCGCCGAGCTTGACCATCTCCTCGCCGAAGACCGAGGTCCAGTCGGCGCCGGAGGAGGCGATCGGCAGCCCGGTGTCGGGGTGGATCTTGCCGACGGCGTGGAACCGGTCGGCCTCGTCCTGGAGGGCGGGCTGGTAGCCGCGGCCCTTCTCGGTCAGGCAGTGCACGATGACCGGCCCGCCGAACCGCTTGGCCCGGGCCAGCGCCGACTCCAGCGCCTCGATGTCGTGGCCGTCGATCGGGCCGACGTACTTCAGGCCGAGGTCCTCGAACATGCCCTGGGGGGCGATGAAGTCCTTCAGCCCCTTCTTGGCGCCGTGCAGGGTCTCGTACAACGGTTTGCCGACGACCGGGGTGCGGTCGAGGATGTCCTTCGTCCGCGCCAGGAAGCGTTCGTAGCCGTCGGTGGTGCGCAGGGTCGCCAGGTGGTTGGCGAGGCCGCCGATGGTGGGGGCGTAGGAGCGCTCGTTGTCGTTGACGACGATGACCAGCGGCCGGTCCTTGGCCTCGGCGATGTTGTTGAGCGCCTCCCAGGCCATACCGCCTGTCAGGGCCCCGTCACCGATGACGGCGACGACATGGCTGTCCCGCCGGCGCAGCTGGTTGGCCTTGGCGATGCCGTCGGCCCAGCCGAGCACGGTGGAGGCGTGGCTGTTCTCGATGACGTCGTGCTCGGACTCGGCCTGCGAGGGGTAGCCCGACAGGCCGCCCTTCATCTTCAGCCGGGAGAAGTCCTGACGGCCGGTGAGCAGCTTGTGGACGTAGGACTGGTGGCCGGTGTCCCACAGCACCTTGTCCTTCGGGGACTCGAACACCCGGTGCAGGGCGATGGTCAGCTCCACCACACCGAGGTTGGGGCCCAGGTGCCCGCCGGTCTTGGAGACCTCCTGGACGAGGAAGGTCCGGATCTCCTCCGCCAGCTGGTCCAGCTCCTCCAGGCTGAGCCGGTCCAGATCGCGCGGTCCCCTGATGCGGGTCAGCAGCGGCACCCGTGCCTCCTTGCAGTAGAGCTGATCGAGCTGTTGCCGGGCTTGGACGAGTCTAGTGTTCCGTCCGTACGCCCGATGGCCGGGCGGGGGGGTCATGACTCACGCGAACGGCTGTACCCGCGCGACCGGCCCGGACACGCCCTTGCCCGGCACCGTGGACGGTGCCGGGCAAGGGCGTGGTGCGTCGGGCGCGCTCAGGCGCGGCCGGCCGACTTCTGGGTCTTGCGGGTGATCGAGTCGATGACGACCGTGGCGAGCAGCACACCACCGGTGATCATGTACTGGATCGGGGTGGCGATGCCCTGGAGGGCGAGGCCGTACTGGATCGACGTGATCACGAGGACACCGAGCAGCGCGTTCCAGGTGCGGCCCCGGCCACCGAAGAGGCTGGTGCCGCCGATGACGGCCGCGGCGATGACGTTCATCAGCAGGTCGCCGGAGCCGGCGCTCTGGTTGGCGGCAGCGATCTTGGAGGCCCAGAACAGACCGCCGACCGAGGCGAAGAAGCCCGCGATGGCGAAGACCGAAACGCGCACCAGGGTGACGTTGATACCGGCGCGGCGGGACGCCTCCACGCTGCCGCCGAGCGCGAAGACCTTGCGGCCGTAGGCGGTGCGGCGCAGCACGAAGTCGCTGCCGACCAGGACGATCGCGAAGAGCAGCACCGCGAGCGGCAGGCCCTTGTACTGGTTGAACATGACCGCGACGGCGAACGCGGCGACCGCGAGCAGCGCGGTGCGCAGGATGATGTCGCTGAGCGGACGGGAGGGGATGCCCGCGAGCGCACGGCGGCGGTTGCCGAGGAAGGCCGACAGGAAGTATCCGGCGACCGCGACGAAGGCCAGGAGGTAGGCGGCGGCCACGTCCGAGAAGTAGTACGTGGTGAGCTTGCCGACCACGCCGTCGCCGTCGAGGTTGATCGTGCCGTTCGAGCCCAGGATCTGGAGCATGAAGCCGTTCCAGAACAGCAGACCGGCCAGGGTCACCGCGAAGGCGGGCGCGCCGATCCGGGCGAAGAAGAAGCCGTGCAGGGCACCGATGACCGCGCCGGCGGCGAGGGCGGCGAGGACGGCGAGCCACTCGTTGACGCCGTGCGTGACGCTCATCACGGCGGTGATAGCCGAGGAGACACCGGAGACGGAGCCGACCGAGAGGTCGATCTCGCCGAGCAGCAGCACGAAGATGATGCCGACCGACATCATGCCGGTGGCCACCATGGCGACGAAGATGTTGTTGAGGTTCTCCGCGCCGAGGAAGGCGGAGTTCAGGCTCTGGAAGATCGCGCAGATGACGATGAGGCCGACCACGACCGGCAGGGCGCCGAGGTCGCCGGCGCGCATCTTGCGCTTGAACTCGGTGACGTAGCCCGCGAAGCCCTGTTCGCGCACGAGCAGGCGTGGGTCGACGGCGGGGGCGGCGTCGGCCGCGACGGCGGGCGCGTCGACGGGCTCGGCCTGGGTCTTGTCGATGCTCACTTCTGAGCCTCCGCGGTGGTGCGCGCCGCACGACGGGTCACGGCGTTGTCCGTGGCGCCGGTGATGGCGGAGATGATCTCTTCCTGCGAGGTGGTCTTGACCTCGAACACGCCGTTGTTGCGACCGAGCCGCAGGACGGCGACCTTGTCGGCGACGGCCTTCACGTCGGCCATGTTGTGGCTGATGAGGATGACCGCGAGTCCGCGCTCGCGCAGCCGCTCGACGAGGTCGAGGACCTGGGCGGTCTGCTCGACGCCGAGGGCGGCGGTCGGCTCGTCCAGGATGACCAGCTTGGGCTCGCCGAGCATGGAGCGGGCGATGGCCACGACCTGGCGCTGACCGCCGGAGAGCGAGGCGATCGGGATGCGGACGCTGGGGATGCGGATGGAGAGCGTCTGGAGGAGCTCGCGCGAGCGGCGCTCCATCTCGACCTCGTCCAGGACACCGCGCCGCTTGATCTCACGGCCGAGGAACAGGTTGCCGACGACGTCGATGTTGTCGCACAGGGCGAGGTCCTGGTAGACCGTCGCGATGCCCAGGTTCTGGGCGTCGTGGGGCCGGCTGACCGTGACGGGGTTGCCCTCCCACTCGATGACACCGTCATCGATGGGGTGCACACCCGCGATCGTCTTGACAAGGGTGGACTTGCCGGCGCCGTTGTCGCCGACGAGGGCAACCACCTCTCCGGCGTGGACCTCAAGCTCTACGTCGGTGAGCGCCTGAACGGCACCGAATCGCTTGGAGACCCCGCGCAACGCCAGCACGGGCGTAGCGGACACGTGAACCATCTCCTTCGCCGCCCGAGCCTGACCCCGGCGGGAGGTTGAACATGAAGAGTGAGGGGCGTTCCGTCCGGCGCCCCGCCGTTGTGCTGCGGGGCTGTCGGCGGCGGGGCGCCGGACGTGCCGGCACGGGGCGCGCGGACAGTGGGCGCGCGCCTCCCGTGCAGGCCGGTGGGACCGCCGCCGAGGCGGCCCCCTGGGGTGTTACTACAGGCCGAGCTTGTCGCAGGCGGCCTTGTACTTGGCCGTGCAGATCTCGTTGACCGTGTAGTAACCCTGCTTGATGACCGTGTCCTTGATGTTGTCCTTCGTCAGCGAGACTACCGGGACGATGACGGACGGGATGCCCTTCTCGGTACCGCTGTCGACGGTGCTGGTGCCGAGCGAGCTGTCGACCTTGCCGGTCTTGGCGATCGAGACGGCCATCTTGGCGACGGTCTCGGCCTCCTGCGGGTACGACTTGAAGACGCTCATGTACTGCTCGCCCGTCACGATGCGCTGCACGCCCGCGAGCTCGGCGTCCTGGCCGGTGACCGGGGGAAGCTTCTTGATGCCCGCGCCCTTGAGCGCGGTGATGACGCCGCCCGCCATGCCGTCGTTGGCGGAGTAGACGCCGACGATCTTGTCCTTGCCGAGGGCGGAGATGGCGCCCTCCATGTTGGCGTTGGCGTTCTCCGGCTTCCACTCCTTGGTGTCGTACTCCTTGCCGATGTTCACCTTGCCGTCGAGGACGTCGTGCGCGCCCTTCTTGAACTGCGCGGCGTTCGGGTCGGTCACGGAGCCGTTCATCATGACGATCTTGCCGGACTTGGCCTTGCCGCCCAGGGCCTTCAGCAGGGCCTCACCCTGCGTCTTGCCGACCTCGACGTTGTCGAACGAGGTGTAGGCGGAGATGGGGCCCTCGGCGAGGCGGTCGTAGGCGACGACCGGGATGCCCGTGTCCTTGGCCTTCTTGACGCCCTGCGCGACCGCCTTGTAGTCGACCGCGTCCAGGATCAGCACGTCGACCTTCTTGGTGATCATCGTGTCGATCTGCTGCGACTGGAGGGTCGCGTCCTGCTTGGCGTTGAGGTACTCGACCTTGCCCTTGCCGTTGGTCAGATCCTTGATCTGCTTCTCGATGATGGGCTTGTCGAACTTCTCGTAGCGGGCGGTCTGGTTCTCCGGCAGGAGCAGACCGACGGTGATGTCGTCACCCTTGTGGGTGGTCGTCTTCCCGCTGTCACCGTTGCCGCCGGACTCCTTCGCGCTGCCGCAGGCGGCGAGCGAGACGGTCATTGCGGTGGCACAGAAAGCAAAGGCAGCACGACGCATGCGCTTGTTCACTCTTCAAACCTCCCTGACGAGGCCGCGTCGTTGCGGCCGAGGTGGCTGGAAGTCAACTCGGCCACACGTGCGACGTCAAGAAGTAAATCCTTAACGAGATGGCAACGGTGCCATCCGTTCTCTAAGTGAAGGCGGGCGCCGCCACAGGCAGCGCACCCTCCAAAAGGGTCGAATCGCCCATCTCGCTGAGGGCGAGGGCGAGCGCTCCGAGCACCTCCGCGCGGCCACCAAGTGCCCCCGGGAGAACGGACAGTTGGCGCGCCGCGCTGGGAATGGCGTAGCGGCCGACGGACTCCCTGATCGGCCCGAGCACCAGCTCACCGGCCTCGGCGAGATCACCGCCGAGGACCACCCTGCTCGGGTTCAGCAGATTGCAGAGATTGGCCACTCCACTTCCGATGTGGCGGCCGACGTCGGCGATCACCCGACGACAGCCCGGGTCACCGTCCCTGGCCAGCCGTACGACGCCCTCCATCGTCAGGCTGGAGCCGTGGCTGGGCTGGAGCAGCGGGAGCACATAGCGCGCCGCCGCGAACGTCTCCAGGCAGCCGCGGTTCCCGCAGCGGCAGACCGGGCCGGATTCATCGAGTGTAATATGTCCGATTTCGCCCGCGGTGCCGCCAGGGCCGCGATAGATCTTCCCGTCGATCACCAGACCGGCGCCGACACCGCTCGCGACCTTGATGTAGGCCAGGTCCCGGACGCCCTTGCCACTGCCCCAGACCAGCTCGCCCAGGGCGCCGAGGTTGGCGTCGTTGTCCACGTGCACCGGCACGCCGAGCCGTTCGCGCAGCTCCTCGGCGGGCTTGGTGCCGCCCCAGCCGGGCAGGATCGCGGTCGAGCCGAGCGTGCCCGACTCGACGTCGATGGGACCCGGCACGCCGAGCCCCACGCCGGCCACCTTGGCCCGGTCCACGCCGGTCGCCGCGATCAGCCGGTTGACCAGCTGTTCCGCCCGGTCGAAGCCCTGATCGGCGGAGGCGTCGACGTCCAGCGGCTCGGCCTCCTCGGCCAGCACCTGGTGGGCGAGGTTCCCGACCGCGACCCGGAGGTGGGTGTGCCCGAAGTCGACCCCGATCACGATGCCGGCGTCCCCGCTCAGGCTGACGCTGCGGGCCCGCCGCCCGCCTGCCGAGGTGGGCGTGACCTCGACGGTTCCCCCGTCCTTCAGCTCCCGCACGATGTTGGAGACGGTCGCGGCGGACAGCCCGGTCGTCCGCGCGATCTCCGCCTGTGTGAGGGACCCGGCCAGCCGTACGGCCCGGACCACCCGCTCCAGGTTGGCTCGGTGCAGTGATGACTGCGACCCTGGAGTCTCCACGACGACCTCCTGAGCGCGGGGCCGCTTCGGCGGGGCCCCGTGTATGTCCAACTAGTGAACTCTAAGCTGAGCCGTTCGGGGCGACTCCCGTCAAGAGGTTGAACCGTTTCCGGGTACATGGACACGCCGACGCACACCTCCCCCGGGGAGGGGACGGTGTGCGTCGTGGAACGACCGCGGGGCCTGACCGCGCCGGGTCGAGCCCCTATTTCAGCGCCCCCGCGGTCAGCCCCTGCACCACCTGGCGCTGGAAGACGATGTACGCCGCGAGCACCGGCAGCATCGCCATGACCAGGCCCGCGAAGAGCCCCGACCAGTCGCCCTTGTAGCCCTGGCTGGCCGCCAGCTGGACCAGTCCCTGGGTGAGGACCTTCTTGTCGGGGTCGGTGTTGAGCACCGTGGGCAGCATGTACTGGTTCCACTGGCCCAGGAAGTTGAAGATGCCGACGCTGATCAGACCCGGCTTCGCCATGGGCAGCATGATCTGGAAGAACGTACGCGAGTGCGAGGCGCCGTCGACGAAGGCCGCCTCCGCCACCGAGGTGGGCAGGGTGCGGAAGAACGCCGTGAGGAAGAAGACCGTGAACGGCAGCGAGTAGGCGATGTAGACCAGGATCAGGCCGTGGATCGTGTTCAGCAGCCCCATGTTGTTGACCACATAGAACAGCGGGACCAGCGCGAGCATGATCGGGAAGCTCATGCCGCCGACGAACAGGTAGTAGATGAAGCGGTTGCCCGGGAAGTCGAAGCGGGCCAGCACGTACGCCGCCATGGAGCCGAGCACCAGGGTGCCGATCAGTGAGCCGCCGACCACCAGGACGGTGTTCAGGAAGTAGTCGCTCATGTTGGCGTCGGTCCACGCCCGCGCCCAGTTGTCGAAGTGCAGCCTGTCGGGCAGGGACCAGGGCGAACCGAAGATGGAGCTGTCGTCCTTGAAGGACGTCATCACGGCCCACACCAGCGGCAGGACCACCATGATCGCCCAGATGACCAGGATGCCGTGGGAGAAGACGTTGAGGACGTTGCCCTCCCTCTTCCGCCCGGGGGACGGCACGGCCGGCGGCACGTCCACCTTGGTCACGCCGGCGCCGGACTCGGCCGGCAGCGGTGCGGGGGTCTCGGTCGTCTTCATCGCTTCAGTACTCCAGCCGCTCGCGACGGCCCAGCCTCATCACGATCGCCGCGAACGCGAGCGTGACGACGAGCAGGGCGACGCCGATGGTGGTGGCGTAGGCGGCCTGACCGTCCCGGAACGCCTTCTGGTACACGTACAGGACCATCACCGTGGTCGAGTAGTCGGGACCGCCCGGTCCGGTCGTCATGATCTGTACGACCGCGAACGACTCGGCGCCGAGGGCGAGGATGCCCATGTACACCCAGCCGGACTGCACGGTGTCCCACAGCAGCGGCAGGGTGACGCGGAAGAAGGTGGTGAAGCGGCTGGCGCCGTCCAGCAGCGCCGCCTCGTACAGCTCGGCCGGGATCGAGGCCATGCCCGCGGAGAACAGCACCACGAAGAAGCCGACCGTGGACCACACGAGCACCGCCATCACGCACCACAGGGCGAGGCTCGGATCGCCCAGCCACAGCGGCTGCACGCCGTCGAGGCCGATGCCGCGCAGGAGCGAGTTGATCGCGCCGCTGTCCGGGTTGTAGGCGAAGGCGAACAGCAGCGCGACGATCGCGATCGACAGCACCTGCGGGAAGAAATAGACGATCTTGTAGAAGGACGAGCCCCGGACCCCGGAGATCACGGGGCCGCCCCTTCTGCGCCGTCCGCCCACGTTGATCATGAAAGCGAGGAACAGCGCGAGACCGATCGTCACCACCGGCAGCACCAGAGCGAACAGCAGGCTGTGCTGTAGCGACTTCCAGAAGATGTCGTCGTCGAGCATCCTCTTGTAGTTGTCGAAGCCGACCATTTTGAATTCGGGGCTGAGGCCCGTCCAGTCCGTGAACGAGTAGTAGATGGACTGGATGAACGGCCACACCACGAAGAGCGCGTACAGTCCGAGGGGCAGTGCCAGAAACCCCACGATGAACCGGTACTTGCCGTGCTGCATCGCCACTCCGGTGCTGTCAGGGTGCTGGATTACTGGTGCTTGTAGTGCTTGATCGAGGTGTCCTTGGCCGCCTCGTCGGCAAAGCCCTGGATCTTCTTGATGGCCTCGGCCGGGGTGAGCCGTCCGGCCATCATCTCGCCGAGACCGGCCACACCGATCTTCTCCTTCTGCAACTGCACGTACCAGTCCTGCAGACGCGGATTCATCACGTTGGACCCCGCCTTGTCCAGCGCCGCCACGCCCGACTTCAGACCCGGCGTGAGGCTGATGCCGCTGGTGCCTCCGTTGTACGCGGTCAGCGACTTCACCTTGGCGGTGAAGTTCTTCGAGGACGCCTCGGAGAGCAGGATGCGCAGCTGCTCCATGCCGCCCTCGGCGTTCTTCGCCTTGGCCGGCACGATGAAGGGCTCACCGCCGGAGGCCCAGATGGTGCCGAACGGCAGCTTGTCGGAGGAGTCCAGGCCGCTGGGCGCGGACACGGCGAGGTCGAAGTCGGCCGGGATGACGTTGGCCGACTCGTTCTCCACCCAGGAGCCGTTCGGGATGAACAGCGCTTCGCCCTTGGCCCAGGCGGTCTGGGACTGGATGTGGTCCAGACCCGGGGTGCCCTTGAGGACGTAGCCCTTCTTGTACAGCTCGTAGTAAGCCTCGAAGCAGGCCTTGACCGCGGGGTGCTTCCAGGCGTTCGGCTCCAGGTTGTCGATGGCGTCGAGGACCTCGCGGCCGCCCACCTTGCCGATCATCGGGTAGAGCGAGAAGGGGATGTAGTACGGGTACTTGCCCGCGTACGTCCAGCCCGCCATGCCCTTCTTCTTGGCCTTCTCGCAGACCGCCAGCATCTCGTCCCAGGTCTGCGGGTATTCCGCGTCCAGCGAGTCCAGGGCCTTCTGCGAGTACCAGACGCCGTAGACCGTGTAGGCGTAGTACAGGACCCAGACCGGCTTGCCGTCGAACTGGCCCATCTCCACGATGCCGGGGCGCAGTGTGTCGCGGACCTTCTTGGCCGGGTCGTCGTACGACGGCGCGTCCAGCAGCGGGGTGAGGTCCGCCAGCTGGTTCTTGCCGACGAGCACCCCCATGTCCATCTGCTCGGCCCCGGAGTTGTCGATGAGGTCCGGCGGGTTGCCCTGGTTGAAGCGGGGCTGGAGGGTGGACTGGATCTTCTGGGTGGCGGCGAACTTCACCTTGGCCTTGGGGAAGTCCTTCTCGTAGACCTTCACCGCGTCCTCGGCGTATTCCTTGCCGAAGCCGCCGTCGAAGAGGACGAACTCCATGCCCGCGGTGTCGTTGACGCCGAGGGGGTTCTTCTCGGTCTTCTTGCCCGCCTTCGCCTTGTCCTGTCCGTCACCGCCCCCGCTGGCACACGCGGACAACAGGCCCATTCCCGGTGCCGCGACCAGGCCGAGCGCCGCGGACCGCTTGATCAGATCGCGACGGCCTACACCTTCGACGCCGTGGTGCACAGTGGATCCCATGCTCAAGTCCTCGCCTTCTCCAGGACTCAGGCGGTGAACCGGATCCTCCCCGGCACCGCTGTCGGGTAGTGCTGGGTCGTGCTGGAAACGCCGACAGGTATAGTCCACTTCCCGCCAACTGAGCAAGATCGAATGCAGGGTTCGCGTTGGGTCTTTTCCGAGTTGAGACCTCGCGGAAATATGAAGGCCCGCGGAAGGCCCCGCCGGAAAAAGTCGCGACATAACTCCCTGAATGCCGCAGCCAACACCCTTGACATCACGGGCCACTTGACCACCTACTGGTTCCTGCGCCCCGTAGCTGACAACGTTGTCCGAGGGGGCGCAGGAGGGGAAATCGGTAGATGCAGCGGAGAACGCGGCACAGATGGGGTCCGGCGGTCGTCCTCACGGCCGCCTTTGTCATGGCCGTCGGCGCCCAGGGCGCGGCGGTCGCCCTGCCCGCCAAGGCTCCGGCGCCCGACCGGGAGTTCGCATCCTCGTTCGAGGCGGGCGACCCGGCGCCGGACTGGCTGAACACCGTCGACACCGGACGGGACGGCACCAAGCGCGCCTCGGGCGTCGACGGCGGCTACAGCACGGGCATCCCGGGCAATGTCACCGACCATGTCACCGAAGTCCGGGCCAGCGGCGAGAACACGGGCGCCGGCGAGGTCAAGGAGAACCTCGTCGACGGTGAGCCCGGCACCAAGTGGCTGACCTTCGAGCCCACCGGCTGGGTGGAGTTCGACCTGGACAAGCCCGTGAAGATAACGACGTACGCGCTCACCTCGGCCAATGACTTCGGCGAGCGCGACCCCGCGGACTGGACCCTGAAGGGCTCCACCGACGGCAAGGACTGGAAGACGCTCGACACCCGCTCGGGCGAGAACTTCGCCGAGCGGTTCCAGACGAAGTCGTACGACCTCGCCGAGCCGGCCGAGTACCAGCACTTCCGGCTGGAGGTGACGAAGAACGCCGGCGCCCCGGACATCCTCCAGCTCGCCGACGTGCAGTTCTCCACCGGCAGCGGCGGCGGCCCGGTCCCGCAGGACATGCTGACCCTGGTCGACAAGGGCCCGAGCGGCTCCCCGACCGCCAAGGCGCGCGCCGGGTTCACCGGAAAGCGTGCCCTGCGCTACGCCGGCCGGCACACGGCGGCCGGCCGCGCCTACTCGTACAACAAGATCTTCGACGTGAACGTCAAGGTCGGCGGCGACACCCAGCTGTCGTACCGCGTCTTCCCGTCGATGGCCGACGGTGACCGCGACTACGACGCCACCAACGTCTCCGTCGACCTGGCCTTCACCGACGGCACCTATCTGAGCGGCCTGGGCGCGCTGGACAGCCACGGCTTCCCGCTCACCCCGCGCGGGCAGGGCGCTTCGAAGGCCCTGTACGTCAACCAGTGGAACAACGTGGCCGCGCGGATCGGCTCGGTCGCGGCCGGCAAGACCGTCGACCGCATCCTGGTGGCGTACGACTCCCCCGACGGCCCGGCGAAGTTCCGCGGCTGGCTGGACGACGTGACCCTGAAGCCGGTGGCGCCCGAGAAGCCGAAGGCGCATCTGTCGGACTACGCGCTGACCACCCGCGGCACCAACTCCAGCGGCAGCTTCTCGCGCGGCAACAACTTCCCGGCGACGGCCCTGCCCCACGGCTTCAACTTCTGGACCCCGGTGACCAACGCGTCCTCGCTGAGCTGGCTGTACGAGTACGCGCGGGCGAACAACGCGGACAACCTGCCGACGATCCAGGCGTTCAGCGCGAGCCATGAGCCGAGCCCGTGGATGGGCGACCGGCAGACCTTCCAGCTGATGCCGTCGGCCGCGTCCGGCACCCCGGACACCGGCCGCGAGGCGCGGGAACTGCCCTTCCGGCACGAGAACGAGACCGCGCGGCCGTACTACTACGGCGTGCGGTTCGAGAACGGCCTCAAGGCCGAGATGACCCCGACCGACCACGCGGCCGCCCTCCGCTTCACCTACCCCGGTGACGACGCGAGCGTGGTGTTCGACAACGTCACCGAGCAGGCCGGTCTCACGCTCGACAAGGAGCACGGGACCGTCACCGGCTACTCGGACGTGAAGTCGGGCCTGTCGACGGGTGCGACCCGGCTGTTCGTGTACGGCGAGTTCGACAAGCCGGTCACCGACGGCGGCTCCAGCGGGGTGAAGGGCTTCCTGCGCTTCGACGCGGGCGCCGACCGCACCGTGACCCTGCGCCTGGCGACCTCGCTCATCAGCGTCGACCAGGCGAAGGACAACCTGCGCCAGGAGATCCCGGACGGCACCTCCTTCGACACGGTCAAGGACCACGCCCGGCAGGTCTGGGACAGGCTGCTCGGCAAGGTCGAGGTGGAGGGCGCGACCCCGGACCAGCTCACCACGCTGTACTCCGGCATGTACCGGCTGTACCTGTACCCCAACTCGGGCTTCGAGCGGGTCGACGGCAAGGACCGGTACGCCTCGCCGTTCTCCGCGATGCCGGGCCCGGACACCCCGACGCACACCGGCGCGAAGATCGTGGACGGCAAGGTGTACGTCAACAACGGCTTCTGGGACACCTACCGGACCACCTGGCCGGCGTACTCGTTCCTCACGCCGTCCCAGGCGGGTGAGATGGTCGACGGGTTCGTGCAGCAGTACAAGGACGGCGGCTGGACCTCCCGCTGGTCCTCCCCCGGTTACGCCGACCTGATGACCGGCACCTCCTCGGACGTGGCGTTCGCCGACGCCTACGTCAAGGGCGTGGAGTTCGACGCGAAGGCGGCGTACGACGCGGCCGTGAAGAACGCGACCGTCGTCCCGCCGATGTCGGGCGTGGGCCGCAAGGGCATGTCCACCTCGCCCTTCCTCGGCTACACCTCGACCGACACGCACGAGGGCCTGTCGTGGGCGATGGAGGGCTACGTCAACGACTACGGCATCGCGAAGATGGGCGAGGCGCTCTACAAGAAGACCGGCGAGAAGCGCTACAAGGAGGAGTCGGAGTACTTCCTCAACCGGGCCCGCGACTACGTGAACCTGTTCGACACCAAGGCGGGCTTCTTCCAGGGCCGCGACGACAAGGGCGACTGGCGCGTGGACTCCGCGAAGTACGACCCGCGCGTGTGGGGTTACGACTACACGGAGACCAACGGCTGGGGTTACGCGTTCACCGCTCCGCAGGACAGCCGGGGCCTGGCCAACCTGTACGGCGGCCGGCAGGGCCTGGCCGACAAGCTGGACGAGTACTTCGCCACCCCGGAGACGGCCTCCCCGGACTTCGTCGGCTCCTACGGCGGTGTCATCCACGAGATGACCGAGGCGCGGGACGTCCGGATGGGGATGTACGGCCACTCCAACCAGGTCGCCCACCACGTGATCTACATGTACGACGCGGCCGGGCAGCCGTGGAAGGCGCAGGCGTACGTCCGTGAGGCGCTGTCCCGGCTCTACACCGGCAGCGAGATCGGGCAGGGCTACCACGGCGACGAGGACAACGGCGAGCAGTCGGCCTGGTACCTCTTCTCCGCCCTCGGCTTCTACCCGCTCGTGATGGGCAGCGGCGAGTACTCCATCGGCTCCCCGCTGTTCAAGAAGGTCACCGTGCACCTGGAGAACGGCCGGGACCTGGTGGTGCGGGCGCCGGGGAACAGCGCGAAGAACGTCTACGTCCAGGGCGTCATGGTCAACGGCCGCCCCTGGAAGTCGACGTCGCTCCCGCACTCGCTGCTGTCCAAGGGCGGTGTGCTGGACTTCTTCATGGGCTCCAAGCCGTCGGCGTGGGGCACCGGGAAGGACGCGGCGCCGGTCTCGGTCACCCAGGACGACAAGGTGCCGACGCCCCGCGCGGACGTGCTGAAGGGTGACGGCCCGCTCTTCGACGACACCTCGGCGACGAGCGCGACGCTCACCTCGGCGGACCTTCCGGCCAAGGCCGGCGCCCGTCCGGTCCAGTACACGCTGACCTCGGGAGCCGACCGCACGAAGGCACCGACCGGCTGGACCCTGGAGGGCTCCACCGACGGCACGACCTGGCGGACCCTGGACCACCGCTCAGGGGAGACGTTCACCTGGGACCGCCAGACCCGCGCCTTCACCATCGCCGCCCCGGGCACCTACACGAAGTACCGCCTGGTCCTGGACGGCGAGTCGACCCTGGCGGAGGTGGAACTGCTGGGCTGACCGGGCCGGGTGTGTGCGACAGTCGGCCCATGGAAGAGGTGCTCGCCGTTCACCGGCTCCTCGCCCAGTGGGCCGGCTTCGTCGCGGGCGTGGAGGCCGGCTCCCGGAACCAGCCGACTGGACGTCTGCTGGAGGCGGAGCCCGGCGAGCCGCTGTCCCGGGGCTGGCCCTACGGCTGGGACATGATGCCGTTCCCAGGGCCGGACGGCGTGCGCATCGAGCGATGAGGAAGCGGCCCGCACCCGGATCCCGGGTGCGGGCCGCTTCGGTGTGCCTCGGTGCGCGGGGTCAGCCCGTGGCGAGGGTGAAGACGTGCAGGTCCGTGTTGCGAGGGAGCGTGACGGACTTGATCTGCTTGCCCGCCGGGGCCTGGTACGGCTTGGTGGCGAAGACGTACGTCGCCACCGGGTCCTTGTCCGCGCCGGCGACGTTGCGGTACGCGGTCTTGGCGACGACCTCGTTGCCGTACTGGACGGAGCCGCCACCGCCGCCCACGGTCCAGTCGGTGAAGGACAGGTCGACGGTGTCGGTGGTGCCGTCGGTGTAGGTGACGGTCGCCTTGGTCTGCTGGTTGCCGTTGACGGCGCTGCCGATGAAGGACAGGGCGCCCGCCGGGCTCGCCAGCTGGACGGTCTGGCCGGAGGCCGAGGCGTTGTCGGGGCGGCCGGCGGGCGAGGCGGGCCAGGTGAAGGCGAGACCGCCGACCGTGCCCTGCTTGCCCGGGGTCAGGCCGGCCGCCGCGAGGGCCTGCCGGGAGTAGCTCCAGCCTCCGCCGTCGTAGTCGGCCTCGTCGTGGTCGCCGTCGTCGTCGGAGACGCCGGTGCTGTTGTAGGCGGCGAGCAGGGTGCCCGGGGCGGCCACGGTGAGCGCCACCGGCTGCTCGTAGGAGGAGTCGCCCGAGGTCACCGTGACCCGGACGTCGGCGAAGCCCTGCTCGGCGTCCCGGGCCGCCGTGAGCGTGATCTCCTGGGCGCCGTCGGTGACCGTGCCCTCGGCGGGCGTGGCCGTCACCCCGGCCGGGGTCTCCACCCGGAAGCGCACCTCGGGACCCGTGCCGCCGGCCAGCGACAGCGCGCGGATGCCGATCTTCGTGCTGTCACCGGGGGCGAGGGTGGCCGTGGTGGGGCCGACGCCGATCTGGTACGGCTGTTCGCCCTCCCGGAAGGACGGCGGCGGGCTGCTCGCGCCCCACTCGCGGTGCGGGGTGGCGGACAGGGTGTAGTCGAGCCGGCCGCCGTCGCGGACGAAGGACGCGGGCAGCCAGGGCCGGTCGCTGCCATGGCCGTTCACCTTCAGGGACCGGACGTACGGCGCGTCGGCCGCCGCTCCGGTGGCGCGGACGGAGATGTCGTTGCCGTGCGGCCGGTCGATCTCGATCCGCTCGAACAGCGGTGAGGCGAGAACCAGTTCGGCGCGGGACGGCACCTGCGGGTACATCCCGAGGGCGGAGAAGACGTACCAGGCGGACATGGCGCCGAGGTCGTCGTTGCCCGGGATGCCGCCGGGCTCGGTGGACCACAGCTGCCGCATCGCCGCGCGGACGGTCTCCTGCGTCTTGTAGGGGGCGCCGGCGTAGTCGTACAGGTACGGCACGTTGATCGACGGCTCGTTGTCCAGTTCCGACTTGGTGCCGCCGTTGCCGGTGAAGGCCCAGCCGCCGTCGGCGTCGTGGAAGAAGTCGTCCAGCCGGGCGAGCGCCGCCTCCCGGCCGCCCAGCGCGGCGAAGAGGCCCGCCGGGTCGTGCGGGACCATCCAGGTGTACTGGGCGGCCGTGCCCTCGACGAAGCCGTTGCCGGTGTCCGGGGTGAAGCCCGTGACCCAGCTGCCGTCGGCCTTGCGGTTGGCGATGTAGCCGCCGTCCGGCGCGGCGGCGATGTTGAAGTTGTTCTGCCACCACTGGGCACGGTGGGCGAAGGTGTCCGCCGTGTCCTTCTCCCCCGCCGCACGGGCGAGTTGGGAGATCGCGAAGTCCGCGGTGGACATCTCCAGGGTCTCGGCGGCCCCGCCCCAGGCGTTGGACACGCTCGGCATGTAGTGCAGCTTGAGGTACTTGTCGAGGGAGGGGCGCTGGCCCGCCGACAGCACGGGCTTGCCGGCCGCAGACAGGTCCTGCGGTGTGGGTACGGTCGCCGCCCGCACGAGGGACGTCAGGGCGCCCTTGAGGTCGAAGTCCGTGCCGCCGAAGGCGCGGATGCCGGCGAGCGCGGCCGGCGAGGGGTCGCCGTTCATGACGTGGGTGCCGCTCGCGCCGTGCAGCCAGCGGTCCCAGACGCCGCCGTTCTGCCGGGCCAGCTCGTACAGGGACTGCGCGATGTCCGAGCCCGTGCGCGGGTCGAGCAGCGTCAGCAACTGGACCTGGTCGCGGTAGACGTCCCAGCCGGAGAAGGTGCCGTACTGGGCGTGCCGCCGTCGGTCGACCCTGTGCACGCGGCCGTCGGCGCCCCGGTACCGGCCGTCGGCGTCGCTGATGACGTTGGGGTGCAGCAGCGCGTGGTAGAGCGCGGTGTAGAAGGTGGTGCGCTCGGCGTCCGTGCCGCCCCCGACCCGGACGGCGCCCAGCCGCTCCCGCCAGGCCCGCCGGGCCGCTTCCCGGACGGCGTCGAAGGACCGCCCCGGCGGGTTCTCGGCGGCCAGGTTGGCCTCGGCGGCCTCCCGGCTGACGTAGGAGATGCCGACCTTGACGTTGACCGGGCCGTCGCCGGGCGCGAACCGCACGTACCCGCCCGCGCCCTTCCCGGCGACCGGCCGCCCGCCGTGCGAGAAGCCGCCGGTGCCGCCGGACGCCTCGCGGGAGCCGGGGTCCAGCCGGTCGTCGTGCCAGGTGCCGACGGCCTGGAAGGCGCGGTCGAAGCGGGCGGTGAAGTAGAGGGTGTAGTAGGCGCGTTGGCCCTCGGGGTCGAGGTAGCCGCAGAAGTTCCCGGAGGTGACCGAGCCGGAGATGGTGCGGGTGTCCGGGTCGATCGTGACCGTCGAGTCCTCCGAGCCCACCTCGGAGTTGGCGGTGCGCACGAGCAGGGAGGCGGGCTTGCCGGCCGGGTAGGTGAAGCGGGCCGAGCCGGTGCGCGCGGTGGCGGTGAGGTCGGCGGTGACGCCGGAGGCCAGGCCGACCTTGTAGTGGCCGGGCTCGGCGGTCTCGTCCGCGTGGCGGAAGTCCGAGGCGTAGACGGCGTCCTTGGTGTCGCTCGCCGGGGAGGAGGTGACCTCGCCGGCGTACGGGAAGAACGGGATGTCCCCGCTGCCGCCGGCGCAGCCGGTGCCGGACATGTGGGTGAGGCTGAAGCCGCGGATGCGGGTGGCGTCGTACTGGTAGCCGCCGGGGGCGGCGGTTCTCGTGGCGTCGCCGCGCGTGTTCTCCGGGCTGAAGGAGAGCATGCCGAAGGGCACGACGGCGCCCGGGAAGACGTCGCCGCCGTTCTTCGTCCCGATCAGCGGATCGACGTACGGGGTCGGGTCCTTGACCAGACCGGGGGGAGCGGCGGTCGCCGCCAGGGCGGGAGTTGCGGTGCCGGCGGTCGCGAGGAGCGCGGCCAGCAGCAGGGAAGCGGGTCTGAAACGCATGACGCGGCCCTTCCTCCTAACGGACGGGTCGCGCACCACCGGTCGCACAAGCCGCAGGGACAGTAACGTGCGCCACCGGTACCACGGAAGACCGCGTGCGCGCCGGGAGGCGCACGCCCTCGTCACCCGGCCGGACCAGCCAAGTGGCTTGACATCGTTGTCGGTTGAGGGGGTAGAGTCATGTGCACGACGATTGACAACGATGTCGCCTCCATCTCGCCGCACAAGCCACGCGGTTACAGGCCATTTCCCTCCGGACAGGCAGCCCACCCCCCTCGCCTGCCCGGCTCGCGGACCCGGTGCGACGCCACCGGGTCCGCCCAGAGCGACCCGGCCGGGCGGAACAGGTTCCATCGGCGGAGTGCAGCCCGCACCCCGTGCCGCTGCGCAGCATCGAGGAGACCGCCGCCGGCGGGCCCGTGGTCGACCCGACGGTCCGGCGTCGTGATCGCCGCGCTGTCCGACACCTCCGTCGCGCGCGGGGGCCCTCACCCGGCCGTCCGGCCCTGTGGGGGGGAACGCGCCCGGCGGGTGCCGTCCCGGCCGGCGGGGATCGAGCCCGAGGTCGACGCCGAGGGAGACGCACTGACCTGCCGGCCCGCCAGGGCGCCCGCAGCGACGAGCCCCAGGCGGATGAGCCGGCCCGCGTCCGGACCGCCGGGGCCGGCGGCCTCTCCCCCACCTCGGACAGGGATCCGGAACGGGGAACACGACCGGGAGGGAAGTCGGAGTTCCGCTGTCGGGAGGTCTTCCGTGGCACGGCTGCTGATCGACGGCGACGACCTCGTGGTGCGGCTGTCCTGGTGCGAGCGGCTCCGGGTGCGCCGCCGTGAGGTCCGGCTGCCGGACGCGGTGATCAGAGACGCGTGGATCGAGCCCGACTGGTGGCGCGCGCTGCGCGGGGTGCCGGAGCGCGGCCGGCGACGGCCCGCCCGCCCTCTGGGCGAATGGCGGCATCCGCGCGGACGGGACTTCGTCGCGCTGCGGAGTGGGTACCCGTCCGTTCTCGTCGACCTGTGGCCCACCCCCTCCACCGCACCCCTCTCACGGGTCGCGGTCTCGGTGCCGCCCGAGGAGGCCGGCGAGCTGCTCGGGACGCTGCGGCGACGGAGGGTGCCGGAGCGGCCGGCCCCGGGGACTGGTCTCACTTGACACGAGTCCACTCAAGTTTTATTCCGATTGATAGGCAATTCGGTTCGAACGCGCAGCTCGCGGTGGGTGGGGAGGTGACCCGCACGGTGGAGCCGAACCTGTACGCGGTGCTCGGTGTGGCGCGCTCCGCCACGACCGAGGCGATCACCTCCGCCTTCCGCCGCAGGGCGTGGGAACTGCGGCCGGACACACGGGTGGACGCGGTCACCGCGGCCCGGTTCGACGAGGTGCGCACGGCGTACGAGACGCTCCGGGACCTGGTGCGGCGCGCGGCCTACGACCGGGCGTACGACCGCTCGTCCCGGCGGCGCCACCGCGCCCCGTCCGGCGCCGCCGCGGCGGGCCCGCTGTCCCGCCTCCGGTACCTCTTCGGGCCGGGCGGCACGGCTCCGGAGCCGCCGCTGCGCGCGGGACCGGTGCACTGGGAACCCGGTGAGCGGCCGTAGGGCACACGGGCCGACGAGGAAGAGGGAGCACGCAGATGGCGCGTCCGGTCGGAATCGATCTCGGTACGACGAACTCGGTGGTCTCCGTCCTGGAGGGCGGCGAGCCCACCGTCATCACCAACACGGAGGGCGCTCGGACCACTCCGTCGGTCGTCGCGTTCGCCAAGAACGGCGAGGTGCTGGTCGGCGAGGTCGCCAAGCGGCAGGCCGTGACGAACGTGGAGCGCACCGCGCGCTCGGTCAAGCGGCACATGGGGGACCACGCATGGCGGTTCCCCGACCAGGGGGACATCGACGGCAAGCGGTACACCGCGCAGGAGATCTCCGCGCGCGTGCTGCAGAAGCTGAAGCGGGACGCGGAGGCGTACCTCGGCGAGGACGTCACCGACGCGGTGATCACCGTGCCCGCGTACTTCGACGACGCCCAGCGGCAGGCCACCAAGGAGGCGGGTGAGATCGCGGGTCTGAACGTCCTGCGGATCATCAACGAGCCGACGGCGGCGGCGCTGGCGTACGGGCTGGACAAGGGAAACGAGCAGACGGTCCTCGTGTTCGACCTCGGCGGCGGCACCTTCGACGTGTCGCTGCTGGAGATGGGCGAGGGCGTCATCGAGGTGAAGGCCACCAACGGCGACACGCGCCTCGGTGGCGACGACTGGGACCAGCGGGTCGTGGACCACCTGGTCACGCAGTTCAGGAACAACTACGGCGTCGACCTGGCCAAGGACAAGATGGCCGTGCAGCGGCTGCGGGAGGCGGCGGAGCGGGCGAAGATCGAGCTGTCGTCGTCCAGCGAGACCTCGATCAACCTGCCGTACATCACCGCGTCCGCCGAGGGCCCGCTGCACCTGGACGAGAAGCTGACGCGCGCGCAGTTCCAGCAGCTCACCGCGGATCTGCTGGAGCGCTGCAAGGCGCCGTTCCACAACGCGATCAAGGACGCCGGGATCAAGGTGTCCGACATCGACCACGTGGTGCTGGTGGGCGGTTCGACGCGGATGCCGGCCGTCACGGAGCTGGTGAAGGAGTTGACCGGCAAGGAGCCGCACAAGGGCGTGAACCCGGACGAGGTGGTGGCCGTCGGCGCCAGCCTCCAGGCCGGTGTGCTCAAGGGCGAGGTCAAGGACGTCCTGCTGCTCGACGTCACCCCGCTGTCCCTCGGCATCGAGACCAAGGGCGGCATCATGACCAAGCTCATCGAGCGCAACACGACGATCCCGACCCGGCGCGCGGAGATCTTCACGACGGCCGAGGACAACCAGGCCTCGGTGACCGTGCAGGTCTACCAGGGCGAGCGGGAGATCGCCGCGTACAACAAGAAGCTCGGCATGTTCGAGCTGACCGGCATCGCGCCCGCTCCGCGCGGGGTGCCGCAGATCGAGGTGGCGTTCGACATCGACGCCAACGGCATCATGCACGTCTCGGCGAAGGACCTCGGCACCGGCAAGGAGCAGAAGATGACGGTGACCGGCGGTTCGGCGCTCCCCCGCGACGACATCGACCGGATGGTCCGGGAGGCGGAGCAGTACGCGGAGGAGGACCACAAGCGGCGGGAGGCCGCGGAGACGCGGAACCAGGCCGAGCAGCTCGTCTACTCCACCGAGAAGCTGATCAGGGAGAACGGTGACAAGATCCCGGCCGACGCGAAGTCCGAGACGGAGACGGCGCTGGCCGAGCTGAAGGAGAAGCTGAAGTCGGAGGACACGGCGGCGATCCGGCAGGCCCTGGACCGTGCCGCGCAGGCCGCGCAGAAGATCGGTACGGCGATGTACGAGCGGGCGCGGACCGAGCAGGCCGGGCAGACCGGTCAGCCGGGCCAGGCGGGCCAGGCCGGTGCCGGTGGTACGGCGGGCTCCGGCGGGGACGACGAGGTGGTGGACGCCGAGATCGTCGACGACGACAAGCCGGAGGCGGGCTGACGATGGACGGGGCGCGGACGCGAAGCTCGGACGAGGTGGAACGCCTGCTGCGGGAGCGCACCGCCGATCTCCAGCGGGTGAAGGCGGAGTACGACAACTACCGCAAGCGGGTGCGGCGCGACCGCATGGCCGTGCGGGAGATCGCCGTCGCCAACGTGCTGACGGCCCTGCTGCCGGTGGTGGACGCCGTGGACCGGGCGTGCGCGCACGAGCCGCTGACCCCGGGCCTGAAGGACATCGCCGACACGCTGCGGACCCAGCTGGGCTCGCTGGGGCTGCAGGCGTTCGGGGAGGAGGGCGAGCCGTTCGACCCGGCGCGCCACGAGGCGATCGTGCACCGTACGGCGCCGGACGCGCGGCGGCTGGTCTGCGCGGAGATCCTGCGCCCCGGCTACCGCATCGGCGACCGCCTCCTACGCCCCGCCCACGTGACGGTGACCGGACCGCCGTGACCCTGGGGGCGGGGCGGGGCGGTCCGGAGCGGGGGGCTACGAGGGCTACGGGGGGCTTGGAGGCGGGGCCCTGGGCCGGGCCTGGAGCGGAGCCCGGACGAGGAGCCCGGTCGGTGGGGGGCTAGGGGGCTTGGAGGTGGGGCTCTGCGCCGGGTCTGGAGCGGAGCCCGGACGAGGAGACGGTCGGTGGGGGCTACGGGGGGGCTTGGAGGTGGGGCCCTGGGCCGGGCCTGAAGCGGAGCTCGGACGAGGAGACGGTCGGTGGGCCGGGGACCCGGGGACCTGCCACGTTCCTCGCCCGTGGGGCCCGGTACGGCCGACACCCCGTGTCCATCCCGTGGACGGACCATAGCCACCCGGCGGAATGCGGTGCTACAAATGCCGCATGTCGGACGAGTATGTCCGATTCAGGCGCCCTTCCCGGCGCCCTGTGATCGGCAAGAGCCCCCGCAGCGTCGCCGGACAGGTCTTCCTGCTCCAGGTGGCGCTGGTGGTGCTGCTCGTGCTCTGCGCCGTCGTCGCGCTCCTCCTGCAGTCGAAGCGGGACACCAGCACGGAGGCCAGGCGCCGGTCCATAGCCGTCGCGGAGACCTTCGCCCACGCCCCGGGTCTGCTGCGCGCCCTGGAGAGCCCCGACCCGTCCCGTGTCCTCCAGCCGCTGACCGAGGCGGGACGCAGATCGGCGGGCGTGGACTTCATCGTGGTCATGGACACCCACGGCACCCGCTACACCCACCCCATACCCAGCAAGATCGGCGAGCGGTTCGTCGGCACCATCGGGCCGTCGCTGGCCGGGAAGGTCTACACCGAGAGCGTCCACGGCCCGCTGGGCCACGAGGTCCAGGCCACCGTGCCCGTGGACGACGCCCACGGGAAGGTGGTCGCTCTCGTCTCCGCCGGGCTGAAGGTCAAGAACGTCACCAGCGAACTGCACCGGCAGCTTCCGATCATCCTCGCGGCCGGGGGCGGCGCGCTCGTGGTGTCGACCGGCGGCACGGCCCTGGTGGGCCGCAGGCTGCGGCGGCAGACCCACGGCCTGGGCCCGGACGAGATGACCCGCATGTACGAGCACCACGACGCGGTCCTGCACTCGGTGCGGGAGGGCGTCCTCATCATCGGTGCCGACGGCCGGCTGCTGCTCGCCAACGACGAGGCCCGGCGCCTGCTGGAACTGCCCCCCGACGCCGAGGGGCGCACGGCTCGGGAGCTGCCGGATCTGGACCCGGCGACGATGGAACTGCTCGTCTCCGGGCGCGAGGCCAGCGACGAGGTGCACTTCGCCAAGGGGCGTCTGCTGGCGGTCAACCAGCGGCCCACGGAGTACGCGGGCGGCCCCCGGGGCACCGTCGTGACGCTCCGCGACTCCACCGAGCTCCAGGCGGTGTCCGGCCGGGCCGAGGCCGCCCGCGAGCGGCTGGAGCTGCTGTACGACGCGGGGCTGTGCATCGGCAGCACCCTGGACGTGGTCCGCACGGCCGACGAACTGGCGCGGGTCGCCGTCCCCCGGTTCGCCGACTTCGTCACCGTCGACCTGGCCGACGCCGTCCTGCACGGCGAGGAACCGGCGCCGACGGCGGGGGACATCCGCCGGGTCGCCATGAACGGCATCGAGGACGACCACCCCCTGTACGAGCTGGGCCGGCTGATCGACTTCCTGCCCTCCACCCCGCAGGCGCGCGGCTACGGCGCCGGACACCCCGAGCTGGTGACCGACCTGTCGAAGGCCGACGGCTGGAAGGCGCAGGACCCCGAGCGGACCCGACGGATCCTGGACTACGGCATCCACTCGCTCATCGCCGCTCCCATCCGGGCGCGCGGTGTCGTCCTGGGCATGGCCAACTTCTGGCGGTCCAAGCGGGAGCCCTTCGACGCGGAGGAGCTGGCCCTGGCGGAGGAGCTGGTGACCCGGGCCGCGGTCAGCATCGACAACGCCCGCCGGTACACCCGCGAGCACGCCCTCGCGGTCACCCTGCAGCGCAGTCTGCTGCCCCGGGCCCTGCCCGAGCAGAGCGCCCTCGACGTCGGCTACCGCTACCTGCCCGCGCAGTCCGGGGTGAGCGGGGACTGGTTCGACGTGATCCCGCTGCCGGGCGGCCGGGTGGCGCTGGCCGTCGGTGACGTGGTGGGGCACGGGCTGCACGCCGCCGCGACGATGGGCCGGCTGCGGACCGCGGTGCACAACTTCTCCACGCTCGACCTGCCGCCCGACGAGCTGCTCCAGCACGTGGACGACCTGGTCGGCCGCCTCGACCAGGACGAGCCCTGCCCGGACAAGTCCGGCGAGATCGTCGGCGCCACCTGCCTGTACGCGATCTACGACCCGGTGACGCGCCGCTGTGTGATGGCCCGGGCCGGGCATCTCGCGCCCGCGCTGGTCGCTCCCGACGGCAGAGTCACCTTCCCCGACGTGCCGGCCGGGCCCCCGCTGGGCCTGGGCGGTCTGCCGTTCCAGACGGCCGAGCTGGAGCTGGCCGAGGGCAGCCAGCTCGTCCTGTACACCGACGGTCTGATCGAGGACCGCAGGCGCGACCTGGACGAGGGCATGGAGCTGCTGCGCCGGGCCCTGGCGGGTCACCCCGGCCGGTCGCCGGAGGAGAGCTGTCAGGCGGTGCTGGAACAACTGCTGCCCGAGCGTCCCCGTGACGACGTCGCCCTGCTCGTCGCGCGCACCCGGGCCCTGCCGGCCGACCGGGTCGCCGACTGGGACGTGCCGCGCGACCCGGCCGCCGTGTCGGGGATGCGCGGGGCGGTCTCGGCCAAGCTGGCGGAGTGGGGGCTGTCGGAGCTGGGCTTCGGGATGGAGCTGGTGCTGAGCGAGCTGATCACCAACGCCATCCGGTACGGCTCCGACCCGATCCATGTGCGGCTCATCCATGACCGGACGCTGATCTGCGAGGTGGCCGACGGCAGCAGCACCTCACCGCATCTGCGGTACGCGGCGACGACCGACGAGGGCGGCCGGGGTCTGTTCCTGGTCTCGCAGCTGGCCGAGCGCTGGGGCACCCGCTACACGCCCCAGGGGAAGGTGATCTGGGCGGAGCTGGCGGCGCCGGATGCCACACGGCTGCTCGGGGGCTTCGCGGACCTGGAAGACCTCGGTGACCTGGAAGACCTGGAAGACCTGGGGGACCTGGGGAACCTAGGGGATCTCGGGGACTGACGGCTCAGCCCGAGCCCCGCCGCGCACCCCGGACACCGCCCGACCCGCCCCGACCGCCCTCCGCCCGGACGGCCCACGGGCCTGGAGGCGCCGACACGACCCGCCGGGCGCCCCACGGGCCGGTAGGCACCGCCACTGCCCTCCCGGACGGCCCACGGGCCTATGCAGGCGCGGACACGACCCGCCCGCACGCCGGTGACCGTCCCCCGCCCGCCGCGCCCCCTGACGAGGCCCACGAAGGCGGCAGAGGGGCTGGCGCGGTGGAAGCGGCGCCGTGCCGTACCCCCGGCGGGGCGCCGCGTCGGCCGGTGGCGAGGGTACGCGGCGCGCCACCTCCCGGCCACCGCCTCCTCCCCGCCGCCCCGCGCCGAAGACGCCACGGGCACGGCGAAGGGCCGTGCCCCCGGTGCCGGGGACACGGCCCTGAACGGCTGTGCCGTGACCGGCCGCTTACTTGCGGATCAGGCTGCGCAGCACGTACTGCATGATGCCGCCGTTGCGGTAGTAGTCGGCCTCACCGGGGGTGTCGATGCGGACGACCGCGTCGAACTCGACACCGGTGTCGGTGGTGACCTTGACCGTGCGCGGCGTACGGCCCTCGTTCAGCTCGGTGACGCCGGAGATCGAGAAGGTCTCCTCACCGGTCAGGCCGAGGGACTGGGCCGAGGCGCCCTCCGGGAACTGGAGCGGGAGCACGCCCATGCCGATGAGGTTCGAGCGGTGGATGCGCTCGTAGGACTCGGCGATGACGGCCTTGACGCCGAGCAGCGCGGTGCCCTTGGCCGCCCAGTCGCGGGACGAACCGGAGCCGTACTCCTTGCCGGCCAGGACGACCAGCGGGATGCCGGCGGCCTGGTAGTTCTGCGAGGCGTCGTAGATGAAGGCGACCGGGCCGCCCTCCTGCGTGAAGTCACGCGTGTAGCCGCCCTCGGTGCCCGGCGCGATCTGGTTGCGCAGGCGGATGTTGGCGAACGTACCGCGGATCATGACCTCGTGGTTGCCGCGGCGGGAGCCGTAGCTGTTGAAGTCGCGGCGCTCGACGCCGTGCTCCGTGAGGTACTTGCCGGCCGGGGTGTCGGCCTTGATGGCACCGGCCGGGGAGATGTGGTCGGTGGTGACCGAGTCGCCCAGCTTGGCGAGGACGCGGGCGCCGGAGATGTCCTCGACCGCGGCCGGCTCCATGCCCATGCCCTCGAAGTACGGGGGCTTGCGGACGTAGGTGGACTCCGGGTCCCACTCGAAGGTGTCACCCGTCGGGACCGGCAGCGACTGCCACTGGGCGTCGCCGGCGAAGACGTCCTCGTAGGACTTGGCGAACATGTCCTCGCCGATGGCGTTGGCGACGACCTCGTTGACCTCGGCCTCGGTGGGCCAGATGTCCTTCAGGTAGACCGGGTTGCCGTCCTGGTCGGTGCCGAGGGCGTCACGGGTGATGTCCACCTTCATGGAGCCCGCGATGGCGTAGGCGACGACCAGCGGCGGGGACGCCAGGTAGTTCATCTTGACGTCGGGGTTGATGCGGCCCTCGAAGTTCCGGTTGCCGGAGAGGACCGAGGTGACCGCGAGGTCGTGGTCGTTGACGGCCTTGGAGACCTCCTCCGGCAGCGGGCCGGAGTTGCCGATGCAGGTGGTGCAGCCGTAGCCGACGAGGTTGAAGCCCAGCTTGTCCAGGTACGGGGTGAGGCCGGCCTTCTCGAAGTAGTCGGTGACGACCTTCGAACCCGGGGCGAGGGTGGACTTGACCCACGGCTTGCGGGTGAGGCCCTTCTCCACCGCCTTCTTGGCGACCAGGGCGGCGCCGATCATGACGTACGGGTTGGAGGTGTTGGTGCAGGAGGTGATGGCCGCGACCGTCACCGCACCGTGGTCCAGCTCGTAGGTGGTGCCGTCGGCGGCGGTCACCGGGACCGGGTTGCTCGGGAAGCCGTTCGGGGCGACGGCCGGGGCGTCGGAGGCCGGGAAGGACTCCTTGCCCGCCTCGTCGACGTCGTCGACGTAGTTGCGGACGTCCAGCTTGAACTGCTCGGCGGCGTTCGCGAGGACGATGCGGTCCTGCGGGCGCTTCGGACCGGCGATGGACGGGACGACGGTGGAGAGGTCCAGCTCCAGCTTCTCGGAGAAGTCGGGCTCGGCGGCCGGGTCCAGCCAGAGGCCCTGCTCCTTGGCGTAGGCCTCCACCAGGGCGACCTGCTGCGCGGAGCGGCCGGTCAGGCGCAGGTAGTTCAGGGTCTCGTCGTCGATCGGGAAGATCGCGGCGGTGGAGCCGAACTCCGGCGACATGTTGCCGATGGTGGCGCGGTTGGCGAGCGAGGTGGCGGCCACGCCCTCGCCGTAGAACTCGACGAACTTTCCGACGACGCCGTGCTTGCGCAGCATCTCGGTGATGGTGAGCACGAGGTCGGTGGCGGTGGTGCCGGGCTGGAGCTCACCGGTGAGCTTGAAGCCGACGACGCGCGGGATCAGCATGGAGACCGGCTGGCCGAGCATGGCGGCCTCGGCCTCGATGCCGCCGACGCCCCAGCCGAGGACGCCGAGGCCGTTGACCATGGTGGTGTGCGAGTCGGTGCCGACCAGGGTGTCCGGGTAGGCCTTGCCGTCACGCACCATGACCACGCGGGCGAGGTGCTCGATGTTCACCTGGTGGACGATGCCGGTGCCCGGCGGGACGACCTTGAACTCGTCGAAGGCGGTCTGGCCCCAGCGCAGGAACTGGTAGCGCTCCTTGTTGCGGCCGTACTCCAGCTCGACGTTCTGCTTGAAGGCGTCGTTCGTGCCGAACTTGTCGGCGATGACGGAGTGGTCGATGACCAGCTCGGCCGGCGCCAGCGGGTTGATCTTGGCCGGGTCGCCGCCCAGCTCCTTCACGGCCTCACGCATCGTGGCGAGGTCCACGACACAGGGCACGCCGGTGAAGTCCTGCATGATCACGCGGGCCGGCGTGAACTGGATCTCCTGGGAGGGCTGGGCCTGGGAGTCCCAGGTGCCGAGGGCACGGATGTGGTCGGCGGTGATGTTCGCGCCGTCCTCCGTGCGGAGCAGGTTCTCCAGCAGGACCTTGAGGCTGTACGGCAGGCGGGCCGAGCCCTCCACCTTGTCCAGCCGGAAGATCTCGTACGACTCGTCGCCCACCTGCAGCGTGCTGCGGGCGTCGAAGCTGTTCGCCGACACGACAGTCTCCTTCATTGATGTGCGCGTACCACCGTCAATCGTGCCGCCACGCCGGCTTGGCCGAACCAGTAAGGTCAGGCTAAGTCAGGCATGCCTTACCAGAGTGGCGACCACGGTGCGCCTCGGCAGATATCTCGATGTCGAGATAACTCTAGTACATGGGCGCGGCTCGGTCATGCCCGACCCGACCCCGGGGTGCCCGCACGCCACCCGCCGCACCGCGATCGCGGACCGTGCGATCGCGGACCGTGCGAGCGCGGACCGTGCGATTGCGGCCCCTCCCGGCCGGCGAGCCCACGCCGACCGGGGCACACACCCCGCGACCGCCATCCGCACCGACGCCCATCCGGACCGATCCCCATCCGCGCCCAGCCCCGTCCGCGCCGAGCCTCACCCGGGCCGCCCCCCATCCGCTCCGAGCCCCCTCCGCTCCGACCCTCACCCGGGCCGACCCCCTCCGCTCCGACCCCCACCCGGGCCGACTCCATTTATGGCGGCGTCCATCCAGGCCGTCGTCCACTTGGGCGGCATTGTCGGATTTATCCAGATCTTTCCGGGTACACAGCATGCGTTCAGCCAACCGGTCCTGACAGTCCGTCACTGTCGTCACCCGAATGGACCCCCCGACAGGCGCCATCTCATATCTGAGATAGCCTCAACCTCATGTCAGACGACTACCTCGTACGCATCGGCAAGCTCATCCGTGACGCCCGGCAACACCGGGGCTGGACACAGGCGCAGCTCGCGGAGGCGCTCGGCACCAGCCAGAGCGCCGTCAATCGCATCGAGCGCGGCAACCAGAACATCAGCCTTGAGATGATCGCCCGAATCGGCGAAGCCCTGGACAGCGAGATCGTGTCGCTGGGCTACGCGGGTCCGATGCATCTGCGCGTGGTCGGGGGCCGCCGTCTGTCGGGCGCCATCGACGTCAAGACCAGCAAGAACGCGTGCGTGGCGCTGCTGTGCGCCTCGCTGCTGAACAAGGGGCGCACGGTACTGCGCCGGGTGGCGCGGATCGAGGAGGTGTACCGCCTGCTGGAGGTGCTCAACTCCATCGGCGTGCGCACCCGCTGGATCAACGACGGCGTCGACCTCGAACTCGTCCCGCCCGCCGAGCTGGACATGGACGCGATCGACGCGGAGGCCGCCGTCCGCACCCGCTCGATCATCATGTTCCTGGGCCCCCTGCTGCACCGCATGGACGGCTTCAAGCTGCCGTACGCCGGCGGCTGCGACCTGGGGACGCGGACCATCGAGCCGCACATGATCGCGCTGCGCCGGTTCGGCCTGGACGTCGCGGCCACCGAGGGCCAGTACCACGCCCGGGTGGACCGCTCGGTACGCCCCGACCGCCCGATCGTCCTGACCGAGCGCGGCGACACCGTGACCGAGAACGCGCTCCTCGCGGCCGCCCGGCACGACGGCGTCACGGTCATCCGCAACGCCTCCTCCAACTACATGGTCCAGGACCTCTGTTTCTTCCTGGAGGCGCTGGGCGTCAAGGTGGAGGGCATCGGCACCACCACGCTCACCGTGCACGGTGTGCCGAACATCGACGTGGACGTCGACTACTCCCCCTCCGAGGACCCGGTCGAGGCGATGAGCCTGCTGGCCGCCGCCGTCGTCACCGAGTCTGAGCTGACGGTGCGCCGGGTGCCCATCGAGTTCCTGGAGATCGAGCTGGCGGTCCTGGAGGAGATGGGCCTCGACCACGACCGGTCCCCGGAGTACTCCGCGGACAACGGCCGCACCCGCCTGGTCGACCTCACGGTCCGCCCCTCCAAGCTGGAGGCGCCGATCGACAAGATCCACCCGATGCCGTTCCCCGGCCTGAACATCGACAACGTCCCGTTCTTCGCGGCCATCGCCGCGTCGGCACAGGGTCAGACCCTCATCCATGACTGGGTGTACGACAACCGGGCGATCTACCTGACCGACCTCAACCGCCTCGGCGGACGGCTCCAGTTGCTGGACCCCCACCGGGTGCTGGTCGAGGGCCCGACCCGCTGGCGCGCCGCCGAGATGATGTGCCCGCCGGCCCTGCGTCCCGCGGTGGTCGTCCTGCTGGCGATGATGGCGGCCGAGGGCACGTCGGTGCTGCGCAACGTGTACGTCATCAACCGCGGCTACGAGGACCTGGCGGAGCGGCTGAACTCGATCGGGGCACAGATCGAGATCTTCCGGGACATCTGAGAGCTCCGAGAAGGCAGCGCGAACCCCTCCTGACCTGAACGAACGCGCGGCCGGGAGGGGCCTCGTGAAGGACAGGCGCGTCACCCATGAGGCCGGTGCAGACCGGTTGGACCGAACGAGGTGTCGCGCATGGCTCCGGCCTGGGGAAGACCCGGCGGATGGCCGAGCGTACCTTTGCGGCCTTCGCAGCCTTTGCGTGGCCCCACCAGTTCAACGCCTGCGCATCGTCCCGGAAGGATCAGTAGGGTCGTTGGCGTGCGTGATGTACGGGTGGTTCTGATCGGCGGCACGTCGAACGTCGGGAAGTCGACCGTTGCCCAAGTGGTGGCCCGCAAGCTCGGGTTCGAGTGCCTGAGCACCGACAAGCTGGCCCGGCACCCTGGGCGACCTTGGAGAACCCCGGAGTGGGAGGTGCCGGCGCATGTCGCCGAGCACTACAGATCACTGACGGTTGACGAACTGATCGCGTCTGTCCTCGGCCACTACGAACGACTGTGGCCCCGCATCGAAGAGCTGATCGCGGCCCATGCGGCCGAGGACCCCGGCAGCAAGGGCCTGGTCCTGGAGGGATCGGCACTCTGGCCCGTCCGCGTGGCGAGGCTGCGGGTTCCGCGCACGGCCGCCGTGTGGCTCACCGCCGACGGCACCGTGGTACACGCCCGCGTTCACGCGGCAGGCTGCTATGAAGCAGCCACGGACGAGGAACGAGTCCTGATGGACAAGTTCCTGGCCCGCACTGACCGCTACCAGAGACTCATGATCGACGCCGTCGACAGGCTGGGCCTGGATCGCATCGACGCGGGTGGCGGACAGTCCGCCACAGAACTGGCTGACACCGTGCTCGCGGCAGCCGACGCGCAGACCGCGGTGGGACGGTCAGCCGGCGGTCGGTGACCACTCATGGTGGTTCACCTACGACACCTCCCGACGCCAAGCGCCCCACCAGCTCGTATGGGAACGATCGGATGGGGTGCGACAAGCCGGCGTGCCATTGGTCTGCAAACCCCAAGTCCCGGCGCCAAGTGCGTGCTTACTGGCACAGTGAGCGTCGTGCCCGTCAAGAACACCAAAGACCAGAAGCCCCTGCGGTATCCCGACGCCATCGACATACCTGTGCTCTTCCGTGACGGGCCAGGCGGACGGACCAGGAGTGAGTGGCGCCGCAGAAACCACGCCGCTTGGATCGGCACCGCCTTCCCCTCAAGTGACGGCTGGTATCTGCCCACTACGACGTGGCGGAACATCCTCCAGGCTGCGGTCAGCGTGGGACGTGATATCTCCCCCTGGCTCGATCGGCCGTACTACGCCGTGCGCGAGTTCGGGGCGCGAATCGCGCCCCTGAACGCGTACTTGGACCTACACGACGGGGACCGCCTGCACGAGTACAACGCCGGAAGGCGGCTGACCGCGAACGTCGTGCTGGAACACGGCACTGAAGCCAGCGCCTTCGGTGCCTTCAGTTACCGGCTGGGCATGACGCTCGCGGAATGGGCCTGCCGCTCGCTGATGGGTCTCGGCGAGACATGGCACATCGAGAACAGCTGGCCCCTGGACATCCAGGACCAGGCCGCCGGAACGAAGCCCGTCAAGGGGCAGAAAAACCTTCGGCCCGACCTGTGGGGCCGCCACCATCCCGAGGACCGTTACTGGCTGATCGAGGCCAAGGGCGGAGACATCACGCCCGGCAAGCTCGACCACGGCTGGAACCAGCTCCTCGGAGGATGCACGGTTCTCCATCCTCATGGCCTGGATCACCGTATCGTGCTCTGCGGCACTGCCCTCAAACGAGGAGTCGGTCCCAGGAACGACCTGTTCGTCATCATCCGTCATGACCACCACCTCGGAGCGCAGAGCGGCTCCCTCACCCCCACAGGCGGCACAGGCCCGTCCCCTCGTGAACCGCAATCGGCTGAGGAGGCTCTCGATGAGGACGACACCGGCAGCGCCCTGCTCGATGTCGCCCGCTCCCACATGCTCACCTACCTGGCCCTGCGTGCCCTGCATGACTCAGCTCTCTCCCGTCTCCAACTGGTGCCGGTGGCCCGGGACCGCGGTGAGCGACGTCCCGCAGCGGGACCGCTCACCCTCTTGGAGGACGACGAGGGCACCCGCGAACGACGTGCGGCCCTGGCCGGACGCGAAACGTCCCCGAACGACGCGAACGCCCGAGCGGTGGGACTGGACAGCTTCCTCACCGGCCGTATCCCGCACACGGAAGTCACCCTCGGCATCTCCCGGCAGCTCTATGCGGCCTGCGCCGAGCTCTTCCGGGCCGACCGGGAGATCGCCGAGCGCACCCCGGGGCTGCGTGCGGAACACCTTCCTGTCGACGCGGCGGAGGACGAACGAGAACGGTGGTCGACGGCCGCGCGCCGCGAGTACCGCGAGCGTCAGGAGGAAGCCAGGCCCCTCGTCCAACGCCGTCTCCGTGAAGTCTTCACGACCGCCCGTGACCAGCCGTGGGAGCACCGCCTGGCGGACACGCCGCGCTTCGCCCTCGCTCCGGCGGCTCTCGAAGCCACCACGCCCGAGACCTACCTGGCAGTCGAGGCGGACGATCTGTTCCGACCCTGACCGGCGCCCCTGGCCGCCATCGCCGCTGGGAGCGCCCTGGGACTTCGGGCTGCGCCAAAGGGCATGAACGCGGAGCAGTTGAAAGGCCATTGGCAGGGGTCAGCAAGCCGGAGCGACTCAACCCGGCAGGTCACGGGTCTGGCTGGTCCATGATCGGAGGGGCCTCCCGACTCAGGATGCTCAGTCCTTTACGCGAAGGCGCTGCCCGAGGCCGTCGGCGGGCACGCAGATCAACACGGTGCCGCCAGGGGCCGGCAGCGGCCGGTGGAGGCCGAGTCCTCCGTCCGGGAAGAGGACCGCGCCGGCGACGAGCGCCCCGGCCACGGCGAGCCTGCCCGCGCCTGCCGGCAGCCGGCTCCTGAGCGGCCCGCTCTCGATGTCCGCCTGGTCTGGTCCCGGCCGGTCCGCGAGGAGAACGGCGTCGATGACCACCAGGCTGCTCCGCTGTGCGCGCAACGCTGAGGGGAGTGCGCTTTCGGCCCGTCCTCCGCGCCGAGCGGCGTCGCCGCATCTGCCGAGCATGGCGCAAGCCGGTCTCTTCCGGGACTTCTGAACAGTTCGAGAGAGCATGCCTGTTGACGTCGTCAACAGAAAGATGTGATGCTCATCAACAGGTCAAGGTGTACGCTCTCACGGGACGTACCCACCTTGTGTGTGTCGGGTGAAGCGGGGAGGGCCAGTGGGCCAGGAGACGGTCGACGGACGGTTCCGGATCTCGGGGGTTCTGGGGCGCGGGAACATGGGCGAGGTGCACCGGGCCAGGGATCTCCAGGCCGCCGCGGACTCCCCGCATCAGGAGGTCGCGGTCAAGACCGTGCTGCGTGCCCGGACCGGGATCGCCGTCGACGCGTCGGGGCCGAGCAAGGAGATCGACCGTTTCCGCCGCGAAGTGCGGATCATGCGCATGCTCTCGCAGGGCCACCCCAACCTCACCCTGCTGATCGACGGTGGCGTGGACCGGACCCCGGGCGGCAGCGGCCTGCCCTACCTGGCCATGGAGCTGTTGGACGGCCATCCACTCGCGGACCTCATCGACGAGGAACCCCAGCTGCCCGTCTCCTGGGCCGCGGCCATCGGGGCGCAGATCGCCGCGGGTCTCGCCGCCGCGCACACCGCCGGGGTCGTCCACCGCGACCTGAAGCCGGCCAATGCGATGCTGACCCGCGACGGCACCGTCAAGATCCTCGACTTCGGCATGGGCTCCGTCGTCGACGATCCCGACCAGACGCGGCTGACCAGCACAGGGGTCAGCGTCGGCACGGCCCGGTACATGGCACCCGAGCAGTTCCGCGCCGAGCGGGTCTCGGCACCGGCCGACCTCTACGCGCTCGGCTGCATCCTGTACGAGCTGCTGATAGGACGGCCGCCCTTCTCCGCGAGAACCCCCTACGAGCTCTCCGAGCAGCACCAGAACGAGAAGCCGCCGCGGCTCACCCTGGTGCGCCCGGACCTGCCCGCCGAGCTGGTGCGGCTGGTGGAACGGCTCTTGGAGAAGGATGCCGAGAACCGGCCGGAGAACGCGGCGCTGGTCCGTGAGGCCCTGGTCCCGCTCGCGCTCGCACCGGACGACACGGCCGCCCTCCTGGCTCCGCACTGGCAGGTGATGGACCCGGTGGCACGGCTGCGCGCCCTGCTCCCGGAGCCTGCCCCGACCGCCCCCGCGCCCCCGCCACGCAGGGGGCCGCGCCTGCCCGAAGCGATGGATGTCTTCGGCATCCATGCCGACCTGATCAACGAGTACGAGAATTTCACCAAGAGCGCGACGGTGATCCGGGACGCCCGGATCGCCGGCTTCGTCGAGGACGACCTGCGGGCGAAGTCGCAGTGGCCCGACCCGTGGCTGTCGCTGAACCCGTTCTTCGCCGACGGCGGCCAGGTCACCGACCTCGTGCGGGACGGAGTGCTGCACCCGAAGTGCGCGGAGATCTTCCAGGCCGGCAAGAAGGAGACCTCTGCGCGCCCTGACGGCCGCCCGCTGACCTTCCACCTGCACCAGCGGCAGGCGATCGAGGCCGCGCAGGCGGGCGACTCCTACGTGCTCACCACGGGCACCGGTTCGGGTAAATCGCTGTCGTACATCGTCCCGATCGTGGACCACGTGCTGAAGGAGCGTCAGGCGGCGGGTCCGGACGCGGGCGGCCGGGTGCGCGCGATCGTCGTCTACCCGATGAACGCGCTGGCCAACTCGCAGCTCGGAGAGCTGGAGAAGTATCTGCGCCACGGTTTCGGGAAGGGCCGCGAGCCGGTCACCTTCGCCCGCTACACCGGCCAGGAGTCCGACGAGGACCGCCGGCAACTGCGCAAGAACCCGCCGGACATCCTGCTGACCAACTACGTCATGCTGGAACTGATGCTGACCCGGCCGGACGACCGGTCCAGCCTGATCCGCATGGCCGAGGGGCTCCAGTTCCTCGTCTTCGACGAGCTGCACACCTACCGGGGCCGGCAGGGCGCGGACGTGGCGTTCCTGATCCGCCGGGTACGAGAGGCCTGCCGCGCGTCCGCGACCCTCCAGTGCATCGGCACCTCGGCGACCATGTCCACCGAGGGGTCGTGGGAGGACCAGCAGCGTGAGGTGGCCCGGGTGGCCGGCCGCCTCTTCGGTACGACGGTGCTGCCTAAGCGGGTCATCGGCGAGACCCTGGTCCGGGCGACCGAGGAGGCCCCCGAGTCCGTGCCCGCCGAGCGGCTGCGGGTGCCGGCGGCGCCCCGCTCGTACGAGGCGCTGACGAAGGATCCCCTGGCCCGCTGGGTGGAATCCCGGTTCGGTCTGGAGCGCGAGGAGGGCACCGGGCGGCTGCGTCGTTGCGCACCGGGCACCGTGGAGGAGGCGGCGGCCGAGCTCGCCGCGCAGTCCGGAGTGTCCGAGGAGAGCGCGCGCGAGGCGATCCGCACGACCCTGGAGGCGGGCGCGCAGGCCAAGCATCCGGTCACGGAGCGGCCGCTGTTCGCCTTCCGGCTGCACCAGTTCCTCTCCAAGGGCGACACCGTCTACACGACGCTCGAAGATCCACTCACCCGGCCGCTCACCCGCACCTACCAGCTGGAGCAGCCGGACAGCGACGGCAAGCCCCTGTTCCCGCTGGCGTTCTGCCGGGAGTGCGGCCAGGAGTACCTGACCGTGTGGCGCACCGAGGACGGCGGAGCCTTCCGGTACGAGCCGCGCCGGGACACCTCGGCCTCCGGGGGCCGCGCGGGCGAGGGCTACCTGTACCTGGGCATGCCCGGCGAGGACTACGAGTGGCCGGCCGACCCGCAGAAGGCCGTGGACGACCGGCGGCTGCCGGAGTCCTGGCTGGAGACGGACGCGCAGGGCGTGAGCGTCGTCAAGAAGTCCTACCGGCCACGGCTGCCCAAGCGGGTCGTCGTGGACGCCTACGGGAACGAGTCGGGCGAGGGGCTGGTGGCGGCGTTCGTCCCGGCGCCGTTCCTGTTCTGTGTGCACTGTCAGGTCTCCTACGAGCAGACCCGCGGCCGGGACTTCGCCAAGCTGGCGACTCTCGACCAGGAGGGGCGCTCCTCGGCCGCCTCGCTGATCTCCGCGTCGATCGTGAAGTCCCTGCGGGCGGTACCGGAGGAGAGCCTGAGCAAGGAAGCGCGCAAGCTCCTCACCTTCGTGGACAACCGGCAGGACGCCTCGCTCCAGGCCGGGCACTTCAACGACTTCGCCCAGGTGACCCAGTTGCGCGGCGCCCTCTACCAGGCCGCGCTGCGGGCGGGCGAGGAGGGACTGCGCCACGACGACCTGGCCGAGGCGGTCACCGAGGTCATGGGCCTCTCGCCCCGCGAGTACGCGTCCGGCACCGACCTGCCGCCCTCCATGGAGCGGCGGGCGACGAAGGCCTTCCGGGACGTCGTCGGCTATCGCCTCTACCGCGACCTGGAGCGGGGCTGGCGCATCACCATGCCGAACCTGGAGCAGACGGGTCTGCTGCGGATCGACTACGAGGACCTGCACTGGATCGCCGCCCGCGCCGAGCGCTGGCAGTCCACGCACGCCGTGCTGCGCGACGCCGACCCGGCCCTGCGCGAGGAGGTGGCCCGTACCCTGCTCGACTACATGCGGCGTGAACTCGCCATCGACGTGCAGTACTTCCGCGACGACTTCGACACCCTGCAGCGGGCGAGCGAGGAGCGCCTCACCGGGCCGTGGGTGCTGAGCGAGAGCGACCGCCCGACCGTCGGAACCGTCTACCCGTACGGCTCGCGGCCCGGCATGGAGCGCTCCGCGAAGTTCCTGTCGGCGCGCGGCAAGTTCGGCAAGTACCTGCGGCGGAACATGCCGGAGCTGCGCGAGCCCTCCGCCTCCCTGGACGACGTCCAAGCCGTCATCGAGGACCTGTTGAAGGTGCTGCACACGGCGGAGCTGGTGCGCGAGGTCGAAGCGACCCCGGAGCACTCCGGCCCGGCCTACCGCCGCCGCGCGGCGGAGAAGCGCACCGGGTACCGGGTGTCGGCCGCCGCCCTGATCTGGCGGGCCGGGGACGGGGAGCGGGGCGCGGTCGACCCGCTGGCGCGCACCTACAACAGTGGTGAAGGCCCGCGCGTCAACCCCTTCTTCCGCGACCTGTACCGCACCGCGGCCGCTGAACTGGCCGGCCTCTACGCGCGGGAGCACACCGCGCAGGTCACCCCCGAGGACCGGCTGGAGCGCGAGCGGCAGTTCCGCGACGCCGAACTGCCCCTGCTGTACTGCTCGCCGACGATGGAACTGGGCGTGGACATCTCCTCGCTCAACGCGGTACTGATGCGCAACGTGCCACCGACCCCGGCGAACTACGCGCAGCGCTCGGGCCGGGCCGGCCGCTCCGGTCAGCCCGCGCTGGTGACGACGTACTGTGCGACCGGCAACAGCCATGACCAGTACTACTTCCGCCGGTCCCAGGACATGGTGTCGGGACAGGTGGCCCCGCCGCGCCTGGATCTGGCCAACGAGGATCTTGTCCGCTCGCACCTGCAGGGCATCTGGCTGGCGGAGACCGGGATGAAGCTCGGCACCGCGATCCCCGAGGTCGTCGACGTCGCCTACGACCCCGACGGCAGCGACCGCCCCGATCCGCAGATGCCGCTGCCGCTGCGGCACGACATCCTCGGCAAGTCGCTGGACGAGGACGCCCGCAGGCGTGCGGCCGTCACCGCCCGTACCGTCCTCGCCCCGCTGATCGCGGACTTCGAGTCGACCACCTGGTGGTACGACGAGTGGATCGAGGACCGCGTCGAGCGGGCCCCGCAGGAGTTCGACGCCGCCTTCGACCGGTGGCGCGAGCTGTTCCGGGCGGCCGTCATCGACCAGTACGAGCAGAACAAGCGCGTCGTCGACCACACCCTCACCCCCGGCGAGCAGAGCCGGGCGCGCAGTCGTCGGCGGGAGGCCGAGACGCAGACCAACCTGCTGCTGAACCGGTCCGTCGACAGCAAGTCGGTGATGAGCGACTTCAACCCGTACCGCTACCTGGCGTCGGAGGGCTTCCTGCCGGGCTACAGCTTCCCGCGGCTGCCGCTGGCCGCGTACATCCCGCGCTCCGGCAACCGCCGCAACGCCGACGGCGACTACCTCCAGCGTCCCCGGTTCCTCGCGATCCGCGAGTTCGGCCCCGGCGCGCTCATCTATCACGAGGGTGCCCGCTATCAGGTCACCCGGGTGCAGCTGCCGCCGGACGCCTCGGGGGAGCTGGCGACGGCGGAGGCCCGCCGCTGCGACGGCTGCGGCTACCACTACGCCGTCAAGCCCGGCTCCGACACGTGCACGATGTGCGGTGAGGAGCTGCGCGGCAAGCGCACCGGCCTGCTCCACCTGCACACCGTGTACACCACCCCGCGCGAGCGGATCTCCTCCGACGAGGAGGAGCGTCGCCGGGCCGGCTTCCGCCTGGAGACCTCGTACGCGTTCCAGGACCACGGTGCCCGCAAGGGACGGCTGACCTCGCATGTCACCGACGCCGACGGTTCGCCCGTCCTCGACCTGGACTACGGCGACTCCGCCACCGTGCGGATCACCAACCTCGGCCGCGTCCGCGCCAAGGAAGGGGAGCCGGACGGCTACTGGCTGGACCTGGGCGACGGCCGCTGGCTCAACGACCGGGCCGCGGCCGACGCCATCGAGGGCACCGGCATGCCGGTGGTCGACGAGGACGGCAACGAGAAGCGCCGCAAGAAGCGGGTCCTGCCCTTCGTGGAGGACCGCCGCAACATCCTCGTGGTCACCCTGGAGGAGCCGCTGCCCGAGCCCGTGGCCCTGTCGTTCCTGTACGCGCTGGAGCGGGGCATCGAGGCGGCGTTCGAGCTGGAGGACTCCGAGCTGACCGCGGAGCTGCTGCCGCCGGACGACGGCCCGCGCCGCCGCATGCTGTTCACGGAGGCCGCCGAGGGCGGCGCCGGTGTGCTGCGCCGGATCCAGCACGACAAGGACGCCCTCGCCGAGGCCGCCCGGACCGCGCTGGAGATCTGCCACTTCGACCCGGACACCGGCGAGGACGAGGGCGGTCCGGAGAGCGGCGAGAAGTGCGCCCGCGGCTGCTACGCCTGCCTGCTGACGTACGCCAACCAGACGCACCACCGCCAGCTGAGCCGGCACGCCGCCCGCCCGCTGCTGGTCCGGCTGGCCCAGGCCCGGACCCAGCGGGAGGACCGCGGCGAGTCCCGCAGCGAGCGCTTCCGCAGGCTCGCCCCGGCGGCCACGTCCCAGAACATCTCGCCGACCCCGACCCCGGTGGAGACCGATCTGGCGGCCCTCGTCGCCGACGGCGATCTGCTCGGCTGGCTGAAGGCCAAGGGCTACCGGCTGCCGGACGAGGTCAACGCCTTCGTCGACGGCGCCGGGGCGCGCCCCGACCTCGTGTTCCGCCTGGACGGCGCCAGCCTCGCGGTGTTCGTCGACGTCCCCGGCCGCACGCCCGACTCCACCCGCGACGTCGAGGCCGGCTACCGGCTGGAGGACATCGGCTGGGACGTCCTGCGGTTCCCCACGGACGCGGACTGGGACACCATCGTCGAGCACAACGCCGCCTACTTCCGCCTGCGCTGACCGCCGCGCCCTTCTCGACCCCAAGGAAACCGAGACATCTCATGAGCCTCACGTACACAGCCGGCTCCCTGGTCGCCGCCCGTGGCCGGGAATGGGTGGTGCTGCCCGAGAGCGCACCCGACATGCTGGTGCTGCGCCCCCTGGGTGGGAGCGAGGACGACATCGCGGCCGTCTTCCCCGCCTTCGAGGAGGTCCGGCCGGCCGAGTTCGCGGCACCGAGCCCGGCCGACCTGGGCGACCAGCGGGCCGCCGGTCTGCTGCGCACCGCGCTGCGCGTCGGGTTCCGCTCGGGTGCGGGCCCGTTCCGCTCCCTGGCGTCGATCGCCGTGGAACCACGCGCCTATCAGCTCGTCCCGCTGCTGATGGCGCTGCGGCAGCGCACCGTGCGACTGCTGATCTCGGACGACGTCGGTATCGGCAAGACGGTGGAGGCCGGCCTCATCGCCAAGGAGCTGCTCGCCCAGGGGGAGGCGACCCGGCTGGCGGTGCTGTGCTCCCCCGCCCTGGCCGAGCAGTGGCAGTCCGAACTGCGGGAGAAGTTCGCCGTCGACGCCGAACTGGTCCTGGCCTCCACGGTGACCCGCCTGGAGCGGGGCCTGGAGCTGGGCCAGTCCCTGTTCGACAAGCACCCGTACACGATCATCTCGACGGACTTCATCAAGTCCACCCGGCACCGCGAGGACTTCGTACGGCACTGCCCCGACCTGGTGATCGTCGACGAGGCCCACACCTGTGTGGCGGCGGACGACACCGCGCAGGGCGGCACGTCGTCCGCGGCGAACCAGCTCCGGTACGAGTTGCTGCGCAGGGTCTCCGCCAAGGCCGACCGGCACCTGCTCCTGCTCACCGCGACCCCGCACTCCGGCAAGGAGTCGGCGTTCCGCAACCTGCTCGGCCTGGTGCGGCCCGAACTCGCCACGCTGGACCTGGAGTCCCCGGCGGGGCGCGCGAAGCTCGCCGAACATTTCGTCGCCCGCAAGCGCGCCGACGTACGCGACTACCTCACCAAGGAGGACGGTCTCGCCGACGACTCCCTCGCCGAACGGACGGCCTTCCCGTCCGACCGCTGGACCAAGGACGAGCCGTACAAGCTGACCCCCGCCTACCGGGCGCTGCTCGACGACGCCATCGCCTATGCGCGGGACCGCGTCGCGGCGGCCGGGGAGCAGGGCAAGCGGGAGGCCCGGATCGCCTGGTGGTCGGTGATCGCGCTGCTGCGTTCGATGGTGTCCTCGCCCGCGGCCGCCGCACAGACCCTGAAGACGCGTTCCGAGTCCGCGACCGCCCGCACCGCGCAGGAGGCGGACGCGCTGGGTGCCCCGGTGGCCGCCGACTCCGCCGAGAACGACCGGCTGGAAGGCATGGACGTCGCGCCGGGCGCCGCCGAGTCCGAGGAGGCGGGTGCCCGGCTGCTCGAACTGTCCGAGCGGGCCGCGCAGTTGGTCGGACCGGCCGAGGACGCGAAGCTGAAGGCGCTCACCCGGCATCTGAAGGGCCTGATCGCCGACGGCTACCACCCGATCGTCTTCTGCCGCTACATCCCCACCGCCCAGTACCTCGCCGAGCAGCTCGACGGCAAGCTCGGCAAGAAGACGAAGATCGCCGCGGTGACCGGTACGCTCTCCCCGCAGCAACGTCTGGAGCGGATCGAGCAGCTCGCCGCCGAGTCCGCCGAGGAGGCCGACGACCCCGCCGTCCGCCGCGTACTGATCGCCACGGACTGCCTCTCCGAGGGCGTCAACCTCCAGCACCACTTCGACGCCGTCGTCCACTACGACCTCGCCTGGAACCCCACCCGCCACGACCAGCGGGAGGGCCGCGTCGACCGCTACGGCCAGAAGCGCGACCAAATCCGTGTCATCACCATGTACGGCGAGGACAACGGCATCGACGGCAAGGTCCTGGAGGTGCTGTTCAAGAAGCACCGGCAGATCAAGAAGGACCTGGGGATCTCCGTCTCCGTTCCGGACGAGACGGCCTCCGGCGTCACCGACGCCGTCGTGGAGTGGCTGCTGCTGCACGGACGACAGGGCAGCCAGGAGAGCCTGTTCGAACTGCCCGGTCACCAGGAGTCGTTCGACCGCGTCGAGCGCGAGTGGACGTCGGCCGCGGAGCGGGAGAAGACCTCCCGTTCCAAGTATGCCCAGCGTGCGATCCACCCGGAGGAGGTGGCCCGCGAGGTCGCCGCCGTACGGGCCGCACTCGGCGGCGCCGACGAGGTCCGCGAGTTCGCCCTGGAGGCGCTGCGCGACCTGGACGCGCTGGTCCGCACTGCGACATTCTCTGAGCGCGACGGCAGCGGTGACTTCACCGCCCAGCTCGGTGGCGCACCGGCCGGCCTGCGTGACGCGCTCGCCGCGACCCTCGGCGGCCGGCTGATCGAGGAGGACCGGGAGATCCCGTTCCGCACGTCACCGGCGATCGCCCGCGGCGAGGCCGCGCTGGTCCGCACCGACCCGGCGATCGGCGCCATCGCCTCGTACGTCCTGGACTCGGCGCTCGACGCGAACACCCCCGGCCCCCGCCCGGCCCGCCGCTGCGGTGTGGTCACCACGGACGCGGTGGCGATCCGCACCACGCTCCTGCTGGTCCGCTACCGCTTCCACCTCACGCTGCCGTCCCGTACGGGCGACCGGCAGCTGGTCGCGGAGGACGCGCGGCTGCTCGCCTACGAGGGCATGCCGTCGCGCGCCCGCTGGCTGGACGAGGACGCGGCCACCGCGCTCCTGGCGGCCCGCGCCAGCGGCAACACCCACGAGCAGCTCGCCCGCAACCAGATCATCCGCACGCTGGACGGCCTGCCGGACCTGTCCGCCCACCTCACCGAGTACGGCACGCGCCTGGCCGCCGAACTCGACGCCTCGCACCGCCGCGTGCGCAGGGCCAACGAGGAGATCGTCCGCGGCCTGAAGGTCGTACCGCAGGAGCCCGCCGACATCCTCGGCGTGTACGTCTACCTGCCGCAGCAGCCCGCCTCTACCGTGTCCGGAGCCGAAGCCTGATGCCCGTCGCCGCCACCCGCACCGCCCTGGCCTTCACCGCCGTCACCACGGTCGGCGGACTGCTCCCCGCCGACATGCTGCTGCGCATCGCCGAGGCGCGGAACCTGCCGGGCACCAAGCCCGCCGACTACGGCCTTCCCGCGTCCGTCCCCGTACGCGACGAGGCGGAGCGCGCCTGGGAGTACCTCAAGCCGCTCTGGCGCGAGCTGCGCACCGCGCTGCCCTCGGACCCGAACACCGGGGCGCCCGCCGCCGACCCGACCGGCCGGGCCGGCACGGACTGGCTGGCCCAGCTCTTCCGCAAGCTGGACTTCGGCGCGCTGACGGAGGTGGGCGCGGCGGGCATACCGGCCGACTCGGACCCGGAGAAGCGGTTCCCGGTCTCCCACCGTCACGGCCCGGCGCTGGTCCACCAGATCCCCTGGAACCAGGAACTCGACAAGCGCCCGGCCCCCGGCCAGGTCCCGGCCCAGTCCATGCTCCAGGACTGCCTCAACCGCACCGAGGCCCACCTGTGGGCGGTCCTCACCAACGGCCGCCGCCTGCGCCTGCTGCGCGACTCGTCGTCCTTCTCCACCGCCGCCTACGTCGAGTTCGACCTGGAGGCCCTGTTCGACGGCGAGCTGTTCAGCGAGTTCGTGCTGCTGTACAGCCTGCTGCACGCGTCCCGGTTCGAGGTGGCGCAGGGGGCGCCGGCTTCCGGGTGCTGGCTGGAGAAGTGGCGCACCGTCGCCATCGAGTCCGGCAGCCGGGCGCTCGACCACTTCCGCGACGGCGTGCAGGCGGCCCTCACCGTCCTGGGCACCGGGTTCCTGAGCCACCCGCAGAACAACAAGCTGCGCGAGAACCTGGACGTCCACGCCTTCCAGACGGCTCTGCTGCGGCTCGTCTACCGCATGATCTTCCTCTTCGTCGCGGAGGACCGGGGCGCCCTGCTGGACCCGGCGGTGGACGAGGTGACCCGCGACCGCTTCACCCGCTTCTTCTCCACGGCCCGTCTCCGCCGCCACTCCCTGCGCCGCCTGGGCACCGCCCACGACGACCGGTACCGGGCCCTGGAACTGCTGATCGAGGCGCTGGGCTCCGAGGAGGGCCGCCCCGAGCTGGGTCTGAAGGGACTCGGTGGCCTCTTCGACGACACCCCCGCCGACGAGCCGCTGCGCGGCGCCCGCCTGGCCAACCGCCACCTGTTCGAGGCGGTCAAGCACCTGGCACGCGTGCGCGACACCGGCTCCGCCCGCTGGCGCCCCGTGGACTACGAGCACATGGGCGCCGAGGAACTCGGCTCGGTGTACGAGGCGCTGCTGGAGCTGGTGCCGAAGCACAGTGCCGCCGACCGCACCTTCGAGCTGATCGACCGCATCGGCAACGACCGCAAGAAGACCGGAAGTTACTACACGCCCACGGCTCTCACCGAGGCGTTGCTCGACTCGACGTTGAACCCCCTGATCGACGAGGCGGTCAAGCGCGGGGAGCAGAACGCGAGCGCGAACGGCCGTCCGGACCCCACCGACACGATCGTCGAGGAACTCCTCTCCCTCACGGTCTGCGACCCCGCGTGCGGGTCGGGCCACTTCCTCGTGGCGGCGGCCCGGCGTATCGCCAAGCGCGTCGCCGCCGTGCGCGGACGCAACCCCGAGCCCACGGCCGAGGCCGTGCGCCACGCCCTGCACGAGGTGGTCGAGCGCTGTGTGTACGGCGTGGACCTCAACCCCATGGCGGTGGAGCTGGCCAAGGTGTCGCTGTGGCTGGAGGCGATGGAGCCGGGCAAGCCGCTCAGCTTCCTGGACGCGCACATCAAGCACGGCAACGGCCTGATCGGCGCGACCCCCGCCCTGATGCGCGACGGCATCCCGGACCGGGCCTTCAAGAAGGCCGAGGGCGACGACGAGGGCTGGGCCCGGCAGCTGCTGAACCGTAACGCCCTCGAACGGCAGGGTCAGGGCGGCCTCTTCGAGGTCGAGACGGAGACGAACGTCGCCAACACGTCGTTCGCGCGCGGCCTGCGGCGGATCACCGCCGCCCCGGCCGACACCCTCGCCGACGTCCGCCGCAAGGAGGCCGCCTACCGCGACTGGACGACGTCCGCCGAGTACCTGCGCGCCCTGCACCTGGCGGACGCGTGGTGCGCGGCGTTCGTCTGGGTCAAGCGGGACGACGCGCCACCCGCCGTCACGCACAAGGTGTTCCGGGATCTGGAGGACCCCGAGGGCGACGCGGCACCCCAGTCCACGCACGACGAGATCGTGCGGCTGCGGGACCAGTACGCCTTCTTCCACTGGCACCTGGAGTTCCCGGAGATCTTCCACGTGCCGGAGGACTCCGCACTGGCCGAGGCGGGACGGGTGTCCGAGGCGATCTCCCCGGTGACCGGCTGGGCCGGCGGGTTCTCCTGCGTGGTGGGGAACCCGCCGTGGGACAAGGTCGACTTCGAGGACAAGAAGTACTTCAGCGTGGTCGCGCCCGAGATCGCGGACATCTCGGGGACGGCTCGGCGTACGCGGATCACCGAGTGGGAGAGGGAACACCCGGAGGCCGGCAAGCGGTACCGGGAGGCGCGGCGGGCGGTCAAGGGGACGTTCCACTTCGCGGGGGACTCGGGGGTGTTCCCGCTGTGCGCGAAGGGGTTGACGGTCAAGGGCGTCAACTCCCTCCAGACGGACCAGCTCTTCGCCGAACGCATGGCGGGCGTGGTCGCACCCGAGGGACGGTGCGGTGTGATCCTGCCGACGGCGGTCGCGACGGGGGCGGGATCGCAGCATCTGTTCGCGGACTTCACGCAACGGGGGGCGCTGGCATCCCTGTACGACTTCGAGAACCGCCGCCCGAAGTCGCCCGCGCTGCCCAAGGGGGGCAAGTGGTTCGAGAGCGTGCATTCCAGCTACAAGTTCTGCCTGCTCTCCCTCACCGGCCGGGCCGCGCGTGCGGAAGCGAGCCGTATCGGCTTCTTCCTGGCCGAGATCTCGGACCTGGGTGACCCGAACCGGGTGTTCGCCCTGGACCCGGAGGACCTGGCCCGGATCAACCCGAACACGGGCACGCTCCCCGTGTTCCGGACCCAGCGCGACGCCGACATCACGGCCGGCGTGTACCGGCGGGTACCGGTGCTGTGGCACGAGGGGCGCCGGGACGGCAACCCCTGGGGCATCGCCTTCAAGCGGCTCTTCGACATGACCGACGACTCCGACCTCTTCCGGAGTCGCGAGCAGTTGGAGGCCGAGGGGTGGGAGCTGCGGGGGAACGTCTTCGAGCGGGATGGAGAGCGCATGCTGCCGCTGTACGAAGGAAAGATGGTGCATCTCTTCGACCATCGCTGGAACTCGTACACCGGTACCGGCAATGAAGACCGCCGTCGCATCAGCACATCGGAGAAGACGGATCCCGCGACGTGCGCCGATCCTCGGTACTGGATCCAGCGGGCTGGAAGAATCCCGACACGACGCAACAACAGGGACGTCGACATCAAGGGTGTCGAGCTGCGTCTCGCCGAGGAGGGCTGGGACCGCGACTGGCTGCTGGGGTGGCGGGACGTGTGCCGCGCCACGGACGAACGCACCGCCATCCCCGCCCTGCTCCCTCGCACGGCCGTTGGTCACAAGTTCCCTCTGATGTTTCCTCGCGTCGCTCCCCTGGTGGTTGCCGCTCTGATCGCCGCCCAGTCCTCCCTGGTCTTCGACTACGTCAGTCGTCAGAAGATCGGTGGCGTGAGTATGGGACTGTTCATCTGGAAGCAGCTCCCCGTCCCCACCCCCACCACCCTCGAACCCCACATCCCCTTCCTCCTCCCCCGTCTCCTCGAACTCGTCTACACGGCCTACGACATGGCCCCCCTCGCCCGCGACCTCGGCGACGAGGGGGAACCGTTCCGGTGGGACGAGGACCGCCGTGCGCAGCTCCGCGCCGAGTTGGACGCGTACTTCTTCCACCTCTACGGGATCTCCAGCGAGGACACGGATTACGTCCTGGAGTCCTTCCAGTCGGAGTCGGGCGGGCTGAAGAACAACGAGATCGCCAAGTTCGGCGAGTACCGCACCAAGCGGCTGGTCCTCACCGAGTACGACCGCATGGCCGCCGCCGGCCTGACCCTGGAGAAGCCGCTCAGGGAGGGTGAGTCCGGCACGTACCGCTCGCCGCTCACCCCGCCGCCCGGCCACGGCCCCCGCCACCCGTGACCGTGTTCGCCGGGTGGCCGAACGGGAGGCCACCCGGCGAGCGCGGCCACGAGGGTCCGACGGCGTGAAGGAGCCGCGCGGCGGGCCCGAGTCCGCTCTCCCACATCCCCGCATCCCACCGAGGAGCGTGTATGCAACCACGCGGCTACCGCATGGTGGTCTCGACCGAACTCGACTACGTCCAGGCCTGCGGCGTCGCGGAGCGGCACCTGCTGGAATGGATCCGCGGCAAGGGGTACGACCCGTCGGGGCTGGACGAGGGGCGCAACGACATAGCCCCGCACGCCACCCTCGACCGTGACTCGGAGTCCGGCCGCAAGGGCGCGCACAGCCGCTGGCGGATGCGGGAGACGCACTCCGCGACCGCCGGCACCTGGCAGTCCACGCTCATCGTGCGTTCCGGCCTGGAGGAGGACGAGGGCCGTACCTGGGTGCAGCTCGACATCGAGCACCAGCCGGCCGGCGAGACCGAGATCCCCAGGCGTGCCAACACACCCAACATCGTCCGGTCCCTGCTGGACGGCCTGAAGGCACTGGACGCCGACGCGGAGGTCACCGCCGGACCGGTCTTCGTCGAGGCCGAGGACGTCGACGACCTCATCGAGGAACTGTGCGACGAGAACCGCCGGATGCCCGTCGTCATCGCCAGCGTGCCGTACGGAAAGGATCCCGACGACTGGTCCAGCTCGGTCGTCGAACCCCTCTTCCGCTATCTGCACGGACTGGCCGTGCTGTACGTGCTCACGCCGGAAGCACAGGTCAAGTTCAACGCCGCGCTGGAGTACCACCCCGTGTTCGGTGGCGGTGTCCGTACGTACCTCCCCGGGCTCGACCCGGCATGGAAGCCCGACGCCCAGCGTCACCCGGTGATGTCGCGCCGTACCATCGAGGCCGATCCGCGCCGCGCCGCCTCCACACTCGCCGCGCTCCCCCAGCGGCTGTCCTCCCGGCAGCCGCTGCCCGCCGCCCTGCTCGCCATTCCGCGCCAGCGCACCCGGCCCCGAACCCCCCAGGACGGCACGGACGTCGTTCAGCTCCGCTCCGAGAACGCGGCGCTCACGGCCCTGCTGGACGAGGCCGAGCGTGCCGAGGCCATCCGGGTCGGCGAGATCAACGACCTGTACGCGGAGCTGGCGAAGGCCGATCAGGCCAGCAACGAACTGCGCGGCGAGAACGAGGAGCTGTACGACAAGGTCCAGGAGTCCCAGCGGCTCATACGCTTCCTGCGGGAACAACTCCAGGAGGCGGGCCGGTTCGCCGTCGCCCACACGCCGTCCGTCACCGCGGACATCGCCTACCCGACGACCTTCGCCGAGTTGCTGGACCGCCTCGGCGAGCTGCCCGGCATCGCGTTCACCGGGAACCGCAAGACCACCCGGGCACTCGACAGCCAGTCGGTGGACAACTGGCTGCGCGTCGCCTGGGACGGCCTGCTGGCCCTCGACCACTTCGCCCGGTCGTCCGCCGAGGGCACGACCTCCGGCGACTTCCTGAGCTGGTGCAAGTCAGACGGCTCCAGCGCGTTCCCCTTCCCCGCGGCCAAGGTGGCCATGCGCGAGTCGGACACGGTCGCCCGCAAGGCGAAACTGCGCGCCGAACGAATGCTCCCGGTCCCGAAGGCGGTGCACCCCGACGGCCAGGTCTTCATGCAGGCGCACCTGAAGATCGGCGGTGGAAACACCATCGCCCCGCGCCTGCACTTCTACAACGACTGCCCCCGCTCCGGGAAGGTGTACGTCGGCTACCTGGGCCCGCACCTGCGCAACACCCTCACCTGACGGGCCCTCGGGGGCAGTACGCCGTTTGCTCAGCCTTCCGCGGCGAACCGCACGAACCGTCCCCAGCCTTCGCGCCCCACAGCGAAGGCCGGGCGGGTCACGTCCTTGGAGTCCCTTACGTGGACGGCCTGCTCGGTGACGGCGACCTCCACACAGTCGTCACCCGAGCTACCGCTATGGCTTGACTTGAACCAGTCGAGTTCCGGCGTGCTCATGTCTCTCCTCGCAGTCGCTCCAGCAAGGCCCGGGAATCTTTGGGGTGCAGGGCCTGCGACCGCAGTGTGTCATAGCGCTGCTGGAGAACTCTCACCTCTTTCGAGTCGCTGATCAGCCGCCCGCTCTCCTGGCCCTCCGAGTACGCGAGCCGACGCCCTTCCGGGGTCTCCAGCAGGCGTAGAGGCCCATCCATGCACGAGTGGTACTCGGCGTCCAACGGCATGATCTGCAACGTCACATGGCGGGGCGCCGTGTGCTCCAGAACGTGCCGCAACTGCTCTCGCCATACCTCTGCACCGCCCAGTCTCCGTCGCAGGACCGCTTCCTCGACGATGAAGTGGAACGGAACTGTCGGACGCTCGTGCAGCATCCGCTGCCGCTCCATCCTCGCTTCGACTTGAGCCTCCAGCTGCTCGTCCGTCAGCAGCGGAATCCGGTTCTCGAAGAGTGCCCGCGCATACGCCTCCGACTGCAACAACCCCGGCACCAACCGGCACTCGTACGTGCACAGGCTCACCGCCTCCCGCTCCAGCCGCGCCCACCGCCGCCTCCCCCCGTGTCAGGTGCCGGGCGGCCTTCCGCAGCGCACCCGTGTTGCCCAGCGCCTGCTCCGCGCGTTCCACGAACGCCTCGTCCGGCATCCGGCGCCCCAACTCCACCGACTCCACGGTGTGTTTGGAGTACTGGACCCGGGCACTCAGATCGACCCGGCTGAGGCCCGCGTGCTCGCGCAGGGCCTGGACGACGGCGCCGAACGTGCGGAGGCTGTCCGACGGGTGGGGCTCCCGTTCCCAGTCCCCTGCCGGAACGGCCCGCGCGCCGGCGCCCCCGGCCGCCTCCCCCTCGACTCCGACGCTCTCCATCCGCCGCCCCTTTCCGCCGAACCGCACCGCGGCGGCTCCTCACGCCGCCTCGCACTCACCGCCCAGCGTGACGGAACAGCAGTCGTACCGTCCACTCCTCGTGTCCGTACGCTGACTCAGCGTACGGGGTGCCGCACTCGTCCCCACCCGGCCCGGCCGGTGGACGCCCGCCGCCGAAAGGCTGTGCCCGGGCGCCGACATGTCGTACGGCTACGACCTCGACCGTCCCGCGTACCTCTCCCTGGCTGTGCTGACGTGCCCCGCGCCGCCACCGCGACGACTCGTACTCCCACCCTGCGTACGGGGTGCGGCACTCCCCCTCACCCGCGTCCTGCCGCCACGCTGGCGTCATGAACCACGCGACACCACACGTCGGCGTCCCGGTCGGCACCTTCACGCAGCTGCTGTCGTCCACGCGGCGCGGCGCCCGTCTCGCCCGGTTGCTCGCCGTGACCGCACTGCGGTCATGGGGCGCCCCGGAGGACCTGACGGAGCGTGCCGAGCTCGTCGTCGCGGAGCTGGCCGCCAACGCCGTCCTCCACGGCCTGGTACCCGGCCGTTGCTTCCGGCTCACGCTCGCCTTCGACCCGCCGGCCGGGCACCTGCGCGTCGAGGTCACCGACGCCCGCGGGGAGCTCTATCCGCAGATCGCGACGGGCGCCGCCGGATCCGACGAGCTCCGCCCCGGCGGGCGCGGCCTCATGCTCGTCGCCGCGCTCGCCGACCACTGGGACTGCGTCCCCCACCCGCCCGGCGGCAAGACCGTCCGGGCTGTGCTCACAGCGCCGGTCGCACCCTGACGTGCGTGGTTCCGCCCACGCCCCGCCGCGCGCCGACCGGGCCGCCCACTCACCGCCGGTAGCGCCAGATCTGCCGCAAGCGCAGGGCCTCCATGGCCCGATGGGCCTCCAGCTCCGTGTCAGGGACGGGCTCCCGGCCGAGACGGACACGCACCTGGCGGTAGAGCCGGTGCGGGGCGGTGACGGAGCTGTCGACCAGCGTGGACAGGAGCGGCTCGTCAGCCGGGGTGCTCCGGTCCGCCGCGACGAGCAACGCGACCTTGTCGTCGGGGTGCAGGGACGGGAACTGCCCGCCTGTCCTGAGGCGGAGGTCGTTCCATTTCAGGGGGGCGCCGTCGGCGCGGGCCAGTTCCTCCAGGACGCCGCGGACGGTGAGGGCCAGCTTGTCGATCCGCTCGGCCGGCAGGCGGTCGTCCCGCGGCGGCTCGGCGATGCCGCCCGCCCCCGCCGGTGTCTTCGGCGGAGCGGTCGCCGGCCGGGCGGACCGCTCGGCGGCCAGCCGGTCCTCCAGCGTGTTCCGCCAGCGCTCGACAAGCTTGGTCTCCGGGGCCGGCAGCGGTTGGGCGAGCTGACCGCGGTACGTCCCGATCTCGTCGAGGAGCCGCAGCAGGTCCTGGGTGGGCCGGTTCCTGTGGGTCGCAATCAGCTCGCCGAGCAGGCGTCGGATCTTCCTGAGGTGCGGATCCGTTTTCGTGACCGGCTTCGGTTCGAGGGCCTTGGCCGGTTTCGGTCCGGAAACCGCGGTCCGGTGCTCCATTCCGGTCGGATTGACCGTGATCGGACGGCCGATCAGACGGTCGAGGAGGTCCAGGACACGGTCACCCTCCCGCAGCCACTCGCGCAGGGCCCGCCTGCTGGGACGGACCTCTTCGTACCTTCGGAGGTGTTCCTCCCCTTGCCGGATCGCCGCCGACAGGCGCTGTGCGCGCGTCCCCTTCGTCCGCTCCCGGGTCCTCGCCGCCTCCTCCAGCTTCTCCCTCGTCTCCGCGCGTCTGCGGTACGCCTGGCCCAGGTCGCTCTCGGAGGGCGCCTGTTCCCTCACGGCCGGCTGCTTCGCGGTGGGCTGCTGCACGGCGGGCGGCGGGGCGGCCGACACGTGTGCCGGACGGCTCCCGTACGCCGCGTGTGTCCTTCTGACCTCGGCCGCCGCCCACTGCTGGAGGGCCGACTCCGAGGCCGGTCCGGCGGCCCCGAGCCGTCTCAGCACCTGACCCAGGTACGGAAGGGGTCTGCCCAGGTGGGTGACGATCAGGACGCTCAGCAGCGGACGGCCGGGCACCCGCGGCTTGTCCACCTCGACCAGCAGGTCCTGGCGCTTGGGGTTCGGCAGGTCGTAGACCCACCTGCCGAGCTGTCCGGCCAGCTCGCTCCACGTGATCGTGGCGCCCCTCGCCGCGACCTCCTCCAGCACCTTCCTCAGCTCGGCGGCCGGTTTCCCGGGTGCGTTCTCCGGCGCCCCGGGCCCACCGGGCGCGGCTTCGGTGAGCGGGGTTCGCTCGCGAGTGCCGGAGGCGCGGGGTGCCGGAACGTACTTCTCGTCGAGCGCGACGCTGGGACGCCACAGACCGGTGCGTTCCGCCTCCAGGCCGTTGAGCGGTACCAGGGCGTCGGCCCGGACCGCCCAGGAGGAGCCGTTTCCCTCGACGACATCCGTGATCAGCAGCCGGACCGAGCCGGCGAGGTGGTAGACGTACTGGTCCGTGGGCGCCGGCACGGTGTCGGGCAGGGACAGGTGGGCCCGTACGATGCGGCTTCCCGCCGGCTTGACGAAGCCGGGAATCAGGCGTCTGCCGGGCACGTCCAGGGAAGATGGGGGCGGGGTGGCCGCTTCCGTGTCCACCGCGAACACGACCTGTCCGCGGGGAAGGGCGACGCTGCTGGGAAACGGCTCGCAGCCGATGCCGTCGTCGCGGACCGTTCCCTCGGCACGCAGCTCCTCGATGGCGGGGGTGACGAGGCCGCTCTCGGTCATCCGGCAGCGCTCCAGGGGAGCCCACGCCGTCTTCTTCCCGTCGGTCAGGGTGCCGATGCACACGCGACGGTCGTTGTCCTCGGTCTCGCACCGCACGAGCAGCGCGTACCCCCGACGCGCCACCATGTCGCGTGCGAGCGCGTCGTCCCGGCCGAAGACCCACTCGATACGGCCTTCCTTCGCGCCCAGGCTGTCCGCCGCCTTGCGCCAGCTGAGGTAGTCCTCCGGGTGGAGTTCGAACCGGAGGTGCGTCTTGGTACGACGCAGCCAGAAGTCCACGGCGTCGCCGTGGCAGTGCCCGAAGGTGCGCAGTTCACCCTGGGCAGCGTGCCCCTGCGCCGCCAGCCAGCGGGTGACGTGGGCCTTGACGAACAAGTGGTCGGCGCCGTCCGCGCTGTGGGTGGTCCGATGGCATTCCCCACGGCCGGGGTCGGCTTCGTGGGCGAAGTGACAGACCCTCGTCACATACCGCTTCGGACGCAGCGGTTCGCCACAGCCGCCGAGAAGCGTGCCGCACCAGAAGTCGTCCCTTCCGAACTGGCGGAGGAACTCGTCGAGGTTGTGGGGCTGTTCCGGGAGGATCACCGGCTGGTCCGAGTCACGGCCTCCGATGACCGCGGTCTGGATGAGACGGGTGTCGATCTGCCTCAACTCGGGAACCTCCGACGGACACGTGAGACGCCCCATGGAGGGGCAAGGGATGCAAAGGAATCTGACAGAGAGGCAAGCGCCCCGCGCCTACGCGGGCAGCGCGGGGAACACCACCACCGAGCCGTCCTTGTCGCGGGCCATCTCGATCGCCACGTCCGTCGCGCTGCTGTCGGCCACGGCGCCGTCGCCCAGCCGGTGAATGCGGTGGGCCGCGCTCATCAGGCGGTCGACCTCACCGGTCGTGAAGACGGGGCGCAGACCGTTCGGTCGTGCCAGCTCCAGCGCCGACAGGCGTCGCAGGACACCGGCGACACCCGACTCCAGCGCGTCGAGGCGCTGCTGGTCGACCTTGAGTGCGCGGACGAAGTTCTCGAACAGGTTGCCGGGGTCGCCCTGGGCGTGCTCGACGGCCTGGAGGACGTTGACCCGTCTCTTCAGCGCGACGGCCAGGGTGGCGAGTTCCAGGTGGGCGCGGAACGTGCCGCCGTCCTCGTCGAGGCCGGGGAAGGACTTGGTCAGTGTGCCGATCTCCACGGCCTTGCCGTCGGGCAGCTTGTCGAGCGCGTGCTGCCACTTGGCGAGGCGGCGGTCGGCGGAGCCCAGCGCCGTGTTGATGGCGTGCACGGCCGAGTCCAGTCCCAGAGAGGCACCGAGCTTGCCCTGGTCGAGCAGAACGGCGGTGGCTTTGGCGATGGCGTCACGGCAGCCGTCGAGTGCGCTGTACTCCTTCTCCAGCTCCTGTTCCTGGAGTTGCTCCAGCAGCTCCGTGATGTGCTCGATGGCCTGTTGACGCTTGTGGTCGGCGTGCGCGCTCACGCCCACCGCCACGGCCATGAGCACGAGCGGCGCGGCCACGGTGAGCGCGGTTCCGCCGACAGCCGCGGCGCCGGCCGTCGCACCGGCTCCACCGGCAGCGCCCGCCGCCGCCGCGTCGACTCGCACGAACGTCGGCTGGCCGACGATGCTGCCCGTCGAGTTCACGAAGGCACCGCGGATGCCACCGGACACCGCCTTCGACGCCATCGGGCGCGCGACGCCCTGCCCCAACTGGGCGGCCACCTTCGCCGGCACCACCATGCGGTACAGGCCTTCGCCGGCGGCCGTCGCCCTGGCCGCCGTGGAGGAGCTGCGCGCGGACTGCGTGATGAGCTGCGACAAGTGCTGGGCCAAGGGACTCGCGGCATCGAGGGAAATGCCTCGGCTGCGGTCGAGCCCGTCGGGCAGCGGGTGTGCCTCCAGCGTGGCGATCGGCTCGTCGGCCAGGGCGGCCAGCACGCCGCGCAGTTCGGCCACACGCTCGGCCGTCATCGGCCCGTCTCCGGTCACGTCGGGCACCCGGACGTCTCCGGTCGCCAGCGTCCACACCGGAACGGTCGCCTTGCGGTAGTCGATCATCGTCTCCCCTTGTCTCCCCGGGACAGCCTACGGCTGGACGCCCGACAGCACTGTAGGGTCAGTACGTTTACACCGTCAACGGATTCACTAGGCTCGTTTACTCTTATGTCTGGAGTCATTTGACGGCGTCAACAGGTAAGGTGAGGCAGCACTGGCGCAGGCCTCGCACTCCCGGAAGGTCACCCGTGTCGCAGCCCGAACTCCTCCCCGGTACTCCCGAGTTCCGCATCAAGCTGCCCAAGGACGGCGGTGAGGCGCGCGGGCACCTGCTCGCCGAGTTCGGCGGCAACGGCACCCACAAGTTCCTCCTGCGGAAGGGCTCCATGGTGGCTGCCGAGGCATGGCCCGGGCTCGGCGACCACGCCCGCCGCAACCGCGCGGACCTGCGTGCGAGCGGGGCCCTCATCGACGCTCCCCACGCTCCCGGTCTGCCGCAGGCACCGCCGCGCTGGGTGACGGCCCGGGACATCGAGTGCAACTCCTCCTCGGCCGCCGCCGCCCTCGTGTACGGCTACGACACTTCCGGCCCCGAGTCCTGGCGCACCGCGGAGGGCCATCCGCTCGCCGACTACCTGTCCACCGGCTGGCGCCCCCCGCGCAAGGCCTGGCTGGTGCGCGGCTCCAACGTCTCCGGGCACAATCTGGTGCGTCGGCTGTGGCTGAAGGAGGGCTTCGTCTCCCTCTCGGCCGCGCACCTGCCGCCTCTGGAGGAGACCGATCCGACCAAGAGCACGCTGCGCCGCTTCGTGGAGGAGGGGTACGAGGGTGCGGCCTCGTACAACCAGAAACGCGGTCTCGTCGACGAACTGCACGCCTTCCTGACGCAGATGCGCGTCGGCGACACCGTCGCCACCATCGGTGACGGATGGCTGAGCATCGGGCGGATCACGGGGGAAGCCGTGCAGACTTCGTCGCCGGGCGGGTTGTCCAATCTGCGAAGGACCGTCGACTGGCTGCCGCGAAGCCACGCGTACGAGGAACTGTCGGAGGAAGTGCAGCAGAAGCTGTCCGTCCAGCACGACGTCGTCGACCTGACCGGTGTGCTGGAAGCGCTCGACGAGCTCACCGCACAGCAGGACCGCACGACCACGGCGGCAGCCGGTGAGGACCTCGCCGTGGAACGGCCGACGCAGCGGGAGCTGTCGCTGCCGCACATCACCGAGGCACTCGCCGCGGATCTCCTCGTCCATGACCGTGGCTGGCTGGAGGAGGTGCGCGAACTCCTCCTCGACGAGCGGCAGATCGTTCTGTACGGCCCACCGGGCACGGGCAAGACCTATCTGGCGATGAAGCTGGCCGAGTACTTCGGTGGCGGGCCGGAGCAGGTCAAGATCGTGCAGTTCCATCCCTCGTACGCCTACGAGGACTTCTTCGAGGGCTTCCGGCCCGTGGAGGACCCCGAGACGAGGGAGGTGGCCTTCCGGCTGACGGCGGGGCCGCTCCGGGAACTCGCCGATCTCGCCCTGCGTGAGGGCAACCGGCACATCCCGCACTTCCTGATCATCGACGAGATCAACCGCGCGAATCTGGCGAAGGTCTTCGGCGAGCTGTACTTCCTGCTGGAGTACCGGAAGAAGACGGTCCGTCTCACCTACTCCGGGGACGACTTCGCATTGCCGGCCAACCTCTTCGTGATCGGCACGATGAACACCGCCGACCGGTCGATCGCCCTGGTGGACGCGGCGATGCGCCGCCGTTTCGCCTTCGTGGAGCTGTCCCCGCGCACCGAGCCGACCGCCGGCCTCCTCGCCCGCTGGCTACGGCGCGAGGGCCGGGACCTGGAGCCCGCCCGCCTCCTCGACGTCCTCAACACCCGTATCGGCGACGCCGACTTCGCCATCGGGCCGTCGTACCTGATGAAACCGGGCGTGTACCGCGACGGCGGCCTCGACCGGGTCTGGCGCACGAAGATCCTGCCGCTGCTGGAGGAACACCACTACGGCGAGGGCCTCGACATCGAGGCCCGCTACGGCCTCGGCTCCTTGCGCGAGCAGCTCCCGTGACGGTGTCCGGGCCCGAGGTGTGGCTGCGCGAGTACGGACCGGCCACCTCCGTGCCGCTGAGTGCGGAGGCCGGGCGGGCGCTGGCCGCCTCCGGCATCCTGCACAGTGCGACCCCCGACCCCGGCCGGAGCGGGCACTGGCTGCTGCGTGCGGGCAGCCGGGTCGGCGCCGTACGCGTACCCGGCGGGCCGGTCGTACGGATCACGCCCAAGACCCCGGTGAGCCGGCTGTTCTTCCTCCTCGGGTTCAGCCTCGACCCGGCCCGCGCCTGGCGTGACGGCGCGGAGGGCACGGTCGAGACCGGCGCGTACGACGACGTCGTCCCGGCGCTCGCGCACGCCGTGGAGCGGCAGATCGACCGGGCGCTGCGGCAGGGGGTCCTCCAGGGCTACCGGGAGGTGGAGGAGTCCGCGCTCGTGATGCGCGGCAGACTGCGTGAGGCCGAGCAGAGCCGACGGCACTTCGGCCGTACGCCGCCCGTGGAGATCGTCCACGACGCGTACACCGCCGACACCGCCGAGAACCGCATCCTGCGCGCCGCCACCGAGCGGCTGCTGCGGCTGCCGGACGTCCCCGGGGCCGTCCGGCGCCGTCTCGCTCATCAGCGCGTCCGTCTGGCCGACGCCCAGCCGTTGGTACGGGGGCAGGAACTGCCCCGTTGGCAGCCGTCACGTCTCAACTCCCGTTACCAGGCCGCGCTTCGGCTCGCCGAGGCCGTGCTCCGCGACACCTCGCCGGAACACCGGCCGGCCGGGGCCGACGCGCTCGCCGTGGACGGCTTCCTCCTCGACATGAACAAGCTGTTCGAGGACTTCGTCACGGTCGCGCTGCGTGAGGCCCTTCGGGAGCACGGCCTGACCGCGCGCCTCCAGGACTCCCATCACCTCGACACCGCGGGCCTCGTACGGTTGCGTCCCGACCTCGTCGTCCGCACCGGCGACGGCCGCACCCCGCTCGCCGTCGTCGACGCCAAGTACAAGGTGGAGAAGGCCGACGGGCTCCTCAACGCCGACCTCTACCAGGCCCTCACCTACGCCACCGTGCTCGGTCTGCGCGAGGCACACCTGGTGTACGCGGCCGGGCGGCAGCCCGAGCGCTTCCACGAAGTCCGGGGAACGGCGGCGGGACCGGACGGGCGGGGAGTGCGGCTCTACCAGCACAGCCTCGATCTCTCCCGCGACCCGGGACAACTCCTCACCGCCCTCCGACAGATCGCCGGGCGGCTGGCCGGTGACTCCGCGCATCCGTGATCATGGGACATCGCCTGACAGAAAGGAAGGGGACCTCATGCCCCGGCTCGCCTTCGCCCAGAGCTTCTGGGACGGCTACGACACCCTGGAGAAGCCGGTCAGAGCCGGAGTGCGCAAGGCCATGGCGAAGTTCCAGGCCATGAGCGCCGCCGAACTCAACGCGGACAAGGGGCTGCACCTGGAGTCCGTGGAGAACGCCCGTGACCGACGGATGCGCACCATCCGCATCACCGACTTCTGGCGCGGTGTCGTCCTCGCCCCCGACGACGGCAGCGACACGTTCCTGCTGGTCAACGTCCTGCCGCATGACGACGCCTACACCTGGGCGGCGAAGCGCCTGTACAGCGCGAACTCCGCCACGCGGGCCCTGGAGGTGCGCAACGCCGTCGCCCTGGACGAGCTGACGCCGCTGTACGAGACCGCCGCACGCACCGCTCCCCGGCTGCTGTTCGCCGATGTCTCCGACGGCACGCTGCGCGAGCTCGGTATCGACGACCAGGTCCTGCGCGCCGCGCGTTCCATGGTGGACAAGGCCCAGCTGGAGGCGTTCTCCACGCTCCTGCCGGAGGACCAGCTGGAAGTGCTCCAGTACCTCGCCGAGGGATTCAGCCCGGAGGAGGTCTACCGGGACGTCGTGGCCGTCCGCCGCCCCGCCGACGCGCCCGCCGAACCGGTCGAGGACCTGGCCACGGTGATCGGCAACACGCCCGCGCGCATCCGGCTGGTCACCGGACCGCAGGAGCTGGAGGAGATCCTGGAGAAGCCCTTCGCCGCCTGGAGGGTCTTCCTGCACCCGTCCCAGCGCCGGGTCGCCTACCGCGCCTCGTACGGCGGTCCCGTCCAGGTCACCGGCGGACCCGGCACGGGCAAGACGGTGGCCGCCCTGCACCGGGTCAAGCACCTGCTCGGCCGCTCCGAGGACGGTCGCATCCTGCTCACCACCTACACGAACGCGCTCGCCGCCGGACTGCGCGACATGCTCGGTCTGCTCCTCGACGAGGACGAGAAGCTGCTGGCACGGGTGGACGTGACAACGGTCGACGCCTTCGCGAACGGCATCGTGCGCGCCGACTCGGCTGTCACGCCGAAACCGATCGGGGACCGGGAACAGCGGCAGCTGTGGGAGAAGGCGGTCAAGCAGCTCCATCTGCCGTTCACCGCCCAGTTCCTGGCCCAGGAGTACCGGCACGTCGTTCTCGGCCAGAACCTCCGTGATCTCGACGCCTACCTCGGCGCGAGCCGCCGTGGCCGCGGCACCGGTCTCGGTCCCGCGCGCCGCCGCGAAGTGTGGAGGGGCGTGGAGCGGTTCGAGCAGCTGCTGCGGGACCGCCGTGAGACCACGCACCTGCGCATCTGCGCCCGGGCGGCGGAACTCCTCGCCGGCCGGCCGGCCCCGTACGCCCATGTCGTCGTCGACGAGGCACAGGATCTGCACCCGGGGCAGTGGCGGGTGCTGCGCGCCGCCGTCTCCCCCGGACCCGACGACCTGTTCGTCACCGGCGACCCACATCAGCGGATCTACGACTCCCGGGTCTCCCTCGGCTCGCTGGGGGTCACCACGAGTGGCCGCAGCTTCCGGCTGCGCGTCAACTACCGCTCCACCGAGGAGATCCTCGCCTGGTCCACCCGCCTCCTCGCACCCGTGACCGTCGACGCGCTCGAAGGCGAGGGGACGGACTCGCTGTCCGGGTACCGCTCCGTCCTCCACGGTCGCCGGCCCCAGGTGCAGGGGTACCGCACCCAGAGGGAAGAGATCGAGGGGCTGGTGGAGCGGGTCCGTGCGCTGCTGGACGAGGGCCTCGCCCCGCATGAGATCGGCGTGTGCGCACGCTTCAACCTCTCCCTGGACGCGGCGGAGGAGAAGCTGACCGCCGCCGGGGTCCCGGTGCTACGGGTCAGGGGTCAGGCCGCCCAGGGGACCGAGGGGGTGCGGCTGGCAACGATGCACGCGATGAAGGGGCTGGAGTTCCGCGCGGTGTCGGTGCTCGGTGCCGCCGAGGGAACCGTCCCGTTCGCCCGGGAGATCACCCCGCGTGAGGCGGACCCGCTCCAGCACGAGGCCGACCTGCTCCGGGAGCGCTGTCTGCTCTTCGTCGCCTGCACGCGTGCTCGCGAGGCTCTGAGCGTGACGTGGAGCGGGACGGCGAGCCCGTTCCTGCCGCACGCCGCCTGACCGGCCGCCCGCCCGGCCCTCATTCCTCCGGTGCCAGGGCGCCCGTGGCGAGACCGTCACGGGCGACCTCGGCGAGCTGCCGGCTCAGCTCGTCGACCTTGCGCATCCCCTCCTCGAACGCGGACAGGGCACGGAAGGCGGAGCCGTACCGGCGCTGATCGTCGATGCCCATACGGGGGATGCGCGCGCCCCTGCCGTCGAAGCGGTAGGTCCCGCTCGCGCTCGTCGACCTGCGGGCGTTGACGGAGCTGCGCAGGAAACCTTGCAGATAGGCGGTGTCGAGCTGCTCGCTGGCCGAGACCGGCTCCTGACCGTCGTAGGCCACGAGCCCGGCTCGGGCGAGATCGGCGACGCTGGTGGTGGCGGCGTCCAGCGAACCCGGCCCGCCACCCGCGGCGAGCTCCGGCAGGAGGGCGGCGAGGCGACGGATCTGGTTCTCCAGCTCCTCGCGCAGGGCGGCGTACTCACCGGGGTAGTCGCGGTGCCGGTGCAGGAGGTGGCTTCCGGGTGTCAGATCGACCGTGTCGTCGAGGAGTTCGATCAGCGGGACGTCGGCAACTTGGTCGGGGCGTGGTTCCAGGTCGGCGTCGGGGCTGTTGTCCGTCAGGTCGATCATGCGCACGGTGTGGTTCGTGTCCGCGCCCGCCGTGCTCCGGGGACGCTGAAGACACCACAGATGGACAGGCAGGGCGTGCGAGGTCGCCGTGCCCGGTGGCAAGGCGATGACTTGGCGCAGGATGCCGCGGCGTACGAGCTCCGCCCGGATGCGGCGACCTGCTTTGCGGTAGGCGACCGAGGCCGGCATGACCATGAGGACGTGGCCGCCGGGCACGGTGTGCGCGTAGGCATGCTGGAGCCATGCGAGCTCGCCTTCGGCCTTGGACGGGGTGCCGAGGTCCCAGCGGGAGTCCAGCAGCAGTTCCTCCCGCCCCCACTCGGTCACGCCGGCCGGAGGATCGCAGACGACCAGATCAGCTTTGAGGTCCGGCCATTCGTCCGCGCGCAGTGAGTCACCTGCCACTATGCGCACGCCTGATCGGCCCAGGAGGTCTGCGCGGAGCTGTGCGAAGCGGGCGCTGTCGGCGTCCATCTCCTGCCCGCGGCACCGCATCCCGCCTCCGGCGGCGACGGACAGGAGCAGCACCCCGATTCCGCAAGCGGGATCGAAGACGGTGGCGTCGGACGCCAGTTCGGGAGCGAAGTGGCGCACGGCGCGCACCACCCGCTCAGGCGTCACCTGGTCGGAGCCGGCGCGCCGAGCGGAGTCCATGAATCGTTCGGTCAGGCCGTTCACGAGGTCGGCGGGGGATTCGGTGCGGACGAGTCCCTGTACGCGGGTGGCGATGTCGTCCGGCACTCCGGTTCCGGCTTCTCCGGTCAGCACCGCGGCCACCTGCGCCAGGCCCACGATCATCTGCTCCCCGTACACAGCCCGCATGGCCTGCCACAACTCGACCTCTGGGGAGACCTCCTGGCCCTTGCGTTGCTTGTCCAGCCACTCCTGGACCTCCGCGAGCGCGTAGAGCGGACTGTTGGCGGCACCCCCCGCCGGCAGGGGGAAATCGTCGTAACGCCGGCGCCAGTTGGAGACAGCAGCCCGGGTGACTCCGGCCAACCGAGCGATCTCGGCGCCGGTGACCAGTGGTCCGACCGATGAAGCGGCAGTGTCCGTCATAGCCCCAGCGTACACGGGCGGTTACACCGTTTCCAGAGAGTGTCCTGTTGACAACGTACACAGACCGCGTCCATCATCAGTCGTGTACTTGATTCCCTCCCGAATCGGTGCGTCGCACTGCGCACCGCAGCCGCAGCTGTCTGTGGAGGCCTTTCCCTGTGGCATCGAACACCGCGGTACGCACCGTTTACCGACTGTCCGGCGTCTCCCCCGTCACGGAGGCCATGCTGGGTGCTCTGGACATCGAGCTTCTCGACGAGCTCGGTGCCGAGCTGCATGTGCCCGAGGTGCTGGGGGTCCCGGCCGTGTACGTCACCTGCGCGATGGAGCGCACCGAGGCCCCTTGGTGCGCACCCATGTCGCGCACCACCGGCATAACCGTCAGTGAGAGCGTCCGCCGCACCGCTGCCCTGCTTCTGCTCGCCGTCGACGGGACGGTGTACGCCATAGGCTGTGACCAGGGGTACCGACTGATCCCTGATCACCTCAAGGACAAGCGCTTCGGCCTCTCCTTCGCCATCCGGCAGATGGACCCGAACATGATCCGTGGCGCCGTATCGAGATCCCTCGGACAGGCCCGCACCGACATCTCCCTGGTCCCGCGGGGCGCGTCCGTCCCGCTGCTGGGGATTCGTGACCACTCGCGCATCGTGCGGAGCCTGGGCGGAGACCTCGACGACCTGCCGCTCACCCGGTCGCGGTACACGCGGGGAAAGGCGGTCAGCGCCCAGGGCGGATGCGGGCTGAGGATCGCGCTCGGAGTCGAGCCCGCGGCGCTGGTCTCCGACCTGCGGGCCATCGCAAGGATCTGCCGCGAGGACATTCCGCACCAGGAGCTGGAGTTCGTCGACCACATCGTGCCGGTCAGCGACACGAAGACCGTCGACACCCTGGACCAGGCTCTGGACGACCGTCTCGGCCGGCCCGCGGACGGGCTGATCTCCGTCTCCGTCCCCTCCGAACACCACGAGGCGTACGCGGAGGCCACCACGTACCAGACGCAGATCAACAGCACGGGTGCCCTGCGGTCCGATGAGTTCGACCTCGGATACGTTCTCACCCGCGCCCGGCTCGCACCGCCCGGCCGACGCCTCAAGGCGCTGCGCGAGGGCACCGTGACCCTGGCCAGGGACCGCCGGGCGGGGGCCGCCGACACGCTCGCCGTCACCAGCGCGCTGACCTGGCTGGAGACGGGCGTCTCGCTCGGCTCCAGGCGGTTCTTCCTGATGGACGGCGAGTGGTACGAGGCCGGGGCGGCTTACACCGAAGAGTGCCGGGTGACCGTGAGCGCTCTGTTCTCCCCCTCTCCCTCCGTCACCCTTCCCGCCTGGGTGCCCGGTGAGTCGGAGCACGACTACAACAACAGGGTGGCCGATGACCGGCCCGGCTGGCTCTGCCTCGACACCAAGAACGTCGCCAACCCCCTCCGGCCCAGGGACCAGGTCGAGATCTGTGATCTGCTCATGCCCGACGGCACCCTGATCCTCGTCAAGCGGGCAGGCGGCTCCGGTCCGCTGAGTCACTTGTTCAGCCAGGCAAGGGTCGCGGTGGAACTGCTCCAGGAGTCCGCCCGAGTCCGTGCGGACTTCACCGCGAAGGTGGCCCGGCTGAGCGGCGGCGCACGCCTCCTTCCGGATGACTACACGCCCCAGCGGATCGTCCTCGCGATGCTTCTCAAGAACCGCGGGAGCCTGACGCCGGACTCCGTCTTCGGCTTCTCCCAGATCACCGTCGCACAGACCGCGAAGGCGCTGGCAGCACGAGGGGTGACCGTCGAGGTCATCGGCATCCCGGAACGCGGCACCGACGCGGTCGCCCTTCCGCTGCCTGACGTGGGCACCGGTGCAGCGGTCCCCGGCTGAGCCGGCCGGCACCCGGCAGCGGACGGGCGTGCCGCAGCACGTGACCGACGGGATCCAACCCTGGCCGGAAGTGATCGGCCGGGACACCGGGGCGTGCGGTAGTTGTGGTCTTCAACCGCACGGCGATCACCGCACTGCTTCCCTCACACAAGGACGCACGTTCACATGAGTGAGCCCGGACGAGTGACCTTCGGTCTGAAGACCACACCCATGCACGTCGATTACGACGACATCCTCCGGGTGTGGCTGGAGGCCGACGAGATACCCGAGATCGAACACGCCTGGCTGTGGGACCACCTGTTGCCGCTGGCGGGGCCGAAGGACGGGAAGATCTACGAGGGCTGGACGCTCCTGGCCGCGCTGGCCGCGCAGACCCGGCGCCTCCGGCTGGGGCTCCTGGTCACCAGCAACCGCATCCGCCGGCCGGCCGTCCTCGGGAAGATCGCGACCACGGTCGACGTGGTGTCCCGGGGCCGGCTGGTCATGGGCCTCGGGGCGGGCGGTACGCACCAGCCCGCGGGCGCCGGCGGCATGGCCGGTGACAACCCGGCGATCGCCGAGTACGAGGCGTACGGACTCACCCTCGTACCGCCCGCCGAGGGCATCGCGCGCCTGGAGGAGACGATCACCATCCTCAAGCGCATGTGGACCGAGAAGGAGTTCGACTTCGAGGGCCGCTACTACACGCTGAAGGGCAACCGCAACGAGCCCAAGCCCGTCCAGCCCTCGGGCCCGCCCCTGCTCATCGGCGGCTGGGGCGACCGGACGCTGCGGCTGGTGGCGGAGCACGCCGACATCTGGAACATCCCCGGTCCGCCGCACAATCAGCTGGACCTCATCACCGACCGCGCCCGGGTGCTCGACGAGCACTGTGCGGCCATCGGCCGGGATCCGTCCGAGATCAGCAGGTCGGTGCAGGTCGTCATCTCCTACGACGACATCGCGGCGTCCCGCCGGACCGTGCTGGAGCTCGTCCACGCCGGCCTCGACCACATCGTCCTGAGCCTGCCGCGCGGCTATCCGCAGGGCGTGGCCCAGTGGCTGACGGAGGAGATCATCAAGCCGGTGCGGGCGGAGCTCCCCGAGCACTGACGCCCCTTCGTCCGGTGCCCGGTCCGCTCGGCAGGCCGGGCCCCGGACGGACCGTGTGAAGGGCCGGGCGGCCATCGCCACCGGATTCCGGTGGCTCCGGTCACCACGCGTCGCTGACGGGCGAGTCCGCTTCGTGTCGTTCGTGTGCCCCTTGAACGAGACCCCGGCCCGATGTCTGGCAGGACCCGGGTGTGCGCGGGTCACCGGGCCTCAGGGCATTCCCCTGCCGCGCCCTTGAGGATGCGTAGGCGATTCGGGGGCGCCGCCGTTCGGGTGAGGCGTGGTGGGGGCCGCTGTGCGCGGAAACCAAGGAATAAAGAGCCGTCGGCGTCTTCCGGGCGGAACGAATGGACCGATGCGAAGTGGCAGGCTGCTGTCCACCTCGCCAGACTGAAACCGATGGTTCCTGATCAGGAACCGTCCGGCCGGCCATTGGCGATCCATACGTCCTCAGGAGATGTAATGGTGGAGCAGTCCTCCGAGGTCCCCATATCCCGGCCCGACGAAGGCGCCGTCACCCTGAGCGACATCGGGGCCGACAGGGTGCGGACCGAGCGGAAACTAGCGGAAACACTGGCCGAGGTCACCGGCTGCGACGACGTTCCGGCCGAAAGTAACTTCTTCACCGACCTCGGCGCGAATTCCCTGGTGATGGCCCAGTTCTGCGCGCGGCTGAGGAAAAACCCGGACCTTCCCTCGCCGTCCATGCGGGACATCTACCGGCACCCCACCATTCGGAGTCTGACGGCGGCCCTCGTACAGGCCGCGCCCGCCGATACGGCGGTGCCCTCACCGGAACCCGCGCGGCCCCCCGCTCCGGTGACGCGCGCCCGTCCCGCCCACCATCTGCTGTGCGGGACGGCCCAGCTGCTCATCTTCCTGGTGTATTCCCTCGTCTGGGGATTCGTCACCGCCCGGGGGTACGAGTGGATCGCCGCCGGTTCCGGATTCGTCGGCATCTATGTGCGGTCGGTGCTGTTCGGCGGCATCGGTTTCCTCACCCTGTGCATATTTCCGGTCATCGCGAAATGGCTGCTCGTCGGCCGCTGGAAACCCGGTGATTTCCCGATCTGGGGGCCGGCTTATCTGCGCTTCTGGTTCGTGAAGGTCCTGCTGCACGCGAATCCGATGGTGTTCTTCGTCGGGACCCCGCTGTACGTGCTGTACCTGCGGGCGCTGGGCGCGCGGATCGGCAAGGGGGTCACGATCCTCTCCCGCACCGTCCCGGTCTGCACCGACCTGCTGACGGTCGGCGCCGGGACGGTGATCCGCAAGGACGCGTTCCTCCTCTGCTACCGGGCCCACGCGGGCCGGATCCAGACCGGCCGGGTCACGCTGGGCCGGGACGTGTACGTCGGCGAGAAGACCGTCCTGGACATCGGCACCTCGCTGGGCGACGGCGCCCAACTGGGCCATTCCTCCGCGCTGCACAGCGGCCAGGCGGTGCCGGACGGCGAGCGCTGGCACGGCTCCCCGGCGGAGCCCGCCCAGGTCGACTACCTGCGGGTACCGCCGGCCAGGTGCGGCACCGCGCGCCGGGTCTGGTTCGGTGGCCTCACGCTGCTCCAGACGTTCTTCCTGTACCTGCCGCTCACCCTCGGCGGCGTCTACATGCTGTTCACCGAGGTCCCGGCGATCGGCAAGCGACTCGATCCGCAGACGGCGGTGCTGACCCGGCCGGAACTGATCCCGGACGCGCTCGTCGTCTCGCTGGCCCTGTTCTCCGGCTTCCTCGTCCTGGGTGTCGTCGTCCTGTACACCGTTCCCCGCCTGCTGGGTCTGTTCGTGAAACCGGACCGGGTGTATCCGCTGTACGGATTCCACTACACGCTGCACCGGACGGCGGCGCGCATGACGAACATCAAGTTCTTCGCCTGGCTCTTCGGTGACAGCTCGTACATCGTGCATTATCTGCGCGGGCTCGGTTACGACCTGTCACGGGTGGAGCAGACCGGTTCTAATTTCGGCACCGAGATGCAGCACGAGACGCCTTTCATGGTCACGGTCGGAAGCGGAACGATGGTGGCCGACGGACTCTCCGTCATCAACGCCGACTATTCCAGTACGTCCTTCCGCGTGTCCCGGGTGGAGATCGGTCCGCGTAATTTCCTGGGAAACAACATCGCATATCCCGTGGGCGGCAGGACGGGTGAGAACTGCCTGCTCGCCACCAAGGTGATGATTCCCCTCGACGGCGAGGTACGGGAAGGTGTGGGACTGCTCGGTTCGCCGTGTTTCGAGATTCCCCGCTCGGTGGACCGGGACGCCCGGTTCGACCATCTGCGGGAAGGCGACGAACTGCACCGCCACCTCAGTTCGAAGAACCGCTACAACCTGCGCTCGATGGCCCTGATGCTGTGCATGCGCTGGTTCCTCGTCTTCGCGCTCACCCTGTTCGGACTCGCCTCCGTGGACCTGTACGGCGTGGCCGGTCACGTGGTGATCGCCCTGTATCTGGCCATGACGCTCGCGTTCTCCACCGGCTATTACATCCTCGTGGAGCGCTGCCTGACGAGGTTCCGCCCGCTCACCCCCCAACTGTGTTCCATCTACCACCCGATTTTCTGGTGGCACGAGCGCGTGTGGAAAATGCCGAGCCATTATCTCAACATCTTCAACGGGACTCCTTTCAAGGCCCTGGTCTGGCGGCTCCTGGGAGTGCGCATCGGCCGCCGGGTGTTCGACGACGGCTGCTACATCACCGAACGCACCCTGGCCACCATCGGCGACGACTGCACCCTCAACGCCGGGAGCAAGATCCAGTGCCACTCCCAGGAGGACGGCACGTTCAAGTCCGACCGCAGCACGCTGGGCGCCGGCTGCACGCTGGGCGTCGGCGCCCATGTGCACTACGGCGTGACCATGGGCGACGGCTCGGTGCTGGCACCCGATTCCTTCCTCATGAAGGGCGAGGAAGTCCCCCCGAACGCTCAGTGGGGCGGCAACCCGGCCGTGGACATGCCCGCGGCCGGCCACCGGCCCGGCGCCGCGCCCCGGGCCCTGCAAGCGACCGACGCCCCCGCGTCCGTCACGAGGTGAGGAAGGCCATTCGATGGGAACGCGCGTGGAAGCGGTGGAAGCGGTGGAAGCCGACCGGGAGTTCTGGAGCCGTGTGCTGACCGCGGGCGGCAGCACCGCCGTGCCGCGATGGGTCCGGGAGCCGGTGCCAGGAGCGTCGGAGCAGGAGACGCCGGTCCCGGACGACGTGGTGACCTCGGTGCGCGCGCTGGTCCGGCGGTCGGGACTGCCGCTGAGCGCACTGCTGCTGGCGGCGCACGCCAAGGTGCTGGCCGCGCTGTCCGGCGAGCGCGAGGTGGTCACGGGGTACGCCGCCGGAGTGCGCGGCGAGCCGCTGCCGTGCCGGCTGACCGTGCCCCCGGGGTCCTGGCGGGCCCTGGTGTCGGCCGCCGAGCGCGCCGAGGCGGAGGTGCTGGCGCACCGGGAGTTCCCGGTGCCGGAACTGCGGCGGGAGCTGGGGGTGACCGAGCCGTCGTACGAGGCCGTGTTCGGCCCCATGGAGGCCGAGGACGAGCACGCCGACGACGGTGTCCTGCATGTGCGCTGGTGCGACCGGGGCGGCCGGCTGGTGCTGCGCCTGCGGTACCGCACGGACGTGCTGGACGCCGAGAGCGCGGACCGTGTCGGCGGCTACCACCTGAAGGCGCTGCGGCTGCTGGCGGCCGATCCGGACGCCGACCACACGCAGCAGAGCCTGCTGTCGGCCGTGGAGGTGCGGGAGCAGCTGGAAGGGCTGGCGGGGCCGCACCGGGCGCTGCCGGACGCACGCGCGCACGAACTGTTCGAGCAGCGGGTGCGGGCGCATCCGCGGGCGGTGGCCGCGGTGCACGGCGAGCGGGAGTGGACGTACGGGGAGCTGAACGCACGGGCCAACCGGCTGGCGCGGGCGCTGCTGGCCCGCGGGGTGGGCCGGGAGGACGTGGTCGCCGTCGTCACCGAACGGAACCTGGACTGGCTGGCGGCGACGCTGGCGGTGTTCAAGGCGGGCGGGGCGTACCTGCCGATCGAGCCGCACTTCCCGGCCGGCCGTATCGCGGCGACGCTGTCGCGGGCGGGGTGCCGGCTGGTCCTCACCGAGTCCGGCAGCACCGGGACCCTCGACCAGGCGCTGGCCACCGTACCGGACGCAGAGAAGCTGCTGGTCGAGACGGCGTACGCGGAACCGCACGCCGACGACGACCTCGGGGTGCGGGTCGATCCCGGTCAGCTCGCCTACATCTTCTTCACCTCCGGTTCCACCGGCGAGCCGAAGGGCGCGATGTGCGAGCACGCGGGTCTGCTCAACCACCTGTTCGCCAAGATCGACGACCTGGGGATCGGCGAGGGGTCCGTGGTGGCGCAGACCGCCCCGCAGTGCTTCGACATCTCCCTGTGGCAGCTCGTGTCCGCGCTGCTGGTCGGCGGGCGGACCCTGCTCATCGGCCAGGACGTGGTCGTGGACGTGGAGCGGTTCGTCGACACGCTGGTGCGGGGCCGGGTCGCCGTGACCCAGCTCGTGCCCTCCTACCTGGAGGTCGTGGTCTCGTACCTGGAGCAGCGCCCGCGCGAGCTGCCGGACCTGCGGTGGGTGTCGGTGACCGGTGAGGCGCTGAAGCGGGAGCTGGTGCAGCGCTGGTTCGCGCTCCAGCCGGGCATCAGGCTGCTCAACGCCTACGGGCTGACGGAGACCTCGGACGACACCAACCACGAGGTCCTGGACGGCGTACCCGACCGCGTGCTGCTGGGACGCGCGGTCAACAACGTGCGCGTGTACGTCGTGGACGAGCAGCTCGCGCTGGTGCCCCTGGGCGCTCCCGGGCTGATCGCGTTCTCCGGGGTCTGTGTGGGCCGGGGGTACGTCAACGATCCCGAGCGGACCCGGGAGGCCTACCGGACGGACCCGTACCGGCCCGGGGAGCGGCTGTACCTGGGCGGCGACTGGGGGCGCTGGCACCCCGGCGGCAAGCTGGAGTTCCTCGGCCGCCGGGACAGCCAGGTCAAGATCCGCGGCTTCCGGATCGAGATCGGCGAGATCGAGAACACCCTGCTGCGGGTGGACGGGGTGCGGGACGGTGCGGTGGTCGTCGTCGAGCGGGGCGGCGGGAACACCCAGCTGATCGCCTTCCACTCCGGCCGGCGTCACGAGCCGGACGTGCTGCGCGAGGCGCTCGCGGCGGCGCTGCCCGCCTACATGGTCCCGGCGGCATTCCACTGGCGGGAGAGCCTGCCGCTGACCGCCAACGGCAAGATCGACCGCAAGGCCCTGACCGCGGAGGCCGCGCGGACGGGCACCGGACCCGACGCGGCGGCCGGCGCGGACCGGGACGCGTTCAGCCCGACCGAGCGGCGGCTGGCGGCGGCCTGGGCCGAACTGCTGGGGGTGCCCGAGCACCGGATCGGCCGGACGGACCACTTCTTCGACTCGGGCGGCACCTCGCTGTCGGCCGTCAAGCTCAGCATCGCGCTCGACCGCGCGGTCTCCCTGCGGGACATCACCCGGCACCCCGTGCTCGCCGATCTGGCCGCGCTCCTCGACGGCGCCGCCCGGCAGCGCCCGGAGCTGCTCCAGCCCCTGTCGGACCCGGACGGCGCCGCGGAGTGCGCGCTGGTCTGCTTCCCCTACGCGGGCGGCAACGCGGTCAACTACCGGCCGATGGCGGCCGCGCTGGCGGGCAGTGGTCTCGCGGTCCTCGCGGTGGACCTGCCGGGCCACGACCTGGCGGCGCACCGGGAGCCGTTCGCGTCGATCGCGGACGTCGCGGCACAGGTCGCCGACGAGATCACGGCGCGCGGCCTGACCAGGGTCATGCTGTGGGGGCACTCGTCGGGCGCCGCACCGGCCGTGGAGACGGCCAGGACGCTCCAGGAGCGCGGTGTGCGGGTCACGCGGGTGTTCCTCGGGGCGCAGCTGCTCGGCACGGCCGAGGACCGCGGTGCCGCCGTCGCCGAGCTGACGGGCCTGAGCGACGCGGAGATCGCGGCGCGGCTGACCGCGGACAGCGGCTACACCGAGCTCGCCGAACTGAACGCGCGGCACGCCGAGCACATCGGTGCCGCCTACCGGCACGACTGCGTGTCCGCCCACCGCTACTTCCAGGCGGTCCTGCACGCCCCGCCGCCGGTGAAGCTGGCCGCGCCGGTCTCGGTGGTGGTCGCCGCCGACGACCCGCACACCGCCGGCCACGCCGACCACCACCGCGACTGGCTGCTCCTGGCCGAGCACGTGGATTGGCACGAACTGGCGGACGGGGGTCACTACTTCCTCCGCACCCGCCCGGCCGAGGCCGCGCACGCCGTTCTGAGCGCGGCCGTCCCCCTGGCCTCCACCTGACCCGTACGCCATGCGACGGGCGACCGAAAGGAAAACCGAGATGCCGTCCTCATCCCTGGCAGCACCGCTCGACGTGGAGCTGCGGCCGGACAGACCAGCGCTGCTGCGCGTGGACCGGCCCGCCGACGTCGCGAGCTGGGCGGCCGAACACCGCGAGGCGTTGCGGGCACAGGTCACCGAGCACGGGGCGCTGCTCGTGCGCGGGCTCGGCCTGAAGGACCCGGACCAGGTCGGTGCCGTCTTCGCACGGCTGGCCGGGACGCTCATGCCGGAGCGGGAGGCCTTCGCCCCCCGGGAGGACCACGGCCACGGCCTGTACTCCTCCATGCCCTGGCCGGCCAACCAGCCGATGTGCATGCACCACGAGCTGAGTTACCCGCTCCAGGTACCCGGCCTGCTGCTGTTCGCGTGCCTGACCGCGCCCGAGCAGGGCGGGGCGACCGCGGTCGCCGACGCCGAGCAGGTCCTCCGGGCGCTGCCGGCCGAGCTGACCGAGCGGTTCGAGCGGGAGGGCTGGCTTCTGACCCGCAGCTACAACGAGGAGATCGGGGCGTCCCTGGCGGAGTCGTTCGGCACCGACGACCGTGCCGCGATCGAGCAGTACTGCCGGGCCAACGCCATCGACTTCCGCTGGCAGGACGACGGGTCGCTGCGCACCGAGCAGCGCCGCTGCGCCGTCGTACGGCACCCGGTCACCGGCCGGAAGTGCTGGTTCAACCAGATCGCGTTCCTCAACGAGTGGACGCTGGCCCCGGAGGTGCGCGAGTACCTGGTGGACGAGTACGGCGCCGACAGCCTGCCGTTCAACACCCGGTACGGCGACGGCAGCCCGATCGGCGAGGACGTCGTCCAGCTGCTGAACGCCACCTACGAGGAGCACACCCGGCGCGAGCCCTGGCAGGCCGGTGACCTGATGCTCGTGGACAACATCGGCTCGGCGCACAGCCGGGAGGCGTTCACGGGCGACCGGCAGGTGCTGGTCGGCATGGCCGAGCCGCGACGCCTGGCCGACTCCTGCCCGACGGGGGAGGCGAGCCGTCGATGACCGACATGCTGTCGACCGCCACCGAGGCGGACACGCCCCACCCGGGATCGGCGCCCTCCTTCGCGGTGATCTCCGGCAAGCAGGTGGAGCAGGCCCTCGGCGGGCGCGAGCAGGAGCTGGTGGACCTGGTGGAGGCCACCTACCGGCTGCACGGTGCCGGGGACTCGGTCAACCCGCCCTCGTACTTCCTGCGCTTCCCCGACCGTCCGACGGCCCGGATCATCGCGCTCCCCGCCTCCATCGGCGGCCCCGCGCGGGTGGACGGCCTGAAGTGGATCTCCAGCTTCCCCGACAACGTACGGACGGGGCTGCCCCGGGCCTCCGCGGTGCTGATCCTCAACGACCACGACACGGGCTACCCGTTCGCGTGCCTGGAGAGTTCCGTCATCAGCGCCACCCGGACCGCGGCCTCCGCGGCGCTGGCGGCCGACTGGCTCAGCCGGACCCGGAGCCGCCCCCGCCGTGTCGGGTTCTTCGGCACCGGCCTGATCGCCCGGTACATCCACACGTTCCTGGCCGGTTCCGGCTGGACCTTCGACGCCGTCGGCGTGCACGACCTGTCCCCCGACAGCACCGCCGGCTTCTGCGGCTACCTGCGCCAGGCGGGCGCCACCGGTGAGGTCACCGTCCACGACAGCGCCGAGGACCTGGTCCGCTCCAGCGACCTCGTGGTCTTCGCCACCGTCGCCGGCCGGCCCCATGTCACGGCCCCCGGCTGGTTCGCCCACAACCCCCTGGTGCTGCACGTGTCGCTGCGCGACCTCGCGCCCGAGATCCTGCTCGCCTCGGCGAACTTCGTGGACGACGTGGAGCACTGCCTGAAGGCGGACACCTCCCCGCACCTGGTCGAGCAGCGCACCGGGAACCGCGACTTCCTCAACGGGACCCTGTACGACGTGCTGCAAGGACGGGCCGCCCCGCCCGGCGACCAGCCGGTGATCTTCTCGCCCTTCGGCCTGGGCGTCCTCGACCTGGCCGTCGGCAAGTACGTCTACGACCAAGTGGCCAGGGCGGGAGAACTCCGCCTCATCGACGACTTCTTCCACGATCTGCGCCGGTACGGCTGAGGCCGTCGCCCTCAGCCCTGGGACCAGGAGGCCTGCCGTGCCCGTCATCTCCGCTCCCCACGCCTTCAACGAAGGAAGTCTCTTCATCGATCTGGAATCGATATTCGGACACCGCCTCTACCTCAAGTGCGAGGGCTTCAACTTCGCCGGCTCCATCAAGCTGAAGGCCGCGAAGGAGATGGTGGAGAGCGCCGAGCGGGAAGGATCCCTGACGCCGGATTCCATCCTCGTGGAGTCCTCGTCCGGAAACCTGGGCGTCGCGCTCAGCATGATCGCCGCCAGCAAGGGCTACCGGTTCCTGTGCGTGACGGACTCCCGGTGCAACCTGTCGACGAAACTGCTGATGGAAGCCCTCGGCAGCCACGTGCACGTCGTGACCGACCTGGACGCGGGCGGCGGCTTCCTGGGCACGCGGCTCGAATACGTCCGCTCGCTGTGCGCGTCCGACGACCGCTACGTGTGGCTCAGCCAGTACACCAACGCGGGCAACTGGCGGGCGCACTTCCGCACGACGGCACCGGAGATCGCCGTCCACTTCCCGCGCCTGGACGTGCTGTTCGTCGGGACGGGCACCGCCGGGACGCTGATGGGCTGCGCCCGCTACTTCCGCAAGTGGCACCGGCCGGTGCGGATCGTCGCCGTGGACAGCGTGGGCTCGGTGGCCTTCGGCGGCACGCCCGGCCGCCGGATGATCCCGGGCCTGGGCATGAGCATGCGCCCCCCGCTGCTCGACGAGGAGTACGTGGACGAGGTGATCCGGGTGGAGGAGGCGGACACCATCCGCACCTGCCACCGGCTGGCCCGACGGGGCTTCCTGTTCGGCGGCTCCACGGGCACCGTGGTGAGCGCCGCGACGGACTGGCTGGCCCGGCACGGCACCCGTGACCTCACGGCGGTGGCGATAGCCCCCGACCTCGGCGAGCGCTACCTCGACACCATCTACCAGAGCAACTGGCTGCAGGATCTCTACGGCGAGCACCTGCTGGACTCCGCCCAGATCCACACCGCCTGGGAGGAGAACTCCGCGTCACGCGCGCCGGGGCACCACCGAGGAGCGTAGCGACCCGCGTCAGCCGACCGGCTCCGGTTCCGGAGCGGGGGCCGGCCACGGGATCCGGAAGGCGGTCGCCGTGACGATCAGTGCGGAGGCCGCCACCGTGGCCATGCCCACCGTCAGGTTCGCCGCGCCGGCGACGAAGCCGATCAGGGCGGGACCGGCCAGCAGGCCCGTGGTGCCCATCGCGGCGACCAGCGCCAGCGCGTCCGCGCCACGGCCGGCCGCCGCCACGTACACGCACGGGGTGACGGCCGCCGCGCCGAGGCCGACGCAGGCGAAGCCGAGCAGTGTGGGCACCACTCCCCCGGTGAGCAACGCGAGGGCGAGGCCCACGGCGGCCACCGCGCTGCCGGCCCGCACCACGCGTCCGTCGCCCCAGCGGGTGCGCCAGCGGTCCGCCCAGGCGCGGGCCAGCAGCATCATCACGGAGACGACCGCGATGCCGAGCGGGGCGACGGTCGCCGACGCCTTCACTACGTCCTTCATGTAGAGCGTCGACCAGTCGTTCATCGCGCCCTCGGTGATCGTGCCGAAGGCCATGGCGCAGCCCATGAGGAGGGTCGTGCCGGAGGGCAGGCCCCGGCGGCCACGGCGCTTCGGTCCCTCCGGGGCCGCGGCGTCCGGCTCCCGGTGGGTCAGCAGCCCCGGGCGGGCGCCGGCGAGCAGGAGCAGCAACAGGATCCCGGCCACGGCGAAGTGCGCCGGTACGGACGCGGTCAGCGTGGTCACGCCGGAGGTCAGCAGGGCGGCGGCGAGCAGCCCGCCGCTGAAGGTGGCGTGCAGCTGGGACATGGCCGTACGCCCGTGGGTGCTCTCCAGCGCGGCGCCCTGCGCGTTCATGGCCACGTTGAGGCAGCCGACCGCGACACCGTCGGCGCACACGGCCAGCAGCGCGAGCGGGTAGTCCGGTACGACCGACAGGGCGGCCAGGACCCCGATCAGGGCCGCGGCGGACAGGAGGGACAGCAGGCGGGAGCCGAGCCGCCGCATCAGGACGGCGACCAGCGGGAAGGAGGCCGCCGCTCCGGCCCCGCAGGCCATCAGCAGCAGCCCCACCTCGCCGGCGCCCAGGTCCAGCCGGGTCTTCAGCGCGGGCAGCCGGGACACCCAGGTGCCGTACTGGAAGCCGAGGAAGCAGAACAGCGCCGCGATCGACCACTTGGCGCGCCGGAAGGACGGTGCGGTCATCAGCTCGCCTTCCGCAGGGCCGCGAGCTGTGCCGACATGTACACCGCGCCGCTGCCGTAGCCGGCCGGCACCCGCGCCTCGTGGTGGGGGCGGTAGCCGTTGGCCCGCCAGAAGGGTTCCTTGCCGGCGATCGCGACCAGCGACATGGTCGCGAAGCCCCGGGCGCGGGCGGTGTCCGTGAGGTGCCGGACCAGCCGGGTGCCCAGGCCCCGGCGCCGCAGCGGCGCGCTGACGACCAGGTCGTGCAGATGGAGGTTGGTGGCGTGGTGGGCGACCCGTTCCGGGCCGGTCAGGTCGGGACAGCGCAGCCGCGGGTACGGCAGGGCGAGGACGTAGCCCGCGATCCGGCCGTCGAGGTCCAGGACGAAGCCGGTGCCCGACGAGACCCGGGACCGCAGGGCGGCCTCGCCCTCGGTGAGCGAGGTGTCCGCGTACGCCCCGGCCTCCAGGGCGGCGACCTCGGGCCAGTCGGCCTCGGTGATGCCCCGTATGAGGCCTGTCATCTCAGTGGTGTCCTTCCTGGCCACGGGTGCACTCGGCCGGCAGCGGGCGGATGCCGTTGAACCCCTGGGTCATGTAACTGCTGGCGTAGGCGCCGGCGGCGAGGATCCGGACCGGGTCGCCGGAGCCGACGGACCGGGGCACGCGCACCGGGTACCGGCCCTCGCCGTACGCGTCGTCGCTGTCGCAGGTGGGTCCGGCGACGATCGCGGGGACGTGCTCCTCCGTCTCCCGTCCCGGGAAGACCAGCGGGTGGGTGACCTGGTCCATCTCGTACAGGCCGTTGTACTTGCCCACGCTCAGGTACAGCCAGCGGGTCCGCCCGCCGTCCGGCTGCGTCCGTTCGGTCAGCCGGACCACGTGGGCGTGGATCACGCCGTGGTCGGCGACCAGGTGACGCCCCGGCTCCAGCACGAAGCCGAGCGGGGCGGCGGCCAGCGCGTTCAGGCGTTCCATGCCCTCGCGGAGCACGGTGAAGATCTTGTCCAGCGGCGGGTCGAGGAGGTCGCCGCGCCGGTCGAGGTAGCCGAGCGCGGGCAGCCCGCCGCCGAGGTTCACATGGTCGGGTACGATCCCCCGCCCGGCCAGCGCCGTCAGGGTTCCGGCGAGGGTGTCCAGGGCCTGCTGCCATGCCTCGCCGGTCATCTGCTGGGAGCCGACGTGCACGGACAGGCCCGCCGGGACCAGGCCGGCGGCGCGGGCCGCGCCCAGGACGCGGACGGCGTCGTCCGGTGCGCACCCGAACTTGCGGTTCAGGCCCCACAGGGCGCCGTCCCCGCTGGTGGCGAGGCGGCAGAACACCCGGGCGCCGGGCGCGTGCGCGGCGACGGCGGTGACGTCCTCGACGCTGTCGGTGGCGAACGTGCGGACACCCAGGCGGTGGGCCTCCGCGATGTCGTGGTCGGACTTGATGGTGTTGCCGTAGTGGATGTGGTCGGGGTGCGCGCCCGCGCGGAGGGCCTGCTCGATCTCGGCGGGGCTCGCCGCGTCGAAGCCTGCGCCTCTGGCGGTCAGGCAGCGCAGGACCTCGTCCACTGGGCAGGCCTTGAGGGCGAAGCGGATGTGTGTTCCGGGCAGCTCGCTCAACAGGGTGTCGTACTGGTGCTCTATGCCGGTGAGGTCGTAGAGGAGGCGGTCCGTGGTGCTGGTGCGGGTTCGTTGTGGTTGATCGCGCCGTTCCCCGCGCTCCTTCGGGGCGCTCATGTGCGGGCCGCCCTGATCAGTACCGGCCAGCATTCGGTCAAGTGAGCGAAGTCTTCAATGTCCCGTTCGGCCTGGTCGAGTAACCCTTCGCGTTCCGCCCAGAGTTGGTCCGCGAACCTCGCGTACCGGCCGCCCAGTTTGCGGTACGCCGTGTCCACCCGGTCCAGGCGCCAGATGTTCTCGGCCCGGTCCAGACCCGTGCTCTCGCGGAGGAAGCCCACGATCCGGTCGGGGCGGACCCGCTGCCGCTCGTCCAGCAGGCCCGCGCCCTCGGCCGCCATCCGGTCGTACACGTCGTGGAAGTACAGCATCGACAGCAGGAACTTCACGAAGCGGCGCTGGTAGGCCGGGAAGCCGGTGTCGGTGCGGCGTTCGGGGGTGTGGAAGTTCTCGATGTGGCGGTTGTGGAGGATGCCGGGCAGGCCCGCGTCGTGGACGAGGTGGAGGAGGAAGTAGTCGCTGCCGATGGTGTCGGTGGCGGGCGGGAGGGGGACGCGCTCGTACACCGCGCGGTCGAAGGCGACGTTGCACATGTCGACGCGCATGGGGTCGACCAGGGTGAGGGTGGAGTGGTCCCCGGTGAAGGCGGTGGTGCCCGCGCCGGTGAAGGACTCCTCGACCAGCGCGCGCCTGCGGTCCTCGGGCCAGTCGCCGGGTGCCCAGAGGCCGACCACGTCGTGGTAGACCGCCTCGTCCAGGCGTCGTATCTCGCCGATGTCCACGGAGAGTTCGCCGATGAAGGAGGCTCCGGCCAGGGAGACCGGGCGGTGGGCCAGCGCCGGGTCGAGGTCGGTGCGGGTGACGGCGGCCGAGGCCTCGGCGGCGGGGCGGCCGAGCCAGGGCAGCTCGTGGTGGACGGGGAACACCGGTCGGCCGGAGTGGAGTTGGTAGGTGCTGTCGGAGTCGCGGCGGTGCACCGAGTCGCAGCCGAGGGCGGCGGCCAGCAGGAAGGCGCGGTTGGTGCAGGCGCCGTAGGAGACGGCGGGCGGGAGCATGAGGCGCAGCAGCCGCTCCGGCTCGGGCAGGCCCGCCTTCCGGATGACCCGGCGCAGGAAGTCCCGCTGGGCCTCCTCGTCGTGGTGGCGGACGGTCACGCCCTGGTGTGCGGGCAGGGCGGCGACCGTGCGGGTGTGCTCGGTCCGGGTGCGTTCGTCGGCGGAGTCCAGGATCAGCAGCTCGATCTCGGCGCCGAAGTGCCGGGCGGCGTGGGCGGCTTCCGCGTGCAGGGCGGTGATGGTGGCGGAGCAGGCCCGGTTGGTGGGCAGGGTGAGGCAGACGCGGTTCACCGGGCACCTTCCGCGGCGGCCCAGGGGTCGAGGCCGAGCAGCCTGCGTCCCAGGTCGTTCAGTTCGGCGGGACCGTAGCGGAGGGCTTCGGGCTCGCGGGCGTCGCCGAGCAGGGTGGCGTTCCAGTCGGGGGTGGCGAGGGTGCGCCAGGATTCCACGCGGGAGTCGCGCAGGGCCGTGTGCTCCTCCAGCGCGGGCATCATCGACAGGTACTGGACGGCTCTGACAGCGTTGTCGGAGACGTTGGGCGCGACGCCGTGGGCGAGCAGCCCGTTGAAGATCAGCAGGTCGCCGGCCTGGAGTTCGGGGCGCACCACCGGGAACTCGGCGCGGTCGGTGTTGGGGCGGACCGGGTCGCGGCCGGACGGCTGGGCGAGACGCCACTCCTCGAAGCGGCGGAAGAGTTCGGGCGCGCACTGGAAGCCGCCGAGTTCGGGGCGGGTGTCGGTGAGCGCGATGATGCCCTGCACCCGCTGCGGCAGGACGGCGAGGGTGGTGTCGACGTCCCAGTGCAGCTCGATGTCGAAGCCCTCGTCGGTGGGTTCGATGTGGGAGCGCGACCGGGTGAGCTTGTTCGGCGGGTTGAGGTTGAGGCGGTCCAGGGTGACCCACAGTTCCGGGCTGTCCCAGACGTCCACGAAGGCGTCGTAGACGCGCTGGTTCTGCCGGCTGTCCCAGATGAGCTGGTGGTGGTAGGCCTCGACGAAGCCGTAGATGAACAGGTGCCGGTCGAGTTCGGAGCGGAACTCCGGCTCCTCGTACCAGGTGTCGGGGCGGTCGGGGTCGAGCCCCTGGAAGTCCCAGGCGAAGTCCAGGAGTTCCTTGGCCTCGCCGGGGGTGATGGCCTCGCGCACGACGACGTAGCCGTACGTTTGCCAGAACGCGAAGTCCTCCTCGGACAGCACGCGCAGCGGCTGGGTCTTCTGGAGGTCGCGCAGGGGGGTCGGGGCGAGGTAGGTCTCGCCGTCGGCGCTGAAGTAGGGGCGGCCGGTCGCCGCGCGGTGCAGGAAGGGGTGGGGCGTCTGCATGCGATTCCTCTGGAACTGGAACACGAAGTGCGGTGGAGATCCGGGAAAACAGCACGATCGAGTGGGCCGCCCGCTGCGGCGGGCGGCCGGTGAGCCCGTCGGGTCAGCCCGCGAGGACGGCCTCGGCCGCGGCCACACCGCAGACCCGGGCGGCGCCGTAGGTGGCGATGTGCAGGGCGCCGCGCGGCGGGGCCTGGGGCAGGCCCATCTCGACCACGACGGTGTCGGGCCGGGCGGCGAGCAGGGTGTCGAGCGCGGAGCGCATCCAGTCGTGCCGGTGTTCGTCGCGGACCACGGCGACGATCCGGCGGCCCTCGGCCGCGGCGAGGACGGCGGCACCGGCACCGTCGCCGGTGAAGGAGCCGGAGGCGCTGCCGGGCAGCAGCCGCTCCAGTTCGTCGGCGACGCCCCAGGGGGTCTGGTCGCCGACGGCGATGTTCGGCGCGGGGTTGAACTGGGCGACGTACACCGGTCCGGTGACCGGTGCCGCGGCGCCCGCACGCGTCACGGTCAGCGCGCGGCGGGCCGCGACCAGGCCGATCTCCGGGTCGGCCGGGGTCCTGCCCGCGTCGCCGCGGGCGGCGACGGTCCAGGCGGCCAGGTCACGGACCCGGGCCGCCGCGTCGGCGAGCCGTTCCTCGGGCAGTTCCCCGGAGCGTACGGCGGCCACGAGGGCGTCCCGGAGCTTCAGCACGGTGCCCTCGTCGCACAGTCCCCCGCCCACGCAGATGGCGTCGGCGCCGGCGGCGATGGCGAGGACCACGCCGTGCTCCAGGCCGTAGGTGCCGGCGATCGCCCGCATCTCCATGCCGTCGGTGACGATGAGGCCCTGGTAGCCCAGTTCGTCACGCAGCAGGTCGGTGAGGACGCGCCGGGACAGGGTGCCGGGGCGGTCGGGGTCCAAGGCCGGGACGAGGATGTGGGCGCTCATGATCGCCCGGGTGCCGGCGGCGATGGCCGCGCGGAACGGGGGCAGTTCGCGCGCGTACAGGGTGTCGGCGTCGACGTCGATGCGGGGTACGGCGTGGTGGGAGTCGACGTTGGTGTCGCCGTGGCCGGGGAAGTGCTTGGTGCAGGCGGCGACGCCGGTGGACTGCAGGCCCTCGACCCAGGCGGCGGTGTGCCGGGCCACCAGGTCGGGGCTCGTGCCGAAGGAGCGGACGCCGATGACGGGGTTGTCGGGGTTGGCGTTGACGTCGGCGGAGGGCGCCCAGTCGAAGGTGACGCCGCAGGCGGCCAGGCGCCGGCCCAGTTCGCGGGAGACGGCCCGGGTGAGGTCCGGGTCGTCGACGGCGCCGAGGGCGTGGTTGCCGGGGAAGGAGGAGCCGGTGCGCACGTCGAGGCGGGTGACGTCGCCGCTCTCCTCGTCGATGGCGACCAGCAGGTCGTCGCGTTCGGCGCGCAACTGCCGGGTGAGGGCGGTGACCTGCTCCTCGCTGACGACGTTGCGGCCGAACAGGGCTACGGAGGCCAGGCCCTCGCCGATGCGGCGGCGCACCCAGTCGGGCGCGGTGGTGCCGTCGAACCCGGGTTGCAGCACCGCGAGGGCGTCCCGGGTCAGGGCGTCGCCCGCGGCGGAGCCGCTGCCTGACGCGGTGGTGGCGATGGTGGTCATCGGGGGCGTCATCCCTTCACGGCGCCGTCGGTCAGACCGCTGACAGCCTTGCGTTGCAGGAAGATGAAGAGGATCAGGATGGGCAGCGCGAACAGGGACGAGGCGGCCATGGTGGCGCCCCAGTCGTCGCCGAAGGCGGTCTGGAACTGGGACAGCCACAGCGGCAGGGTCTGCTTCTCGATGTCCTTGTTGAGGATCAGGACGAGCGGGAACTCGTTCCAGGCGGTGACGAAGCCGAACAGCGAGGTCGCCATCAGACCGGGCGCGAGCAGCGGGAAGATCACCTTGACGAAGGCCTGGGTGCGGGTGCAGCCGTCGATCATCGCCGACTCCTCCAGCTCCTTGGGCACGGCGGCGACGTAGCCGCGCAGCGTGAGGAGGGTCAGCGGGAGCACCATCACCGTGTAGAAGACGGTGAGCGGGACCAGGCTGTTGAGCATGTCGTTGTCCCGGACGATCAGATAGATGGCGATGATCATGACCTCCCAGGGGGCCATCTGCGCCAGCATGAACGTCACGATGAGGCCGCGCCGGCCCTTGAACCGCATCCGCGCGAGGGCGAAGGCGGCGAACAGGGCGATGACGAGCGAGAAGACGACCGACAGGACCGTGACGGTGACGGAGTTGACGACCAGCGTCCAGAAGTGGTCGGCGTCGACGGCCTTCTTGAAGTGTTCGAGGGTGGCGTCGGTCGGGAACCACACCGGGTCCTCGGAGATGATGTCGCCGGTCGGCTTGAAGGCCGTGGCGAACATCCAGTACACGGGGAACACGAAGCCGACGAAGAGGACGACGGCGGTCGCGTTGGGCCAGAAGCGGCCGAAGAGCGAGCGCTTCACAGCTCGTCCTCCTCTTGCTTGAGCACCATGCGCAGGTAGTACGAGGTGATGACGAGCAGGACCAGGATGGTCAGGAAGGAGATGGCGGCGCCGACTCCGAAGTGCTGGTTGCCGACGCCCTCGACGTAGGCGTAGATCGGCAGGGTCTCGGTGAGGTGGTCGGGGCCGCCCTCGTTCATCGCGAAGATCTGCGGGAACGCCTTGAAGATCCAGATGACTTCGAGGAAGGTCGTGGCGTACAGGAAGGGCCGCAGGAAGGGCAGGGTCACCGAGGTGAAGCTCTTCCAGGCTCCGGCGCCGTCCAGGGAGGCCGCCTCGTACAGCTCCCGGGGGATCGTGGTGGTCGCGGCGTAGAGGTTGATCGCCACGAAGGGTATGGACTGCCAGACGAGGAGCAGGGTGATCACGGCGAAGGTGGAGAACTGGGTCTGGAGCCAGTTGTGGTCGGCCATGGAGTGCCAGCCGAGCTTGTCCAGCACCCAGTTGACGACGCCGAAGCGCTGGGCGAACAGCCACTGGTAGACGGTGGTGGCCGCGATGACCGGCATGGCCCAGGCGAGGACGAGACCGATCATCAGCAGCAGCCGCATCTTGCTGCCGAGCCGGGCCAGCAGCAGGCCGACCAGGGTCCCGAGCACCATGATCAGTGCGACGTTGACGGCGGTGAAGAAGACGGAGCGCTCGACGACGCGCCAGAAGTCCCCGCCGCTGAGCACCTCCTGGTAGTTGTCGACGCCGTTCCACTCGGTGAGGTGCTGGATGAGCTGGCGCGGGTTGAGATTCTGGAACGACAGCAGGCCGTTCTTGACCAGGGGCCAGCCGAGCAGCACCAGGGTGGCCAGCAGCGCGGGCAGCAGGAGCAGGTAGGGGGCGGCGGCGGTTCGGCGCCGGGACGGGGCGCCGGTGGTGCGGCTGTCACCGCGCGGCGGGGCCGGTACCCCGGCCTTGCGGACAGCGGGCTCCCCGGCCGTGTCCGTGCCTTCGGTCTGCACTGACATGAGTTGCCATCTCTTCCGTGGCCGTACGGACGACACTGGTGAGCCGGGGGCGCCGGCGCGGCGCCCCCGGCGCGGTCATCAGTTCTGCTGGGCCAGGCGCTTGTTGATCTCGCCCTCGACCTGCTTGGCGGCGTCCGCCGGGGACTTGCCGTTCAGCACGGCCGTCATGTACGACTTGATCGGGTTCGGGTTGTTCTCCACCGCGCCCCACTCGGGGATCAGCGGGGTGGTGCCACCGACGGCGGCACCGGGGGCGGCGGCCTCGGCGACGGCGTTGCCCTTGAGGTTGGACTCCAGGGACTGCTTGTTCGGGATGACGCCGTTGAGCTTGGCCAGCTCGCCCTCGTACTGGTCGGACAGGGCGATCTTCAGGAACTCCTTGGCCAGGGCCTGCTTCTTGCTGCCCTCGGCGACGGCGAGGTTGGAGCCGCCGAGGAAGACGCCCTCGGGCTTGTCCGCGGTCTCGCCGGGGATGGTGAAGTAGCCGAGGTCCTTCTCGATGGCCTTGTTGGCGGTGACGGCCGTACCGGCCTCCCAGCCCATGCCGATGAAGGCGCCGGTCTTGCCCTTGGCGAAGACCTCGGCCTGCTGCGGGGTGGCCTCGTCCTTGTCCTTGGGGGCCTTGGAGTAGGAGGCGTACTTCTTGTAGATCTCCATGGCCTTGGCGACCTTCGGGTCACCGAGGTTGGAGACGTACTTGTCGCCCTCCTTCTTCACCAGGTCGGCACCCTGGCCGATGGTCAGGCCGTCGAAGAAGTACCAGTTCTGGCCGGGCAGGTAGATCGGCTCGGCGTCGGTCTTCTTGCCGATGGTCTCCAGGTCCTTGAAGAACTCGTCCCGGGTCTTCGGGGTGTCCTTGATGCCGGCCTTGGCCCAGATCTTCTTGTTGTAGATGACGATGCGGTTGGCGAAGTACCAGGGGGCGGCGTACTGCTTGCCGTCGTAGACGGAGGACTGGGAGACCGACGGCGTCCAGTCGGCGCCGATCTCCTTCTTCAGGTCGCTCAGGTCGGCGAGGCCGCCGGTGGCCGCGTAGGCCGGGGTCTGGGTGTTGCCGACCTCCAGCACGTCCGGCGGGTTGGACTCGGAGAGGGCGGTGGTGATCTTCTGCTGGATCCCGTCCCACTTCTGCGTCTCGAACTTCAGCTTCGCGCCGGTCTTCTTCTCGAACGCGGCCGTGACGTCCTTGACCCACTGGTCCGGCGTGGAGCCGTCCATGGCCCAGACCGTCAGGGTCTGGCCCTTGAAGCTGTCCGGTCCCGCGTTCTTGCCGCTGTCGTCGCCGTCGTCCCCGCCGCACGCCGACACGGACACCATCATGCCCGCGATCACGATCGCGGCCGCAAGCTTGCGCTTCACGCCACCCTCCTCAGGGATGCCACTAACCCCCCACGCCCTCGGCGGTGACCTGCGTACGACGCTGTTGCACGTAGGGCTCGGGACCTGGCCACTAATGGTGTAGACCAGTACGGTGGAGCTTGGCCTAGACCTTTTGGAGTGTCAAGGGTGGTTCGGAAAGCCGGTCCGGGCCGTTACGAGAAAGTCACCGGAGCGCGTCCGTCCACATTCCGTCCCTTTCGCCCGGACCGTTCAGTTGGACTAGACCATAGGGCAGTTGGTCGCTATAACGGGAGACCGTCGACACAGCCGGGAAGGCAGGCATGACCACCGACGTCAGCAGCGCCCAGCCGCACAGGGGGGCGTCCGGCCGCACCGCGCGCGTGCCGAAGTACTACCGGATCAAGCAGCAACTGCTCTCCATGGCCGAGGCGCTGCAGCCCGGCTCGGCCATGCCCGCGGAACGTCTGCTCGCCGTCCGGTTCGACACCTCGCGGACCACCGTCCGGCAGGCGCTCCAGGAACTCGTGGGCGAGGGCCGGCTCGACCGGATCCAGGGCAAGGGGACCTTCGTCGCCCAGCCCAAGCTGTACCGTACGCTGCAACTCACCTCGCACACCGAGGACATGCGGGCCCAGGGCCTCACACCGGCCTCGCAGACGCTCGACATCGGGGAGGTGCCGGCGGACGAGAAGCTGGCGGGCCTGCTGGGCATCGGGATCGGCGAGAAGGTGCTGCGCATCGAGCGGCTGAGGCTGGCCAGCGGCGACCCGATGGCGATCGAGACGACCCATCTGTCCGTCCGCCGCTTCCCCGGCCTGCGCCGGTCCCTCGCCACGTACCCCTCGCTCTACACCGCGCTCGCCGAGGTGCACGGCGTCCATCTCGCCGAGGCCGACGAGACCATCGAGACCTCGCTGTCGACCCCGCGCGAGGCGCAGTTGCTCGGCACCGACGTGGGGCTGCCGATGCTGCTGCTGTCCCGGCACTCGCGGGACGCGGCGGGCACCCCGGTGGAGTGGGTGCGCTCGGTGTACCGGGGTTCCCGCTACAAGTTCGTGGCCGCCCTGCGCCGGCCGGGCGCCCCGGTGGTCCGGCGCAGGACGGCCCCGCCGGACCCGGACGGGACCGGCCGCGTCTGAAGCAGGGGACGCGGGCGGAGCCGCGGATCAGCGAACGGGCGCGGCGGGTGTCTTCGCCGACGACTTGCCCGGCGCCTCGGGTGACGACTTGGCCGAGGTCTTCGCCGGCGCCTTCGGGGACGACTTGCCCGAAGACTTCGCCGGCGCCTTCGGGGACGACTTGCCCGAAGACTTCGCCGGCGCCTTCGATGACGACTTGGCCGAGGACTTCGCCGGCGCCGAGGGCGCGTCGGACCGGGCGAGCTCGATGTCCTGGTGCGAGACCGCGTGGAACGACGGCAGCACGATGATGCCGGAGGGACGCAGCTCCGTCAGGGTGGCCTCCACCCGCGCCGCCCCCTCCTTCAGCACTTCCGGAGAGGCCTTGCCGGAGTGCTCCCACCGGTGTTCCGCGCCGTCGCACTGGGCGACGCTGCCGCCGATGCCGTGGTGAAGGCCGGGGTCGCCCTGGCTGACCGAGGAGCTGACGAGCACCGGTCCGGTGCCGCCGGTGCAGCGGTAGGTGCCGGAGAGCGTCACCGTGCCGTCGGCCGTGATCCGGCCGACGTGGTCCACGGTGATCAGCTCGGAGGGGTCGGCGGCGACCGGGCCGACGGCGGCGCACAGCAAGGCGGCGGCGCCGAGGGTCGTGGCGACGACGGGGCGTAGGGGCATGGGATACCTCCGGGTTCCAGGGGTTCGAGGGCTTCCACTGGTACCGGGCGGCCGGGTCGGCGGGCGTGACCGTCACTCCTTCGGTGGCGCGTCATGACACCGTCCGGGCCGCTCACGGCAGGGTCCGGCCGGTCACGGCAGCGTCCGGCACCACGCCCCCGGCCCGGCTACGGCAGTACGGCGAACCCGTCCAGCTCCACCAGCGCCCGCTCGTCCCACAGGCGTACGACCTCCACGACGGCCATCGCCGGATAGTCGCGGCCCGCCGACTCCCGCCAGATCCGGCCGAGTTGCCGCGCGTGGGCGCGGTACGCGGCGACGTCCGTGGCGTAGACGGTGACCCGGGCGAGGTCGGCGGGGGTGCCGCCGGCCGCGCACAGGGCGGCGAGGAGGTTGCCGAGAGCCTTCGTGAACTGCTCGGGCAGCGTGTCGCCGGTGATCTTGCCGTCGGCGTCCAGGGCGGTCTGCCCGGCGAGGAACACCACGCGGGAGCCGGTCGCGACGACGGCGTGCGAGAAGCCCGTGGGCGGGGACAGTCCGGGCGGGTTGACGCGCTCGGTCGTCACCGTGCCTCCTTCTGTGCCGTGGCGTACAAGTCCTTTGCGATGATGCCGCGTTGGACCTCGCTCGCGCCCTCGTAGATGCGGGGCGCGCGCACCTCGCGGTAGAGGTGTTCGAGGAGGTGGCCGCGGCGCAGGGCGCGGGCGCCGTGCAACTGGACGGCGGTGTCGACGACGTACTGCGCGGTCTCCGTGGCGAGCAGCTTGGCCATCGCGGCACGCCGGGGCACGTCGGCGGCACCGGCGTCGTGGGCCGCGGCGGCCGCGTACACCATGAGCCGGGCCGCCTCCGTGCGCAGGGCCATCTCGGCGACCTGGTGGGACACGGCCTGGAGGTCCATCAGTCTCCCGTGGAAGGCCTCGCGCCGGCTGGTGTGGTCCACGGTGGCGTCCAGCGCGGCCTGGGCCATGCCGACCGCGAAGGCGCCGACGCTGGGGCGGAAGAGGTTGAGGGTGCCCATGGCGACGGCGAAGCCGCGGCCGGGCTCGCCGAGCAGATCGCCGGGGGTGACCGGCACGGCGTCGAAGCCGAGGGCGCCGATGGGGTGCGGCGAGATCATCTCCAGCGGACTGCCGGTGAGTCCGGGCCGGTCGGCGGGGACGAGGAAGGCGGTCACCCCGCGGGCGCCGGCGCCGGGCGTGGTGCGGGCGAAGACGGTGTAGAAGTCGGCCTCGGGGGCGTTGGAGATCCAGCACTTGGCGCCGGTGAGCCGCCAGCCGTCGCCGTCCGGCTCGGCCGCGAGGGTGAGCGCCGCCGCGTCCGAGCCGGCGCCGGGCTCGCTGAGCGCGAAGGCCGCCACCGCGCTGCCGTCGGCGACCCGGGGCAGCCAGCGCTCCCGCTGGGCCGGGGTGCCGTGCGCGTGCACCGGGTGGGCGCCGAGCCCCTGGAGGGCGAGGGCGGTCTCGGCCTCCGTGCAGGTCTGGGCCAGGGACTCCCGCATCAGACACAGGTCCAGCGCACCGGAGTCGAACAGCCGCGCGAGCAGGCCGAGCCGGCCGAGTTCGGCGAGGAGCGGCCGGTTGACGCGGCCGGGTTCACCTCGATCGGCGAGCGGGCGCAGCCGTTCGGCGGCCAGCTCGCGCAGCTCGGCACACCAGGCGGTCTGCTCCGGTCCGAGTGAGAATGCGGACACAGCCGGTCCTCCCTCCGGGGCGGGCCCTGGGCCGTCCCCACGCCCTTCCCTGCCCACCGCCCGACGTTATCGCGCACAGTTGACTGCCGTCATCAACACGATACGCTGGGGGTCCCCCTCTGGGGGAGCGCGAGCCCACCAGGAAGCCCGTCCGGACATCCGTCCCGGATGTCGCGGACCTCTGCCACGGCAAGGGGGCGGCCGCCATGCATCGCTCGGCCCACGTCGACACCTTCGCGCGCGACCATCTGCCCCCGCCGCACGAGTGGCCCGAGCTGCGGTTCGACCTGCCGGAGCTGCGGTACCCCGACCGGCTCAACTGCGCCGCCGAACTCCTGGACCACGCCGACCCGGGCCGCCCGGTGTTCCACACCCCGGACGGCCCCACCTGGACGTACGGAGAGCTGCGCGCGCGGGTCGACCGCATCGCACACGTGCTCACCGGCACCCTGGGCGTGGTCCCGGGCAACCGCGTGCTGCTGCGCGGCCCGACCACGCCCTGGCTCGCCGCCTGCTGGCTGGCCGTGCTGAAGGCGGGCGCGATCGCGGTCACCGTGCTGGCCCAGCAGCGCCCGTACGAGCTGGCGACCCTGTGCGAGATCGCCCGGGTCGGGCACGCGCTGTGCGACATCCGGGTGGTGGACGACCTGGCGAAGGCCGCGGTACCCGGGCTGCGGATCACCACGTACGGCGGTGACACCCCCGACGACCTGCTGCGCCGGCCGGCCCCCGCGGACCCCTACCCGGCGGTGGACACCGCCTCCGACGACGTCGCCCTGATCGCGTTCACCTCCGGCACGACGGGTCGCCCGAAAGGGTGCATGCACTTCCACCGGGATGTGCTGGCGGCAGCCGACACGTTCTCCCGGCACCTGGTGCGCCCCCGGCGGGACGACGTCTTCACCGGCAGTCCCCCGCTGGGCTTCACCTTCGGCCTCGGCGGGCTGGTGGTCTTCCCGCTGCGGGCCGGCGCCAGCGCCCTGCTCCTCGAACAGGCGGGCCCCCGGCAACTGCTCCCCGCGATAGCCGAGCACCGCGTCTCGGTCCTGTTCACCGCGCCGACCGCCTACCGCGCCATGCTGGAGGAACTGGACACGTACGACGTGTCGTCCCTGCGGCGCTGTGTGTCGGCCGGCGAGAACCTGCCGACGGCCACCTGGCGGGCCTGGCACGAGCGCACGGGCCTGCGGGTCATCAACGGCATCGGCGCCACGGAACTGCTGCACATCTTCATCTCCGCCGCCGACGAGCGGATCCGGCCCGGGACCACGGGCCTGCCGGTGCCGGGCTGGCAGGCGCGCGTCCAGGACGCCGCCGGCAGGCCCGTGCCCGACGGCGAGCCCGGCCTGCTGGCCGTACGCGGCCCGGTCGGCTGCCGTTACCTCGCCGATCCCCGGCAGCGGCACTACGTCCGGGGCGGCTGGAACATCACCGGCGACACCTACGTCCGCGAGGCCGACGGCTACTTCCGCTATGTGGCCCGCGCCGACGACATGATCATATCCGCCGGGTACAACATCGCGGGCCCGGAGGTGGAGGAGGCCCTGCTGCGCCATCCGGACGTGGCCGAGACGGCGGTCGTGGGCCGCCCCGACGAGGCCCGCGGCCAGGTGGCGATCGCCTACACGGTGCTGCGCGCCGGGGCCCGGCGCGACCCGGCGGCCCTGCGCGCGTTCCTCACCTCCCAGCTGGCGCCCTACAAGTGCCCGCGCGAGTTCGTCTTCGTCGACGCGCTGCCCCGCACGGCCACCGGCAAGCTGCAGCGGTTCAAGCTGCGCACCGGAGGTGACCAGCAGTGATGCCGACGACCTAAAATGATCAACGTGTCCGAGCAGCACGCCCCCAGGTCCCTCATCGTCACGCTCTACGGCGCGTACGGCCGCTTCATGCCCGGCCCGGTGCCCGTCGCCGAGCTGATCCGGCTCCTGGCCGCGGTCGGCGTGGACGCTCCCTCCGTACGTTCCTCGGTGTCCCGGCTCAAACGGCGCGGCCTGCTGTCACCGGCCCGCACCGAGTCCGGCGCGGCGGGATACGAACTCTCCGCGGAGGCACGGCAGTTGCTGGAGGACGGCGACCGGCGCATCTACGCGGGCGCGCCCGTCGCGGACGAGGGCTGGGTGCTCGCGGTGTTCTCGGTCCCGGAGTCGGAGCGGCAGAAGCGGCACGTGCTGCGCTCCCGGCTGGCCGGACTGGGCTTCGGCACGGCGGCCCCCGGGGTGTGGATCGCCCCGGCCCGGCTGTACGAGGAGACGGAGCACACCCTGCGGCGACTGCGCCTGGACGCGTACGTGGACTTCTTCCGCGGCGAGCACCTGGGCTTCGCGGCCACGGCCGAGGCGGTGGGCCGCTGGTGGGACCTGGCCGCGATCGCCAAGGAGCACGAGCGTTTCCTGGACGCGCACGCGCCCGTGCTCCAGGCCTGGGAGCGCCGGCCCGGCACCCCGCCCCAGGAGGCGTACCACGACTACCTCCTCGCCCTCGACTCCTGGCGCCACCTCCCCTACACCGACCCGGGCCTGCCCACCCACCTCCTCCCGGCGAACTGGCCGGGCGTCCGCTCGGCCCAGGTCTTCCGCCGCCTGCACGAACGACTGCGCGACGCGGGCGCGGAGTTCGCCGGGCTGTGACACCCGGCGTTCCACGGGCGGTGGGTCTCAGCCGTTGAGGGAGAGGCGGGGGCGGGGGGCGTCGGTGCGGCCGGTGCGCGGGCGCCGGCTGCCCGCACGGTAGGGGGCGGGCCAGACCGCGCCGGGTCCCTCGTAGCCCTGTTCGGCCGCCGCGTGCAGGGTCCAGTGCGGGTCGTACAGGTGCGGCCGGGCCAGCGCGCACAGGTCCGCGCGGCCCGCCAGGATCAGCGAGTTGACGTCGTCCCACGAGGAGATCGCGCCGACCGCGATCACCGGGACACGGACCTCCTGCCGGATCCGGTCGGCGAACGGCGTCTGGTACGACCGCCCGAACTCCGGGCGCTCCTCGGCCACCACCTGCCCCGTCGAGACGTCGATGGCGTCGGCGCCGTGCGCGACGAAGGCGCGGGCGATCTCGACGGCGTCCTCGGCGGTCGTCCCGCCCTCCGCCCAGTCGGTCGCCGAGATCCGCACCGTCATCGGCCGCTCGCCCGGCCACACCGCGCGGACGGCGTCGAAGACCTCCAGCGGGAACCGCAGCCGCCTCTCCAGGGAGCCGCCGTAGGCGTCGGTGCGGTGATTGGTGAGCGGGGACAGGAAACCGGAGAGCAGATAGCCGTGGGCGCAGTGCAGTTCGAGCAGGTCGAAGCCGGCCCGGGCGGCCCGCCAGGCGGCCGCCGCGAACTGCTCGCGGATGTCGGTGAGCTGGGCGCGGGAGAGCCGGCGCGGTATCTGGCTGCCCGGCTTGTACGGCAACGGGGAGGGGGCCACGACGGGCCAGTTGCCGCTGGGCAGCGGCTCGTCGATGCCCTCCCACATCAGCTTCGTGGAGCCCTTGCGGCCGGAGTGCCCGAGCTGTACGCCGATCGCGGCGCCCGGGGCCTGGCGGTGCACGAAGTCGGTGACGCGCCGCCACGCCTCGGCCTGCCGGCCGGTGTAGAGGCCGGCGCAGCCGGGGGTGATACGGCCCTCCTCGCTGACGCACGCCATCTCGGTCATCACGAGGCCGGCCCCGCCGAGGGCGCGCGCGCCCAGGTGGACGAGGTGGAAGTCGCCGGGGACCCCGTCGGTGGCGCAGTACATGTCCATCGGTGACACGACGACCCGGTTGCGCAGGGTGAGGCCGCGCAGCCGGAACGGTGTGAACATCGGGGGCGTGCCGGGCGGACAGCCGAACTCGCGCTCGACGGCCTCGGTGAAGCGGGCGTCGCGCAGCCGGAGGTTGTCGTGGGTGACCCGGCGGCTGCGGGTGAGCAGGTTGAAGGCGAACTGGCGGGGCGGCTGGCCCAGGTACAGCCGCAGGTTCTCGAACCACTCCAGGCTGGCCCGCGCGGCCCGCTGCGTGGAGGCGACGACGGGCTTGCGCTCCTCCTCGTAGGCCGCCAGCGCGCCGGGCACGTCCGGCTGCTCCGTCAGACAGGCGGCCAGGGCGAGGGCGTCCTCGACGGCGAGCTTGGTGCCGGAGCCGATGGAGAAGTGGGCGGTGTGGGCGGCGTCGCCGAGGAGGACGACGTTGCCGTGCGACCAGCGCTCGTTGACCACGGTTCGGAAGGTGGTCCAGGCGGATTTGCCGGAGCGCAGGGGGCGTCCGCCGAGCGCGTCGGCGAAGACCTTGGCGCAGCGTTCGACGGACTCCTGCGGGGTGAGTTCGTCGTATCCCGCCGCGCGCCAGACCTCCTCGCGCATCTCGATGATCACGGTGGAGGAGTCCGCCGCGTAGGGGTAGCCGTGCAGTTGCATCACGCCGTGTTCCGTCTCGGCGATCTCGAAGCGGAAGGCGTCGAAGGGGAAGTCGGCAGCGAGCCAGATGTAGCGGCAGTGGTGATCGGTCACCTGGGGGCGGAACACATCGGAGTAGGTCTCCCGGGTGGTGCTGTGCACACCGTCGGCGGCGATGACGAGGTCGTGGTCCGCCGAGAGCCGGTCGACGGGTGGCGCCTCGGTGGAGAACCGCAGCTCCACGCCCAGGGAGCGGCAGCGCGTGTGGAGGATCTCCAGCAGCCGGTGCCGGCCGAGCGCGGCGAATCCGTGGCCGCCGGAGCGGTGCCGTGTGCCGCGGCGCACTATGTCGATGTCGTCCCAGCGCACGAAGTCCCGCCGCAGGGCTTCATGGACGACGGGGTCGGCGTGTTCGATGCCGCCGAGGGTCTCGTCGGAGAGGACCACGCCGAAGCCGAAGGTCTCATCGGGGGCGTTGCGTTCCCAGACGGTGACGTCGCGGGCGGGGTCGAGGCGTTTCAGCAGGGCGGCGGCGTAGAGTCCGCCGGGACCGCCGCCGATGATCGCCACGCGCACCGGACCTCACCTCCCCCGCCACTTCGGCGGGCGCTTCTCCGTGAAGGCCGCGTGGAACTCCGCGTAGTCCTCGCCGTTCATCAGCAGGGCCTGGGTCGAGGCGTCCAGTTCCACCGCGGCCGCCAGGGGCATGTCCAGCTCGGCCGTGAGCAGCGCCTTGGTCTGGGCGTGGGCGAGGGCCGGGCCCTCGGCCAGGCGGCGGGCCAGTTCGGCGGCCTTCTGGTCCGCCCGGCCCTCCTCCGCGAGCTCGCTGATCAGGCCGATGCGCTCGGCCTCGGGGGCCCGCACCGGCTCGCCCAGCATCAGCAGCCGGGTGGCGTGACCGAGGCCGACGACCCGGGGCAGCAGGTAGGCCGCGCCCATGTCGCCGCCGGACAGGCCGACCCGGGTGAAGAGGAAGGCGAAGCGGGCCGAGGGGTCCGCGATCCGGAAGTCGGCCGCCAGGGCGAGGACCGCGCCCGCGCCGGCGGCAACGCCGTGCACCGCCGCGATCACCGGGAACGGGCATTCGCGGATCGCCCGGACGACCTGGCCGGTCATCCGGTTGAAGTCGAGCAGCTGGGCCGTGTCCATGGCCAGCGTGGCGCCGATGATCTCGTCGACGTCGCCGCCGGAGCAGAAGCCGCGGCCCTCGCCGGCCAGGACGAGGGCGCGCACCGCGCGTTCCCGGGACAGCTCGGCGAGCAGGTCGCGCAGGTCGGCGTAGGCGCCGAAGGTGAGCGCGTTGAGTTTCTCGGGGCGGGCGAGGGTGACGGTGGCCACCCCGTCGGCGATCCCGACCCGCAGGTGTGCCCAGTCGGCGGTGCGGGGGGCGGAGCCGGTGAAGGGACTCATGACGTGCGGCCTCCTAGCGCGGCGGTGCCGTACGTTGCTCTACCCCATGAAGTTATCACTCATTTGTGACTGCCGTCAGCAGAGCGCGACATGCCCGTCGGCGCGCCTGCCGTGACCGGCCGCGTCCCGTCGCATCGGTCACCGGTTGTCGACAGCGCCGTAACAGTGCGGACGCGCGGGCGAGGCGGGCCGTTCGCGTGGGTAGGTCGCCCGGTGCCGGGGCCCGGGGGTTCCCGGACGCAGCCCGGCGACGGCCTTCAGTGGCCGGGCCCGTACCATTCCTACAGTCGGAAAGCAGGACAGCCTGCTCCATGAACGGACTCGCCTTGCACGAACGCCCCGCCGAATCGGCCTCCTGGCGCATCGCGCTGCCGCACACCGCGGCGGCGGTGCCCGTGGCGCGCGCCCTGGTGCGCACGGCCCTCACCGAGGTGGAGCACGTGGCCGACTGCGACACGGCGGAGCTGCTCACGGCCGAGCTGGTGGCCAACGCGGTGGAGCACACCGCCGGGCGCGGCCCGATAGAGCTGGTGGTGGAGCTGGCGCCGACCGGTTGCCAGGTCGAGGTGCACGACCCGGACCCGGCGCCGCCCGGGCACCTGACCCGGCCCGTGATCGAGGAGCCCGACGTCTGGCAGGAGGGCGGGCGCGGGCTGCTGCTGATCCGCGCCCTCAGCTCGTCCTGCGGGCACCGCCCCACCCCGTCGGGCAAGGCGGTGTGGTTCAGACTGCCTGTGGTTCCCGCTCAGCGCCGGCCGGCGTGACCTCGGCTGCCGGCCGCGCCAGCGTGGAGTGCCGGCGGCCGTAGCCGGCGTAGACCAGCAGGCCCACCGCGAGGAACACGGCGAACTGGATCCACGTCCGCCAGCCGGTCTCGTACATCAGGTACAGGCAGAAGGCGACGCCGAGCAGCGGGGCCACCGGGTAGAGCGGCACCCGGAAGCTGCGGGAGAGGCCCGGTTCGCGGCGGCGCAGGGCGATCACCACGATGTTGACGACGGCCATGATGGCGAGCGTGCCGATGGTGCACAGGTTCATCACGGCGTCCAGGGAGGCGAAGGCCGCCGGGAGCGCGAAGACGACCGCGACGATCAGGGTGCCGGCGACCGGTGTGGAGGTCTTCGGGCTGACCTTCTCGAAGACGCGCGGGATCAGGCCGTCCCGGGACATCGACATCAGGATGCGGGTCTGGCCGTACATCACGGCGAGGACCACGGAGGCGATGGCGACGACCGCGCCGAAGGCGATGACACCGCCGCCGACGGTGGAGCCGGTGACCTCGTTGACGACGTAGGAGAGGGCGGCGGGGCGGCCGGCGACCTGGTCGCCGCCGATGGCGCCGATCGCGGCGAGCGCGACCGCGCAGTACAGCAGCGTCACGAGCCCCATGCACACCATGATCGCGACCGGGATGTCCCGGCGCGGGTTCTTCGCCTCCTCGCCGGCGGTGGTGATCGCGTCGAAGCCGATGTAGGAGAAGAACGCGGCGGTGGTGCCCGCGCCGATGCCGCCGAGGCCGGCCGGGGAGAACGGCGTGAGGTTGCCGTGCTTGAAGGCGCTGTAGCCGATGGCGCAGAAGGCGAGGAGGATCACGAGCTTCACGGCGGCCATGGCGGCGGTGGCCCGGGCGCTCTCGCGCACCCCGCGCACCAGCAGCACGGAGGCCATGGCGATGACGAGCACGGCGGGGAGGTTGACGAGGCCGCCGTCGCCCGGTCCCGCGGACAGGGCGGCCGGCAGCTGGAGGCCGGTGAGGCTGTGCAGCAGTTCGTTGACGTACTCGCTCCAGCCGACGGCGACGGCGGAGATGGAGATGCCGTACTCCAGCAGCAGGCACCAGCCGACCAGGAAGGCGGTGGACTCGCCGAGGCCCGCGTAGGCGAAGGAGTACGAGGAGCCGGAGACCGGGATGGCGCCGCCCAGCTCCGCGAAGGAGAAGGCGGTGAAGACGCAGGTCAGCGCGGCGAGGACGAAGGAGATGACGACGGCGGGACCGGCCTGTGCGACGGAGTCGGAGAGACCGACGAAGATGCCGGTGCCGACGATGGCGCCGACGCCGAAGCAGATGAGCTGGAAGAGGCCCATGGTGCGCTTCAGGCCGTGTCCCTCGCGGTCGGCTCCGGATTCGGCGACGAGCAGGTGCGGGGACTTGATGCGGGGAGCGGGCATGCGGGTGGTGCTCGTTTCTGGTGGTGCGGGCGCCCGTCATAGGGGCGCGGCGTCGGCTCCGAGAAGGGGTGGCTCGGGGCCGCGGGTCAGGATAGTGCCAGGTGAGGCGGGTCAGGCAAGGGTTTCCCGGCCGAGTGTGGCGACCAGCACCGCCTTGATGGTGTGCAGGCGGTTCTCGGCCTCGTCGAAGACGATCGAGTGGGCGGACTCGAAGACCTCGTCCGTCACCTCCAGCGACGCCAGGCCGTGGGTCTCGTGGATCTGCTGCCCCACGGTGGTGCCGAGGTCGTGGAAGGCCGGCAGGCAGTGCAGGAACTTCACGTCCGGGTTGCCGGTGGCGTGGAGGACGTCCATGGTCACGGCGTAGGGGGCGAGGGCCGTGATCCGCTCGTCCCACACCTCCTTGGGCTCTCCCATGGAGACCCAGACGTCGGTGGCGACGAAGTCCGCGCCCAGGACGCCCTCGGCGATGTCCTCGGTGAGGGTGACGCGGGCACCACTGGTCGCGGCGAGCTCGTGGGCGCGGTCGACGATCTCCTGGGCGGGCCAGTAGGCCTTCGGGGCGACGATCCGTACGTCCATGCCGAGCAGGGCGCCGGTGACCAGGTAGGAGTTGCCCATGTTGAAGCGGGCGTCGCCGAGGTAGGCGAAGGCGATCTTCCGCAGCGGCTTGGCGCTGTGCTCGGTCATGGTGAGCACGTCGGCGAGCATCTGGGTGGGGTGCCAGTCGTCGGTGAGGCCGTTGTAGACGGGCACGCCGGCGTACGCGGCCAGTTCCTCGATCTTGGCCTGGCTGTCGCCCCGGTACTCGATGCCGTCGAACATCCGGCCCAGCACGCGCGCGGTGTCCCTGACCGACTCCTTGTGCCCGATCTGCGAGCCCGAGGGGTCGAGGTAGGTCGTGTGGGCGCCCTGGTCGGCGGCGGCGACCTCGAACGCGCAGCGGGTGCGCGTCGAGGTCTTCTCGAAGATCAGCGCGATGTTCCTGCCCCGCAGGTAGGGGGTCTCGGTCCCGGCCTTCTTGGCGGCCTTCAGCTCGGCGGCCAGCTCGACCAGGCCGCGGAACTCCTCCTCGGTGAAGTCGAGCTCCTTGAGGAAGTGGCGGCCGGCGAGGGCGGTCGGGACTGTCGCCATGGGGGGCGCTCCAGATGTATGACTACAGGGGACACTGGAAGTCTATACGACCCTTCACATTTCTATGCGATCTCGTACCGCGCTCTCGTACTGCGTTCTCATCCTGCGATCACGTACTGCGATCACGTACTGCGATCTCATACGGGGTCCCGCTCCACAGGACAGCTCATGCACCGGGGTCCGCCCCTGCCCCGGCCCAGCTCGCTGCCCGGGATCTCGATCACCTCGATGCCCTGCTTGCGCAGATGCGTGTTGGTGGTGGAGTTCCGCTCGTAGGCGACCACGACGCCGGGTTCGACGGCGAGGACGTTGCAGCCGTCGTCCCACTGCTCGCGCTCGGCGGCGTGCACGTCCTGCGTGGCGGTCAGCACCCGGATCTCACCGAGGCCGAGCGCGGCGGCGATCGCGCGGTGCATGTGCTCCGCCGGATGGTCGGTGACCTTCAGCTCGCGTTCGCCGACGCCCGGCTCGATGGTGTACGAGCGGAGCATGCCGAGGCCGGCGTACTGGGTGAAGGTGTCGCCGTCGACCATGGTCATCACCGTGTCGAGATGCATGAAGGCGCGCCGCTTCGGCATGTCGAGCGCGACGATCGTACGGGCGGAACCGGCGGCGAACAGCTTGTGCGCCAGCATCTCCACGGCCTGCGGGGTGGTGCGCTCGCTCATGCCGATCAGCACGGCTCCGTTGCCGATCACCAGGACGTCGCCGCCCTCGATGGTGGAGGGGTAGTCCGCCTGCCCCCGGGACCACACATGGAACGTTTCGTCACGGAACAGCGGATGGTGGCGGTAGATCGCCTCGAAGTGGACGGTCTCCCGCTGCCGGGCCGGCCAGCGCATGGCGTTGATGGAGACGCCGTCGTAGATCCACGCCGAGGTGTCGCGGGTGAAGAGGTGGTTGGGCAGCGGGCGGAGCAGGAAGTCGTCCAGCTCCATGACGTGGAAGCGGACCGAGGTCGGTTCCGCGTGCTGCGCCAGGAACTCCCGCTTGGTCATGCCGCCGACCAGGGCCTCGGCCAGCTCGCCCGGGGTCATCCGGTCGAAGGCGGCGCGCAGGTGGTCGGTGGCGAGGGGGCCGTACTCCTTCTCGTCGAAGACCCGGTCCAGGACGAGCGCGCGGGCCTCGGGGAGCGCCAGGGTCTCGGCGAGCAGGTCCCCGAAGAGGTGCACCTCGACCCCCCGGTCGCGCAGTACGTCGGCGAAGCCGTCGTGCTCGGCGCGCGCCCGGCGCACCCAGAGCACGTCGTCGAAGAGCAGGGCGTCCTTGTTGCTGGGGGTGAGCCTCTTGAGCTCCAGATCCGGCCGGTGCAGGATGACGCGGCGCAGCCGCCCGGCCTCGGAGTCGACATGGAATCCCATGCCTCCATCCTGACCACCGGGGCCCCGCTTCACCCGCCCCTCGGCGGTTTCCGCGCCCACCGGTTTCCACGCCCGGTGACGGCCGGTTGTGCGGCGGAAGCGTTCCGGAAGCGGGCGGTGACTGTCGGCGGAAGCGGGCGCGGGGCTTTGCTGGGGGTGTGAACAGCTCAGACCGTGCCGGCCGGCGGGAGCACCGGGCCCCGCTCGTCCGCGTCCCGCAGGAACGCCTCGACCGCCGAGAGGTCGGTCCGCTCCAGTTCCTCGTCCCGGACGACGATCCGCAGCTCGGGGCAGACGGCCGGGTCCTGGCGCAGGCTCTCGGTGAAGGTCTCGACGATCAGCGACAGCAGCTGGGTGTGGTCGAGTTCGACCAGGCGGGACAGGCCGGCGCCGATGAGCGGTATCGCCACCGGTCTGAACAGGCCGTGCCGGGCGACCGACGGCCACAGGCGTTCCAGGCTCAGCCGCAGCTCGGCCGGGGCGGACCGGGCGCGCAGGTCATTGCCCAGCCGGGAGTAGGCGAGGGCGAAGACCCGGCGTTTGCCCACCGGGACCGGCACGGCCGTGCCGATCGGGTAGCGGGTGCGCCGGCCGCGCGGCTTGGCCCGGACGCTCTCGGTGGCCAGCGGGGTGACCTCCCTGAGCCCCCGGCGCAGCTGGTCGTCGAGCAGCCGGTGGCGCCCCTCGAAGAGGCGGTCGACGAGCTGCCCCTGGACGCTCTCCCGGCTGATGACGATGTCGTCGGTGGAGGTGTCGAAGGTGTCGGAGAACCCCACGACCAGGTTGGCGTCCTCCTGGTCGAACAGGTCGCCGCGCACCACGACGACGTCCACCCGCAGCCCGCGCAGCGTGTGGCGCAGCAGTTCGTCGCCGTGCCGCTCGCGCAGCCGGGCGTTCAGACGGGCGAGGGCGGCGGCGGCCTCCGGGTCGTCCGGACGTTCCCGGGCGGTCTGTTCGGCCACCGGCAGCGCGAGGTCGTAGCGGCCCAGCGCGGTGTGGCCGGCGATCAGTTCCCGCAGCGCGGTCTCCCTGAGCTGGGTCAGCCGCCGGACCGGCGCGCGCGCGAACTCCTCGTCCCGCACCTCGGAAAGCGGCCGGCCGCGCCACAGCCGCAGGGCGTCGGTGAGCAGTCGGACGGCCGAGGCCGGTGCCGCGCGCAGCGCGTCGCCCACCAGGCGTGTGAACTCCGCGCTGTCCAGTTCGTCGTCGGCGAGGTCGAGCCGGTAGGTGCTCTCGGCGCCGCGCGCGGTCGGCAGCCGGCCGGTGCGCACGACCCGGGCGCCGTGTCCGGGGCCGGCCCGGTCGAACGCGCGCCGCAGCTCCAGGATCCGTTTCTGCACCTCGTTGCGGTTGCGCAGGTCCTGGTGCGGCAGTTCCACGGTCGGCTGCCAGACGTCCAGGTACAGCCGGCGCGCGGTGATCGCCTCGCCGTCGGCGGCGACCAGCCGGAGCAGCAGCCGGGCGGTGAGGGGGGTGAGGCGCACGGCGGCGCCGTTCACGTCCAGCCGGACGGGGCCCAGAACGCTCACCCGTATGCACGGTGCGCGGGTCTGCACGCGCCTCGCCCCCTCCGCCGCGTGACGTCCCGTCAACAGTGCCGTCAGCGTACCAAGGTGACTTGGAGGCAAGCATGCGATTGACCGGTCCCCGCCCGTCTCCGCGGCCCGCGCGGCCGCGGCTGCTGCGGTCGTGGCGCGAACGGCGGGTGTTCGCGGGCAGCGTGCTGGCGGCCTTCGGCGGGGTGTCGGCCGTCGTGCAGTTCGCCGGCCAGCTCTTCCCGGACGTCGTGTCCCGGCCCGGACTGGTGCTGGCCGGCTCCGTGACCCTGTGCCTGGCCTGGGGGCTCGCCCGGGCGCGTCCGCAGGCCGCCGTACGGCAGGAGTTCACCCGCCCCGGGATGACGGTGGTGGTCGAGGAGGGCGACCTCTTCGAGCAGCCCGGCCAGCTCGTGGTGGGGTTCACCGACACGTTCGACACCGTCGTGGACGACGGTGGCGTCATCAACGACGGCAGTGTGCAGGGGCAGTTGCTCGCCCGGCGCTACGCGGGGGACGCCCGGCGGCTGGACGCGGAGCTGACCGCCGCGCTCGCGGGGGTGACCCCGGTGGCGTGGGAGAGCGCACGGGACAAGCCGCGGGGCAAGCGCGCCCGGTACCCGGTCGGCACGGTCGCCGTCCTCGGCACCCGGCCCGACCTCGTCTTCGCCGTCGCCTACAGCCGGATGGGCAACGACTGCGTCGCCTCCTCCAGGGTGCAGGACCTGTGGCTCGGCCTGGACCGGCTGTGGGACGCCGTCCACCGGCACGGCCAGCTCGAACGCCTCACCATGCCGTTGACCGGCGCGGGCCTGGCCCGGCTGCACGACCTGGACGAGGACAGCCTGCTGCGGCTGATCCTGCTGTCCTTCGTGGTGCACTCCTGGGAGCGGCCGGTCTGCCGCGAACTGCACGTGGTGGTCCGCCCCGGTGAGCTGGGGCGGATCGACCTGCCGGAGACCGGCGCCTTCCTGGCCGGTCTGGCGGCGGGCGCCCGGCGCCATGTCTGACGCCGGGCGACGCCCGCCCCGATGAGGGGGTGTGGAGCGGTACGGGCCCGTCCCCCGACTGTGGACGAACCACCGGGCCCGTACCGCGGCTCAGTGGGCCGGCGGTGTCGCCCGCCCGGTGCGGCCGTACGCCGCCAGATGGCGGTACGGCCAGGTCTGGAGCCAGTCGGCACGGGTGTCGTCGACCGCGCAGCCCGCCAGCTTCAGCCGCTCGGCGATCTTGCGCAGGGCGGTCTCCGTGCCGTCGAACCGGATGACGTTCCGACCCGCGATGTCGGCGATCGGGCGCAGCTGTCCGATCTCCACCATCAGGGTGCGCTCCGGGTAGGCCATCAGCACCATGCCCAGCTCGATGAGCACGTTGGGCCGGGGCTGACCGGTGGGCTCGGTCTCGTACGGCGGCTCGTTGCGGCCGCGCAGGTCCGGGTGGAGCTGGACCACGTCGTCCGGGGTGAGCAGCACGAGGGCCGCCTGGGCCAGCTCGGGGGCCCCGGCGACGACCTCACCGAGGAAGGGGGCCGTCTTGCCGGTGGCGTTGACCAGGTCCTCCCACTCCAGCGGACGCAGATCGAGCAGGCGCAGCAGGTCGAACATCCGCAGGCGCGCCTCCTCGTCCCGGCCGTGGACGACGAAGACGTTGCGGCGGCGGTCCGGGGCGGGGCCGTCGTGCTCCGGGCCGGTGCCGTGGGCGGCGGCGGGAGGAGCGCCGTAGTGGTTCTGCGTGCCCGAGTTGGTGGTGTTGTTGTTCCCGGTGACGAAGCTGTTGTGGCGGCCGAAGTCGTTCCGGCTCCCGTAGTCGCTGCTGTTGCCGCCCGTGGAGGTGTGCGTCATGCGGATCCCGCCCCCTGACCGCCGTTCGGGCCGCCGAAGTTCTGCGTGCCCGAGTTGGTGGTGTTGTTGTCGCCGTGCACGAAGCTGTTGTTGTGCCCGTAGTTGTTGAGGATGTTGGTCTGGCGGGCCTCGTGCTCCGTGAGGTCCACGTTGTGCTCGTACAGGAAGTCACGGACGACGTGGAGGAACTGGCGCTCCACGATCTGCGTGTACTTGATGGTGTCGGTCTCCTGGAAGAAGACGTGGAAGTGGGGGCTGGTCGCCATCTCCCGGACGCTGGTGACCGCCCCGCGGTTGAGCAGGGCGTCCGCGTAGCGGCCGAGGCCGAACTCGCTGGTGTCGGCCGGCTGCGGCAACCGGATCTTCTCCCTGGTCCACGGCAGCCGCGGCAGCACCTGGGCACCCGCGGCCTTGGCGGCGGCCGACCGCACCGCGGAGTGGGGCGTGCCGCGCAGGGTGTGCCAGGCCAGCTTGAGCAGCAGCCGTTCGTCCAGGGCGGCGGGGAGCCGGTCCACCAGCTGGAAGCTCGCCCGGACGGGTGCCAGCACGTACGAGTAGAACTCGGTGTGCAGGGTGTTCCCCTTGAGGTCGAAGCCCACGAACGCCGTGGTGACCAGCTCCTGGTCCCAGGACCCCACCCGGATGCACAGGTAGTCGCGCCCGGTGTCCTGGACGTCCCGCCAGTCGCCGTCGAGCTGCTCGGGGGTCGGCTCCGCCACACCCCGCAGCGTCGTGACGGCCGTGGTGAAGGTGCTGCGCTCGACGGCCAGGCCCTCGATCCGCTGCGCCGGGCGGGCCTGGGCGCGCAGCCGGGCGGTCATGCGGTCGGCGACGTAGGCGGTCAGCTCCTCGACGGTGAAGGGGACGACCTCCTTGCGCTTGGGCTCCTGGCCCAGGGCGCCGGATGCCGCCACCGGGCCCGCGCCGGGGCGGCCGTCGAACACCCCGAGCGGCGCGCCGATCAGCAGCTCCGCGTTGGACCAGCGGCGTACCTGCGTGCCCGCGCCGACGAACGGCTTGTAGCCGCCGTAGCGGATCACCGTGCCGTCCGAGGTCTGCTCCCGCCTGATCTTGTCGACCAGTTGGGGCGTCAGCTCCGGGTGCTCGGGGTAGGAACCGTCGAACCCCCGGCCCCGGCGTCCCTCGCCGGCCGGCGGGGCGAGCCGGCGCGTCAGCGTCTGGAGGGTGACGACCCGCCGCAGGAAGGCGGTGACCCACAGCAGCCACAGCACGGCCAGCAGCGCGGTGAACCCGTTCAGCGCGCCGGTCAGCATGAGGACGAGCGTGAGCGCGGCGCCCGCGGCGAACACGGCCAGCCGGATGCGCTGGAGCCGGCGCGCCGCCAGGGCGTGCGCGAGCACGGGCACCGCGTCGTACCCGTACGACGGGGCCACCACCCGGTACCGGTGGGTCAGCAGCTCGCGGATGACGCCGGCGCGGTAGACCGGGTCGAGGTAGGTGCCCGCGCAGAGCAGCCGGGTGGCGTTGCTCGTCGCGTCCGCGGCCGGGCGGGCCGCGGCCGGCCGGTCCGGTTCCGGCGACGGAGCGGGCACGGTGAGGAAGTCGCTCGCCATTGTCTTCTCGCTCCGCTCTGTTCAGCCGGTGGGGGTCATGGAGGCGTCGGTGATGACACCGTCGACCACGGTGTACCGGCCGCTGTACGACTTCTGCGTGCCGTCCGTCTGCCGGGCGAGGAGATCCACCCAGACCGTGTCGCCCTGGACGGACTCGATGGTGACGTCGTCCCGCTCGGTGGTGGCGAAGCCCGACACGAAGGAGCTGTAGGACGCGTCGAGGTTCTTGCCGCCCAGGTCCCAGGCGGTCTGGTAGTCGTGCTCGTTGATGGCCTCGAAGAAGGAGGTCACCGTGCCGGAGGGGCTGTCGCTCGCCTCGGGGCTCTCGGTGCCGGCCGGGGCGGAAGCGGTGTCCGTGGGGTCGGCGCTGTCGGTGGACGCCCAGGTCGGCGTCTCGTATGCCGTGGAGGTGTCCGGGGCCGGCGTGGCCGGGGACGACGGGTCGTAACCGCCGGAGTAGTCGTCCGAGTAGCTGCCGGAGTAGCCGCCGTCGTCCTCCGGGCCCAGGTGGGGCGCGATGCCCATGAGCAGGATCAACAGAAAGGGGACACCACCGATGAGCAGTGCGTACGTCCGCTCCCTACCGCCGACGGGTAAGAGGCTCGGCGGCTCGTAGGTGTGGTTCATGGGTCCTCGCAACTCCCGGCAGCCGGCCGGGACCTCGCTCGTTCCGTCGGTATGACGACAGTCACTCTGCCCGACATCCGCCGGGCGGGCGCCGGTTTCACGCTTCCGATGCGCTTCCGATCCGCGACGCGCGGGGCGGGTGGGCCGGACCGGGGTTCAGATCGCCGTGCAGGGCACCGGCCACTGCCGGATGCGCGGGGGCAGGGTCACGGCCCAGCCGCCGCCGGCGAGCACCAGCCGCTCGGCCGCGAGCAGCCCCAGCGCCTCCCGCGCGGTGGCGTCCAGCTCCGCGACGGGCGTGGGCTCCAGCAGCCGGAGGAACGTGGCGTGCAGCGCGGGGTGGTCCAGGGTCAGGCGGACGGCCGTGCCCCGCTGTCTGCGGTCCAGGACGGTGACGAAGTCCGGGCCGCGCCGGTGGTAGAGGGTGCCGTGCGCGTGAGCGGCCCGCCAGGACGCCAACGTGTCCGGTTCGGCGGGAAGTTCGGTGGGCGGTGGCAGGTGGTGCAGCAGACGGGGGTCGTACGCCGGTGTGCCCGTCGCCCGCCAGCTCACGCCGAGGCCCAGGCCCTGGCACTCGCGCAGGAACCGCACCGCCTCCGCCGTCGCACGGCCCGTGCCGCTCATGTCGAGGGGTACGTCGGCTTCCACCCGGCGCCCGGTGCGCCGGTGCGGGACGCGGCCTGGCAGCCCGCTCGCCCCGCCTTCCCCGGTCAGCCCGCTCATCCGGCCCCCTCGGCCAGCCGGACCGGCTCGCCCCAGGTGGGCAGGGAGACGTACGTGGCGCCGTCGCGGAACAGCAGGCCCAGGGAGAAGGCGTGGTCGACCCATGCGTCCAGGGCCCGTACCGGGACCTCGTGGCCGTCGGTGGTCAGCAGGCGGTGCAGCGCGGGAACGGTCCGGCCGTCCTCCAGCCGGCGCAGGGCCGCGGCCCGCCAGCCGGTGAAGCGGTGGGTGGCGGGCGGGCGGCCGTACCGGCGGTCGTGCACCAGCAGCTCCGCGCCGTCCTCCTCGAACAGCAGCCGGGAGTCCGCGTGCCCGGCCCGCCAGCCGGCCACCGCCTCCTTCAACCGCCGCTCGACCGGGCCCTCGATGCCCGCGGGCTCGGTGTCGAACAGATAGACCAGATCGGTGAGTTCGTCCTCGGGCAGGTCGTAGACGTGCCGGTACATCGCGGCCGGGCGGCGTTCGCCGAAGCCGAGGCCGGGGTCGGTGAAGTGCGGGCTGAACCGTTCGAGCTGGATGCGGTGGGCTCCGCTCGGCGGCTGGAGGTGGACCAGCGCGGGCACCTGGTCGAGGACGGGGGTGTAGTCGTCCGCGGTCTCGCCGGGGAAGCCGTACAGCAGGTTCCAGGAGCAGGTCAGGGCGTGGTTCTCGCACTCGCGCAGGGTGCGGACGTTCCGGGCGCCGGTGACGCCCTTGTCCATGAGGTCCAGGACGCGGCTGCCCAGGCTCTCGATGCCGGGCTGGATGTGCACGGTGCCGGACGCACCGAGGAGTCCGAGCTGGGCCCGGGTGAGATTCGACTTGACCTCGTAGTGCAGCCGCAGGTCCCAGCCGCTCGCGGTCACGCGGGGCAGGAAGTCGCGGAAGTAGGCCATGTCGATGATGTTGTCGACGGTGACCACGTCGAGGAGGCGGTGGCGGCGCACCAGCCGGTCGATCTCCGTCCACAGCCGCTCCCCCGGCTTGGCGCGGAAGGCCATGGCCGTGCCGTTCAGCCCGCAGAAGGTGCAGTGGTGTTTCTCGCCCCACCAGCAGCCCCGGGCTCCCTCCACGACGAGCTTCGGATGGATGTGCTCCTGGACCGGGGAGGCGTCCAGCGCGGCCTGCCACTGGTCGTAGTCGGGCGAGGGTATGTCGGCCGGGGCCACGGTCCGCCGGGTTTCCGTGTTGGCCCGGGACACCGGGCCGTCCCACCAGCACAGCCCGGGGACGTCCGCCGGGGCGGTCCGGGCGTCCAGGTGGCCCAGGAGCGCGGGAAAGGCGTACTCGGCCTCGCCGCGGACCACGTGGTCGACGAAGGGGTGGTTGCGGTGCAGGGCGTGACCCATCGGGCCGTCGCAGTTGCTGCCGCCGAGGACGACCGTCACCTCGGGGCGTCTTCGCTTGAGTTCGCGAGCGAGGGCGAGGGACGGCACGTTCTGCATGAAGGTGCTGGTGAACCCGACCACGTCCGGTCCGGCCGCCAGGATCTCGGTGGCGCAGGCGTCGATGAAGCCGGCCGCGTACGGGCGCATCGCGAGGGCCGTGTCGATGAACACGTCCCGGTCGGCCGCGTACTCCTTCAGCCGGGCCTCGCCCCAGCCGGGATCGTCGTACAGGACGCCGGAGAAGACCCAGTCGCCGAGGCCGTGGAAGATGGCGTCGCTGCCGACCTCGACGTAGTCACCGGGCAGGAGCCGGCCGCCGGAGCGCTCCAGCAGGTACTCCGCCCAGCGCAGCGAGCCGTGGAACTCGGTCACCTCGTCGCCGGGGCGGGCCCGCCGGACGATCTCCTGGAGCAGGCCCAGTTGCAGCGAGGGCAGGTCGAGCGGATGCCACGGCATCGTGACCAGGTGGACGCGCATGCTCAGCGGGTCGGCCGCTTCTCCAGGATCGCCGGCCGGCGGGTGGTGCTCCGCTGGTCCTCGCGGACCACGGTCTTCTTGATCTCCACGCTCGCCACTCCCCTCATGGCACGCGAACGCCCTTGCGCCGCACGGCTGTCCACCATATGGACAGAGGTGTGTGCGGCACAAGGGCGTCGTGTGACGGCCGTGCTCACAGGCGGGGGTCGACCGGTTCCGACTCCAGCGCCAGCACTCCGAACACCGCCTCGTGCACCCGCCACAGCGGCTCCCCGCCGGCGAGCCGGTCCAGGGCCTCCAGGCCGAGGGCGTACTCGCGCAGGGCGAGGGACCGCTTGTGGTTCAGGAACCGCTGCCGCAGCCGGGCCAGGTTCTCCGGCCGGGTGTACTCGGGACCGTAGATGATCCGCAGGTACTCGCGGCCCCGGCACTTGACGCCGGGCTGCGCCAGCCGCCCCTCGGGGGTGCGGACCAGCGCGCCGACCGGCTTGACGACCATGCCCTCGCCGCCCCGGCCCGTCATCTCCAGCCACCAGTCGACACCCGCGCGGACCGACTCCGCATCGCCGGTGTCGACGTACAGCCGCCGGGTGGTCTGCAGCAGTCCGGTGCCGTCGTGCTCCACCAGCCGGTCGATCAGGGCCAGTTGCTCGTCGTGCGGGAGCGCGGCGAGGCTGCGGCCCTGGACGGCCAGGAGCTGGAAGGGGGCCAGCCGGACCCCTTCCAGGCCCTCGGTGGTCCAGCAGTAGCGGCGGTAGGCGGCGGTGAACGCCCGTGCGTCCGCGGCGCGTTCGCGCTGCCGGGTGAACAGGCCGCCCACGTCGGCCCCGCGCGCCGCCGCGGCCTCCAGGGCGGCGAGCGCGCCCGGGAACACCGCGCCGGACGCGGCGCCGACGGCCGCGTACTGGCCGCGCAGCAGCCCCGTGGCCTTCAGCGACCACGGCATCAGCTCCGCGTCCAGCAGCAGCCAGTCCGTGTCCAGTTCGTCCCACAGACCGGCGTCCCCGATCGCCGAGCGCAGCCGGCCGAGGATCTCCTCGGTCACCTCCGTGTCGTCGAAGAACGGCCGCCCGGTACGGGTGTAGAGCGAGCCCGTGGGGCCGTCCACACCGAACCGCTTGCGTGCCGTCTCCGCGTCCCGGCAGACCAGGGCCACCGCGCGGGAGCCCATGTGCTTCTCCTCGCACACCACCCGCGCGACCCCGTCCCGCGCGTACTGCGCGAACGCCTCCTCGGGGTGCTCCAGGTAGCTTTCGATCCGCGAGGTGGCCGTCGGTGCCATGGTCGGCGGCAGGTACGGCAGCAGGCGCGGGTCGGTCGCGAAGCGGCTCATGACCTCAAGGGCCGCCGCCGCGTTCTCCTCGCGGACGGCCACCCTGCCCGCGTGCCGGGTCTCCACGGCCCGGCGGCCGTACACGTCCGCCAGGTCCAGCGGCCGGCCGTCCTGCCCGCCGGGCGCCTCGGAGTGCAGCGGCCTCACCGGCTCGTACCAGACCCGCTCGGCCGGTACGTCGACCAGCTCCCGCTCCGGCCAGCGCAGCGCGGTCAGCTTGCCGCCGAAGACGGCACCGGTGTCCAGGCAGATGGTGTTGTTGAGCCATGTGGCCTCGGGCACGGGTGTGTGGCCGTAGACGACCGCGGCCCGGCCCCGGTAGTCCTCCGCCCACGGGTAGCGCACCGGCAGCCCGAACGCGTCGGTCTCGCCGGTGGTCTCCCCGTACAGGGCGTGCGAGCGGACCCGGCCGGATGTGCGGCCGTGGTACTTCTCCGGCAGGCCGGCGTGGCAGACCACGAGCCGGCCGCCGTCCAGGACGTAGTGGCTGACCAGTCCGTCGATGAACTCCCGCACCTCGGCGCGGAACTCCTCGCTCTCGCCCTCCATCTGCGCGATGGTCTCGGCGAGCCCGTGGGTGTGCTGGACCCTGCGGCCCTTGAGGTGGCGGCCGTACTTGTTCTCGTGGTTGCCGGGGACGCACAGGGCGTTGCCGGACTTCACCATGGACATCACCCGGCGCAGCACACCGGGACTGTCCGGGCCCCGGTCGACCAGGTCGCCGACGAACACGGCGGTACGGCCCTCCGGGTGCACCCCGTCCGCGTAGCCCAGCTTGGCGAGCAGCGCCTCCAGTTCCGCGGAGCAGCCGTGGATGTCGCCGATGATGTCGAACGGGCCGGTGAGGTGGGTCAGGTCGTTGTAGCGCTTCTCGGTGACGACGGTGGCGTTCTCCACCTCCTCCACGCCGCGCAGCACGTGCACCTTGCGGAAGCCCTCGCGCTCCAGGTGCCGCAGCGAGCGGCGCAGTTCGCGGACGTGCCGCTGGATGACCCGGCGGGGCATGTCGGCGCGGTCGGTGCGGGCCGCGTTGCGCTCGGCGCACACCTCCTCGGGCACGTCCAGCACGATGGCGATGGGCAGCACGTCGTACCGCTTGGCCAGGTCGATCAGCTGACGCCGGGAGTCCTGCTGCACGCTGGTGGCGTCCACGACCGTACGGCGGCCGGCGGCCAGCCGCTTGCCGGCGATGTAGTGCAGGACGTCGAAAGCGTCCCGGCTCGCGCTCTGGTCGTTCTCGTCGTCGGCCACCAGACCGCGGCAGAAGTCGGAGGAGATCACCTCGGTCGGCTTGAAGTGCCGCCGGGCGAACGTGGACTTGCCGGAGCCGGAGGCCCCGACGAGGACGACGAGGGACAGGTCGGTGACGGGGAGCTCCCGTCCCGGCTTCCGGGTCTCGGTCATGCGGCCTTCGCCTCCTTCTCGGTGTCGTGGCGGTGGAACACGGCCATCTGGGTGGGTGGGCCGACCTCGGGGTCGTCCGGGCCGACGGGGACGAACTCGACGTCGTAGCCGTGGCGTCCGGCCACGGTCGCCGCCCAGGCGCGGAACTCCTCGCGGGTCCACTCGAAGCGGTGGTCGCCGTGCCGGGCGTGTCCGGCGGGCAGGCTCTCCCAGCGGACGTTGTACTCGACGTTCGGGGTCGTGACGACGACCGTACGGGGGCGCGCGTGCCCGAACACGGAGTGCTCCAGGGCGGGCAGCCGGGGCAGGTCGAGGTGTTCGATCACCTCGCTGAGCACGGCGGCGTCGTACCCCTTGAGCCGGTTGTCGGTGTAGGCGAGGGAGCCCTGGACGAGCTTCACGCGGGCCGCCTGCCGCTCCCCCATCCGGTCGAGCCCGATCCGCCGCGCCGCGATGGTCAGGGCCCGTACGGACACGTCGACGCCGACGATCTCGGTGAACCGGGTGTCCTTGAGCAGCGCCCGCACCAACTGGCCCTGACCGCAGCCGAGGTCGAGGACCCGAGCGGCACCGGAGGCGTGCAGCGCGGTGAGGATCGCCGCCCGGCGCTGCTCGGCGAGCGGGGTCGGCTTCTCCTCCGCCTCGGTCTCCTGCGCGACGGCGTTGTCGATGTCCTCGACCTCGCTGTCGTCGGCCTCGGCCAGCCGCACCAGCTCCAGCCGCTCGCGCGCCTGCCGGGTCAGCGACCAGCGCCGGGACAGGTAGCGGCTGGTGATGAGCTGCTGCTCCGGGTGGCCGGCCAGCCAGCCCTCGCCGGCGCGCAGCAGCTTGTCGACCTCGTCGGCGGAGACCCAGTAGTGCTTGGCGTCGTCCAGCACCGGCAGCAGGACGTACAGGTGGCGCAGTGCCTCGGCGAGGGTCAGCCGGTCCGACTCCAGCACGAGCCGGACGTACCGCGAGTCGCCCCATTCCGGGAACGCGGTGTCGAGCGGGACGGGGTCGGCGGTGACAGACCAGCCGAGCGGTTCGAACAGCCGTCGTACGAGGGCGGCTCCGCCGCGGGCGGGCAGCGCCGGGACCTCGACGCGCAGCGGCAGCGGGGCCGCCGCCCGCTCGGGGCGGGCGTTGCACACGCCGCGCAGGGCGCTGGAGAAGACGGTGCTCAGCGCGACGGCGAGGAGCGAGGAGGCCGCGTAGGGGCGGTCGTTGACGTACTGCGCGAGGGCCGCGTCGGGGGCGCCGCCGCGGCCCTTGCCCTTGCCTTTGCCTTTGCCCCGGCGGACCAGTGCGAGCGTGTCGGTCTCCAGCAGCAGGGCGGCCGTGCAGCGTTCGGCGTCCGCCTCGGGGTAGAAGACGTGCGCCGTGCCGTACGACGTGGAGAACGCCTGCGCCTTGTCTGGGTGCTTGTGCAGCAGGTACCCCAGGTCGGTGGCCGGGTTCGCGGCCGTGCCGGTGGTGGAGATCGTCACGAACATGCTGTCGAGTCTCCCTGGCCGGAACCGCGCTGACCACAGGTTTTCCGCGCGGCTGTGGCCGGCCGGGCCCGCCCGCTCAGGACTCGTCGTCGACGATCTTCCGCGCCTTCGCCATGGCCCGCTGGTCGTCGGCGCGGCGTGCGTCGAGCGCCTTCTTGTTCTCGCTGATGGCGGTCTTCTGCGCGCGGCTCTCGACGGCGTGCACGGCCTGGATGAAGCCGGTGTCGAGCTTGCACCGGGCGTCCGCGGCGGCGGTCTTCTTCTCCTTCTCCGACGGCTCGTCACCGCGGAACCAGTCGGAGTCGGTGGACGCCTGGTCCGGGTCGGAGTAGCGGAAGCCCTTGTCCTTCATGCACGTCGACCACTCGTGCTCGGCCTTCTTCCAGGCGGGGTCCTTCCGCGCTTGTTTGTGCGCCTGGTACCAGTACTGCGCGGGGAGCGAGTAGTAGCCGCTGAGCCGTACGCCGCCGATCTTCGTCGGCTTGGGCTCGGGGCCGTAGATCTTCCGGACCGCCTCGCCCATGCACCCCTTCGCGGGAATGGGGTGGCCGTGCGCCCGGTGGCTCTCGCCGGACTCGAACGTGCCGGTGAGGGCCGCGTACTGGTCGGCGGGCCACTCCATGGGCTGGTCGTCGGACTCGTCCCGCCGCGCGTTGTGGTAGCCGTGCTCGGCCGCCAGGTCGGGGTCGTCCACGCCGTACGGGCTGTCGTCCCCGACCTGGCTGCCGCCCGCGAGGGTGCCCTGCCGCACCGGGTAGGTCGACTCGACGGTCCTGATGTCGAGCGTCTTGAAACCGGTGAACCCGAGCCGGACCATGCACCGCTTGGCGAGGATCCACTGTGCCGTGCCGACGGCCTTGCCGTCGCGGGACGTCGCGTCCGGTATGTAGGCGTTCAGCGGGAACGACTTCATGGTGTTGAGGCGGCGGGCCTCGTCGCCGGGGTCGTCGTCGCCGACGAACTGGCACGCCGACACGGCGAGCAGGCCGGTCAGGGCAAGGGGGAGGATTCTACGCACGCGGTCATATGACCAGGCAGGGATCATGCGCGCTGTGATGGAAGCCACAGTTCCGGCACACGGTGTTCACAGAAGACCCCTGTGATCTCCGTTATGGCCGTCCCGGCCCCGTGTCTGATGGAGTGAGCTCTCGTCAACTGACCACTGACAGAAGGGGGAACCATGACCAACGGCCAGGGGATCCGGATACGCAGGAGAGCCGCCGTCGCCGTGGCGGCCGGTGCCGTCCTCGGGGCGGGCGTCCTCGCGACCGCTCCCGCCCAGGCGGCCACGGCTCCGGCCGCGGCCTCCGCCCAGCGCTCCGCCGCCGCGGCACCGCAGGTGTCGGCGCAGGGCGCGTACGCAATGAACCCGGCGACGGGCAAGCAGCTCTTCGGCAAGGCGCCGGACGGACGGCTGCGGACCGGCTCCACGACGAAGATCATGACGGCGCTCGTGGTGCTGTCGCAGCGGAACGTGGACCTCGGGAAGAAGGTGAAGATCAAGAGGGAGTACACCGACTACGTCATCGACCCGGTGACGCACGTTCAGCGCTACTCCAGCGCCAATCTGATCCTCGGCGACTCGATGAAGGTCGGCGACCTGCTGTACGGCCTGCTGCTGCCGTCGGGCTGCGACGCGGCCTACGCGCTCGCGGACACCTACGGCACGGGCTCGACGACGGCCCAGCGGACCAAGTCCTTCATCGGCAAGATGAACGACAAGGCGCGCGAACTCGGACTGAAGAACACCCACTTCGACTCCTTCGACGGGGTGTCCAACGGGAAGAATTACTCCTCGCCGCGTGACCTGGCCAAGCTGGCCGGGGTCGCGCTGAAGAACAAGACGTTCAAGAAGGTCGTCGGTACGAAGGTCTACGACGACATGCAGTCGTACCGGCCGGGCGGCGGGACGCACGCCATGAAGCCGTGGAGCAACTCGAACAAGCTCCTCACCTCCTACCGGGGCGCGTTCGGGGTGAAGACCGGCTCCGGTCCGGAGGCGAAGTTCTGCCTGGTGTTCGCGGCCACCCGTGGTTCGAGGACGGTCGTGGGCACGATCCTCGCGGACACGTCGGCGGACCAGCGTTTCAAGGACGCGGCGAAGATCCTGGACTACGGCTTCACCCGGAGCGGCTGAGCCGGGCCGGGGGGATCCACGGTCCCCCCGGCACCCCTGGCCGGTCCAGGTCCGTCCGGGCCTCGGGCAACCCTTCCGGCACGGGGGCCCTCTCACCGAACGGACGCACCGGACAGGGACTTGAGGGGAACTCACCGTGCTCGTGACCGACCGGACGGGCGGGCGGCGGGCGTGGGCGCCGGCCGTGCTGGCACTGCTCACGCTGCTCACGCTGCTCACGGTGTCCTCCTGCGACACCGGCGCGCGGCGGCCGGCGACCGCGACGCGCCCGACCGCACCGGCCCGGGTCGCGGTCCAGGTCGCGGCCTACGACGCCGGCTGGCGGACCGGCAGAGGGATCCACGACTCCGGCGGCAAGGGCGCGGCGATCCGCGAAGTGGTCTGGGGCGGCTGTGTGCGCCGCTCGCTCACGGCCCGGCCGCGGGAGGTCGTGGACCGGGACCGCGGTGCCTGGGTGCTCGGCTGCCGGCACGGGGTCTCCGGCGTCCCGCACCGGCGTCCCGCCCGCCCCCTGACCCGCCGCGAGACGGCCCCCGGTCTCCTGGCCGGCTTCCGCTCCTGGGCCGCGCGGCACGGCGCGAAGGACTCCGCGTCGAGGGCGAGCCGGGTCGTCCTGGTCCACCTCGGCGACCGCGACTACGACGTCGAACTCACCGGCGCCTACCGTCCCGGCGACCGTGCGGCGGACGCGGCGGACCTGGCCGACGCCTTCGCCGAGTGGTGGGACGGCGACGACGGGGAGGGCGGCGCCGCCTGGAACCTGCTCCTGCTCACACGGGACGGCGAGCGTCTTCTGACCCGGGATCTGTGACCGGTCCACCCCGCTCCGGCCGTCGCTCGGAGATCGCTCCGGCGAGGATGCCGAGGGTCACGGCGGCGAGGCCGAGGCCGACGACGCCCGTGTTGACCCAGAAGTAGCCGGGGCTGCTGGGCCGGGTGCTGCCGTCGGCCAGGACGCAGTCGAAGCGGAGCGGCACCCAGGACGCCTTCTGGCCGACGAGCACACCGGGCGGGAAGTCGTCGCGGCACTCGTGGGCCGGTGTGGAGTCGGCGCCGGAGGAGGACTCGTGCACGGAGAGCGCGACCGCTCCCGCGCCCAGGAAATAGAGGACGACCGCTGCCCAGCCCGCCATCCACGCCGACCAGCGCACCAGGTCCAGCCGCCAGTCCGGGCGCCTGCCGGGCATCGCCACGGACAGGAGCTTGACGATGACGGCGATCACCCAGGCGGGGATCGCCAGAACGGCCGGGAAGAGCAGGAAGCCGAAGAGGATGCCGAGCGCGGAGTCGTCGTCCATCGACTGATCCCAACAGGCCCCCCGCCTCTCGACCGTGATGGAAGCCACACCTCCGGTCACAGGCTCGTCACAGGCGGGGGGGAGGGGGCGGGGCGTGGGGAGGGGGTGCGGAGGCGGGGCGTGGGGAGGGGGCACGGGGAGGGGGCGGGCTGTTGGGCGGGGCTCTGGGAGAGCGCAGGGCTATGGGCGGGGCCCTGGGAGAGCTGCGGCAGCCGGGGCGAGGTCCCGGGGCTCTTGGGGCCGGGCCCCGGGCACCCCGGCGGGTGGGCCGATGTGCTGAACCCGCGGGCTGGGCACCCCGGGCGGGGCCGGACCGCCGGCCGGGGGCCGGGACAGACGGGCCGATGGGCTGAAGCCCTGAGCCCGGACCGGCGGCCTGCGCACGAGAGCCCGTGGCGTGGGCTCTTCGGGTGGCCCCGGAGCGAGGTCCCGGCGCGCCCGGGTGGCCCCCGGAACGAGGTCCCGGGGCTCTTGGGGCCGGGCCCCGGGACCGGAGGTGGGCGGTCGGGTGGTTACGACAGCTGGGACTGGACCTGGCTGGAGATCAGCTCCAGGTGGTCCAGATCGCCGAGGTCAAGCACCTGGAGGTAGATCCGCTCGGAACCGATCTCGGCGTACCGGCCGATCTTGTCGACGACCTCGGCCGGGGAACCGGCCAGCCCGTTGGCCTTCAGCTCGTCCACCTCACGGCCGATCGCGGCGGCGCGCCGGGCCACCTCCTGGTCGTCCCTGCCGACGCAGACGACGAGCGCGTTGGAGTACGTCAGGTCGTCCGCCTCGCGGCCCGCCTCCACCGCGGCGGCCCGCACCCGGCCGAACTGCCGCTCGCTGTCCTCGATCGAGGCGAACGGGATGTTGAACTCGTCGGCGTACCGGGCGGCGAGCCGCGGGGTCCGGGTCGCGCCATGGCCGCCGATCAGCACCGGGACCTTCTTCTGGGCCGGCTTGGGCAGCGCCGGCGAGTCGGTGAGGTCGTAGAACGTGCCGTGGAAGTCGAAGGTCTTGCCGACCTCGGTCGCCCACAGCCCGGTGACGATCGCGAGCTGCTCCTCCAGCCGCGCGAACTTCTCCTTCGGGAAGGGGATGCCGTACGCCTTGTGCTCCTCCTCGAACCAGCCCGCGCCGAGGCCGAGTTCGACCCGGCCGCCGGACATCTGGTCGACCTGGGCGACCTGGATGGCGAGCACGCCGGGCAGGCGGAAGGTGCCGGCGGTCATCAGCGTGCCGAGACGGATGCGCTTGGTCTCACGGGCGAGGCCGGCCAGGGTGATCCAGGCGTCCGTCGGGCCGGGAAGTCCGTCCACGCTGCCCATGCGGAGGTAGTGGTCGGAACGGAAGAACGCGTCGAAGCCCAGGTCCTCGGTGGCCTTGGCCACGGCGAGCAGGGCGTCGTAGGTGGCCCCCTGCTGGGGCTCGGTGAAGATTCGAAGGTCCATACATCTATCCTGCACGGCGCCGCCCGCGTCAACCGCGCCGGTACCGTCCGGCACGGCCGTCCCCGGTCGGGTGAAATTCCCCGACCCCCCGCGCGGGCCCGGCGCAGGCCAGTGACCGGCCCCGACGGTGATCGTTGGGCCGTCGGGCCGGACCTTCCGGCGCCCGTGCCGGCCCCGGCGGGCCGGGGGCCGAGGAGGCTGCCATGTCCGAGGAGTCCGTCCCCCGGCAGGGAGGCCCCGCCGGCCGGCCGAAGGGGCTGCTGGAGGAGCTGATGGCGGCACTGAACGCGGAACTGTCGACCGTGTCGGCCTTGTCGGACCTCCAGGCCGGGGGGCCGGCGCCGGGCACGGCCGACGAGACGGAAGGAGACGCACGGCTGAGGCGACCCGCGCGGTGACGCCTAGCCGAACGCGAACCGCCCCGCCCCGCCCTGTAACACCATCAGCCGGCACCCGGCACCCGGCACCCGGCCCCCGGCACCCACCGGACGTACCGCCCCCGGCCGAACCGCCCCGCGTGGGAACGCCGCTCACACGCCCGACGGGCTGTCCTGGATGTCGCCCGGCAGCACCTCCTCCCGGGCCGCCAGTTTGCGCAGCATCTCCAGGACGCGGTCGCGGGACTCGTCGGCCGCGTCGATCGCCTCCATGCACTGCCAGTACGTGGTCTCGTCGGCCGCGGCGCTGGCCATGCCGACCAGGGCTATGCCGACCTCGCCGAGCAGGCCGCCGAGGCAGAGCAGGGTCTCCCGGGCGTCGTCCAGCTCGGTGAGCTGGGCGGCGCGCAGATCGCCGGGGTCGAGTTCGGGCGGGTCCAGCACTCCGCAGCCCCGGCCCGCCAGCTCCGTCAGCCCCAGTGCCTCGCCGCGCAGTTCCGGCGGGCCGGAGACCGCGAGGCGGCTGCCGATCGCCTGTGCCAGGGCCTGCGCCTGCCAGACCTCCGCCATCATCTCCGCCGCGTCGGCGCCACCCGCCAGCGCCCGCCTGCTCGTGAGAATGAGCCGTACCGCGTCCATACAGTGCCCCCGTCCCTCCGCCGCGTCACCTCGCACGGCTGCCCGAACTCCCTTGTTCACTACCCAGCGTGAGGGACCTCAGGGCGAAAAGCCAGAGGAAGACCGAAATCTGTGGACAACAATTCGGATTCGATCGGCGGTTTGACTCCGGAGAGTAATAACGGAGTTCAGCCCTCCGATTATTGGTCCCGGTCCTCGTCCCCGGCACCGGGCAGCGGGAACCGGCGTTCGTTGCGGTCGATCTTCGCGGCCAGCGCCGCGAGCGGATCGACGCCGAGGACCTCGCAGAGCTGGAGCAGATAGGCCAGCACATCGGCGACCTCGTCCGTGACCCGGTGGGCCGTCCCGGGGTCGTCCATCACCCGGGCGGACTCCTCGGGCGTCAGCCACTGGAAGATCTCGACCAGTTCGGAGGCCTCCACCGAGAGGGCGGCGACTAGGTTCTTCGGCGTGTGGTAGGGCTGCCAGTTCCGCGCGGCGGCGAACTCGGCCAGTCTGCGCTGGAGTCGGGCCAGGTCGGGATCGGGGTGTTCGGTCACGGGTTCAGGTGTACCACCGTGACACCGGGGGTCCCGGTGGCCCACGAGGCGTCGCTCACCGCGGCCACACAGCGGATGTGCCCCCGCTCGCCCATCAGCGCGGCCGTCCGCAGCAACTCCCGGCGCTGACGCGGATCCAGGCCGCGGTCGAAGCCGTCTGCGAGGACGGTGAGGGTCCGCAGCGCGTCGGGCACCTCGCCGGGGGTGTCCACGTCGAGCACACCCGGCCCGGTCAGCAGCACCAGCGCCAGCGCGAGGTAGCGCAGTTCGCCGTCGCCCAGCCGGGCGAGTTCGCTGCGGAAGCCGTCGCCGCGGTCGAGCAGTGCCCGTACCGTGCCGTCGGCCAGAGGCTCGGCGACCAGGTCGGCCACCCGCCCGGCGCAGCCCGCGCGCACCGTCTCGACCAGCAGGCCGTGCCGCCGGCCGCACTCCGCGCGCGTGCGCCACAGCACGTCGGCGAGGTTGTCGCAGCCGCGCAGCAGCCGGCCGGAGCCGGTGGGGACGGGGGCGCGCATGTACTCGGGGCGCGGATCGCAGGGGAAGACGGAACGCAGGGCGACGACCATCTGCTCGGCCGCCGCGAGCACATGGCGCTGGCCGTCCGTCTTGCCGGCCACGCGCAGCGGCAGCAGGGCGGTGCCCAGGCGGTCGTCGGGCAGCGGGGCGCGGGTGACCGGGGCCGAGCCGGCGGTGTGCCAGGCGGCCTGGACGGTCCGGCGTCCGGGGTCGCGCAGGGCGGTCTCCAGCAGGACGACTCCGCGCGCGGTCAGCCGCTCCCCCACGATCCGCAGGTACGGTTCCGCCTGGACGGCGAGGTCGAGCCGGACCGGGCCCTCGGCGCCGTCGGCCGTACAGCCGATCCGGAATCCCCGCCGCCCCTCGGCGTCGGGGCGGGCCCGCTCCGGCACGCAGTCGACCGGGGCCGGGAACGCCTCACCGAGCGGGGCGCCGCCGCCGAGCCGTGCCAGCGCCTCGTACGCGGCGAGCGCGGTGGTCTTGCCGGTACCGCTGGGTCCCGCGAACACGGTGACCGGGCCGAGCGGGAACCCGGCCCGCCGGTGTCCGGCGAAGGCCGACAGCCGCAGTTCGGTGATCCGGGAGCGGATGTCGAGGGGCGGACGGGAGTGCGCGGGGACGGTGGCGGCGGACGCGTCGGCCGCCGGCGGCTCAGCGGACACGGAGGGCACGGCCATATGCGGACCGTAGGGCTCCGCCCGTACGCCGAACCGTTTCACTGCCGGGACGTTCCTACGATCGGGGGACCTGACGGTAGCCGACATCCCGCGCAGACCAGGAATTTTGCAGAAGATGACGGTCTTGTGGTCGTTGTCGGTGCTCACCGTTACTCTGCCGGGGTGTACGAGGAGTTCGAGATGGGCGATCCCGCGGCGCGCAGGCGTGCGGCGATCGCCGCGGAGAAGGACCGGCTGGCCCGCGACCGTGCGCGGCGCGAATCCCGCGACCGCACGGCGGTCAGCGGCTTCCTGCGCCGGAAGTGGGCCTGGCTGGGCGTGACCGGGGACGCCGTCACCGCCGTGCACGGCCTTCTGGACGAACTCTCGGCCGTACCGGATCTGCCCGACGGACCGCGCGCCGTGCTGCGGGCCGCGGCCGCCGGCGCTCCGGACCGCGAGGCGCTCCTCCCGGCGGTGCGCAGGGCGCTGGAACACGCGGCTCCGGAAGAGGTGCTGGCGCACATACGGACCTTGTGGGAAGCGGACGTCCCGTGGCTGACCGACGCGGGAGCGGAGCGCTGCCGGGTGATCTGCTCCAGCGCGCCGAGCCTGCTGCTCGTCAGCGGCCGGGCGCGCGGCGTCTCCGGGGGTCCGGCCTTCTCCCTCTTCGCCGCCGCCGCCACCCGTGGCGCCGTCCCCGTGCCGACGCGCCATCTGCCCGACATCCTGCCCTGGGCGCCGCTGCCCGTCCTGGACGACCTGGTGGACCACGGCGGTCTGCTGCCCGAGGACCGGCCGTGGGCGGACCGGGACCCCGACGAGGCGCTGTACCTGCGCGCGCGCCTCGTGCCGGACAAGGTCGATCCACAGGACGCGGCCGCCCTGGAGTGGACCGAGCACCTGCGGCGAGAGGCGTTCCTGGGCGGAGCGCGCCTGGAGCGGCTGGACCCCGCCGATCTGTGGGACCTGTTGTACGACGTCGTCGCCGACGGGGACATCTCGCGGATCGACGAGCTCGACGCCCTGCTGCCCCGCACCCAGCAGATCCAGCTCCGGGACCTCAGGTCCGGTGCGATCAACGGGGAATGGCCGCGCGAGACGGTCGCCGACACCGGGCTGTGGCTGCTGATGGCCAACCTGTGGCAGCCGCGGGAGAGCGTCAGTCCCCAACTGAGCCCGTTCCACGCGCTGGTGGCGCTGAACCGCGCGTACGACCTGCTGAAGGCGGGCCGCCTGGGGGAGGCCGGGCAGCAGGCGGCACGGTTCGAGAAGGGCGGCACCGGCAGGAAGGCCGGCGCCGGACTGCGCCAGGAGGCGCTCACGATCAGGGCGTACGTCGCCGCGGTGGAGGGCGACCTCGCGGAGGCCGAGGCGCTCGCGGAGGCCGCCGCGGGACTGGGTGAGCAGGCGCAGCCCAATCTGGTGCTGGTGCGCCGCTGGCGGGCCACGCCGAAGAACAGCCGCGACCGGGTCACCAACCCCTTCATCGAACTCGGCCTGGACCACGGCTCGTTCCGGTGGGAGAAGCACTGCCGGGAGCTGTTCCGCGAGGCTGAGGGCGACCACACCGAGCAGGCCCGGATCAATGACGCGGAGGAACGCATCCGCGCCGCTCAGGGCACCGACGCCGGTCTGTCGGTCTTCTTCCGGATCCCGCTGGAGCCGGACCGCTACCTGATGCCGGACTCGGTTCCCGCCACGCTCGTACCGCCGCCGGCGGCGCTGCCCCGGCGCACGCCCGCGGTGAGCGGGGCGGAGCTGGAGCGGATCCGGGCGCGCGCCGCCGTGGAACTCCTCGACGACCTGCGCAGTACGCCACCGCGTCTCGACCGCCACGACCGACGGGCCTGATCACCGCCCGGCCGTTCTTCCCACCCGTCTCACCCTCTCTGCGAGGTAATCGTCCGCGATGTCCCCCAGCAAGAACCCCTCTCGTTCGACCGGCTCCCGGGGCCGGTCAGCCGACCAGAAGGCCGCGCCGACGAAGGCCGTCGCCAGGAAGAGGGTCGACAAGGCCGACCGTCCCGGGCGCATCTGCCCGGCGTGCGGTGGTGTGCAGCCCGGGGCTGAAGGGCGCGCCAAGAGCCCCAAGCCCACCGGTCTGCGCATCCGCCAGGCCGGCCGCGCGGCCACCGCCCGGCCGGCGCAGGCCGCGGCCACGAAACGACCGGACCCCGCCGGAGCACCCGCCGAGCCCACCGAACCGCCCGCACCCGCCGAAGCCCCGGCGTCCGCGCCCGCCGAGGCCCCGGCGCCGGCGCCCGCCCGGGTCCCGGTGGACGCGCCCACGCTGATCAAGGGGATCGTCGAACGCGTCCCCGCCGCCCTGGCGGAGGCCGCGGCAGGTGACGCGCCCCCGCCGAGCGCGCTCACCGCGGCCGTGCGCAAGGCGGTTCTGGACGAGTTCCGCACCCGCGCGGCCTTCACCGGCCGCGTGGCCGAGATGGACGCCCTGCTGTGGACACAGCCGGACCACGGCGGCCCGGCCGTCCGCGCCTCGCTGGCGGACCATCTGAAGGCCCTCGGGATCCGGCGGCTGGACACACCGGACCAGGCGGAAGCGTTCGTCGTCACGGAGGGGACGGGAGATGCCTTCGAGCTGCTCCGCCCCGCCTACGTCGACGAACTGACGGGCAAGGTCATCCTGGCCGGTCAGCTCCGGCGGATCGCGTCGGACGCCGCACAGCACACCACGGGAGAAGACGCATGACGGCCACCGGTATCGACTTCGGCACCACGAACTCGGTGGCCGCGCAGTGGACCGGTGGCGAGTTCGCCGAGGTGCTGGAGATCGGCGGCCACGGGCTGGACGCCACCTGGCGCCGTCCGGGCTTCGAGCGCCTGTACCCATCCGTGGTCGGCACCAGTTCGCTGCGCGCCGGCACCCTGTTCGGCTGGGAGGCCAAGCTGCGTTCCGAGCGCGCCGTGGAGGCGTGCAAGCGGATGCTGCGCGAAGAGCCGCTCGTGACCATCGGGGGCGAGCGGTTCGCCGCCACCACCGCCGCGGCCGCGGTGTTCCGGTCGATGGTCGTCGCCGCGCAGGACGAGGCGGCCACGGACATCGACGAGGCGGTCATCACCGTACCGGCCAACGCCACCGGCGCGGCCCGGTTCCGTACCCGGGAGGCGGCCCGTGCCGCGGGCATCAGCGTGCGCGCCCTGCTGAACGAGCCGACCGCCGCGGCCATCGCCTACGCCCACTACCTGGAGGAGGAGGGCGAGTTCCTGGTCTTCGACTGGGGCGGCGGCACCATGGACGCCACCCTCCTGCTGCACGACGACGGCTTCTTCGACGAGAAGGCCAGCCGTGGTGTCAACCGGCTCGGCGGTCTGGAGATCGACGAACGGCTGCGCCGCATGGTCCTGGAGCGGTCCCCCGCGCGGCGGGCGTGGACGGAGTCGGAGAAGCGGCAGTTCCGGCTCGACATCGAGCGCAGCAAGATCCTGCTGTCCCAGCAGGAGTCGGTCAGCGTGCTGACCCCTGACGGCGCGTCGGTGGAGATCGGCCAGGACGAGTTCTCGTACGAGATCCAGGACCTGATCACCCGGGCGCTGGAGCCCGTCGAGGAGTGCCTCGCCCAGGCGCAGCTCGACCCGGAGGACCTGACCGCCGTGCTGATGATCGGCGGCAGCAGCCAGATCCCCGCGGTACGCGCGGCGGTCGCCGAGGCGCTCGACCGGGACCCGGTGTCCGTGGAGGCGTTCGACCCGATGACGGCGGTGGCCGAGGGCGCGGCCATCTGCGCCGCCGCCATGGCCGGGGAGCTGAGCAGCATCATCCGGGTCGTCAACACGCACGCGCTCGGCACGGTCACGACCGGGAGCGACGGCAACAGGCGGTTCAGCACCCTGATCCCGCGCAACCTGCGACTGCCCCAGCAGCGCGTGAAGTCGTACGAGCCCAACAAGGACAACGTCACCAAGCTGACGGTCGAGGTCTGGGAGGGGGCGCCGGACCGGCCGGTCGAGCACCCGGACAACGTCAAGCTGACCGAGCTCCAGCTGACGTATCCGGAGCCCTGCCGTGACCGGAGCGAGGGTGTCTTCGACCTGGAGTTCACCTACAGCAAGGAGGGGCTGCTGTCGGTCAAGGCGACCCTCCAGCGGACCGGCGAGGTCGTGCTCAACGGTGAGGTCAAGGTGTTCGGCGACGGCGCGGTGGAGCCGGAGGTGACCAAGGAGCTCGAACGGCTGCTGGCCCTGTCCCCGGCTTCGCGGCCGGTGCCGAAGCCCACGCATCCGCAGACCCCGGAGGCCAGGCCGCGGCAGCCCGGCGAGTCGACCGAGCCGCTGGTCGTGGACGGTTCCAACCTCGCCTGGAACGGCAGGCCGCCGCGCGCGCAGGGCGGCCGGCCGAGCTTCGCGGCGCTCCAGGCGGCGGTGACCGCGCTGCGGTTCAAGCATCCGCAGCGCGACATCCACGTGGTCGTGGACGCCTCCCTGCGGCACCAGGTCAGCGCGGAGGAACGGCCGCTGGTGGAGCAGGCGGTCGCGGAGCACCACGTGGTCCAGCCGCCGGCCGGCACGGAGGGCCGGGGTGACGCGCTGGTCATCAGCATCGCCGAGGAGGTGGGCGGCATCATCGTCTCCAACGACAACTTCGCCCCGTTCCAGAAGGACAGCCCCTGGCTGCTGACCAAGGGACGCGTCATGGGCGCGACGCAGTCGCGCGGCGTGTGGGTGTTCACCGCCCGCACCCCGAACCCCGCGACGGGCGCCGTACGGCACTGACGACGCACGCCTCGCCGGCCCCGGCGCCACGCACCGCCGTGGCCGCGCCACACCCCGTGGAAGCCGCATCACGCGGCCGGGGCCAAGGCGTCACAGCCGGGGCTACGGCGTCGCAGCCGGGGCTCCCGCAGCGCGACCGGGGCTTCCCCCGCGCGGTCGGTTCTGCCACCGCCCGGTCGGCGCTCCCGCGGGGCGTCCCGGTCACGGGGCGGGGGCCGTGAGGCGTGAGTCGGGGGCGGCCGTTCAGCCGCCCGAGATCGCCGCGCCCTCCATGAGTCCGCTGACCTCCGTCCCGGGCGGGGTGAGGAGGAAGACGTTGCGGTCCACGCGGTGCATGCCGCTGCCCAGGCCGAAGACGACGCCCGTGCTGAAGTCGAGGACGCGCTTGGCGACGTCGCCCTCCGCGCCGGACAGGTCGAGCAGCACCGGCGCCCCGGCCATCAGGGTCTCGGCGACTTCCCGGGCGTCCGCGAAGACGTTGACACGCAGGACCACGAACCGGCGCCGGGTCTCGGTCTCGGCGTCGGGCAGCGAGCGGTGGTTCACCGCGGACGGCCAGGCGTCCCGGCCCCGCAGCGGCACGACCTGGGCGAGCCCTTCCCACTGTTCATCGGTGACGTCGTAACGGCTCACCGGCTCCCCCTGATCTGACTCGCACTCAATCCCTGCACCAGCCAATTCTTACGCCAAGTCACCCGTTCGGCCCAACAACGACACGGTGTGCGACCGGCCCGGCCGTATCTCGCGCGTCACACCCCGCGTCAGATGTACGGGTACGTCCGCTTCTTACCGGGCTCATACCCGACTCTTCATCCACCTCCGTGCCCCGCTCACTCCTTCCCGCTAGCGTCGCGTGCCGTGCACGTGGCAGAGACACACCAGGTGACACCCGGCCGGCGGACACCGTCGGTGGTGTCCGCCGATCCGGGCGCCCGCGCGGCGCTGCCGGACGGCCCCGCGCAGTGGCACCGCGTACTGACGCTCCTCGCGGACGTGAGCCTGTTCATCGGGACGCGCTCGGTGTGGACCCAGGCGGCCACGCACCAGCTGGTCCTCGCGGGGGTCATCTCGGTCTGCTACGCCTCGATCCTGGTGACCGGCGTGCTCGCCCTCACCGTCCGCCGGACGCGCTCGCTGGCCCGCCTGGACCTGGTGGTGCTGGTGACCGCGGTCACCCTCGCCCTGTGCGCCTGGGCGCTGAACCACGGCGGCGGCGACGAGGCGACCCTGACCACCCAGGCCGCGCGGGAACTCGTCGCCGGGCACCCGGTGTACGAGCAGCCCTGGCCCTGGCTGTTCCACGCCAAGGGCGTGGCGCTGACGCCGACCATGGACGGCGGGTACGACTTCACCTACGGCTATCCCCCACTGACCCCGCTGCTCACCGCGCCCCTGCTGTGGCTGGGTCACGGCGGCGCCCCGGCGACGGCGGCGGCGACGCTCGCGCTGGTCGCGGGCGCGGTGGTGCTGTGGCGGCTGCTCCCGGTGCCCTGGCGCTCGGCGGCGACGATGGTCTGCCTCGGCTTCGGCTTCCTGCCGATGTACGCCCGCCAGGGCTATCCGGCGATCATCGCTCTGGCCCTGCTGCTGCCGGTGGTGGTGCGCTGGCCCCGGCTCGGCGCGCGCGGCCGGCTGGGCGCGGCCGGGATCGCGCGGGCCGCGTGCCTCGGCGCCGCGTGCGCCGCCCAGCAACTGCCGTGGTTCGTCACGCCGTTCCTGCTGGCCGGGATCTACGCCGTGCGGCACGGGGAGCTGGGCGGCCGGGCGGCGGCGCGGGTGGTGCTGCGGATCGTGGGGACCGCTGTGCTCACCTGGCTGCTGATCAACGTGTACTTCGTCGTGAGCGAGCCCGGCCGGTGGCTGCGGGGCATCGCCCTGCCGCTGACCCAGGGCGCGGTGCTGCACGGCCAGGGGCTGGTGGACGTCTCGCTGTACTTCACCCGCGGCAGCGACCGGCTCGACTGGTACGGCCGGGCGAGCGTGCTGCTCGCCGCCGCCCTGCTGGCGGTGTTCGTGCTGTTCGTCCGGCGGCTCGGGCCGGCCGCGACGGTGCTGCCCTGGTGCGCGTTCTACCTGGCGACCCGCTCCCAGGACGGCTACTACCTGATGATGACCCCGCTGTGGCTGGCGGCGGCGGTCACCGCGCCCCTGCCGGAGTTCGCCCACGCCTGGCAGCCGCGGCCCCGCCCGTTCACCGGCCCGCGCCGCCGGGCGGCACTGGCCGTGGCGGTCGTCGCGCTGATCACGCCCGCGCTGGTGAGCGCGGCCCTGGCGGCGACGGGGGCCCCGCCGCTGCGGATGGACGTCGCAGCGGCCCGGCAGACCCCGGCAGGGACCCTGTCCCGGCTGACCCTGCGGGTCACCAACACGGGCGGCACCGCGCTCACCCCGCACTACATGCTCAGCGCCGGCCAGGGCATGAGCCGGTACTGGTCGCTGATGCGCGGGCCCGCCACGGTTCCCGCGCACGGTACGGCGACCGTGGAACTCTGGGCGCCGTCCGGTGCCGTCCGGGTGCCGGCGAAGTCCGGTACCCGGCTCCGGCTGCGCGCCTTCACGGCGGACCCGCAGACGCTGTCCACCCAGGACGTGCGCCGGGACGAGCTGGGCCTCAGTCCGCCGCGCGGGTGAAGCGGAGCGCGGCCGTGACCGTGGTCAGGCCGCGGATCATGCCGAGCTGGTTCCAGCCCATGCCGAACTGCCCGCGGTCGACGCCGAACTCGGTCTCCAGGGTCAGCGCGTCGGCGCTCACACCGGTCAGGCGGGCGGTGAGGGACAGCGGCCTGCTGACACCCCGGACGGTGAGCTGTCCGGTGATCCGGACCGTGTCGCCTTCGAGCCGGTCCGCGCCGCGCACGGCGAAGGTGATCTCCGGGTGGCGGTCGGTGTCGAAGAAGTCGGCCGACCGCAGGTGCACGTCCCGCTTGGTGCTCTTCGTGTCGAGGGAGGCCGCGTCCAGGGTCACGGTGCCGGTGGCCGAGCCGTCGGGCCGGACCTCGCCGGTGCCGCCGACGCCGGTGAAGGTGCCCTTCACGGTGACCAGTCCCCACAGGGTCTTGTGGCGCAGGCCCACGGTGGACGCGGTCGGGTCGAGCTGCCAGAGGCCTGTTTCCACGGCGACGGTCATGGTCGTACTCCCAGATGATTCAAATTTGGATGACTGGTCGGCCTCACGCTAGCCCCTCATCCAAATTTGGACAACCGGCGTGAGGCGCACTCGTACAAATTTGGACAACAGGTAGACTCGACCCATGTCCGCCTCCGACGCGCACACCGCCGACCAGCCCTCCTGTCCCCTCGCGCACGGCGACGGGCTGCTCCCGGACGAGCTGCGCGCCTGGATGCTCCTGCTGGCCGCGACCGGCGCCGTGGAGCAGCGGCTGCGGTCGGTCGTGAAGGAGACCCTCGACGTCTCCCACGACGAGTTCCTGATCCTGTGCCTGCTGGCCGAACAGCCGCGCACCGGACTGCGGATGACCCAGGTCGCCGATCTCCTCGGCCGCCCCAAGACCCGCCTCACCTACCAGATCGCCTGCCTCCAGCGGGCCGGTCTCGTCAGCCGCAGGTCCGTGTGCGGCGACAAGCGGGGCGTGCAGGTCGCCCTCACCGACAAGGCCCGCGAGCTGCTGCGCGAGACCTCCGCCCTGCTCGCCGGAACCGTCCGCCGGGCCCTCGCCGACTCCATGGGCCCCGAGCAGCGTGCGGCCATGTGCGCCCTCGTCCCGGACCTGGAGACCGAGAGCCACTGAGCCGCGGGCCGGAGAGACACAGATCACCACCGCAAGAAGAGAAACCTCACAGCCCGTGCTCCGCCCTGGCTCCGACACCCTGCCCTAGCATCCGAGCCATGACGGTCCTGCCTGACGACGGGCTCTCACTGGCCGCCGAGTTCCCTGACGCGACACATGAGCAGTGGCAACGCCTGGTCGAGGGCGTCCTGCGCAAGTCGGGCAAGGAACTGACCGGCGCGGCAGCCGAGGACGCCCTGTCCACGACGCTGGAGGACGGGCTGCGCACCCGGCCCCTGTACACCGCGCGCGACAGCGCGCCCGACCCCGGCCTGCCGGGCTTCGCCCCCTTCGTGCGGGGCAGCCGCCCGGAGGGCACCAGCACGAACGGCTGGGACGTACGGCAGCGGCACACGGCACTCGCCGACGGCACGGCCGACGCCGTGCTGGCCGACCTGGAGAACGGCGGCACCTCCCTGTGGCTGGTGCTGGGCGAGGGCGGCATCCCGGTCCCCGAGCTGGGCCGCGCCCTCGACGGCGTCTACCTCGACCTGGCACCGGTCGCCCTGGACGCGGGCCGCGACACCGGGGCCGCCGCCGAGGCGCTGCTGCGGCTGTACGACGACAAGGGCGTCGATCCCAAGGCCGCCCGCGGCAACCTGGGCGGCGACCCGCTCGGGTACGAGGCCCGCACGGGCACCGCCCTGGACTTCGCCCCCTTCGCCGCCCTGGCCGTCCGCTGCGCCGAGCGCTACCCGGGCGTGCGCGCGCTGACCGTGGACGCGCTGCCCTACCACGAGGCGGGCGGCTCGGCCGCGCAGGAGCTGGGCGCCTCGCTGGCCACCGGCGTGGCCTACCTGCGGGAGCTGACCGGGGCCGGACTCGGCGTCGACCAGGCCGCCGCCCAACTGGAGTTCCGCTACGCGGCCACCGCCGACCAGTTCCTGACCATCGCCAAGCTGCGCGCGGCCCGCCGGCTGTGGGCGCGGGTCGCCGAGGTGTGCGGGGCGCCGGCCGCGGGCGCGCAGGTGCAGCACGTGGTGACCTCGCCGGTGATGATGACCCGCCGCGATCCCTGGGTGAACATGCTGCGCACGACGGTCGCGACGCTCGCCGCGGGGGTGGGCGGTGCGGACTCCGTGACGGTGCTGCCGTTCGACCACGCGCTCGGCCTGCCGGACGCGTTCGCGCGCCGGATCGCCCGCAACACCTCCTCCATCCTGATCGAGGAGTCCCACCTGGCCCGGGTCGTCGACCCGGCGGGCGGCTCCTGGTACGTCGAGCGGCTGACGCACGAACTCGCCGAGGCCGCCTGGCAGTACTTCCGGTCGGTCGAGCGCGACGGCGGCCAGGCGGCCGTCCTGCGCTCCGGCCGGCTGCGCACCGACCTGGCGACGACCTGGGCGGAGCGCTCCAAGCGGCTCGCCAAGCGGCGCGAACCCATCACCGGGGTCAGCGAGTTCCCGCTGCTGGCCGAGAAGCCGGTGGAGCGCGCGCCCGCGCCCGAACCGCCGTCCGGCGGGCTGCCGCGCGTGCGCCGCGACGAGGCGTTCGAGGAGCTGCGGGCCCGCTCCGACGCCCATCTGGCGGCGACCGGCGCCCGGCCGCGGATCTTCCTCGCCACGATCGGCTCGGCCGCCGAGTACACCGCCCGCGCGTCCTTCGCCGCCAACCTCTTCCAGGCCGGCGGCATCGAGCCGGTCACCGAGGGCCGCTTCGAGGACAGCGGCGCCACCGAGGCGGTGCTGTGCTCCAGCGACGCGCTCTACGCCGAACAGGCCGAGGAGACGGCGAAGGCGCTGCGCGCGGCCGGTGCCCGGCACGTGTTCCTGGCGGGCCGGGGCGACCACACCGGCATCGACTCGTACGTCTTCGCGGGCTGTGACGCCGTGGACGTCCTGTCCGCGACCCTCGACCGCATGGGAGTGTCCTGATGGGAATCCCCGACTTCTCCGGCATCGAGCTGGGGACCCCGGTCGCCGACGCCACCGAGGGCGAGTGGCGCGAGGCCCTGAAGCGGGCCACCGGCGGCGCCGAGCCGCTGTGGGAGACCCCGGAGGGCATCGGGGTCAAGCCGCTGTACACCGGCCGTGACCTGGAGGGCCTGGACTTCCTGGGCACCTACCCGGGCATCGCGCCGTACCTGCGCGGCCCGTACCCGACGATGTACGTCAACCAGCCCTGGACGATCCGCCAGTACGCGGGCTTCTCCACCGCCGAGGAGTCCAACGCCTTCTACCGGCGCAATCTGGCGGCCGGCCAGAAGGGTCTGTCGGTCGCCTTCGACCTGCCCACGCACCGGGGCTACGACAGCGACCACCCGCGGGTGACCGGTGACGTCGGCATGGCGGGCGTGGCCATCGACTCGATCTACGACATGCGCCAGCTCTTCGACGGCATCCCGCTGGATCGGATGACCGTGTCGATGACGATGAACGGCGCCGTGCTGCCGGTGCTGGCGCTGTACATCGTGGCGGCGGAGGAACAGGGCGTACCGCCCGAGAAGCTGGCCGGAACCATTCAGAACGACATTCTGAAGGAGTTCATGGTCCGCAACACCTACATCTATCCGCCGAAGCCGTCGATGCGGATCATCTCCGACATCTTCGCGTACACCTCGCAGCGGATGCCCCGCTACAACTCCATCTCCATCTCCGGTTACCACATCCAGGAGGCGGGCGCGACGGCCGACCTGGAGCTGGCGTACACGCTCGCGGACGGAGTCGAGTACATCCGCGCCGGCCGGGAGGCGGGCCTGGACGTCGATGCGTTCGCGCCCCGGCTGTCCTTCTTCTGGGCGATCGGCATGAACTTCTTCATGGAGATCGCCAAGCTGCGCGCGGCCCGGCTGCTGTGGGCGAAGCTGGTGCGGCAGTTCGACCCGAAGAACACCAAGTCCCTCTCCCTGCGCACGCATTCGCAGACCTCGGGCTGGTCGCTGACCGCGCAGGACGTGTTCAACAACGTCACCCGTACGGCCGTGGAGGCGATGGCGGCGACCCAGGGCCACACCCAGTCGCTGCACACCAACGCCCTCGACGAGGCCCTGGCGCTGCCGACCGACTTCTCGGCGCGCATCGCCCGCAACACCCAGCTGCTCATCCAGCAGGAGTCGGGCACCACCCGGGTCATCGACCCCTGGGGCGGCAGCGCCTATGTGGAGCGGCTGACGTACGACCTCGCCCGCAAGGCGTGGGCGCACATCCAGGAGGTCGAGCAGGCGGGCGGCATGGCGCAGGCCATCGACGCGGGCATCCCCAAGCTGCGCGTGGAGGAGGCGGCGGCCCGCACCCAGGCCCGCATCGACTCCGGGCGGCAGCCGGTGATCGGCGTCAACAAGTACCGCGTCGACAGCGACGAGCAGATCGAGGTCCTCAAGGTCGACAACTCCTCGGTGCGCGCCCAGCAGATCGAGAAGCTGCGCCGGCTGCGGGCGGAGCGGGACGAGCGGGCCTGCCGAGACGCCCTGGACGCGCTCACCCGGGCGGCCGACGGCAAGGAGAACCTGCTGGAGCTGGCCGTGCGCGCGGCCCGCGCCAAGGCGACGGTCGGTGAGATCTCCGACGCCCTGGAGAAGGTGTACGGGCGGCACGCGAGCCAGATCCGTACCATCTCCGGCGTGTACCGCAACGAGGCAGGACAGTCCCCGTCCGTGGACCGCACCCGGGCCCTGGTGGACGCGTTCGAGGAGGCCGAGGGGCGCCGGCCGCGCATCCTGGTCGCCAAGATGGGCCAGGACGGCCACGACCGGGGCCAGAAGGTGATCGCGACCGCCTTCGCCGACCTCGGCTTCGACGTCGACGTCGGCCCGCTGTTCCAGACGCCGGAGGAGGTCGCCCGGCAGGCCGTCGAGGCGGACGTGCACGTGGTCGGGGTCTCCTCGCTGGCCGCCGGTCACCTCACGCTCGTCCCGGCGCTGCGCGAGAAGCTCGCCGAGGAGGGCCGCGAGGACATCATGATCGTGGTCGGCGGGGTGATCCCGCCGCAGGACGTGCCGACCCTGCGGGAGATGGGCGCGGCGGAGGTGTTCCTGCCGGGGACCGTGATCCCGGACGCCGCGCACGATCTGGTGAAGCGCCTGTCGGCCGACCTCGGCCACGAGCTGTAGGGCCGCGATGGCCGCGATCGATCTGGACACCTATGTGAAGGGTGTGCTCGACGGGAAGCGGGCCCTGGTGGCCCGCGCCATCACGCTCGTCGAGTCCACCCGGCCGCAACACCGGGCGCTGGCACAGCAGTTGCTCACCGAGCTGCTGCCGCACAGCGGCCGGGCGCGGCGCATCGGCATCAGCGGGGTGCCCGGTGTCGGCAAGTCGACGTTCATCGACGCGTTCGGCACGATGCTGACCTCGCTGGGCCACCGGGTTGCGGTCCTCGCCGTCGACCCGTCCTCCACCCGCACGGGCGGCTCCATCCTGGGCGACAAGACCAGGATGGAGCGCCTGGCGGTCGACCCGGCGGCCTTCGTGCGCCCCTCCCCCAGTGCGGGCACGCTGGGCGGGGTCGCGAAGGCCACCCGGGAGTCGATGGTGGTGATGGAGGCGGCGGGCTACGACGTGATCCTGGTCGAGACCGTCGGCGTCGGCCAGTCCGAGACGACGGTCGCCGAGATGGTCGACTCCTTCCTGCTGCTGACGCTGGCCCGCACCGGTGACCAGTTGCAGGGCATCAAGAAGGGCGTCCTGGAGCTGGCCGACGTGATCGCCGTCAACAAGGCGGACGGTCCGCACGAGCGCGACGCGCGGGCGGCGGCACGGGAGTTGGCGGGCGCGCTGCGCCTGATGCACGGCAAGGACGCCTTCTGGACCCCGCCGGTCCTGCACTGCAGCGCCCGCGAGTCGACCGGTCTCGACACGGTCTGGGAGCGCCTGGAGCAGCACCGCACCCTGCTCGACTCCACCGGCCGGCTGGCCGCCAAGCGCCGGGACCAGCAGGTCGGCTGGACCTGGGCGATGGTCCGCGACGAACTCCTCGGCCGCCTGCACGCCGACCCGGAGGTCCGCGCGACCGCCCCGGACCTGGAACAGCAGGTCAGGGAGGGCCGATTGACGGCCACACTGGCGGCGGAACGCATTCTGGCGGCTTTCGAGGGCCGTACGGTGCCACCCGGAGGCTGACCGGACCCCGGCCCGCCACGTCCACCGACGCGGCGGGCCGCGCCGCCGCGCCGCCCGACGCTGCGGGCCCTGGGCGGATTGCCGCAAACTCCTCCCGGCCCCCCCGGCCCTGGCTGAGCTCGGACGACTGATGGTCTGTCATGCACCGAGGGGGCGGGAAATGAGGTTGCGCCTACTGGCAGACGGGGACGAGGAGTCGCTCGTTGAACTCCAGTCCTGGCTGGCGGCCGATCCGGGTACCGCCCGGCTGAAGGTCGCCACGGTCACGGGCGACGGGCCGACGATGGGCGCCCTGGAGGCGCTGGACGTCATCCTGGGCGGCGCTGTGGACATCGCCGACTTCGCCCTGGCGTTCGCCACCTGGCGTTCCACCCGTCACGACGGACGGCCCGGACCGACCGGCGGCGACACGGGCGCGGATGAGCACCCGCGACCTCGGTCACCAGATCGTGCTCGCCCGGAACCGGGCCTGCACGGGCCCCGCGACAGGCGGTGCGGCGGCCGGGGCGGCACCGCACTCCGAACACGCATGGGTGGCGGCGACGCGCGATCACCCCCTGTGGAACTACGTCACCGACGAACGCGCACTGCCCCTGCTGCGCGACACCGCCACCGCGCTCGTCGCCCGGGCCGCCGGCGCGACGGCACAGGACAGCGCCGCCCTGGAAGGTGATCCATGGCACTCCCTCTCCTTCACCGACAGGGTGGCCGAGTGGACCGACAGCCTGCTGCTCGACAGCAGCCTGCGTCCGGAGAGCCTGGAGCTGTCCGCCGCGGAGGTGTTCCTGCTCGTCACCCACCCCTACCTGCACGCCGCGTTCTGGAGACAGAACGCCAGCCGCTACAGCTCGATCGCGCCGACGGAGCTGGCCGAGGCCCCGAGCACCGCGCCGGCCCGGCGTAGTTACGACATCTTCCTGCGCAACCAACACCGGCTGGTACGGCGCGCCCTCCGGAGCAACGACCGGGAAGCCGCCGAGGCCATCGGCTGGTGGCTCTTCCACCGCTGGCTCGTCCTGGAACCGAGGCTCTACGACCCCGCCGCCGCGGAGACCCTGCTCGACCGCGTCGCCGTGCCCCTCGGGGAACACTCCCCCCGCGAGAGAAGGCTCGTCGAGGACGTCCTCGATCCACCGTTGATTTCCCGGCTGCTGCGCGCGCCCCAACTGCCGGGAGCGGCCGAAGGGGTCGACGCGATGCCCCGCAGCGTGGGCACGGCCGAGACCGCCCAACGGGTCAGGGCGCACCAGCTCGCCGAACTGCTGCGCATCGCCCATCTCTTCGCGATCGACCCGATCGCCCTGCCGGACGTACTGGTTGATCACGTGGGCATCGGCTACGCCGTCGACCTCTGCGACCTGCACGGCACACTCGACCGCTTCCGGTGGGAGGCGAACGGGCGGACCCGGGTGCTGAGGGCGACGTGCCACCATCTCGCCGTCGACCTCGGCCTGCGCCGGCACGCCGCCACCCTCGACACGCTGCTCACCCGAATCGACATCAGCAGCGGCGACGGGGAACGGCCGGCTCTGCTGCGCAACCTCCCCCTGCACGTCACCGCCGAGCAGGTGACCCCGGCGGCCGACGCGAGCGGCCGCTGGGCCTACGAGTCGACAGAGCTGCGTTTCCGGCTGGCCGACGACCGCATCCAGGAGCTGCTGATGGGTGAGCAGCTCTACGGAGACCCCGCGCTCGCCATCCGTGAGCTGTACCAGAACGCCCTCGACGCCTGCCGCTACCGGGAAGCACGCAGCAAGTACCTGGGCATCACCCGCGGCCAGCGCATGCGGTACGAGGGCACGATCACCTTCCGACAGGGGGTCGACGAGAAGGGACCGTACCTGGAGTGCCGTGACAACGGCATCGGCATGGGGGAGGTGGAACTCCGGGACGTCTTCGCACACGCGGGCATGAGTTTCGCCGACATGCCGGAGTACATCGAGGAGAAGGCCCGCTGGGAAGACCACGGCATCTCCATGCACCCCAACAGCCAGTTCGGCATCGGGGTGCTCAGCTACTTCATGCTGGCGGACGACATCACCGTCACCACCTGCCGGCTCACCCCGGACGGGCTGCCGGGCGAGCATCTGCGCATCGAGATCGCCGGCCCCGGCTCCCTGTTCCGCATCCAGCGCCTGGAGCGCTCCCCGGACGCCTACACCAGCGTGCGCCTGAGGCTCCGGTCGTCCGACGTCACCTCCTGCGTCGACGTGCTGCGCCGCATCCTGTGGATCTCCCAGTACGCCGTCACGGCGAGTGACGACCGGGGGGAGAGCCAGACCTGGGAGCCGAACGTCCTGAGCGGCAGCGCGCCGCTGGGCGCGGCCGATCCCCACGAGCCAACCGCCGTGCGCAGGCCGGACACCGTCACGGTGGCGACCTCCAGCCCAGCGGTGTGGTGGTGCAGTACCGAGGGCGGCGTCCTGGCCGACGGCCTGTGGGCCGGGGAACGCTGTTTCGGGGCCGTGGTGAATCTCTTGGGCGAGGACACACCCCGTCTGACCGTGGACCGACGGCGAATCATCGATCCCGACGCCACCGAGACCGAACGGCTGTTGCGGCAGGAGATCCCCAGCCTGCTCGCCGCCGGGGACGCCGTCTTCCGGCATGACTGGCTGGCACACGTCCTCTCCGAACAGCCCCGGCTCGCCGACGAGATCTTCGCCGAAGCGGTTCGCATCGGCTTCACCCCGTGGCGGATCGCGGGCCAGGAAGTGGACATCACGAAATGCGGGTACTTCCCGCTGGACGGCCTCAGGGGCGATCCCTCCGCACGTGTCCCCTGGTCGACGGCGACCGAGCCGCCCAAGGTCGAGGCTTTCCGGAGGAAGGCTCTGGCCGACGCCGGCTTCTTCCCGGGTTTCGTCGCCACCAAGCCCTCGGACACGGCTCTTCCCGTACCGTCCGACGTCTACGTTCTGATACCGAAGTGGGACCCCAGGCTGACTGCGCCGTGGCTGTTTTCCATGGAGTGGAACGGCCCCAGGGTGAGCATCGGGTTGATGGCTCAGGCCGTCGGCATGACCGGGTGGTCCTTCGAAGAGGTCGTCGACCGGCTCGAACGACTCGGTTTCCAGGCCTCGGCCACATCGGTGACCCACCTGGAACCCGACGACCTCCGTATCATCAGCGAGCAGGTGACGGGGGACGCTCCCTGGCTGGACCCCGGCGAACCCGTGCATCCGGTACACGTCCTCGATGCCGCGAAGGAAACCGGGCACACCGTCGACCACGTCGTAGGCCGCCTGACCGAACTCGGCTACCACGTGGCCACGGATCCGATGCCCCAGCCCGACCCTGACGACCGGCTCCTTCTCAGCAGGGACCTGGACGCACAGCAGCCGTGGCTGGAACTGCGGGTGCGGGTCAGCAGCGTGCACCTGGCGCTGGCTGCCGACAGGATCGGGCGCTCCGTCGAGGAAGTCGCAGCTCGACTGCGGCAGTTCGGCTTCTCGACCCCCACCGCACCCGCGTCCGCGCCCGACTGCAGCGACCTCCGCCTCCTGAGCACCAACGCCAACGGACGCGCTCCGTGGATCGACGCCGACACACCCGTGCACCCGGCACACGTCATCATGGCCGCGACCATGACCGGACACACCGTCGACCACGTCGTCGACCGCCTGACCGAACTCGGCTACCACATGGCCATGCGACCGCTACCGCCCCAGGAGCCCGGCGATCTGCGTCTCCTCAGCCAGGACTGCAACGCACAAGGGCCCTGGCTGGATCCGAGTGCCAGCGTTCACCCCGCCCACATCGTGCGGGCCGCCTCCGTCACCGGGCAGACGACCGACCATGTCGTCTCGCGTCTCACGCGCTTCGGGTTCCGCGCCGCCGCTCGCGTCCCGCTACCGGAACCGGTCGACACGCGGATCATGAGCCGTGACCTGGACGGTGAAGAACCCTGGATCGACCATGCCCAGCCGGTCGATCCAGCCCATGTCCTGCGCGCCGCCGACGTCCTGAACCGGTCTCCCCGAGCCGTCGTAGCCCGGCTGGAGGAACTCGGCTACAGACTGCCCGACGGTGTGGCTCTGAAAACCGAAGCAGGTCCCGTCGAGCCGGCCTGACCCCGTCGGCGCGGCGGTACGGCTCGGAAATCTCTTCCGCGGAATCAACCCGGGTGTCCGATCCGGAAATCAAGGGAAGCGCACAGCGCGAACAAACACACGAACACAGGAACGCCAGTTCCTGAATTGATGGGCGAGGTTGCCGAGAACCGGTGAGGACCGGTCATGCCGCGCAGCGCTGGTTTCGATCACGCCGGTCGCCCATCACACGGGCGCCCGGCGGCGTTCATGACGGCCGGCGCCATGATCGGAACGGCACCCATCTCCCTCGACCGTCGACAGAAATCGCAGGTCACCGGGCCCATTCCCCTACGATCACGGCGCGTGGAAGCCTCTCCCAGGGCCGCATGAGCCGCAGGGCGCGCGGTGGCGCGAAGGCGCCCATGGCGGTCACCGGTCGGTGGGCCAAGCCCCAAAAGCTTGAGCACAAATTCCACACATCCTCTCTTCAGATCGGCCCTGATGGTCTAGATTGACCGTGCTTCAGCTGTTCGGACACGAGGCGACCAATAACGATCTTTAAGTCCGGCGCTACGGAATGCCAGCAGTCGCGTCCCCGGCGCCAGACGTATTGATGATCAATTCGGGGAGCCCGAGACGGGGCCCTGGGTGCGGGGAGCACCCGCGGTTCCGAAACAGCCGGGACGGCATGCGCGGGGGGCGGGGGCCTCCCGGGGGAGGAACAGTACGGGAGGCGGGGGCCTCCCGAGGGGGCGGAACAGTGTTGGGCGAACACGTCGAACCACTGGGACCTGGGGGGGTTCTGTGCGGCAAGGGGGACTTGTCAGCCCGTTTCCGTCGGCGCGCGAGCGTCTGGCGGACGGGGCGATCAGCCGGCCCGCGAACGACTGGGAGCAGCGGTACCGCCGTACCGTGATCATCAGCGACACCCTGGCCACCGCCATGGTGGTGGCGGCGATCGGCAACTTCTTCGGGGCCCGGGACGCGGCCAACTGGCATGAGAAGTGGGGGATACTCGCCTTCGGCACCGAGCTGCTGGTGCTGGGGTCCCTCGCGGTGAGCCGGGCGTGGGCCCCGGCCGTGCTCGGTCAGGGAGCCGAGGAGTTCCGGCGGCTCGGACGCTCACTGTTCATGGCGACCGTCGTACTGGCGCTCGGCGGGATCGCCCTCACCTCACGCAACATCAAGCTCTGGATCTTCGTCGCGGTCCCCGCGATCGCGCTCGTCGCCATGACCGCGCGGTACCTGCTGCGCCTGTGGCTGCACAAACAGCGCAAGGAAGGACGGTGCCTGCGGCCGGTGCTGGCCGCCGGGAGCGTGGCCACCGTGCGCGACCTGATCACCCGGACCCGCAAGTTCCCGCACCTCGGCTGGCGCGTGGACGCGGTGTGCACGACGGACGGTCTCGGTCTCGACGGTGACGAACTGGACGGAGTGCCGGTCGTCGGCCAACTGGCGGACGTCGCCAAGCACGTCCACCACGACGGCTACCGTGTCGTTGCGGTCACACCGGACCCGCACTGGTCACCGGACCGGCTGCAACGGCTGGCCTGGAACCTGGAGGGCAGCGACGCCGAGATGGTCGTGGCCCCCGTGCTGATGGAGGTGGCCGGCCCGCGGCTGCACGTCGACGCCGTGCTCGGCATCCCGCTGCTGCGGGTCAGCATGCCGACCTTCACCGGGGGCCGCCGGGCGGTCAAAGGGGTGGTCGACCGGGCGGGCGCGGCGCTCCTGCTGCTGCTGTTCGCACCGCTGATGGTGTTGGTCGGGCTGCTCGTGGTGGCGGACAGCCGGGGCGGGGCGTTCTACCGCCAGCGCAGGGTCGGCAAGGACGGCCGCGAGTTCACCATGTACAAGTTCCGCACCATGGTCGTCGGGGCCGATGGGGCACGTGCCCAGCTGGCCCACCGCAACGAGGGCGCCGGCCCGCTGTTCAAGCTCCGCCGGGATCCGCGCGTGACCCGGGTCGGAACCGTGCTGCGCCGGTACTCGCTCGACGAGCTGCCGCAGCTGTTCAACGTGCTCACCGGATCGATGTCGCTCGTCGGTCCACGGCCTCCGTTGCCGGAGGAGTGCGCCGCGTACGACCCGGACATCCGGCGGCGGCTGCTGGTCAAGCCCGGACTCACCGGGCTGTGGCAGATCAGCGGACGCAGCGACCTGTCGTGGGAGGAAGCGGTGCGCCTGGACCTGCGGTACGTGGAGGACTGGTCGCTCGCCCTGGACACAGTGATCTTGTGGAAGACGCTGCGTGCGGTGCTCTACGGGCAGGGCGCCTACTGATGCGCGGGGGCCGTCGTACGGCCGGACGCGCTGACCGCAGGCCACAGGGCCTGCCTGGGGGGAGGAACGGGTCATGAGAGTCAGCGTTTTCGGGCTCGGCTACGTGGGCTGCGTGTCGGCCGCGTGCCTGGCCGGCATGGGTCACGAGGTCATCGGGGTGGACGTCAACCAGGTGAAGGTCGACCTGGTCAACGACGGCAAGGCCCCGGTGGTCGAGGAACGGATCGGCGAGCTCACCGCCGAGGTCGTGCGGAGCGGAGCGTTGCGCGCCACCAGCGACGTCCGCGACGCGATCATGAACAGCGAGGTGTCGCTGGTCTGCGTGGGCACGCCGTCGGAACCCAACGGCAGTCTGTGCACCACGTACTTGGAGCGGGTCACCGAGCAGATCGGTGCGGCGCTGGCGGATCGGCAAGGGCGCGGCGGACGGCACACCGTCGTCTTCCGCAGCACCATGCTCCCGGGCACCTGCCTGAACCTGCTGGTGCCGATCCTGGAGAAGACCGTCGGCGGCACGGCCGGCGTGGACATCGGGGTCGCGGTCAACCCGGAGTTCCTGCGCGAGGGGACGAGCGTGCGGGACTTCTTCGACCCGCCCAAGACCGTCATCGGCGAGCTCGACCCGGCGAGCGGCGACGCGGTGCTGGCGCTGTACGACGGCCTGCCCGGAGAGGTGTTCCGGGTGCCGGTCCCGACGGCCGAGGCCATCAAGTACGCGGACAACGCGTTCCACGGCCTCAAGATCGGCTTCGCGAACGAGCTGGGCGCGGTGTGCCAGGCGCTCGGGGTGGACTCGCACCAGGTGATGGACGTCTTCCTGGCCGACCGCAAGCTGAACATCAGCCCCGCCTACCTGCGGCCCGGCTTCGCCTTCGGGGGCTCCTGCCTGCCCAAGGACCTGCGCAGCCTGGTCCACGCGGCACAGCGGGCCGACGTCTCGGTGCCCATCCTCGCCCATGTGCTGCCCTCCAACTCCGACCATCTGCAACGCGCGGTGGACCTGGTCGAGCGCACCGGCAAGAGACGCATAGGCATGTTCGGGCTGTCCTTCAAGCCCGGCACCGACGACCTCCGTGAGAGCCCGCTCGTCGAGCTGGCGGAGAGGCTCTTCGGCAAGGGGTACGACCTGCGGATCTACGACGCCAACGTGAACCTCTCCCGGCTGATCGGCGCGAACCGCGAGTACATCGAGAACCGGCTGCCGCACCTCGCGCAGCTGCTCGCCGGCTCCGTCGGCGAGGTGCTGGAGCACGCCGAGGTGTGCCTGGTCGGGACCCGGGACCCGGCCGTGCTGGCGGCGCTGCCCCAGGGTGGCGGCCCGGTGCTCGTCGACCTCGTCCGCCTCCCCGACGCCGAGGCGCGCCGGGCCGAACCGGGGTACGTGGGCCTTGCCTGGTGACGTGACCGGCGGCGCCGGGCCGGCCCGGCGCGCGCTGATCCTGGTGGAGAACCTGTCCGTGCCGTTCGACCGGCGGGTGTGGCAGGAGTGCACGACGCTGCGCGACGCCGGCTGGGAGGTGCACGTCATCTGCCCCCGGGGGACCAAGCGGGACACGGAGGCGGAGGCGGTGATCGACGGGGTGCGGATCCACCGCTACCCGTTGCGCGCGGCCACCGGAGGTCCGGCCGGCTACCTGAGGGAGTACGGATCGGCGCTGTGGCACACGCTCCGGCTGGCCCGCAAGGTCGGCCCGGTCGACGTGGTCCATGCCTGCAACCCGCCCGACCTGCTGTTCCTGCCGGCCCTGTGGCTGAAGCGGCGCGGGGCGCGGTTCGTGTTCGACCAGCACGACCTGGTACCCGAGCTGTACCTCTCCCGGTTCGACCGAGGCAAGGACCTGCTCTACCGCGCCGTGTGCGCGCTGGAACGGCTGACCTACCGGGCCGCGGACGTCGTGCTCGCCACGAACGAGAGCTACCGGGGCGTCGCGGTGCGCCGTGGCGGCCGGCGGCCGGAGGACGTCTTCGTGGTGCGCAGCGCGCCCGACACCGACCGGTTCCAGCCGGTGCCGCCCGAGCCGGAGCTGAAGCGCGGCAAGCCCCATCTGCTGTGCTACCTGGGCGTCATGGGCCCGCAGGACGGCGTCGACTACGCCTTGCGGGCCCTGGCGAAGCTGCGCGACGAGCTGGGGCGGACCGACTGGCACGCGGTGTTCGTCGGCGCCGGCGACACCTTCGACGCGATGGTGGAGCTGTCCCGGCGGCTCGGGCTCGCGGAGCAGGTGCAGTTCACCGGGCGCGTTCCGGACGCCGACCTGGTGCGCTACCTGTCCACCGCGGACGTGTGCCTCTCCCCCGACCCGCTCAATCCGCTCAACGACGTGTCCACCATGAACAAGGTCCTGGAGTACATGGTGATGGGCCGGCCGATCGTCTCGTTCGACCTGAAGGAGGCGCGGGTCTCCGCCGGTGACGCCGCCGTCTACGCGCGCGCCAACGACGAGACCGAGTTCGCGGGGCTCATCGCGCTGCTGCTGGACGATCCGGAGCAGCGGGCCCGGATGGGCAAGCTCGGCCAGGAGCGGATCGGCGGGCCGCTCTCCTGGCGGAACTCACAGGCGTCGCTGCTCGCCGCGTACGACGCCGCCTGCCGGAACCACACTCCGGTGTCGGCGGGCGCCCCGGGCCGGGCAAGGAAGAGGCCGCGCCGTTGAGCGATGACACGATACGCCTGGCCGCGATCGGGCGAATACTCCGTCGGCGCTGGCGGTTCCTCGCCGTCCTCACCATGGTGGGGGCGCTCGTCGGCTACGGCGTCTCCGTGCTGTTCCCGCCGCGGTACACGACGTCGGCCTCGGTCCTGCTGCCCGGTCAGTGGGAGGAGCGCGAACTGCTCACCCAGGTGGACATCGCGACCAGTTCGACGGTGGTCGACCGCGCCGCGGCCGCGCTCCACTGGCCGGGCGTGAGCGGCGCCGAGCTGCGGGACCAGGTGTCCGCCAAGGCCTCCGACGGGAACATCATCAAGATCTCGGGCACGGCCGACACCCCGGAGCGCGCGCAGCGGCTCTCCGACGAAGTGGCCGGCCAGTTCGTCAAGTTCGCGGCGCGGATCGCGGGCGGCACCACCGACTCCAAGGCGGCCACGGCGCCCGAGGCGCTGCGGAAGAAGGTCGAGGAGACCAACCGCCGCATCAGCGAACTGGCCGACGCGGCCGATCCGGGACAGACCGTGGAGAGCGTGCAGGCCCGCACCGAGCTGGAGAAGCTGCGCACGTCGCTGGAGGAGGCCATGACGAAGCTGGAACAGGCCGACCCGGCGGACACCGTGGCCGGCATGGTCGTCATGGGGCCGGCGGCCCGCCCGACCGGCGAGGCGCCGCCGACCAGGGTGCAGCTCGTCGTCGCCGGGGCGCTGCTGTGCTTCCTGCTCGCGGTCATCGGCCATCTCGTCGCCGCACGGGCGAACCGCCGGCTGCGCACCGAACCGGAGATCGCCGCCGCGCTGGGCTCGGCGCTCCTCGGCACCGTCGACGTGCCCGCCGAACGGCGCGGCAGGCGCCGGCCGGAAGACCGCGGCCCACGAGCCCGGACGCGCCGGCTCCTCGGCCTCGACACCCGGTGGGACCTCCCGGTCCCGCGGACATCCGGCGACGAGGGCAGCCGGCGGATCCGCTACCGGCGGGTGTGCGCCCGGCTCCGGAACCAACTGCCCGCTCCACGACGGCTGCTGGCTGTCGTACCCGACGGCGACGAGACCGCCCGTCGGGCCGCCGAGCAGCTCGCCGCCGAGGCCAAGAGCGACCCGCAGCTACGGGTGGTGGAGGTGTCGGTGGAGCGGCCGGTCGTGCCGGACAGCGACACCGAGTCCGGCGCCCTGGTCGTCCTCAGCGCGGGGAGCTGGACCGCGGAGGAGCTCGCCGGCATCGCCGAGGCGTGCGCGGACGGCCGGCACGAGGTCGTCGGCATCGTCGTCGCCGGCATGGTCCGGACCCGTCCGGCGGAGACGGACGGCCGTCCCTCGGACGAGGCCACACTGGCGCTCGCGGTCCCCGGTCACGCGACGGGAGGTTCAGCGTGACGACGAGCACGACACCCGAGTCGTCGGCCACCACCCCGCTCCTCGACCTGCAGGCGCTGGTGGTCGCGGTCCGCAGGCGCCGCCGCCTCTGGTGCGCCATGGCGCTCCTCGGACTGCTGGCCGGCGCGGCCGTGGCGGTCCTGATGCCTCCGCCGCCGACCGCGGTCACCAAGGTGCTGGTCGCACACAAGGAGGACCAGCCGAACGACACGGGCACGCTGATCCGCACCGATGTCGAGGTGTTGGGGACCACCCGGATCGCCGAGAAGGCCCTGCGATCCCTCCACTCCTCCGAGGACCCCGAAGACTTCATGCGGGACTACCGGGGCGCCGGCGTCACCAACAACCTGCTGAAGATCACCGTGACGGGCGACAGCGACACGGAGGCGGTGGCGCGGGCGAAGGCCCTGGCCGACGCGTTCGTCGCGGACCACGTGCGCAGGATGCGGGCGACGGCGAACGCCGAGGCCAAGGCCCTGCTCGATCAGCGTGACCGCATGAAGGACGAACTCGCCCAGGTCAACAAGGACATCGGAGACCGCTCACCGGAGACGGCGACCGACCCGCAGGAGTCGGCGAGCATCGAGTCGCTCTTCGCCCGCCGGGCCGAACTCACCACGCGGATCGCCGACTTCAACCAGCGCGCCGAGGAGGCGCGGGTCGGCACGCCCCAGGTCGTCGCCGGCACGGAGATCGTGGACGCCCCGCGCCCGGTGAAGCACTCGCTGCCCAGGGCCGCCGCCACCGACGCCGCGATCGGACTCGTCCTCGGCCTCGTCCTCGGGCTCGCCCTCGCCGCGGTCGGCGTCGTGGTCGCGGACCGCCCCGTGCTGCGCCGGGACATCGCGGCGCACCTCGGCGCCTCGGTCATCGCGGAGCTGCCCCACCGGCCGGGCAGGCGCCGGCAGCGCCGACGGACCCGGGTGGCACGCGAACGGCTCACCGCGCACCTCGCCCGCACCGTGCGCGGCTCCACGGAACCGGTGTCACTGCTGGAACTCGGATGTGCGCGTGGCACGAGCGTGATCGCCCTCGACCTCGCCAGGGCGTTGGCGGCGGACGGGGCGGTGACCGTCATCGACGGTCTGCCCGGCCCGCAGCTCGCGGACCACCGCCCGAAGCCCTCAGACCCGGCCGTGGTCAGCGGCGAGCGTGCCGCGGCCGTGCCGCCTCAGGAGCGCCGGCTCGGCGTCGGCTCGGTGGCGCCCGGTACGGCGTGGACCGACCTCCAGTACCTCGGCACGCAGACCGTGCTCGTCGTCCGTGCCGGCCACGGCAGCGCCGCGTGGCTGCACACCGTGGCGCGGCAGCTCGCGGACCAGCACATCGCGGTGATCGGTGTGGTGCTGATCGACCCCGATCCGCGGGACCGGACCGACGGCACGTTGTGGGACGGGCTGCACACCGCGCTCCGCGGCCGCAGCGAGCGGCCGGCCCAGCAGAGCGGCCGGCGGCGGGCGGAGCGCCAGCCGATGTGGGCCGCACGGGGCGCGGACAACGACCAGGAGGCGCGGTAGGACATGTGTGGCATCGCGGGTACGTACCGCTGGCCGGACGGCAAGATCGTGACCGACCGGCTCACCGACATCCTCGCCCACCGCGGTCCGGACGGGGCGGGCCGGTACAGCCACCGGGCGGGTGACGGGGAAGTGCACCTCGGGCACCGTCGGCTGGCCATCATCGACCTGTCCGAGACCGGCGCCCAGCCGATGGTCTCGGGCGGGCTCGCCCTGACGTACAACGGCGAGCTGTACAACGCGCCCGAGCTGCGTGCCGAGCTGGCGGCCGCCGGGGTGCGCTTCCGCGGCACCTCCGACACCGAGGTGCTGCTGGAGGCCTGGCGGCGCTGGGGCACCGACTGCCTGCCCCGGCTGCGCGGCATGTTCGCGTTCGGCGTCTTCGACGAACGCACCGGCGAACTCGTGCTGGCCCGTGACCAGTTGGGCATCAAGCCGCTGTTCCTGCTCCGGCGCGGCGAGGGGCTGGTGTTCGCCTCCGAGCTCAAGGCACTCGCCGCCGTGACCGGTGGGCCGCTGGAGGTGGACCACGCGGCGCTGGTGGCCTCGCTGCTGTACTACTGGGTGCCGGACTCACGGTGCGCGTTCCGCGAGGCGGAGAAGCTGCCGCCGGGGAGCTGGCTGCGCTGCCGGGCCGACGGGTCGGTGGAGCGCGGCCGGTTCTGGAACCTGAAGGACGTCGCCGCCGAGGGCCGGGAGCGGGCCCGGGCCGGTGAGCGGCCGGACATCGCCGCCGTCGTCGAGGAGTCGACCCGGCGCCACCTGCTCTCCGACGTACCCGTGGCGACCTTCCTCTCCGGCGGGCTGGACTCCAGCTACCTGACCGCGCTGGCGGCCCGCCACCAGCCCGGGATATCCGCCTACACGATCGGGTTCCGCGCCGAGGACGCCAGGTTCGAGGCGATGCCGGACGACCTGCGCTACGCCCGGCGGGTGGCCGAGCGGTTCGGCGTCGACCTGCGGGAGATCGAGATCGCCCCGAACGTGCTCGACCTGCTGCCCCGGATGACGTACCACCTGGACGAGCCGATCGGCGACCCCGCCGCGATCAACACGTTCCTGATCTGCTCGGCCGCCCGGGAGGCCGGGGTCAAGGTGCTGCTGTCCGGGATGGGCGCCGACGAGCTGTTCGCCGGGTACCGCAAGCACCTGGCCAACCTGCTCGCGCTGCGCTACCAGCGCGTCCCGCGGCCGCTGCGGCGCGGGGTGGCCGCGGCCGTGGACCGGCTGCCGGTCGCGACGAGCCGCCGGGGGTACCGGTCGGTGCGCTTCGCGAAGCGGTTCCTCTCCTTCGCCGATCTGCCGGAGGAGACCGCGTTCCGGCGCAGCTACACCATGTACGACCAGGAGGAGCTGCTCGCCCTTCTCGATCCGGACCTGGCGGGGACGGTCGGGGACGTGCTCACCGAGCACGCGGACACGTACGAGGACAACGACCTCGACGACTTCGTCAACCGCATGTGTCTGACCGACGCCCGGATGTTCCTGCCGGGTCTGAATCTCGCGTACACGGACCGCTCCAGCATGGCCGCGTCGACCGAGGTGCGGGTGCCGTACGTGGACGTCGAGGTGGTCAGGGCGGCGTTCGCCGTGCCCGGCGAACGCAAGATCGCCGGGCGGCAGGGCAAGGCGGTCCTCAAGGAGGCGGCCACCTCGGTCCTGCCCCGGGAGATCGTGTACCGGCCCAAGGGCCTGTTCAGCGCTCCCCTGCGGGCCTGGATGAGCCGGGATCTGGCCCCGCTGGTGCGTGAGGTGGTCAACGACGGGGAGCTCGTCCGCTCCGGGTTCCTGCGCCGTGACGCGCTGGCGCGGATGGTCGCCGAGGACGCCGCTGGGCAGCGGGACTTCTCCAAACATCTGTGGCACGTGCTGACGCTTGAGTACTGGTATCGCGACGCGACCTCTGGGTCCGGCCAGAGCACTCGGTTGACGGCTTGGGAATCAGAGGAGTTCGAGTGAAGCAGGTAGTGCAGAACTACAAGAGCGGCGAGCTTGCGGTGCTCGACGTTCCGGTGCCGGGGTGCAAGCCGGGCGGTGTGCTGGTCCGCAGCGCCTTCTCGCTGATCTCCACCGGCACCGAGCTGATGAAGGTGTCCGAGGCCGGCATGTCGATGCTGGGCAAGGCCCGCTCCCGGCCGGACCAGGTGGCCAAGGTCATGCAGAGCGTGGCCACCAACGGGGTGCCCGCCACCTACCGCAAGGTGATGGGCAAGCTGGACTCCTACACCCCGCTGGGCTACTCGCTGTGCGGGGTGGTCGAGCAGGTCGGCGCCGGCATCGACGACGTGAAGGTCGGCGACCTCGTGGCCTGCGCCGGCAACGAGCACGCGCTGCACGCCGAGCTGAACTGGGTACCGAAGAACCTCTACGTCCCGGTGCCGGACGGTCTCGCCCCGAGGCACGCGGCCTTCGGCACCGTCGGGTCGATCGCCCTGCAGGGCGTGCGCCAGGGCGAGTCACGACTCGGCGAAGTGGCACTGGTCATCGGGCTGGGTCTGATCGGGCAGCTCGTGGTGCAGCTCCTGACCGCTTCGGGAGTGCGCGTCGTCGGCGCCGACCCCGACCCGGCGCGCTGCGAGCTGGCCGGGCGTCTGGGCGCCGCGGCCTGCGGGGACCCCGCGTCCGCGGCGGTGGAGACCGCCGTCGCCGAACTCACCGGCGGACACGGCGTGGACCAGGTGTACCTGGCCGCCGGCGGCGGCAGCAACCAGCCCGTCGAGCTGGCCGCCCGGCTCTGCCGGGACCGGGGCCGGGTCGTCGACATCGGCAAGTGCCGCCTGGACCTGCCGTGGAACGCGTACTACGAGAAGGAGCTCGACGTCCGGTTCTCCCGGAGTTACGGCCCCGGCCGCTACGACCCGGAGTACGAGCTGGAGGGCCGGGACTACCCGATCGGCTACGTGCGCTGGACCGAGCGCCGCAACCTGGCGTGCTTCCTCGATCTCCTCGCCCGCGGCAGCGTGGACGTCGAGCCCCTGATCTCCCATGTCGCCGACTTCGACGACGCCGTCGAGACGTACCGGCGCCTGAAGGACGGCGACCTGAAGGCCGTGGCGGTGCTGTTCGAGTACCCCCGGCAGGAGGGGGAGGCGCGGGAGGCGGCGGCCCCGGTGGTGGCCGTCCCCGCGGTGAACGTCGGACGTGGTCCGGCCCGGGCCGGCAACACGCCGGTGCGGCTCGCGTTCGTCGGCGCGGGCAACTACGCGACGTCGATGCTGCTGCCGCACCTGGCACAGCGCGACGGTGTGAAGCTGTCGACCGTCGTCACCACGACGGCGCTGTCCGCCACCAACGCGCAGCGGAAGTTCGGCTTCGACCGGGCGACCACCGATCTCGACGCCGTGCTCGGCGACACGTCCGTCGACGCGGTGTTCGTCGTCACCCGGCACAGCTCGCACGCCGAGCTGACCCGGAGGGCGCTGCTGGCCGGCAAGACCGTGTTCGTCGAGAAACCGCTGGCGCTCACCGAGGAGGAGCTGGCCGGGGTGCTCGCGGCGGTGGAGGAGTCCGGCAACGACCGGCTGCAGGTGGGCTTCAACCGCCGGTTCGCGCCGCTGCTGCGCGAGGCCAGGCAGCGGTTCGGCACCCGGACCGGTCCGGCGAACCTGCGTTACCTGGTCAACGCGGGCCGCCTCGACCACGGCAGCTGGTACCTCCAGCAGGGCACCGAGGGCTCGCGGTTCGCCGGCGAGGGCGGGCACTTCATCGACACGGCGAGCTGGCTGCTGGACGCCGACCCGGTCTCGGTGTACGCGGTCGCCTCGCCCGGCAACGAGGACCTCCAGGTCGTACTGCGCTACCCGGACGGGTCCACGGCCACCATCAGCTACGTCACCAGCGGCCCGGCCGGCTTCCCCAAGGAGACGCTGGACCTGGTCGCGGACGGCAAGGCGCTGCGGCTCGACGACTTCGTCCGCGCCACGGTGTACGACCGCAAGCGGTGGGTCAGTTCGCGGCTGCCCAAGGCCCGCGACAAGGGCCAGAACGCCGAGCTGGCCGCGTTCGTCAGGGCCGTGCGGACCGGCGGGCCGATGCCGGTGCCGCTTGAGTCGCTGGTCGCCACCACGGCGGCCACCCTGGCCGTCCGGACCGGCCTGGCCGGCGGTGCGCCGGTGACGCTGGAGCGGGCACGATGACCATGAGCGCGGGCTGGTACGTGCGGCGGCTGTCCCGGATGGGACCGCGGGAGGTCGCGGGCCGGGCGGGCGACGCGGTGCGCAGACGGCGGTGGCGCTCGGCGCCGCCGGACTGCCCGGTCGTGACCGGCGCCCGGTTCACCGCGGTACTGCCCGCGGGGACGATCGCCGCGGTACCGCCGGACGCCGCCAAACGTCTGGTCGCCGAGGCGGACCGGCTGATGGACGGGCACGCCGAGTACTTCGGGGTGGTCCGCGACGACCTGGCCGACCCGGACTGGTCGTACGACCCGAAGACCGGGCGCCGCGCTCCGCGGGACCACGCCTTCGACGTGCCCTACCGGAACGAGGACGCGGTCGGGGACATCAAGCAGATCTGGGAGCTGTCCCGGCACCAGTACCTCACCGTGCTCGCCGCCGCCTACGCGATCACCGGGAACGAGCGGTACGCGGAGCGCGTGGCCGGGCACCTGCGGTCGTGGTGGGCGGCCAACCCACCGCTGCGCGGGGTGCACTGGACCAGCGGCATCGAGCTGGGCATCCGGCTGCTGTCCTGGGTGTGGATCCGCCGGCTGCTGGACGGCTGGTCCGGCGCGGCCGCCCTGTTCGAGGGCGACCCGGTGGCGCTGAACCAGATCTGGCACCACCAGCGCTGGCTGGCCGCCTTCCCCAGCCGGGGGTCGTCGGCGAACAACCACGTCATCGCGGAGGCCGCCGGGCAGTTCGCCGCGGCCTGCGCGTTCGACTGGTTCCCCGCGTCGGGGCGTTGGCAGGCCGACGCGCTGCGGTCGCTGGAGCGGCACCTGCGCGGCAACACGTTCCTCTCCGGTCTCAACCGCGAGCTGGCCTCGGAGTACCACGGGCTGGTGCTGGAGCTCGGTCTGGCCGCGGTGGCCGAGGCGGACGCCGCGGGCGTGCCGGTCTCCGCGACGGTCCGCCTGGTGCTGCTGCGGATGACCGACGCGCTCGCTGCCGTCGTGGACAACCGGCTGCGGCCGCCGCGCCAGGGGGACGCGGACGACGGGTACGGCCTGGTCGTGGACGGCGCGGGCACCGACCGCTGGGGCTCGCTGCTGGCCACCGGGGACGCGGTGTTCGGCCGGCTGCCCTGGTGGCCGACGGTGACCGGCACCGATGTGCGCACCCCGCTGCTGGCCGCCCTCATCAAGCGCACGGGACCGTCCGCGCGCCGCCCGGCGGACCGGCCGGCGCACTTCGCCGACGCGGGGCTCACCGTCCTTCGTGGGCCGGAGGAGATCTGGTGCCGCTGCGACGGCGGTCCGCACGGCTTCCTGTCCATCGCCGCGCACGCCCACGCGGACGCACTGTCCGTCGAGGTACGGCACGACGGGGTCGACGTGCTCGCCGACCCGGGGACGTACTGCTACCACGGGCAGCCCGAGTGGCGGCAGTACTTCCGGTCGACCCTCGGCCACAACACCCTGCAGCTGGACGGCGGTGACCAGTCCGTCTCCGGCGGCCCGTTCCTGTGGACCCGGCATGCCACCAGCCGAGTCCTGGTCGCGGACACCTCCGGCGAGGGCGTGGCCCGCTGGTGCGCCGAGCACGACGGTTACCGACCCTCCGTGCACCGCCGCCGTGTGGAACTGACGGCTGCCGAGCGGGAGTTGAAGGTGTTCGACGAGGTGCGCGGCCCGCGCCGGGCCGTGCGGCTGGCGTTCCACCTCGGCCCGGCGATCACCGCGGACCTGGTGGGGAACCGGGCACGGCTCAGCTGGACCCGGGACGGCGAGGACCGCTCCGCGGTGCTCGTCCTGCCCGGGGAACTGTCCTGGCGCGCGCACCGCGGCGAGACCGAGCCGCCGCTGGGCTGGTACTCCGCGGGATTCGGGCGCAAGGAACCCACCACCACGCTGGTCGGCACCGGTGTCGCCGACGGTGTGCGGGGGTTCACCACCGTACTGACGTTCCACGGCTAGGGGGGAGGGGACCCGTGGGGATCACGTGCCGGCGTTGGGCGTTGCCGGCGGCACCGCTGGCGCTGACCCTGCTGGCGGTGACCGGCTGTACGAGCTCACCGGACACACCGGCGAAGCCGGCCGCCGCGCCCTCCGGGCCGGGGGCCGCGTCAGCCGTGGCCCGGGTGTGCGCCGAGCCCGGGGCCGGGCCCGCGAAGGCGCCGGCGGGCGCGGTGACGGTCGACCCCGGCGTGGTCGGTGATCTGGCCGAGAAGACGAGGAGCAGTCCCCCGGGCACCACGTTCTGGCTGCGACCGGGCACGCATCGGCTGGAGCCGGAGCGCTACGCCCAGGTCATGCCCAAGAAGGGGGACCGCTACCTCGGCGCTCCGGGCGCGGTTCTCGACGGCGGGAGGAAGAACGCGTACGCGTTCAGCGGCACCGCCCCCGATGTCACCATCCGCTACCTGACCGTGCAGCGCTTCGTCGCACCGACCGACGAGGGCGTGGTCAACCACGACATGGCCGACGGGTGGGTGATCGAGCACACCACGATCCAGGACAACGACGGCGCCGGGCTGATGGCCGGTGCCCGCCAGCAGGTCCGCGCCAACTGCCTGCGGGACAACGGCCAGTACGGAATGAACGCGTACAAGACCGGCAACACCATCCGCGGCCTGGTGGTCGAGGGCAACGAGATCGTCGGCAACAACACCGGTGACTGGGAGCGGCGCAGGCCCGGCTGCGGCTGCACCGGAGGCATCAAGTTCTGGGCCGTCGACGGCGCCGAGGTACGCGGCAACTGGGTGCACGACAACCGCGGGGCCGGGTTGTGGGCGGACACCAACAACAACGACTTCCGCATCGAGGACAACCTGATCGAGAAGAACGACGGCGCCGCGCTGATCTACGAGATCAGCTACAACGCGGTCATCCGGAACAACACGATCCGGCGGAACAACTGGGTCGAGGGCCGCAAGGCCGCCGAGCGCGGCGACGACTTCCCGTTCGCGACCGTCTACCTGTCGGAGGCCGGCGGCGAACCACGGGTCGAGGCCCGCACGGACAAGATCGACATCTACCGGAACGTGCTGGAGGACAACTGGAACGGCATCACCCTGTGGGAGAACGCCGACCGGTTCTGCAACAGTCCGGCCAACACCTCGTCCGGTGACTGCACGCTGCTGGTGAAGGACAAGCACCGCTGCGCGAAACCGGCGATCGCCGCGGCACCGCTGTACGCCGACTGCCGCTGGAAGACGCAGCGGGTGGACATCCACGACAACCGCTTCGTCCTGGACAGGTCCGTCGTCAGGTGCACGGAGAAGTGCGACCGCATGGCGGTCCTCGCCAACTACGGCACCTATCCCAACTGGTCGCCGTACAAGGGCAAGCGGGTGGCCGAGGCGATCACCCTCAGGCAGCACAACCGCTGGCACGACAACACCTACCGCGGAGCGTGGCAGTTCGTCGTCCAGGACCCGGGCAAGGTGCTCGACGCATGGCAGTGGCAGGGCCCGCCGTACCGGCAGGACGCGGGCAGCACCTTCCCGGAACAGGCAGGTGGTTGAGATGGACCGTGCCCCCGCCACCCCACCGAAGGCCGTCGGGATCGTCTGGCTGCTGCTGGGCCTCAACACGCTCGGCTCCGCCGGGGCGAAGACCATCGTCCCGCTGCCCCGCTCCCTCATCCAGCTGGTCACCATGGGCTCGCTGGTCGTCGCGTTCGCGCTGGCACTCGCGCTCAATGCGCGGCTGCGCGTCAGACCCAGCGCCTTCGTGTTCCTGCTCACCCTGCTGCTGGTGCCGAGCGTGATCTCCAGCGTCCACCTGGAGTCCGGGTTCGGCGCGCTGTTCCGCTGCACCCGGCTGGCCCTCTTCGTCGGCACCCTGTGGCTGGTGAGCCGCTGGTGGGACGGCAGCGTGACGTTCGTCCGCTACCACATCCGGATGTACTTCGCGGTGCTCGTGTCGGTGGCCGCGGGCCTGGCCGTCTCACCGGGCGCGGCCATGCCCGACCTGTACGGCGGACGCCTGGTCGGCGCGCTGTGGCCGCTCACCCCGCCGCAGATCGGGCAGTACACGGCGGTCATCACCGGGCTGACCGTGCTGCTGCTCCTGGGCCGCCAGGTCGACCGGGCCGGCGCGGCGATGGTCATCGTCCCGTCCCTCGTCCTCCTCGCGCTCACCCACACCCGGACGGCCACCGTCGGCCTGCTCGCCGGGCTGGCGTTGGCGATCGGCTCGCTCCTGCTGACCAGCGCCGCGGCCCGCCGGTTCTTCACCTGGGCGGTGCTGGTCGCCGCGGTGGCCGCGGTCGGGTTCGCCTCCGCGCTCCAGGCGTGGTTCCTGCGCGGACAGAGCAAGGAGAACTTCTCCAGCCTCACCGGCCGGGCCAAGGTCTGGGACGCCCTGCTGGCAGCGCCCCGGACGACCGGGGAGCGGTTCTTCGGCGTGGGCCTGGGCGACAAGTCGTTCGGCGGGCTGCCGATCGACAACAGCTGGCTGGCCGTCTACAACGAGCAGGGCCTGATCGGTGTCGCCCTCGTGGCGGCCGTCATCCTCGTGCTCGGCGGCGTCGCGCTGCTGCGCCCGCCGTCACTGCCGAGGGCCTGCGCGATCTTCCTGATCAGCTACGTCGCGATCTCGTCGTACACCGAGGCCGGCCTCGGCGACGCCTCGCCGTATCTGCTGCACCTGGCCCTGGCCGCCTCGCTGCTCGCGGCCCCCGCCACGGCCGCACCGCTGCCGGCGCCCCCACTCCCACGACCAGGTGTCCCGCGCCGGGCCCGGGACCGGGAGGTGAGCTGACCATGCGCGTCCTCGTGGTGCACAACCGCTACTCCTCGGCGCAGCCGAGCGGCGAGAACCGGGTCGTCGACGAGGAGGTGGAGCTGCTGCGCGCGGCCGGCCACCGGGTCGAGGTGTTCGAGCGGCGCAGCGACGACATCGCCGGCCGGTCCCTGCTCGGCAAGGTCGCGGTGCCGCTGCTCGTGCCGTGGAACCCGGCGGTCCGCCGGGAGCTCACCGCCCGGCTGCGCGCCGAGCGGCCGGACGTGGTGCACGTCCACAACGTCTTCCCGCTCCTGTCGCCCGCGGTCCTCGCCGCCTGTGCCGACGCCGGCGTGCCCGTCGTCGCCACGCTGCACAACTACACCCAGGTCTGCCCGCCCGGCACGCTGCAACGGGACGGCCGGCTGTGCACCGAGTGCGTCGGCTCGGCGGCGCCGCTGCCCGCCGTCCGGCACGGCTGCTACCGGGACTCCCGTCTCGCGACGGTGCCGCTCGCGGTGAGCCTGTCGGTCAACCGGCGGCGGTGGTGGTCCGGTGTGGAGCGGTTCTTCTGCATCTCCGAGGCGCAGCGCGACGTCCTGGTGCGGTCGGGCATGCCGGCCGAGCTGCTGACGGTGAAGCACAACTTCGTCCCCGACCCCGGCGTCTGCCGGGTGGGCGACGGAGAGCAGTTGCTCTTCCTCGGCCGGCTCGCGGAGGCCAAGGGGGTGCGGCTGCTCATGGCCGCGTGGGACGAGATCGCGGCGGCCGGCGGTGTGGGCGTGCCGCTCGTGCTCGCCGGCGCGGGGCCGCTGGAGCGGGAGGTGACCGCGTGGGCGGCGGGCCGGGACGACGTGCGCCACGCCGGTCTGCTCGACCCGGCCCAGGTCCGGCAGGCCGTCGCACGGTCGGTCGCCGTGGTGGCCCCGTCGATGGCCATGGAGACGTTCGGCCTGGTGGTCGCGGAGGCCATGGCGGCGGGGGTGCCGGCCGTCGCCGCCGGTCACGGCGCCTTCGTCGAACTGGTCGAGGACGGGGTGACCGGGCTGCTGCACCGGCCGGGCGATCCCGCCTCGCTCGCGTCCCGCATACGCCGGATCGCGACCGGACCGGACGGCAACCGGGCGATGGGCGAGGCGGCCCGGCGCCGTTACGAGAAGGGCTTCAGCCCGGCCGTCGGGCTGGAGCGCCTGGAGGAGGAGTACCGCGCCGCGATCGCGGGGCGGGCGCATTCGAGGGGGGACGGAATCAATGGGGGGCACTAGATGACACGATGCCGACTCTGCGGCTCGGCGGCGCTGGCGAGCGTCGTCGACCTGGGGGCGACGCCGCCGTGCGAGAGCTTTCTCGCCGCGGACCAACTGGACCGGCCGGAGCCCGCGTACCCGCTGCACCTGCGGGTCTGCACCGACTGCTGGCTGGCGCAGATCCCGCCGCTGATCACGCCGGAGGAGACGTTCCAGGAGTACGCGTACTTCTCCTCGTACTCGACGTCCTGGGTGGAGCACGCGCGCACGTTCGTCGCCGATGCCGTGCGGCGGGTGGGGCTCGGCACCGAAGGCTCCGACGCCTTCGTGGTCGAGGTCGCGAGCAACGACGGATACCTGCTGAAGCACGTCGTGGACCGGGGCATCCGCTGCCTGGGCATCGAGCCGTCGGTGAACGTCGGCGCCGCGGCGCGCGAGGCGGGTGTGCCGACGCTCACGGAGTTCCTGAGCCCGGACACCGGCGCGGCGGTCCGCGCGAAGCACGGCCCGGCGAACCTGGTCGTGGCCAACAACGTGTACGCGCACATCCCCGATGTCGTCGGGTTCACCCGGGGGCTGCGCGCCCTGGTCGCCGACGACGGCTGGGTCTCCATCGAGGTGCAGCACCTGCTCACCCTGATCGAGGAGAACCAGTACGACACGATCTACCACGAGCACTTCCAGTACTACACGGTCGCCTCCGCGATCCGGGCACTGGCGAGCGGCGGACTCGCGCTCGTGGACGTCGAACTGCTGCCCACGCACGGCGGTTCCATCCGGCTGTGGGCCCGGCCCGCCGAGGTGGCCGGCGAGCCGACGCGGCGGGTGGCCGACGTACTGGACCGGGAGAAGGCCGCCGGGCTCCAGGAGCTGGCCGGGTACACCGAGTTCTCCGCGCGGGTGTCCAAGGTGCGCCGGGACCTCCTCAGGTTCCTCATCGAGGCGGCCGAGCGCGGCGAGACGGTCGTCGGCTACGGCGCCCCGGGCAAGGGCAACACCCTGCTCAACCACTGCGGCATCCGGCCCGACCTGCTCGCGTACACCGTCGACCGCAACCCCTACAAGCACGGCAGGTTCACCCCGGGCACCCGCATCCCGATCCTGCCGCCCGAGCGGATCGCCGCCGACAAGCCGGACTACGTGCTCGTCCTCCCGTGGAACCTGCGGGCCGAGCTCGTCGAGCAGCTGTCCTACGTGCACGACTGGGGCGGCCGGCTGGTCTTTCCCATCCCGGAACTGAGCATTGTCGACGTCGCGTCCCGAAAGGTCACAGCATGAAGGTCGTCCTGTTCTGCGGCGGTTACGGGATGCGGATGCGCAGCGGCGCCGCGGACGACGTGCCCAAGCCGATGGCGATGGTCGGCCCCCGGCCGCTGATCTGGCACGTCATGCGCTACTACGCGCACTTCGGCCACACGGAGTTCATCCTGTGCCTCGGCTACGGGGCCCACCACATCAAGGACTTCTTCCTCACCTACGAGGAGACGACGTCCAACGACTTCGTGCTGCGGGGCGGGCGGACCGAGCTGCTGTCCACCGACATCTCGGACTGGACGATCACGTTCGCGCAGACCGGCATCGAGTCGCCGATCGGGGAGCGGCTGCGCCGGGTGCGGCACCACCTGGACGGGGACGAGATGTTCCTCGCCAACTACGCCGACGTGCTCACCGACGCGCCGCTGCCGGAGATGATCGAGAACTTCGCCCGGCGCGACGCCGGTGCCTCGATGATGGTGGTGCCGCCGCAGTCGTCGTTCCACTGCGTGGAGCTGGGCGAGGACGGCCTGGTGGGGGGCATCACCGCGGTGAGCGAACTGCCGCTGTGGGAGAACGGCGGCTACTTCGTGCTCCGCCAGGAGGTCTTCGACCACATCCCCGAGGACGGGGACCTGGTCGCCGACGGATGCGCCCAACTGGCCAAGCGCGGCCGGCTGGTGGCGCACCGGCACCGCGGCTTCTGGAAGCCGACCGACACCGTGAAGGAGCGGGCCGCGCTCGACGCCGCCTACGCCCGGGGCGACCGTCCGTGGGCCGTGTGGGAGCGGGACGGCGCGGGGGTGAACGCGTGATCCGGCTCGGGGCGGGGCGCCTGGAGGGGATCGTCGCGGTGGGCGCGCACTGCGACGACATCGCCATCGGCGCCGGCGGCACCCTGCTGACGCTGTGCCTCGCGCGGCCGGGCATCCGGGTCGACGCGCTGGTGCTCTCCGGTGGTGGCAGTGAGCGGGAGCAGGAGGAGCAGGCCGCGCTCGCCGCCTTCTGCCCGGGCGCCGACCTGCGGCTGACCGTGCACAAGCTGCCGGACGGCCGGCTTCCCGCGCACTGGGAGGAGGCCAAGTCCGCCGTCGAGGAGCTGCGCGAGCGGACCGACCCGGATCTGGTCCTCGCCCCGCGCACCGAGGACGCGCACCAGGACCACCGCGGCCTGGCGCGGCTGGTGCCGACCGCGTTCCGCGACCACCTGGTCCTCGGCTACGAGATCGTCAAGTGGGACGGCGATCTCGGCCGGCCGGCCGCCTACCAGCCGCTGTCGCCGGAGATCGCCGAACGCAAGGTACGGCTGCTGCAGGAGCACTACCCGTCGCAGCGGCACCGGCCCTGGTACGACCGGGAAGCCTTCCTGGGCCTCGCCCGGATCCGCGGCATCGAATGCCACGAGCGCTACGCCGAGGCGTTCGCCGTCACCAAACTCACGCTCGACCTGGGGGAATGAACCTTGCGCGTACTGCTCACCGGGCACCAGGGCTACCTGGGCACCGTCATGGCCCCGGTCCTCACGGCCGCCGGACACGAGGTCGTCGGCCTCGACGCCGGCCTGTTCGCCGACTGCGTCCTCGGCCCGGCGCCCGCCGACCCGCCCGGGCACCGGGTGGACCTGCGCGACGTCACGGCCGACCACCTGGCCGGGGTGGACGCCGTGATCCACCTGGCCGCGCTCTCCAACGACCCGCTGGGCTCCCTGGCGCCGGAACTCACCTACGACATCAACCACCACGCGTCCGTACGGCTGGCCCGGCTGGCCCGCGACGCCGGGGTGCGGCGCTTCCTGTACGCGTCGACCTGCTCCGTCTACGGCGCCGCCGGCGACCCCGACTTGTCGAACTTGGTGACCGAGGACGCCCCGCTGCGCCCGGTGACGCCGTACGCGGAGTCCAAGGTGCGCGTGGAGGACGACCTGCACGCCCTGGCCGACGGCGACTTCACCCCGGTGTACATGCGCAACGCCACGGCCTTCGGCTACTCGCCCCGGCTGCGCGCCGACATCGTGCTCAACAACCTGGTGGGCCACGCGCTGCTGTCCGGTGAGGTCCTCGTGCTCTCCGACGGCACGCCCTGGCGCCCGCTGGTGCACGCCGCCGACATCGCACGGGCCTTCACGGCCGCGCTGGGCGCGCCGCGGGAAGCGGTGCACGACCGGGCGTTCAACATCGGCAGCGAGACCAACAACGTCACCGTCGCCGAGATCGCCGGGCAGGTCGCCGAGGCGGTGTCCGGGGCGAAGGTGGTGATCACCGGGGAGACCGGTGCCGACCCGCGGTCGTACCGGGTGGACTTCTCCCGCTTCCGCGCCGCGGTGCCCGGCTTCGACTGCGAGTGGACGGTGAAGCGGGGGGCGCTCGAACTCGCCGACGCCTACCGGAAGTTCGGCCTGACCCGGGAGGACTTCGAGCAACGCTTCACCCGCCTCGCCGTGCTGCGCTCGGCGTCCGAAGCCGGCGCCGTCGACGACACCCTGCGGTGGCGCCCGTGACCGGGACCGGGACCGGCGAGGAGATGTACGCGCTGGTGGAGCGGATGTACCCGCTGTGCCGGAGCATCACCGGCGACGGTGTGCGCGCCACCTTGGACATCGTCGGGGAGTACATCCCGCTGCGGAGGCACGAGGTGCCGACGGGCACGCAGGTGCTCGACTGGACCGTGCCGCAGGAGTGGAACATCCGCGACGCGTACATCGCCGACGCCGACGGGAAGAGGGTCGTCGACTTCGCCGCCTCCAGCCTGCACGTGCTCGGCTACAGCGTGCCGGTGTCGGCGACCATGCCGCTGGCCGAGCTGCGCGGACATCTGCACACCCTGCCGGAGCACCCGACCTGGGTGCCGTACCGCACCAGTTACTACGAGGCGGAGTGGGGGTTCTGCCTGGCCCAGGAGACCCTGGACGCGATGCCGGAGGGCGACTACGAGGTCCGCATCGACTCCACCCTCGCGGACGGCCACCTCACCTACGCCGAGCACGTGGTCCCCGGGCAGGTCCCCGACGAGGTGATCGTCTCCTGCCACGTCTGCCACCCGTCGCTGGCCAACGACAACCTCGCAGGCATAGCGGTGGCGACGTTCCTGGCCCGGGAGCTGGCCCGGCGGACGCCCTACTACACCTACCGGTTCGTCTTCGCGCCCGGCACCATCGGGGCGATCACCTGGCTGGCCCGCAACGCGGAGCGGGTGGACCGGGTCAAGCACGGCCTGGTGCTCGCGTGCGCCGGCGACCCGGGCCGGCTGACGTACAAGCAGAGCCGGCGCGGCGACGCGGAGATCGACCGGGTGATGCGGCACGTACTGACCGCCTCCGAACGCCCGCACGACGTCAACGAGTTCACTCCGTACGGCTACGACGAGCGGCAGTACTGCTCCCCCGGGTTCAACCTCGGCGTGGGCTCGCTGACCCGGACCCCGTACGCGGGCTACCCCGAGTACCACACCTCGGCGGACGACCTGGACTTCGTCTCCCCGGAGGCGATGGCCGACACGCTCGCCGTCTGCCGCGAGGCGTTCGCCGTCCTCGACCGCAACCGGCGGTACGTCAACCTCAGCCCGTACGGCGAACCGCAGCTGGGCCGGCGGGGGCTGTACGACGCGCTCGGCGGCCGCAGCGACACCAAGCAGGCCCAGATGGCCATGCTCTGGGTGCTCAACCTCTCCGACGGCGAGCACAGTCTGCTGGACATCGCCGAGCGGTCCGGGCTGCCGTTCGACACCGTCGCCGCCGCGGGCGACGCCCTGCACGGCGCCGGGCTGATCAAGGCATGACGCCGATGACCACCGAGGGGGAGAATCCACGGGCGACGGCGCCACCGGCGGCCCGGCCCGGACACGCCCGGCGGTCCGCCAGGCGGGCCGTCGCCGGCCGGCTGTCCTGGGGGCTCGCCGACCAGGCGGCCTCCAGCATCAGCAACTTCGCGGTGGGCATCTACGTGGCCCGCTCGCTGGGGGTGACCGCGTTCGGCGTGTTCAGCCTCGCCTGGGTGACCTACGGCGTGGTGCTCAACGTCTCCCGCGGCCTTGCCACCGACCCTCTCGTGGTGCGCTTCAGCGGCGTGGCGGAGGAGTCCTGGCGCGGGGCGGTGGCCCGGTCTTCGGGTACCGCGCTCGGGGTGGGGGCCGCCATCGGCGCGGCGTGTCTGGTGGCCGGGCTCGGTCTCGGCGGCCGGGTGGGGCCCGCGTTCGCCTGCCTCGGCGTCCTGCTGCCGGGGCTGCTGCTCCAGGACGCCTGGCGGTTCTCGTTCTTCGCCGCCGGTACCGGGCGGAAGGCCTTCGTCAACGACCTCGTGTGGTGCGTGGCGCTCGTCCCGGCCATGGTCGTGGCGGCCCACGTGGGCAGCGTGGCCGCGTTCGTGCTCGCCTGGGGCGCGTCCGCCGCGGTGGCCGCCGTGTACGGCTGCTTCCAGTCCGGGATCCGGCCCGAGCTGGGCGGAGCACGCGAGTGGCTTCGCGAGCACCGCGACCTCGGCTACCGGTACCTGGTCGAGAACGTCAGTCTCAGCGGCGCCAGCCAGCTCCGGGCGTACGGGCTCGGCGCGATCGTCGGGGTCGGCGCGGTGGGCGCGGTGCGCGGCGCCGAGCTCCTGATGGGTCCCTTCCTCGCCGTACTGATGGGACTGTCGCTGGTGACCGTCCCGGAGGCGGCGCGGGTGCTGCGGCAGGCCCCGCACCGCCTCGGCACGTTCTGCCTCCTGCTGGGCGGCGGACAGGCCGCCGCCGCGCTGCTCTGGGGCGGGTCGCTGCTGCTGCTGCCGCAGCGGCTCGGCGACCTCGTGCTGGGCAGCGTCTGGCACTCCGCCTCGCAGCTCATCGCGCCGATCACCCTCAGCGTCGCGGGGGCGGGCCTCGGCACCGGCGCCGCGGCCGGGCTGCGCGCGCTCGGCGCGGCCCGGCGCAGCCTGCGCTCCCAGCTGTTCGCCTCCGCCTGCTATGTCGGCGGCGGGCTCGGCGGGGCGGCCGTCGCGGGCACGGTCGGCTCGGCCTGGGGCGTCGCCGCCGCCACCGTCAGCGGCTCGGCCGTGTGGTGGCTGCAGCTGCGGTCCGCCCTGCGCGAGCGCCGCCACGACTCCGTTCCCGAAGTGAGGACCTCATGACCGACCGCCCCAGGCTGAGCATCGGCCTGCCCGTGTACAACGGCGAGGAGTACCTGGCCGAGTCGCTCGACGCGCTGCTCGGCCAGACCTACGAGGACTTCGAGCTGGTCATCTCCGACAACGCCTCGACCGACGGGACCGAGGACATCTGCCGCCGGTACGCCGCGAAGGACTCGCGCATCCGGTACCTCCGGCTGCCCCGGAACGTCGGCGCCACCCCGAACCACAACTACGTCTTCACCCAGTGCCGCGGCGAGCTGTTCAAGTGGGCCTCGCACGACGACCTGTACGCCCGGGACCTGCTGCGGCGCTGCGTCGAGGCGCTGGACGAGCGGCCGCACGTGATCCTCGCGCACGCCGACCAGGCGGTCATCGACGGCGACGGCCAGGTGAAGGTCCCGTACGAGTACACGCTCGCCACCGCCTCGCCGCACGCGCCGGAGCGCTTCCGCAGCATGCTGTTCGAGCCCGGCGGCGACGACTTCTACGGGGTGATCCGGGCCGACGTGCTGCGCCGGGTGAGACCGATGGACAGCTACCACCACGCGGACCGCACGTTCGTCGCCGAGATCGGCCTGCACGGGCCCTTCCACCAGGTGCCGGAGCTGCTGTACTTCCGCCGCGACCACCCCACCCGCGCCGAACGGGCCAACCCGTCCAAGCGCGCCCGGTGCGTCAACCTGGACCCGCGCCGGGCCGGCCCGCTGCACCCGACGCCCCGGCTGCTCGCCGAGTACGTGTGGGGCTTCGTCTCGGCGATCCGGCGGGCGCCGCTCTCCCCTGCCGACCGGCGCGCGTGCTACCGCCACCTGGCCGCGTGGATGGCCAGCCGGGCCCGGCCGGGCGCCGGCGAGCGGGTCGAGGACCGCGCCCCCGTCGACCCGGCCAGGCTCACCGTCTCCGTAGACGCCCTGGTCGCCGGCCGTGAGGGAAGGGCGGCATGAAGACCGTGACACGCGTGGGGCTGTTCGGCCTGCTCGGCTCCGGCAACCTCGGCAACGACGGGTCGCTGGAGGCCGTGCTCGGGTACCTCCGCGCCGAGCACCCGGAGGCGGTCGTGGACGCGCTGTGCGGCGGACCCGAGGCCGTCACGGCCCGGTTCGGCATCCCCGCGACGCGGCTGCACTGGTACCGCGGCGAGTACCGGACCGCGTCCCGTGCGGGCGCGGTCGCGTCGAAGGGCCTGGGCAAACTCGTCGACGTCTTCCGCACCGCCGCCTGGGTGCGCCGGCACGACGTGGTGATCGTGCCGGGCATGGGTGTCCTGGAGGCCACGCTGCCGCTGCGGCCGTGGGGCTTCCCGTACGCGCTGTTCCTGCTCTGCGCGAGCGGCCGGCTGCTGGGCACCCGGGTCGCGCTGGTCAGCGTCGGCGCCGCCGAGATCGGCAGCCGGCCGACCCGGGCCCTGGTGCGCTGGTCGGCACGGCTGGCCGCGTACCGGTCGTACCGGGACGACCGGTCCCGCGACGCGATGCGGGCGATGGGCGTGGACACCGCGCGCGACGAGGTCTACCCGGACCTCGCGTTCGCCCTGCCGACGCCGGGGACGAACGCGCCCTCGGATCCGCCGGGCCCGGTCTGCGTCGGGGTCATGGACTTCCACGGCGGCAACGACGACCGCGCCCGGGCCGAGGAGATCCACCGGCGCTACCTGGACGGGACGATCCGGTTCGTCCGCGCGCTGGTCGAGGAGGGCCGGGCGGTCCGGCTGCTCACCGGGGACGACTGCGACGCTCCGGTGGTCGCCGCGATCCTCGACGCGGTGGACTCGCCGCTGGTCACCGCCGCCGAGACGGCCTCCCTGGCCGACCTGATGAAGGAGACGGCGGCTGCCGACACCGTCGTGGCGATCCGGTACCACAACCTGATCTGCGCGCTGAGGACCGGGACGCCGACGCTCGCCGTCACCTACGCGGCCAAGAGCGCCGCGCTCATGGAACGGATGGGCCTCGGCGCGTACCACCACCCGGCGCGCGAGCTCGACCCCGACCGGCTGCTCGCGCAGTTCCGGGAGCTTCAGGAGCGATCGGCCGAGCTGCGGCGGACCCTCGCCGAGCGGAACCTGGCCGCCGTCCGGCAACTCGACCAGCAGTTCACCGCGTTGACCACGGCCCTGTTCCCCGCGGCCGGCCACGCCCGTACCCCCGCCCGGGAGGCTCCATGAAGGCGACCGAAGTCCCGCAGATCGCCGGCGCTTACCTGTTCGAGCCGACGCCGTACGCCGACGAGCGCGGCTTCTTCTGCCGCACCTTCGACGCCGACGTGGTCCGCTCGGTGGGCCTCGACCCGGGCGCCTTCGTCCAGGACAGCGTGTCCCGCTCGGTCCGGGGTGTGCTGCGCGGCCTGCACCTGCGCTCCGGCGCCGGCGAGGCCAAGCTGGTGCGGTGCTCGTACGGGAGGATCTTCGACGTCGTCGTGGACCTGCGGCCGGACTCGCCGACGTACCTCGGCCGGGCCTTCTTCGAGCTGTCCGGCGACACGCAGGCGACCCTGTACGTCCCGGCGGGGTGCGCGCACGGCTTCCAGGCGCTCACCGAGACCGCCGACACCTCGTACCGGATCGACCGCCCGCACGATCCGGCCGAGGACGTGACGATCGCCTTCGACGATCCGGAGCTCGCCATTCCGTGGCCGCTGCCGGTCACATCGATGTCCCAGCGGGACCGGGAGGCGCCGAGCCTCGCCGAGGTCCTGAAGCACAGAGAAGGGTGAAGCCGGCTTGGACACCGAAGAGTTCCACCTGCCCCGGTCGCGGGCCATGAACGAGCGGCTGCACGCCCTGGTTCCCGGGGGCGCGCACACCTACGCCAAGGGCGACGACCAGTACCCCGAGGACCTGGCCCCGGTCATCAGCCACGGACGCGGCGCCCATGTGTGGGACGTCGACGGCAACCGCTACGTCGAGTACGGCTCCGGCCTGCGGTCGGTCAGCCTCGGCCACGCCCACCCCCGCGTGACCGAGGCGGTGCGGCGGGAGATCGACCGCGGCGGCAACTTCGTCCGGCCGTCCGTGGTGGAGGTGGAGGCAGCGGAACGCTTCCTGGCGACGGTGCCGACCGCCGAGATGGTGAAGTTCGCGAAGAACGGCTCCGACGTCACCACCGCCGCGGTGCGCCTCGCCCGCGCCGTCACCGGGCGCCCGCGGGTGGCCCTCTGCGCCGACCATCCGTTCTTCTCCGTCGACGACTGGTTCATCGGCACCACACCGATGTCCGCGGGCATCCCGGAGTCGACCAGTGAGCTCACCGTGACGTTCCCCTACGGCGACCTGGCCGCCACGGAGGAACTGCTCACCCGGTACCGGGACGAGGTCGCCTGCCTGATCCTGGAACCCGCCACCCACACCGAGCCGCCGCCCGGATACCTCGCCGGCCTGCGCGAACTGGCCGACCGGCACGGCTGCGTCCTGGTCTTCGACGAGATGATCACCGGCCTGCGCTGGTCCGAGGCGGGCGCCCAGGGCCTGTACGGAGTCGTCCCCGACCTCTCCACGTTCGGCAAGGCCCTGGGCAACGGATGCGCCGTCTCCGCGCTGGCCGGGCGCCGGGAGCTGATGGAGCGGGGCGGCCTGCGCCACTCCGGCGACCGGGTGTTCCTGCTGTCCACCACGCACGGCGCGGAAACCCACTCCCTGGCGGCCGCGATGGCCGTGCTCACCACCTACGTCGAAGAGGGCGTCACCGCGCGCCTGCACGCCCTCGGCGAGCGGCTGGCCGCCGGAGTCCGCGAGGCCGCGGCCGCCATGGGGGTCGGCGACCACGTCGTCGTCCGGGGCCGGGCCAGCAACCTGGTCTTCGCCACCCTCGACGGCAGCGGGCAGCCGTCGCAGGAGTTCCGCACCCTGTTCCTGCGCCGGCTCCTCATGGGCGGGGTGCTGGCCCCGTCGTTCGTGGTGAGCAGCGCGCTCAGCGACGCGGACATCGACCACACCGTCGACGTGGTGGCCCAGGCGTGCGCGGTGTACCGGAAGGCACTGGACGCCGGTGATCCCACGCCCTGGCTGGGCGGACGCCCGGTGAAGCCCGTCTTCCGCCGACTGGCCTGACCCAGGGTCAGTCGCCCTCTCGCCGGCCGGCGCCGGCCGTCCGCCGGGCCGGGCGGTCGGCCGTGCGGTCGACCAGCCACGCGGTCACCGGTGTCACCGCCAGCGCGGTGCACCAGCCGCCGAGGGCGTCGGTCGGGTAGTGCGCGCTCAGGGCGACCTCCGCCCAGCCCATGGCGGCGCCCGCCACCAGCGTCGCGGCGAGCACGAGTGACGCGCCGGCCGCCCTGCCGGGGCCGGGCCGGCCGGCCACGAGCAGCGCCACCGCGTAGGCGAGCGCGGTGGCGAAGGCGGTGTGCCCGCTCGGGTACGACAGGTTGTCGGCGCCGTGGATGGTGCGTCCCACCACGTGCTTGAGCAGCGTCGCCGTCCCTACGGCCACACCGACGCCGGCGACGACGAGCACCGCCCCCCGAGGACGCCGGAGCAGCAGGCAGCCGGTCACGGTGGCCACGACCAGCATCACCGCTCCCGCGGGCTCCCCCAGGAAGTCCATGGTCAGGGCGACGTACCGCCACGGCGGCCGCACACTGTCCGCCGTCGGCCGGACGACCCACCTGTCCACCGCGCCGGGCTCGCCGTGGCCGGCGTACAGGATCCCGAGCACGACGACCACCAGCGCGGCGAGGGCCGCGACCGGCCCGAGCGACACGCGCAGCGATGCAGGCAGCACGGGCGCCGACCGGCCGGCCAGACGCCCGGGCTCCTGCCGGCGCCAACCCCCCACCAACGACCCCCCGTCGTGTCCGACCCGGCCCGCGCGGGAGCCACCGGCCACACTACCGCGCGGGCCCCGGGAGCGATGGCTCCCCGGGACTCAGCGGGACTCAGGAGTTGCTGAAGGCGTCCCGCAGCCGCATCTCGTTGAAGCCGTTGCCGTCGTAGTCGTCGGAGTACGTCAGCGCGAGCCGGCCGGTCGGGGCGAGGGTCACGGCCGGGCCGCCCTGGCCGCCGCCGGTCACCACGTTCATCCGGTAGGCGGGGAGCCTGCCGGTCGTCGTGCCGTCCGCGTTGAAGCCGCGGGCCCACACGTCGTCCTTGCCCGGGTACACGGTCCCGCCGATGTTCACGTCGAAGGCCTCCTTCCACGCGACCACGAAGCCGCCGTTGTCGGCGACCGCGACGTCGGCGACGTCCTGGTCGGAGATCGGCCGCTGGCCGTCGACGTACGGGCCGCTGCCGGTGCCGTCCTCGGTGGTGCGCTGCTCGGCCGCCGCGGCGCTGCCGGCCGCGGAGAACACGCGGTGGTAGATCCGCTGCGGCCGCACCAGCGTGCCGGTGCCGGTGGTGTACTCGTCCGTCCACGCCACGACGAACCGGCCGTCACCCGCCGACGCCACCGCCGGGACGGTCTGCTGCCCGTCGGTCAGGGAGTTGGCCACCTTGCGGGCCACTGCGAAGCCGCCCGAGGTGTTCAGCTTCGCGAGACCGATGTTGAGGCCGCCGTTGCCGTCCGCGTCCTCCTCCCAGACGATCGTGGTGTTCCCGGCGTCGTCGATCGCCGCGTCGGGGCGACGGTTCGACCCGGCCGCACCCGAGTTGATCGTGCTGACCTGGACGTCCTGGTAGCGCAGCGCACCGGTCCCGGACCAGCTGCTCGCGTAGACCTGGTTGAGCGTGGAGCCGTCGGCCGTGCTCTCCCAGGCGACGGTGTAGGAGCCGTCACCGGCCACCGCGACCGTCGGCCGCAGCTGGTCCCCGCTGCCGGAGGCGTGCGGGCGCGGCAGGGCGGTCACCGTGCCGTCCGCGGCCACCTTGACCACGGCGATGTCGGCGTACTTGTTGCCGTCGTCGTCCTTGGCCCACACGACGATCGCGTTGCCCTGGTCGTCCACGCCGACGTCGGGCTTCTGGTGCGACCAGGTCGTGTTGCCGGCGGTGCCGCCGTTGCTCAGCAGCTTCTCGTTCCACAGCGGGACGCCGTCCTTGTACATGCGGATGTACACGTCGGTGCCCAGCTCGGTGTCCGAGGAGTCGTGCCGGTCGCCCTGCTCGTACACCACGGCGGTGTAGACGGACGAGGTGCCGCCGGAGGCGATGGCGCTGTAGTGTTGGTCGCCGTCGGCCTGCACGTTGACCCGCGAGTAGTGCTGGGACGTCGAGCCGTACTTCGAGGCGTCGATGTCGACCGCACCCGAGCGCACCTTGTTGAAGTTGGCGACGTAGGCCTGGTAGACCGCCGGGTCGTCGATGCGCAGCAGCGTCTCGTCGTTCGTCTTCAGCGAGCCCGCGGTCCAGTTGTGGGAGCCCGTGTACACGTGCTGGGCCTTGGTGCCGTCGGCCTTCGTCCACTCCGTCAGCAGGTACTTGGAGTGGGTGGTGCCGTGGTTGCAGGAGGCGGTCGCCGAGGACTTGTAGCGGCATCCGCCGGGGCGGTTGCCGTAGGCGGCGACGTCGAGCGCGGTCAGGTCGTTGACGCCGTCGTTGCCGCCGCCGTTGCTGAGATCGCGGACGTTCGCGTCGACGCTGCACCCCTGGGACCGCTTCGCCTGGAGGGCGTCGTAGACGGCCGGGCGGGTGGATCGCTGGTCGAGCTCGGCCGCCGAGATCCTGATCTTGCCGTCGATCGAGCAGTCGACCTTGTCGATGAACGAGGCGAGGATGTCGGCGTTGCCGTAGTGGCCGGCGTCCGAGGCGGTGTCGCGGGGGAAGAAGAACGCCTCGACGGGAGAGTTCGGGTCGCCCGTGGTGTAGTCGTACGTGGTGTGCGAGCTGTCGCCGGCGTGTTTGATCTGGTCGTTGAAGTGCGCGCGGTACCGGGAGGCGAGGGTCGCGTTGTTGGACACGACGACCGCGTTGTTGATCTCGCCGTCCTGGCCGCCCGCGAGGTTCTGCGAGCTCTGCCAGACCACGTTCGTGCGTCCGTCGGTGAGCGCGTCGAACACGATGTACTTGTCGTGGTCGATCGCGTTCGTGTCGCCCGAGCCGTTGCCCAGGCAGCCCCGGGAGCACCAGGTGAGGCTGGAGTTGCCCGTCAGCGTCAGACCGTCCAGGTTGCTGCTGGCCCGGTTCGCCGACTCCGAGATGATGCGCAGCGTGACGCCGCGGCTCTGCGCGGCGGCGAGCTTCGCCGCCAGGTCCGAGCTGTTGAACCAGTACATGCCCATGTACAGCGTCGAGTTGGGCGCCGCGAGATCGATCAGGCTGCCGACCGACGTGTTGATCGAGGAGTCGTACGTCGTGGGCGTGGGGTAGTTGAACACCGCGGTGTAGTTGCCGGAGACGACGGTCTCGGCCTGAGCGGTGGCCGGAGCGAGCAGTGCCGCACCGAGCGCGAGGGGGGCGGCGAGTGCCGCCAGGCGCCGTATCTGTCTACCCATCTGTTTCCTTAGGTTCAACCGTGAGTTGGGGACGGGCCATCCTATGGCGCGATCGTGCGGGCCTTGCTTACGGGAGCCGGCGGCTGCGGGACAGGGCGATCCTGTGGCTGCTGCCGGCCGCCCCTGACCGTGTGTCACCGTCCCGACCTCACAAGTCCCAATCCTCTCGACCCGAAGGGCCAGCTCCGGGCAGCGCCGCACCGCGGCCCGCGCCCGTGCGGCCAGGTACGGAGGGATGACGGTGTCCGACACGACCGGGTAGCCGTCCCGGCCCGTCCGGATCAGCTCGGGCAGCACGCTCGCGCACAGCGCGTGTCCGTCGCACCGCGTCCAGTCCATCGCGAACGGTTCGCCCCTACCCGTCTCTTGGGCCTCCCGCGGCAGCAGGGCGAGCGGGCCGGTGCCGGGGACGCCGGTGCCGCGGTGCACCGTCTGCGTCCGGGGGCGGTGACGGGCGGTCGAGAGCCGTCCGGCGACGCAGACCGCGACGACGGCGACCGCGGTGGCCGCCACGGCTGCGAGACGCGGCAATCCCGCGTGTCCGGCGATGTCGGGGGCCAAGAGGGTCCTTCGTGTCGGACGACGCACGAGCGATTCCCCGTGCGGTGGGAGCGGGCCCGGCGGGGCGGCGGGCGTGCGAGGAGGCGCCGCCCCACCGGACCGCTGCCGGCAGAGGCGGAAGACGTCAGCCGAGGCCGTCGGCACCGACGTGGACGGCCGACTCGTCGAGGAGGCCGGCGGTGACGGGTTGGAGCCGCCGCCGAGGTCGAGGACCGGGGTGGCCAAGGTCGTGGTGTCCTTTGTGGTTGAACGCCTTGACCACGTGGGCGCCCGACAGGAATCCCTGCACGGTCTCGCTGGACGACGTACGCGGATCGGTGAGGTCGTCGCGGTCGCCGTCGACCTCCCACCAGTAGTTCATGGCGTCGATGACGAGCTTGCCGTCCAGCGCCTTCCCGGGAAGGCTCCGGCACTTGCCCAGCGGCGGGGCCAGGACGATGGCATCGCCCTTCGCCGCCTGAGCCGCGGTGACCGGGACCGCGCCCGGGGGGAGGACCTCGACCGTGAGCGCGATCCCGGCGGGGGCACCCGACCCGGGGATGAGCACGCGGTACCCGGCCGCCACAGCGAGACGGGCGAGGACGGTGCCGACCTTCCCGGCACCGAGGACGCCGATCGTGCGCACGTCGGTGCCACCCGTGCCGTTCATCGCGACGCCAGGATGTCGCGGACCATCGGGACGACCCTGCTGCCGTACAGTTCGACGGCGCGCAGGCGGGCACTGACCGGCATGGTGCCGGAGCCGTAGATCATGTCGAACCGGCCGACACCGAGCGCCGAGACAGCGCCTGCGATCTTGCGGGCGACCGTGTCCGGCGAGCCGATGTAGAGGGAGCCGTGCTCGATCTCGCGCTCGTACTCCGCCCTGCTGACCGGAGGCCAGCCGCGCAGCGCGCCGATGCGGTCCCGCATGACCTTGTAGCGGGGCCAGTGCAGTTCCCGTGCCTCCTCGTCGGTGTCCGCGATGAAGCCCGGCGAGTGCATGCCGACGGGGTGGGCCGTGGTGCCGAACTGCTCGGTGGCGCGCTGGTACAGGTCGAGGTACGGGGCGAACCGGGTCGGGCTGCCGCCGATGATGGCGATCATCAGCGGGAACCCGTAACGCGCCGTGCGCACCACCGACTGCGGCGAGCCGCCGACGCCGACCCAGGTGGTCAGCCCGTTCTCGGTCTTGGGGAACACGTCGGCGTCGGTGAGCGGCGCCCGCTTGGTACCGCTCCAGGTGACCGGCTTTTCCTCCAGGAGCTTCGCGAAGAGGTCGATCTTCTCCTCGAAGAGCACGTCGTAGTCGGCCAGGTCGTAGCCGAACAGCGGGAACGACTCGGTGAAGGAGCCGCGCCCGAGAATCACTTCGGCCCGCCCGTTCGACAGGGCGTCGAGCGTCGCGAACCGCTGGAACACCCGCACCGGGTCGTCGGAGCTGAGCACGGTCACACCGGACCCGAGCCGGATCCGCTCGGTGCGCGTCGCGATGCCCGCGAGCACGGTCTCCGGGGTCGAGATCGCGTACTCGGGGCGGTGGTGCTCACCCAGGGCGAGGGCGTCGACGCCGGTCTGTTCGGCGAGGACGGCCTCGTCGACGACCTGCCGGATGGCCCGCGCGTACGAGACCGGCCGGCCGGAGTCGTCCTCCGGGACGTCGCCGAACGTGTCCAGGCCGAAGACGAGATCAGACATGGGGTGGCTCCTTCGTGAACCGAGAGGGGAGAGGGAGTGCGCTCAAGGCCCGGATCACCGTGCGCAGGGGCCGGACCGCCCCCAGGCGATCACCCCGGCTGTGTCGAGCAGCACCGCACCGGGGCCGATCCGGGGTCCCTCCCCGCCACGGGCGTGCGTGACGAGGGCGTCGATCACGATCAGGGCCGTACCGGTGGCCGCGAGCACGGTCAGCCCCGGGCCGACGCACGGTCGCGGCCGGGAGGACGAGGCCGAGCGCGGTGAGCACTTCGAGCGTGGCGACGGCCTTGACCTGGCCCGCGCTGAAGCGGTGGGCCCGGCTCTGCGGGATCCACGGAGAAGCGTGCACGGTTCGGTCCGGTGGTGAGTGACGGGAGGGGGCGGTGCGGACGCAAGCATAAGCGGACTTCACCCCGCTTAGTATTCCGAGAGATAAGTTGGAGGCCATGGACAGCCCCTTGGTGCCGCTCGGGCGGCCCCGCGCCGAGCGCGCCGACGCCGCCCGCAACCGCGAACAGCTCCTGGCCACCGCCCGAGCCATGGTCGCCGAGCTCGGCGTGGAGAAGGTCACGATGGACGGCCTGGCGGAGCGCGCGGGCCTGGGCAAGGGCACCGTCTACCGCCGCTTCGGAACGCGCGCGGGGATCTTCCACGCCCTGCTCGACGAGGACGAGCACGCCTTCCAGGAGCAGGTTCTGAACGGCCCGCCACCGCTTGGCCCTGGTGCCGACCCGGTGGACCGCCTGATCGCGTACGGCCGTGCCCGCACCGCTTACCTCGCCGACCACCTGGCGATCGTGCGCGCCTCTCTCGACCGCAAACGGCCCGTCCCCGCCGGCTCGCCCGCGATCCTGACGCACATGCACATCCGGATGCTCCTGGGCCTGGCCCGACCCGGCGTCGCCGACCTCGACAGCCTCGCGCTACAGCTCACCGCGGCGCTGGAGGGCCCGGTGATGCTCTATCTCTCGGCACCGCAGCCGTCGACCGCACCGGCACCCGCGATGGCGGACCGCCTCGGCGACAGCTGGCAGGCACTGATCGAGCGCCTCTGCCGGCCTTGACCACCGCCGACGCCCGCTCCGCTGCCGACGGTGGCTTCGTGGCCACCCCCACCTCCACGAACGGGCCCGCCCTTGAGCCGCCTTCCGGAAGGGGCTCAGGAGCACTTGGCGTCCGGCCAGACGGCGGCCACGCGCAGCCGCAAGCGGTGCAGGGCCTCCCGTCCCAGGGGACGCCTCGGCAGGCATACCCGTCGTCACCTCATCGGAGAGTCACGCCATGACTGCTCAGCAGCTCCTCACCTACGACGCGTTCGTCAAGACAGCCGTAGCTGATCCGGCCGTTGTCGGCCTTGTCCTCAAAGGATCCCAGGCCCACGAGGGCATGGTCACCCGGTACTCCGACCACGACCTGTACGTGATCGTCGCCGATGACGCCAGGACCGATCTGACCCGGTTCGCAGGCCACCGCAGCGCCGGCCTCGACCTCGTCATCGTCACGCTCAGCGAGTTCCGTGGGGCCGGAGTGCCCGACTGGGAACGCTACGCCCTCGCCCGCGGCAAGGTCGTGCTCGACCGGCTCGACGGGGGCATCGCCCGCGTCCTCGCCGACTGCGCTCGGCTGGACGCCGATGAGGCGTTCCGGACATCGGCCGAATGGCTGGACGCTTACGCCAACTCCCTGTTGCGCTCCCTCAAGAACGACCGGGACGGCCGGGCTCTCGCCGCCCGACTCGACGCGGCCGACAGCATGCGGTTCCTGCTGGAGCTGCTCTTCGCACTGGACCGTCGCCCCCGGCCCTACAACAAGTACCTGGAGTGGGAACTCGCCCGGTACCCGCTGCCGGGCTGGGACACCGACGCACTGCTGCACGCCGTGGACCGCATCTCGGCCACCGGTGACGTCTCCCAGCAACGGCATCTGTTCACCCTCGTCGAGGAGGCGGCTCGGGCCGCCGGACACGGCGAGGTGCTGGACGCGTGGGGCGACGACCTGACCGTGATGCGACCGCGGTGAGACATCTCTGCCGCGGCTCACGGCAGTTGTCGGCCAGTACGTCCTGGGGCCCTCTGCCGGTCCCGCCGACCGCATGGGGGCCGAGAGCCTTGACGACGCTCGTTCACCGCGATGACGCCCGTGCCTTCAGGTGTCTCCGTCTGCGTCCTCTTCTTCGACAGCCAACGCTTCGTCCACGACCGCGCTCCCTTTCGGCCCCGGTACGACGGCACGGACCGGTGGCTGCGCAAGGCCATGGTCGTACGCGATCCCGCACGCACCCGTGCGCGCAGCGTCGGTTCCGACGGACTCCGGTTCGACGTTACGGCACTGGACGGGCGGACGAACGGCCCCTCGAAGGGAGAACGGGGTCACCGCCGACGAACCGGAGCCGTACCGGGATGCCGACGGCCTCCTGCGCCTCGCGCTCACCGCGGAGGTCAACGGCGAGACGGTCGGGTCGGACCCGCTGTCGAACATGAGCTGGACCTTCGAGGAGATGGTGGCCTACGCCTCGCGCGGCACGCGGGTGCTGCCCGGCCCGGCGACGTCCTGGGGTCCGGCACCTGCGGCAACGGTGGCTGCCTCGCCGAACTGTGGGGCCTGCGCGGTGAGCGGACACCACCGCCGCTGAAGCCCGGTGACACCGTCACCCTCACCGTCGAGGGGATCGGCAGCGTGTCCAACACCGTCGTGCCCGGCGCGGACCCGGTGCCGCTGCCCGCCGGCCGGCGCCGGTCCCGGGAGCGGCCATGAGCGACCTGCACCCCAAGCGGCTCCTGGGCAAGGTGGTCGTGGTCGCCGGTACGGGACGTGGTCAGGGCGCGGCCGAGGCAGAGGCGCTGACCCGGGAGGGCGCTCGTTCACGCCTTCCCATCGGCGCTCCCTCGGTATGACGGGTCGGGCGGCGGGAGCTCGATGCGGAAGGTGCAGCCCCGGCCGGGGGCGGTCTCCAGGGAGATGCGGCCGTCGTGTGCGGTGACGAGGGCGTGGGCGATGGCGAGGCCGAGGCCGGAGCCGCCGGTCGCGCGGGTGCGGGAGTCGTCGGTGCGGTAGAAGCGGTCGAAGACACGTTCGCGTTCGGCGGGCGTGAGACCGGGGCCCTCGTCGGCGACTTCGATGACGGCGCGGCCGTCGACGGTGCCGACTCCGATCCTGATGGGTGTGCCGGGCGGGGTGTGGATGACGGCGTTGCCGATGAGGTTGGTGACGACCTGGCGCAGGCGCGCCTCGTCGGCGACGGCGGGGGCCGTCGCCGGCTTGCCGCCGCCGGGCCCGGTGAGGGTCACCGGGCGGGCGGCGTCCAGGGCGCGAACGTCGTGGAGGGCGTCGGCGGCGAGGGTGCGCAGGTCCATGGGGGCGAGGTCGAGGGCGAAGGTGGGTGCTCGGTCCGGGCCCCCGTCCCCGGTGTCCTCGTCGAGGCGCGCGAGGAGGAACATCTCCTCGACGAGCCGGGTGAGACGTTCGGACTCCTCGGCGATGCGGGTCATGGTCTGGTCGACGTCGTCGCGGGTGGGCAGGGCGCCCATGCGGTAGAGGTCGGTGTAGCCCTTGATGCCGACGAGGGGCGTGCGCAGTTCGTGGCTGGCGTCGGCGAAGAAGCGTCTGGTTCTCGCCTCGGCCTGCGCGCGGGCCTGGAAGGACGTGTCGATCTGGGCGAGCATCTGGTTGAGGCAGGCGGTGAGCCGCCCCACCTCGGTGTGCGGTGCGGCCAGTTCGGGGACGCGGTGGGAGTAGTCGCCGGCGGTGATGGCCGTGGTGGTCTCCTCGATCCGGGTCAGGGGACGCAGTCCGGAGCGAACGGCGAACCAGCCGGCGGCGGTCAGGAGCGCGAGCAGGGCGGCACCCACGGTCAGGGAGAGGTTCCGGGTCGTGGTGACGGTGCGGTCGACCTCGTCGAGGGAGGTGGCGACGAGGACACTGCCGCGGGCTCCGGCCCGCTCGGGCGGGAAGACCTGGGCGGGCTGGGTGAGGGCGATGACCCGCCACTCATGGTCGCCGTCCCGGGCGGGCACGGTGAAGGGGCGGCCCCCTCTGGCGAGGACGGCCGCGTGGTCGAGGGCGGGGAGTTCGGCTCCGCCGCCGGGTGGCGCGGTGCTCGCGTCGAACGTGCTGCGGGTGGCACCGTCGTCGTCCAGGTAGGTCACGGTGGTGTCGCCGAGGACGCTCAGGGCCCGCACACTCGGCGGGGTTCCCGTACCGGCGGGCGGTGCGAGGCGGGCCGCGATCTGGCCGGTGAGGACCAGCCTGTCGTCGACCCGGTTCTCCAGGTAGCCGCGGAGCGCCGTGGTGACGATCGCCCCCGTGCCGAGGAGGCCGACGGCGACCAGGGCGACGGAGAGGCACACCAGGCGGGTCCGGAGGGAAACCCGGCTCAGCCGTCCGCGGGTCGGCCACCGGTCCGGGCGCTTCATGGCCGGGGCTCGCGGATCACGTAGCCCACGCCTCGGACGGTGTGGATGAGTTTGGGCTCACCCGTGTCGACCTTGCGGCGCAGATAGCTGATGTACGTGTCGACGATGCTGGGGTCGCCGCCGAAGTCGTACTCCCACACGCTGTGCAGGATCTGATTCTTGGTCATGGTGCGCTCCGCGTTGGCCACCAGGAAGTGCAGGAGGCGGAACTCGGTCGGGGACAGGCGCACGGTGCGGCCGGCCCGGGTGACGTGGTGGCTGTCGGGTTCGAGCGCCAGGTCGCCGACCACGAGCCGGGCGGGCTGCTCGCCCCGGGTACGGCGCAGGACGGCATGGATGCGGGCGATGAGCTCTTCGAGGTCGAAGGGCTTGGTGACGTAGTCGTCGCCTCCGAGACGCAGGCCGTGCAGCCGGTCCTGGCGGTCGTCCCGTGCGGTGACGAAGAGGACCGGGACGTCCCCGCCCTGGCCGGTCAGGGCCGAGCGGGGCCGGGCCCGCAGACGGCGGATCACCTCGAAGCCGTCCATGTCCGGAAGCATGACGTCGAGCAGGACGAGGTCGGGGGTGTGCCGCGCGGCCAGGTCGAGGGCCTCCTGGCCGGTGGCGGCGGCCGCCACGTCGAAGCCGGCGTAGCGCAGAGCCGTGCGCAGCAACTCCCGTACCGTGGGCTCGTCGTCGACGACGAGCAGGTGGTCGGGGCGACCCGCGGGGTGGTGCGAGGGGGGTGTCGGTGCCGCCATGGTGTGGATCGCCGCCTTCACGAACAGGACCGGACTTCTGAGGAGATCACACGACGCTCACGACGCCGAGTCGGACGTCACCCGGGACGGCGTGGACCGCGCGCCGGCCGGCCGTCGGGGCGCCGTGCCCGGCCGTTGCGCCGCAGGGCCCCGGCGGCGGGCCCTCCGGCCCTGCAGGCGGCTGCCACCGTAGCCCGCGAGGACGGCCAGGACGAACCCGGTGAGAGCGGACAGTCCCGGAGCGGCGTCGAGACCGGCCGTGACGCCGCCCATCTCGTTGCCCATGAGACTGATGCCGAACCGCAGCGACCCGCGGGCCAGGAGCGGGAGCACCAGGGTCGTGGCGCCGACCGCGATGCCCATCCGCAGCGCGATCTCCGCATGGCGGCCGAGGGGGGGCTCGGACTCCTCCCTCGGGGTGCGCGCCGGGGTGCGGCAGGCGACGGCATACCCGCCGACCACGAGCAGGAGCAGCGTCAGCAGCATGCCGAGGAGCCACAGGGGCACGCCGGCGCCCGACCAGCCGCCCAGGTCGACGGACCTGTCCGTACCCCCCGTGCCCCCCGTACCGCCCTGGGCGCCGCCGAGCATGCCGAGCATCCCGCCGCTCGCCGGCCGGATGCGGTGCATGCCCGCCTCCCAGGAGGTCCCGAGGCCGACGGTGAACAGCACGGCGATCAGGTTGGGGCCGATCAGCAGCAGCAGACCGGCCGCCCGGGCCGCCTGTTCCCTCCCGGTCAGGGCCGCGGCCCCGGCCGACAGCGCGACGGCGAGGACCGAAAGGCACAGCACCGCGGCGAGAGCGGTCAGGGTGGAGGTGACGGCGTTCCACTTCAGTCGCAGGCGGCTCAGGGCGAGGGGGCGCGGCAGTGTCGTACGGCGGGCCGCGAGGCAGCCGAGGGCGGGGACGGCGCCCACCCAGAGCAGGCCGAGGAAGGTGGTCGCCACGGCGTCGGTCTCGAACACCACCGGGGACAACGCCTTGGTGAGGCCTCCGCCCTCGCCGCCTCCGGTGAACCGGCTGAACGCTCCGGACGCCGCACCCTTGCCGAACCGTTCCGTCACGGACTCGGGCAGCCGGGCGGTGCCCTGAGCCAGGCAGGCCAGGACGGGGAGGACCACGGCCGCGGTCACCAGCGCGCCGCCGCACCGGGCCCACAGCAGCGCCGCGGCAGGCCGCTGCCGCCGGCGCAAGGGCCTGAAGAAGCCGACCCCCAGGAGGGCCGTGCCGAGGAACGTCAGCGCCAGCGGCGTCACCGCCACCGCACCGCTCAGGCCGAGGCCCGCCCCGCCACCGCCGCCGAGCAGCCCGCCGAGGCCGCCGCCCGGCCCACCTCCGTCGGCGGACCCGGCGGAGGGAGCCGACTCCAGGGTGACGCCGCCACCGACGGCCATGCTCACCGTCATCGGCACGAGGCGGCAGACCGGGGCGATCGCTCCGGCGCCCAGGGCGGCGAGTGCCGCCCACGCGGCGGCGGCCATCGCCACGACCGCGGCCGCGACGGACAAGGCGCCTTCGAGGGCGTGGCGCCACGGTGAACCGGGAGGAGCGAGGCGACGTGCGGCGGAGGACATGGGCAGGCTCCTGGGGACGGGAATCGGGGAGGAGGCATCGCACGGGACATGACGAAGGCTGATCAGACGGCGGAGCCCCGGCGGCCGCCGCCGCCCGCCGCCCCGACGGCGGGGTCCGGGCCGGCGTCGACTCCGGCGGCGGGCGCCGTCGCGGCACCGTCCGCCTCTCGTCCGAGCCGCTCGCCTTCGACATCCAGGCAGGGCACGAGCCGGTCCAGCCATCGGGGAAGGCGCCAGGCGCGCCGGCCGAGCAGGGCCAGGACGGCCGGGACCATCGCCATGCGGACGACGAACGCGTCGAAGAGGACGGCGGCGGCGAGCCCGAAGCCGATCGTCCGGAGCATCTGCTCGTCGGACCCCATGAAGGCGGCGAAGACGGAGATCATGATGACGGCGGCGGCGGTCACCACCCGTGCACTGTGCTCGAAGCCGCTGACCACGGAGTCCTTCGGCGACCGCCCGTGCACGTACGCCTCGCGCATCCGGGTCACGAGGAACACCTCGTAGTCCATGGCGAGACCGAAGACGACGCCCACCATGAAGATCGGCGTCATCGACATCACCGGTCCCGGGACCGCGACCCCGAAGAGGGAGGACAGCCAGCCCCACTGGAAGACCGCGACCACCGCGCCGAGGCCGGCCAGGACCGACAGCAGGAAGCCCAGGGCCGCCTTGAGCGGGACGAGGAGGGACCGGAAGACGGCGATCAGCAGCAGGAACGCCAGGCCGACCACGAGTCCCAGGTACGGGAGGAGGGCGTCGGACAGCTTCTGCGACACGTCCACGTTCATCGCCGTCGACCCGGCGACCAGCACGCGGGCATCGTGCCCGCTCGCGAGCACGGGGTCGCGCAGCGCGTGCACGAGGTCGGCCGTCTCGGCGCCGGCCGGCGCGGTGACCGGTACGACGGTGAGGACTGCGGTGTCACCCGCCGTACTCAGCCGGGGCTGCCCGACCGCGGCGACGTCCTTCCTGCCGCGGAGCTCCGCGGCGACGTCGCGGGCGGCCTCCTGGGCGCTGCCGCCGCCGTCGGCCTGGACGACCACCGTCAGGGGGCCGTTGTAGCCGGGACCGAAGCCGTCGGCGATCAGGTCGTACGCGCGGCGCTGCGTGGTCGAGGCGGGCTTGGACTCGTCGCCCGGGAGCCCCATGTCCAAAGAGGCCGCGGGCAGGGCGACCGCGCCGAGCAGGGCGACTCCGCCCAGCAGGACGGCGACCGGACGCCGGACGGCGAACCGTGCCCAGCGCACGCCCATGGCCGGCTTGGGCCGGCCGTCCGCGCCTAGGCGCCGCGGGCGGGTGGGGCGGATACGGCGTCCGAGGAGGCCGAGCAGCGCGGGGATCAGGGTGACGGCGATCAGCATGGCGATGACGACCGTGCCGGCGGCGGCGAGGCCCATCTGCGTGAGCAGCGGGATGCCGACCACGCTCAGTCCCGCGAGGGCGATGATCACGGTGAGACCGGCGAACACGACCGCGGACCCCGCGGTGCCCACCGCGTGAGCGGCCGCTGCTTCCCGGTCCCTGCCCCGGGCGAGTTCGGCGCGGTAGCGGGAGACGACGAACAGGGCGTAGTCGATGCCGACGGCCAGGCCGATCATGGTGGCGAGACCGCTGGTGGTCGAGCCGAGCCCGAGCGGCTCCGCGAGCACCTTGATCGCAAGACCGCCGACACCGACTCCGAGGACGGCGGTGAGCAGCGGGAGGCCGGCCGCGAGGAGCGAGCCGAAGGTGATGACGAGTACCACGGCGGCGACGGCCAGGCCGAGGGCCTCGGAGGAGTGTCCGCCGGCCATCGCGTTGACGGCGTTGCCGCCGACCTCGACGGTCAGCTTCTGCGAGCCCGCCCGGTCGACGGTGTCCTGCAGCGCGTCGCGCGAGCTCTCCTCCAACTGCGAGGCGGGCACCTCGTACGAGACCTGTGCGTACGCGGTGGAGCCGTCCTCGCTCACCGAACGGGTGGCGTACGGGTCGGTGACCCGTACGACCTGGGGGCCTTCCCCGAGTTCCCGGACCGTCCGCTGGACGGCCTTCTTCTCCTCGGGGTCGGTGACCTTGCCGTCCTCGGCCCGGAACACCACCCGGGCCGTCGCCCCGTCGGCGTTCAGCTCCGGAAAGCTCTTCTCCAGCACGTCGTACGCCTGCTGTGCCTCCGTACCGGGCATCGAGAAGTCGTTGGGCGGCGCGGCGGGCGCTCTCCCGGCCAGCACGCCCGTGCCCACGAGCAGTACCACCCACAGCAGCGCGACCGGCCGGCGCCTCCGGAAGGAGAACCGGCCCAGCCTGTGAAGGAACGTGGCCACAGCAAGGGCTCCTGTCAGGTCGAGGCTTCGTCGGAACAGCCACCGACGCTGTCACCCCGGCCTGAACGCACTCGGAGAGTCTCTGGGAGTCTTCTGAGAGATCCGCCGCCGCGAAGAGGCCGGGCGGCTGGATCCGGGCCGAGGTCGCCGCCGCCGCGGCCCGATTTCACAGAAAGCTCACCGGGTCGCCGCGAGGTGGACGCCGATCCCCAGGAACGCCTGGACGAGCGGGGCGACCGGCACGTCCGGCGAGATCACCTGGGAGCCGAAGTGGACGGCGACGAGGTCGAGGCCGGGCGAGACGAACAGCCGCTGGCCATGGATGCCGCTGGCCATGTACGAGCCATAGGGGTCGTTCGGAATCCACCACAGGTCGTGGTACGAGAGCGTGGCCGGCGAGTCGGGGGGCGCGGCGGGGAACCGCACGCGGCGGGGGTAGCCGTCGGGCACACCGCTGGTGATCGTCGTGGCCACCTCCTCGGGCAGGACCTGCCGGTCGCCGACCGCCCCGCCGCGGCGCAGCATCTCGCCGACGCGGGCGACGTCGCGCGCGGTGGCGCTGAAGCCGCCGGAAGCCGCCTCGACTCCGTCGCCGTCGAGGACGTAGTAGGCGTCCTCCTCGGCGCCGATCTTCGACCAGATCATCTCGCTGAGCAGCGCGGAGGTGCTCAGACCCGTGACCCTCCGCAGGACCTCGGCCAGCGCCTCGACGTTGCCGTTCTCGTAGCGGAACCCGGTGCCCGGCCGGCCGGTGGCTCGGGCGGTCAGGAGGTGCTCACGGATGGTGGTCGGGCCGCTGTAGCCGTAGGGCCGCAGCTGCGGTGCGAGGACGGCGTGGTACCGCTGGGCCTCGATCGCCTTGTCGAAGGGCCGGCCCGCGTAACTGACCTGGGTGCCCATGTGCAGCAGGTCCTCGACCGAGGCGTCACCGAAGGCGGTTCCGGCGAGTTCGGGGACGTAGGCGGAGGTCCGGGCCGACCGGTCCAGGAGGCCCTGGTGCGCCAGTGTCGCCGCCATCAGTCCGATGGAGGACTTGGCCGCCGAGGCGTTGAAGTGCGGGGTGTGCGCCTGGGCGCCGTGCCGGTACGTCTCGTGGACGACGCTGCCCCGGTGCAGCACCAGGAAGGCGTCCGTCTGCGCGGCGGCGAACAGGTCCGGCAGCGTCATCGCGGCCCCGCCGATGTCGAGGGCGAACCCGTCGAGGGCGTCGGGCTCCCCCGGGAGGGCTCGGGCGGGTTCCGGCCCGCGCCACACCCGGCGGCTGGGGGAGAGTTCGCGGCCCGATGACGTGAAGCGGCGGATCCACGCGGGGTCGGTGTAGCCGCGGGTCCACGCAAGGTCACCGAGGCGGGTCGTGTCGTTCACGGGCAACTCCGTCACTGCAAGGGTATTGAACATCGACGCCGTTAACGTACAACCTGTTCAGCACGGGACGACAGCCCCTCGCCGACGGAAGCCCTGGGGCAGCAGTCACGCGTCCGTCATGCCCCCGCGAGCGCCGGCCCGGCCGGCCTCGGCCGCCGCGCCGTTCACCGCACGCTTCCCCTCCGAGCCGCAGGAGTGCCCCATGGTCGAACCGTCCTCGCCCGCGCCGCCCCGTGCGGGTGCCGAGGCCCCCTCCCGTCCGGCATTCGACCGCCGGCGGGCCTGGCTGATCACGGCGTTGATCGTGACGTTCATGCTCATCAACTACGCCGACAAGTCCGTCCTGGGACTCGCGGCCGTCCCGATCATGGACGAGCTGGGCATCAGCAACAGCACCTACGGGCTGGTCTCCAGCTCGTTCGCGCTGCTGTTCAGCCTCTCCGGGCTGATCGTCGGCTTCGCCTCGGCACGCGTGTCCAGCCGGGTCCTGCTGTTCACGATGGCCGCTCTGTGGGCGGTCGCCCAACTGCCGGTGCTGTTCGTGGCCTCCGTGCCCGCACTCGTGGCGGGGCGGGTGCTGCTGGGGGCGGCGGAGGGACCCGCGGCCTCGATGTCGATGCACGCCCTGTACAAGTGGTTCCCGGCGGACCGCCGGGGCCTGCCCTCGGCGCTCCAGATCAGCGGTGCCGCGCTGGGCACGCTGATCGCGGCGCCGGTGGTGACATGGCTGATCACCGGCTTCGGATGGCGCTCCGCCTTCGCGGTGCTCGCCGTGACCAGCCTGGTGTGGAGCCTGGTGTGGTGGCGGGTGGGACATGACGGCCCGTACGCAGAGGGGCGCGCGCGGAGCTCACGGCCGGCCGACGGCACCGCTCGGGCAGCGCTTCGCACCGAGCGGCTGCCGTACCGGCGTCTGCTGTTGAACGGCACGGTGTGCGGAAGCATCGCCGCGGCCTTCGGCGGCTCCTGGGCCCTCGCCCTGAGCCACGCCTGGCTGCCCGTCTACCTGCGCACGCAGCTCGGCATGGCACCGAGCACCGCGGCCACGCTCATCAGCGCCATCTCCGCCCTCAGCCTCGTCCTGCTGCTCGCGACGCCGCCCGTCCTCGACCGGCTGCACCGGCGCGGCCTCTCGCGACGGTGGTCGAGCGGCGCCCCGCAGGGCATCGCGGTGGTCGTCGCGGCGCTGGCCATGGCCGCCCTCCCGATCACCACCGGCTGGGCCCGCATCGCCCTGCTCGCCGTCGCCTTCGGCGGCCACGCCATCGTGTTCCCCCTGCACTACATGACGGCATCCGCGGTCGTGCCCGCCTCCCGGCGAGGTGCGGTCTTCGGTATCGTCGCCGCGACGGGCACCCTGCCCGGGCTGATCGCCCCGTACCTGACCGGGCGCCTCCTGGACTCCGCCGCCTCGCCCGGCACCGGGTACGACCACGCCTTCCTGCTGTCCGCCGTCGTCATGCTGGCCTGCGGCCTGACGGCCCTGGTCGCCATCCGGCCGGAGCTCGACGCGCGACGGCTGGGCGCGACCGAGGGAACCGGCCCCACGCCCTGAGGGCCCTGACCGGACGCTCAGGCCGGCGCCTCGAAGCCGCTGGCCCAGTACCGTCCGCGCAGTGCCAGGTCGAGCAGCATGCGCACGACCTCCTCGGCCGGCAGGGACGGGGTTTCCTGCTCGACCCACCAGCGCAGTACGGCGACCTGCTCGCCCACCCACACCCGGGCGAGCAGATCGGGGTCGATGCGCGGCCGGACCGCGTTGCGCTCCGCGCGGGCACGGAACTCCTCCGCGGTGGCCCTCGCGCAGGCGTCCGTGAACATCTGCAGAGGTCTGCCGTCACCCTCGCCGCGCAGCACGATCCGGTACAGGTCGCGTTCCTCACGCGCGTGCCGGAGCATCTCCAGGACCGGCTTGCCCGTGAAGCCGATCGCGCTGTCCGCGACGGCGGGGGCGAGCCGCTCGCCGAGCTCGTCCAGGAGGTCGGCCGTCACCCGGGCGAACAGGTCCTCCTTGTCACGGAAGTGGGCGTAGAAGGTCGCGCGGGCCACGTCCGCCCGCTCTGTGATGTCCTCCACGGTCAGCGCGGTGAAGCCGCGTTCCAGGACCAGCGCGACCAGAGCCGCCCCCAGGGCACGGCGTGACCGTCTCGTCCGTCTGTCCTCGGCCATCGGGCCCCCTCCTCGGTCGTGCGGCGCGGGTGTGCTCAGTCTAGGAGGCTCTTGACACCTCCCACGTTACTGAACAAGCTGTATGTAATTGATTGGCCAGTATGGTTACGCCTCGGTGAGCCCGCCACCACGGCCGGTCCAGCGGGTTCCTCACCACGGCCGGACCACCGGGCCCCTCATCACGGCAGGACCGCGGCTCGCCCTCCGTTCCAGCCCTCACCCCTTCCGCTCGGGAGACAGGTCTCTTCATGAACCTCGGCACCTACCTTTCGCGCAGCGCTCGCTACTGGCCCCAGGCCCCGGCCCTCGTGTGCGGGGACCGTTCCTGGAGCTTCGGCGAACTCGACCGCGCGACCAATCGGCTTGCCTCCGCCCTGACCGCCCGGGGTCTCGGCCCCGGCGACGCGGTGGCCTCCCTCGCCTGGAACCGGGGCGAGCTGGTGGAGGTCGAATTCGCCCTGTACAAGGCAGGGCTGACGCGGGCACCGATCAACGCACGCCTCGGAAGCGGCGAGATCGAGCACATCCTGCGGTACGCCCCCGTACGGACCCTGGTCTTCGACGCGGCCCACCGGGAGGACGCCCTGGCCGCGATCGCCGCCGCGGGCACCGACTGCCTGCCCGTCCCGCTGGACGGCGCCCAGCCGGGCGAGGTGTCCTACGGCGACCTGCTGGCCGAGGGCGACGAGACGCCGTTCCACGTCGAGGTCCGCGAGGACGACCCCTGCGTCCTGAACTTCACCTCCGGCTCCACCGGCGCGCTCAAGGCCGCCGTGCAGACGGTCGGCAACCGCCTCGCCAACATGCGCAAACAGCTGATGGCCGACGAGTCCCGCCCCCGCCCCGGCACCCGCTACCTCGCCTGCGGCCCGATCACCCACGCCACCGGCATGGGCCTGCTGGCCGGGGTGTTCGGCGGCTCCACGACCTACGTCCTGCCGAGCTGGAGCCCTCAGAGCTTCCTGGAGACGGTCGAGAAGGAACGCATCACCGCCACCTTCCTCGTGCCGGCCATGGTGAACATGGTCCTCGCCCACCCACGTGCCGCACAGTACGACCTGTCCTCCCTGACGAGCGTGCGCATCGGCGGCGCACCCATCTCACCGCAGCGCCTGCGGGACGCGGTGGAGTTCTTCGGCCCGGTCGTCGCCCAGGGCTACGGGCTGGGCGAGACCACCAGCGTCGTCGCGGGCCTGAGCAGCGAGGAGATCGCCCGCGCGGTGAAGGAGGACCCGGAGCTGCTCCAGTCCTGCGGCCGGGCCTCCTACGACACCGAGATCCGCGTCGTCGACGAGGCGGGCCGGGAACTGGGCCCGCGCGAGGTCGGCGAGGTCATCGTGCGCGGCCCGGACTGCGTACGGAAGTACTGGCGGGAGCCGCAGCTGTCCGCGGAGACCTTCCGCGGCGGCTGGGTGCACACCGGGGACCTGGCGTGGATGCGGGAGGACGGCTACCTCTTCCTCGTCGACCGCAAGAAGGACATGATCATCTCCGGCGGGTTCAACATCTACTGCACCGAGGTCGAAGCCGCCCTCTACGAGCACCCCGCCGTACGGGAAGCCTGCGTCGTCGGCGTGCCCGACGAACAGTGGGGTGAGGCCGTCAAGGCCGTCGTCGTCACCCACGCCGGTACGACCGTCACGGCCGACGAGCTGATCACCTTCTGCGCGGACAGGCTGGACCGCTTCAAGAAGCCCCGGTCGGTCGACTTCGTGACCGAACTCCCCCACAACCGCAACGGCAAGCTCGACCGCAAGGCCGTACGCGAGCCGTTCTGGGCGGACACCGCCCGCCGCGTCAACTGAACCCTCGCCCCCGGAGCCCCAGATGACCTTCTCCTTGCGCCCCTCCTACGACGACCCCCGCACCGCCGGACTCGTCGACCGCCTGCGCGACTACCTCGACGGCGAACTCGCCGACTACGAACGCGAGCGCCGCATCACCCCCAGCAGCCGCCTCACCCGCGCCGACCTCGAACCGGTCTGGCGCCGCAGCCGCGAACTAGGCTTCTACGGCGTCCACTTGCCCGAGGAGTACGGCGGACAGAATCTCTCGTACACCCAACTGGCAGTCCTGAAGGAGGAGATCGGCGCCAGCGGGCGCGTTCTCTCGCACAGCGTGCTCGGGGACATGGGCGGCCCCCTGCGCGCAGGCGACATCCTCAAGCACGCCACCGGGTACCAGCTGGAGAAGTACCTGCTGCCGCTGATCCGCGGCGAACGCACCTGCTGCTTCTCCCTCACGGAGACCGACGCGGGCTCCGACGTGCGCTCCATGCGCACGGTCGCGGTCCCCGACGGCGACGGCTACCGCCTCACCGGGCACAAGGTGTTCTCTTCGGCGGGCCCGTTCGCCGACTTCGCGATCGTCGTCGCCCGTATGGCCGGCACCGGAGAACACGAGGGCGACAAGCCGCGGTTCTCCGCCTTCCTCGTGGACCTCGACAGCCCCGGCTGCCGCGTCGAGGACGGAGCGACGCCGATGTCCGGCGAGCACATCGAGAGCGACATCGTCCTCGACGACTGCTACGTCCCCGCCGCCAACCTCCTCGGCGAAGAAGGCAAGGGCATGCGCATCGCGCTCGGCCGGGTCACCACCAACCGCCTCCTGCACTGCCCCACCGTCCTCGGCGCCACCCGCCGCGCCATCGCACTGACCCTCGACCGCACCCGCACCCGCAAGGTCGCCGGCGGGCAGCCACTGCTGATGATGCAGGCCATCCAGCACAAGGTCGCCGACATGGCCACCGACTTCTACGCCGCCCGCTCCATGACCTACGCGGCGCTCACCGCGCTGGACGAGGGCCGGGAGGTCCACGCCGAGGCGTTCATGTGCAAGCTCTTCGTCGCCGAGTCCGCCTTCCGCATCCTCGACGAGGCCGTCCAGATCCACGGCAAGGAAGGACTCACCCAGGGCAACGAGATCGAGTACCTCTTCCGCAAGATCCGCATGTTCCGCATCCTCACCGGCACCTCCGAGATCCAGCGCAACGGCATCGCCAAACTCCTGGCCTTCCATCACTGACCGACCTGCCCCTCGGACGCGCTGAACCGCGACAAGCGCTCGATCACACTCCGGTGCTCCCTGCGTTGCCGCCGTGGTGGTGACCGTGGTGGCGGTGTGTTGTTGCCGGTTGTTGCCGGCGGCCCCCAGGAAGCCTGCACCACAGGGAGGACCGGCGGCCGGCGAGTGGGCCGGCCGAGAGCGCGCTCACTTCCGGCGGCAGGTGGAGCAGGGAGCCGGTGGCACAGCCGGACCGGGTCGGAGTCGTGGGCGAGCGCGAGGTCGACGCCCCTGGAGACGAGGCCTGTTCACCGCTCGTCCGTGGGCACACCGCATACGGCAGCGTGGGCTCACCGCATACGGCAGGCGGCCCTCCCCCGGACAGAACAGGGCCGCCAGATCATGCTCGTTTCCGCGTTCGTCAGCGGCTACGCGGGATTCAGCACGGGCTTCGCGGGGAGCCGGCCGTTCTTCTCGCAGCGTAGTTCCTTGGCCATGGCCAGCGAGAAGGAATGGGCCACGGTCGCGTAGGCGTCCTTCAACGCCTCGATGTCGCCCTCGGGTTCCTTCGGCATACCCCCGCGCTCCACGCCGATCACGATGTGGGCCACTCCTGACGAGCCGGCCAACTTGTCGCTTCTGCAAGCGAACTGGACGTTCGCGTTGTCCGCTGCCGCCAGGGCCCGCTCCCCCATCTTCAGCACGGTGAACTTCGCGGCGGGGGTGCCCGTCGGGGCGCCGTCGACCCTCCTCCAGGTGATTCTGAGCTCGAAATCCGGCGTGCCGATGGGCGTGTAAACACGGCAGACGTCCCCGCGATACCGCTCGGGATCCCAGAATGCCTCGACAAGGTCCGCCGCGGCCTGCGCGACGGTGTACCTCTTCGCCGACGCTTCGTACCGCGACGACCCCGTGATCACCTTCAGTGCCTTGGCCGCGTCAGCGGACACGGCATCGCCACCGCAGAGTTGTGTCCCCGCAACGACCTTGTAGTCCTTCGGAGTCTTCGGAGTCCCGTCCACGTCTCCGCCCCCTCCACAACCCGTGGCCCCGAGGAACAACGAGCCGGCCACGGCCGCGGAGAAAAGTCCCCCGCGTGCCGACCTACGATTCATCACTGTCCGCATCCTTACGTGTCCTCGGCCGTCCACCGGCCTCAGCCGGTCTCCGGGTCGTTGCCCTGCTGGTTCTCCCGGTCGTTGCCGACCCCGTAGCCGGTCAGCATCGATTCACGCAAGTCCTGACCGAAATCGCTGTTGGTGTCCACGCCGTTGTGCCGCAGGAAGTCCTCCATCGGGGCCTCGGCCATGCCCTCACCGGCGGAGTAGATCTTGGTCTTGTCCTCCCTGGTGAGCTCCTCCATCTTCTCCTTGTGCTCATCCACCGTGCTGTCGGAGACGTCGCCGACCATCTGGCCGATGACCTGTTCGACAGCGCCACTGGCGGTGTCGGTCGCCAGCGGGATGAGCACCGCGGCCGTGCCCACGGCCGCTGTCGCGGGCAGGAAGGCGACGCCCGCCGCGACACCCGCCACGGCCCCGAACTCCACCCAGCCCGCCCGCTTGGCGACCGCCTTCTCGTAGTCCTCGTGGGTCTTGAGGTTCGTCGCCTCCACCTGGTCGGCCCGGGACTGGTCGAGCATGCCCTGCACCTCGGCGCCCACGCGCACGGTCGCCCTGGCAGCACCTTCGCTGATCCTTCCGTCCGGGCCCACGGTCTCTTCCAGCGCGCTGCGGGTGTAGACCTGCTCCGCGGTCGAGACCGTCGCGTAGGCGTCCGGGTGCTGGCCCAGGGTGCTGAGGAACCCCCGGACGACGCTCCGCCCGTTCCCGTCCGCGGTGTCCGCGAAGTCGAGGTGCCCATCCGGATTCTTGCCCGGCGCGAACACGCTGTCCGGATCGTTCTTGTCCAGTGCCCAGTTGATGTCGTCGATGTAGCCGGCGCCCATGACGCCCAGGCTGTCGGCCATCGCCTGGTGGTGCTCCTTGAGCAGACCCGGGTCCGCACCGTATTTCTCCATGACCTTCTGCATGACCGCGGCGTTGTCCGCGTCACGCACCACGCCGTCGTCCGGGTGCCCGGCCGGGTAACCGAGGGTCGCAGCCTCCAGGGCGTGGCCGAGGGCGTCGGGCATCTGGTCGAGCGACGCCTTGAGCTCCTTCTCGTCGAGCGAGTTGACGTCGGGGAAGGATTCCCACTTCTCGTTGCTGAAGAAGTCGAGGTAGTTGTCGATCGCCGCGCCGTCCTTGTTCTTTCCGAGGTCGGCCGTGGCACCGCGGTTGACCGTGCCGTCCTCGTTGTACGCGGTCGGAGGGTCGGTGAAGAACTTCTTCGCCGCTTCGGGACTGTTGCCGAGCGCTTCCAGCATGGCGGTGGCCGGGTCGTAGCCGGCCCCGTTCACCCCGGAGGGGTTGAACGGGTTCTTGAACGGACTGTTCACCACCTTGTTGTCGGCGAACAGGTACGGGTCCTTCGCGTGCAGCTGCGCCACGTGTTCGGCGATCGGGTTGAGGAACTTCGCGTCGTAGTTCCCGTACCGCATGATCCCGCCGAGCAGCTGGTATCCGAACGGCCCGCCGTAGTCGTTCTTGGCCAGCGGAATGCGCTGCGTACCCAACTTGCGGAGCTCCGGACCCCACGTGTCGGTGAATTGCTTGTCATGGGAGGCGGTGGCCAGGTTGAGGCCGAGGTTCTTCTGGAGCTCCTGGACGTCCTTGAGACGCTCCGGGTCGACCTTGCCGTACTCGTACGTGTCTGTGGAGAGCTGACCGAAGAAAGCGAGCGACTTCTCGGGACCGAGCTTCTCGTAGAAGTCCTTGGAGAACTCCACCGATGAACTGTTGTCCTTCAGCAGCTCGTTGAGCTGCTGAAGTTCGACGTGGGTGATGTCCCTGCCCTTGGCCGCCAGAGCGGCGGCGCGGGCGGCCTCCTCCTGGTCCAGCTTCGTATACGTCGGAGCGCTGAAGTCCTTACGGTCGGTGACGTTGGCCTCAAGGGTGTTCTTGAGGGCGAGGTCGGTGTCGTTGCAGTTGTCGACGATGAGGTCGATCCTCTTCTGCCACGACTCGATGTTCCGCCTCTCCTGCTGCAGAAGTTCGCTGTAGTCGGGGTCGTGCCGCGCCGCGGGAATCCCGGACAACGGGTTCCGCGCCGTGACCCTGCCCTTGCCGTCCACGTGGATGCCGGCCGCGGGGCCCTCGTGGTCCCGGATGTTGACCAGGTCGTCCTTGGCCTTCTTGATGGCCGCGTGACCCTCTTCCAGGATCAGCTTCACACCCTTGGCCTCGGCCGCGGCATCCGCGAACTCCTTGGCCGTCTTCCCGATGAACGCTCTGGTGACCCCTGCGTTGACGCCCTCCCAGGCCGCCCTGTCCGCCTTCGCCTTCATCCCGTCGGCGGCGTCCGTGGCGAGCTTCTCCAGCTTTCCCGCCATCTCCGACCAGTCGTCTGCGGCGGCCTTCAGCTTCGCCACCGGGGCGTCGATGATGTCCTCGTACTTCAGCATGTCGCGCGCTCCCCCGAGCCCTATTTCATGTATTCCGTGAGCACGGATATCCGCTTCAGATCTCCCTCGACCTTCGCCTCGTCCTTGGCGTGCTGGGCCTTGCTGTAATCGAGGTGATTCGAAATCTGGGCGCAGGCGTCCAGCAGCGTCTTCAGGTGGGTCTGCCAGAAGTCGTGCACCTTCAGCACTGCCGAACCGCTCACGAAGTTCCCGTTGGTCAGCGCCGTAGCCGCGTCGAACGTGGAGGAACGGGCGATGTCGCCCTCCTTCGCCAGCCGACCGAGCAGGTCGTACGCGTCATTGCCGATGGCACCGAGGTCGTCCCGATTGACCACCAGGTCGTTCCCGCCGCCACCACCACCGCCGTCGGCCGGGATGCTGTCGATCTGCATGGCAGTCCGCTTGGCCGCAGCCGCGCGCAGTTCGGCCCATTCTTGCTCGAACGTCATGAATTCCCCCCAAGTCCATCCGGGCAGGCCACTTCACCGGACTCGCGCGGCCACCGACCTGATCACCTTTCTCTTGTATCATCAACCGCCCTCGGCCGGCCGGTAGTTGATTCCCCGAAGCCCGGACGCCATACCGAGCGGGAGGCGCGCTGACCGAGCAGGCGGCCCTGCGACCACCGCGCCGACGTGCCCCTGTCCCACACCGAACGCATCCTCACGGCCGACGACCGCCAGGAGGAGACCGACCGGCGGTTCTTCGCGATCGCCACCGACCTCACCGGCACTCCCACCGAACTCATCGACGAGGCGGGCGGCGTCACCCGGCGTTCACGGGCCACTCTGCGGGGCACCACCGCCTGGAGCCGCGACAGCAGCGCCTACACCCGGGACTGACTGCCCCGCCGGGACGATGGGGGCGATCTGCACGCGCAGCGCACGCACTGAGCCGACATGCCGTCAGCTACTGCCGTCGACCCGCCCAGAAGCCCGGCCTGACGATGCTCGACGTGGCAGAGATTCGCTGACTGTCATCGGATCTCGGCCAAGGATCCAGTCCCGGATCGGAATACAGGCAGACCAGCGGGCGATTCGCACAGACTGCCAACTCCAGTGAGTCTTCGAAGGTGGCCCCAAGCTCCCAAATCCAGCCCATACCGGCAGCAACCACCCTCCCCCCAGCCTCGATGAATACGCTCGAATAACTTAGCCATTCACCGATCGGAAAGTAGCTTCCATCGAGAACACTGCCCACCTCTTCCGCTAGATCATGCTGCCCTGATCCAGCGGCGAAGGGATCAAAATTGTAAGGCTCGCCATTACCGAAGTTCGGGCCGACTTGATTGATCGGATCGATGGAGAGCCCTCCCACCGATGCGAGTATTTCTTGAGCCAACGGGTGAGCCCGGTACCCTTCACCCTCCAGCGGCTTTACCCATTGGCCAACGTCAACTTTCCTATCAGCACTCCATCCGGACGCAACAAGCGCCCCAAGCAAATCCTTGCTGAGCGAGTCGAATCGAATCATGGAAATCAGTTGATCCCTGGGTCTTCTGACAGCCGATCACAACGGCCGGTCGTGGGGCAAGCCGGTTTGCCTCCTATAGAGCCAGTCCGCCACCACCACGAATGACTTCTTCATGCGCTGGCGGTCGTACACCACCGGAACACCTGTCGGCTGCGGCTGGACAGTGGCCACCTTTAGGAAGCTTCACAGCTTCACTTTCATCGACTCCACGAACACATTCGGGCGGCCGGCATACTGGTCTGCGATTCGACTTTCGATGTGCTCAGCGGACCAAACAGCACTGCGCTCCAGGCCTACGCACGCCTCCGGCGCTACCTTCGTTTCTAGTCCACCAGCATCGACAACGACACAGTCGGCAAGATTGAGGACGTTCTGCCGAAAAAACGCAGGCGCCGACGGAAGACTGCCCTTGAGGACACGACCAACAATCGGCCCCCATCGACCTGTCGAATAGGCCGAAGCATGAACAGCAACAATGAACAATGGACCTTTTTCGAAGCTGATCGGCTTGTCCGCAACTACAGCCGTGTCCTCATAGAAAGCCATGTAAGGACGCGTGGTCAGCATCACCCCGTACGCGCCCCGCCCATCGGGCAACGGCATGCTGAGGACGTCTCCGGGCGCGAATCCTATAGACATCCTCAGATCACGCTGCCCTGATCCAGCGGCGAAGGGATCAAAGTTCTAAGGCTCGCATTACCGAAGTTCGGGCCGACTTGATTGATCGGATCGATGGAGAGCCCTCCCACCGATGCGAGTGTTTCTTGAGCCAACGGGTGAGCCCGGTACCCTTCACCCTCCAGCGGCTTTACCCATTGACCAACGTCAACTTTCCTATCAGCGCTCCATCCGGCCGCAATAAGCGCCCCGAGCAAATGCTTGCCGAGCGAGTCGAATCGGCGTATGGACATCAGTTGATCTCTAGGTCTTCCATCAACTGCCCACAACGGTCGTCGGGGCGAGCCGATTCGCCATCATCATAGGGCCAGTCCACCACCACCACGAATGACTTCTTCCCATCCAACCTGAGCAAGTCCCCGCACTCTCCGCCGAAATTGTCGAGCAAGGTGCATCAACTGATTATTGTCAGCTATGACAACATAACCGCCCCAAGGATGGAGATCAAGAGGGACTATACATGCGCAACCCACGCCCGCACATCCCGCAAGATACTGCCATGTGGCTGACCGATGCAGCTCTTCTAGTCGGACGTCACCTTCAGCTTCTACTGCCAGTACTGCACGCCCTACCATTCCCATCGACAACGCGTACCAATTACGCGGCGATGTTCCGGACGGAAGGAGTGCAAGACACATTCCCTTCCCCTTCGCCCTTCGGGTAGACGCCATGAAGTTTTTAATTTCCGCCGATTCTGAATTTAGGGCGGACCACTCTGCACGGACCTTCAGGCCGCGCGGTGTCTCCATGACGCTTTCAGCAATGATCTCGCGCGTCATTCCTGGATATCTGTTCGCAAAGCCACTCGACCCATGCGAGGAGGAACCGGGTGCATACCACGTCCCCAGCGCAAACCACTCAAAGGTACGCCACGCAGCACTAAGTTCAGCAACCAGCATGGCTTCATTGTCTGGATGCGCTGGCAGCCACAGCGCACTTGGCCCGACATCCGGGGCAATACTGAAGCCCGCCAACAAAGTACTCAATTCAGCTGAACTGAGCACCTGAACATGGCTCACCATATGCGACTCCCATAGAAGTAGTGCTCACCATTCGGGCCATGATAATGCGGCAGTGCGTACGTATTGTTGTCTTCAAAATAGTGGCCGTTCGCATGGTGGTCGATCGTGACAAGCTCCCCCTCATCATTGACAGCATCAAGCTGCTCCCAGGGTTCACCATTCGGGCCGCGCAGATTCGGGTTGTTCTTGCCGTAAATCGTTCGAGTCTCCACAAGTGACTCATCGGAAACTCCGTGAGCCCGAAGCGCCGCAGAGCGCGCCTCTTCCTTAGTCGCAAAGCGCTGGTCTGCCTTTTTGGAAACGAGCTCTGTTGCATCTTGCGCGCCACCGGGACCGCAGTTGTGAACGAGTACCGGTGTCGCCCCTGCCAGCACATAGTACGTGTGCAGTGTGCCGACGGTGAGGTCGTAGGTGGTGTGGTGCTGATGGAAGTTGTGGACCTTGGTGACCAGCACGGTGGTGCCGTCGGGCTGGCGCAGTTCCGTGCCCGGCGTGAGGTCGTGGGCGTCGGTCCAGCGGTGGTGGGTGGTGTCCCAGAAGGGGTGGTGCCAGGTGGTGGTGAGGGTTTCGGTGTGGTGCTTGGTGTGGTGGGGCGGGCCGCGGGTGGGTGCCGTGTCGAGGGTGAGGGTGGTGAAGTCCTTGTCGGTCGTGGTGACGATGACCTGCTGGACCTTCTCGGGTGCCGTGACACCGGTCTGCGGGTCGGTGGCCAGGACGGTGTCGCCGGGTTTGATGTCGCTGATGGGTTTGGAGGTGCCGTCGGCGAGGCGTACCGCGGTGGCGGCGACGAAGCTGTGGACGGCGCAGGCCACGCCTTCCGCGGCGTCGGTGCCGGCGCTTTCCGCGACTCTGGCCTCTTCTATGGCGTGTTCGGCCTTGAGGGCGTCCTCGGCGAGTCGTGCGGCTTCTTCGGCGTCCTTGACGGCGGTGTAGGCGCGGTCGAGGGCGCGCCAGATCGCCAGGGCCTCGATGCCCACCTTGATGGCTTTGAAGACCTTGCCCCACGGGACCGCGGTGAGGGCTGTGTTGATGCAGCCCATGACGTCGCCCTTGGTGAAGCAGTTGTAGGCGTCTGTTACGCCGATGACGTCGGCGACCATGTTCAGCAGGCGGTGCTTGAGGCCGCCGGCCTGCTTCTTGGCCGCCGCGACGGTGGCGTCGGCGGTGGCTTTGGCGCGGGCGACCGCGCGGGACTCGGCCTGGGGGTCGTAGGTCTTCTTGCTGATGTTGCCGCCGCTGTAGCCGATGGAGTGGCCGTCGGAGCAGTGGCCGTGGTGGCAGACGGCGCTGTTGTGGCCGGCGCCGCCGGGGTCGACGGGGCCGGTGTCGACGTAGCGCTTGGGGTTGCTCTTGCTGGTGCCGGTGCCGCCGATGGGGTAGCCGATGCCGCACTGGTCGGCCATGCACAGACCCGAGGGGTCCGACTCGGTGACCGGGGAGTCGCCGGCGTAGTCGTAGGCGTTCCAGGTCTGTGGTGAGCCGGGGTCCAGCAGGGGGTCGGGGCTGAGGAATCGGCCGATGGTGGGGTCGTACTCGCGGGCGCCGAGGTTGGTCAGACCGGTGTTGTCGTCCTGGGTGCCGCCGACGTAACCGCGCTGTCCCGCTGTCCAGGTTCCGGACTGGTCACGTGACTCGCCGAAGGGCTTGTACTGGCGGCGGGTGACCGCCTGGCTCTGGGAGTCGACGGCCAGGGTGCTGGTGCCCTGCCGGTCGGGGATCAGGTAGGTGACGTGGCCGTCGGAGGAGTGGGTTGCGACCGTCTGCCCGGCGAGGGAGATGTAGCGGATGCCGTCACAGCTGGTGGCGTTCTTCTTGAGGGTGATCTCCTCGTCGCCGGTGTAGAGGGTGGTGGCGTCGGGGCTACGGCGGATCAGGAGGCTGCCGTCGGCGTCGTACAGGTATGTCGTGTCGCCCGCGCTGCCGGTGGAGGACAGCCCGGACAGCCGGCCCTCGTCGTTGTAGGTGAAGGTGTCGGTGCCCGAGCGGGTGGTGCGGGTGTGGACGTTGCCGTCCTCGTCGTAGGTGTAGGCGTTGGTGGTGTCGGACGCCGAGTCGCCCGGTATCACCTTGTTCACCTGGGACACGGCGTGGGCAGGACCCTTGCCCGCGGCGAACGGGGTGTAGCTCGACGTCGCGTCGTGGCTGGTGTCGCCGGTGGTGTCGTGGTCGACCTGGGTGGCCCGGGCGCCGGTGGCATCGTAGGTCCAGGACTGCCAGTACGGTGACGGGCCGCCCACCATGGCGGAGGCCGCGGGGGCGGGAGAGGCCGCGCAGGCGTCGGTGGCTGTCCAGGCGGACTGCAGGCGCTGCGCCCAGTCGTAGGTGAAGCACTGGGTGTCGGTCTGGCCGGTCTCCAGCTTGTCCGTGATCCTGGTGACGTTCCCGGACGGCTGGTACGCGAAGGAGGTCTGGTCGGCGATCGCGGCGCCCGACTGGGTCACGGTGGTGGAGCCGGTGAGCCGGTGGGTCTGGTCGTCGTAGGTGAGCGTCTGCTGGGCGAAGTTGCCCGTGGTGCCGTAGGTGAACTGGTAGGGCTCGTCGAACTCGGTGTAGGTGAGCTTGTTGACGTACTCCCAGCCGTTGACCCCGCCGACGGCGACCGGGCGGCCGAAGGCGTCGTAGGTGTAGGCGACCGTCTCCTGCGGGAGGTTGACGGTGGTCGGATCCTGGTCGGTGTAGCTGGAGAGAGTGCCTGTCAGGTTGTAGTGGTTCTGGTGGATGTAGTTCCCGGCCAGGGCACCCTCGGTGGAGGGGACGACGAGTTCGGTGGCCTGGACCCAGCCGTGGCTGTCGTAGCCGAGGATCTTGTCCGTGTAGGCGGCGCCGCCGGTGCCGCCTACGTAGCGGGTGGAGGAGGTCGGCTCGCCCTTCTTGAGCGTGTCGTAGGTCCACGACGCAAGTTCGTTGGCCGTCGACGGCTGGGCGCCGCCGGTGATGTCGTACTCGGCCTTCTTGCGACCCATCTCGTCGTAGGTGTACGCGATGGTCTTGCCGCGGTTGTCGGTGGTGCTGAGCAGCTGGCCGGCGTTGTCGTAGGCGGAGGACGAGGTGCCGGTGTCGGGGTCCGTCTGGGAGGTGCGGCGGCCGAGCAGGTCGTAGCCGCTGCTCCAGGTGTGTCCCTGGTGGTCGTCCTGGCCTGTCTGGTGGCCTGCCGCGTCGTAGGTGTAGCTGACGGTGTCCGCCGCACCGGTGGGAGTGCTGCCGTGGTAGCGGAGCAGCTTGACGAGCTGACCGCGTGCGTCGGTGTAGGTGGTGGTGGGCGTGGCGCCTTCCGGCGGGGTGACGTCGACGCGGTCGGAGCCGGGGTAGGCGGTGGTGGTGCGCCAGGTCTCGGAGGCGAAGTGGTAGGCGATCGACGCGGTCACGCGTCCCGCGCCGTCGTAGACGGTGCCGGTCTGTGAGGGGGTCTGGTTGTCGGGTGCGTCGACCAGCGTCGCGGAAGGGGCGCCGGAGTTGTAGTAGGCGTCGGAGGTGCTGACCGGCCATCCGTGGCTGTCGTAGACGGTGTCGGTGATGGTGCGGCCGCCGTCGACGGTCGCGGTCTGGGTCTCCCTCGGCCGCAGCATCGAGTCGTAGATGGCGATGGAGGTGCGATAGGTGTTGTCGTCGTCGAGGGTCTGGGTGGTGACCGAGGACGTGGTGTCGGGGGTGAGGTTGTAGCTGTACTTGGTGTTGGGGTTGTTGGAGGTGGAGAAGCCCGGTTTCCAGACGGCGGTGAGACGGCCCAGCGGGTCGTAGGCGCTGGTGGTGGACAAGCCGGCCGCGTCGGTGGTCTTCAGGTCGAGACCGCGGGCCGGGTCCAGGGTGGTCGTGGTGGTGAAGCCGGTGGTCTGTCCGGTGACCTTGGGCTTGGTGACCGTGACGGAGGTCGGGGCCGCTCCGGTGGTCGGGCTGTAGGCGGTGGTCGTGGTGCGGTTGTCGCCGTCGGTCTCGGTCAGCTCGCGGCCGTAGGCGTCGTAGGTGTTCTTCAGGGCGGTGATGTAGTGGACGGTGCCGTCGGCCGCCACCGAATCGGCCTTCTGCACCATCGTCACGTCGCCCTTGGTGGGGACCGCCGTGTTGTCGGTGGCGTTGTCGAAGAAGGTCAGGTCGTCACTGACCAGGTCCTGCGGGTAGGCCGGGGTGGCCGAGCAGCCGACCGAGACCTCCTGGACCCGGCGCGGCATGGGCAGCGTGGCGCCGGCGGAGTCCTTGGCGTACCAGGTGCGGGTGCAGGTCTCGTCGCCCGGTGTGTCGGCGTCGCCCTTGTCCTCCACGGCGGTCGGCAGGCCGGTGGAGTTGTCCAGGGTGTAGTCGATCTCCGTGGTCTGCTTGGTCCCGTCCGCCTTGGTGGTGATCGTGCGGACCCGCTGGGTGTTGGCGCGGCGGGCGATCAGCGGGTCGAGGCCAATCTTGGTACGCGACTGGGTCGCCGTCGGGGCCGAGCTCCAGGGGTCGGTGACGCCGTCCGACAGCAGTGCTCCGCCGTCGCCGTTGTACGCCTGCGCTTCGAAGGTCTGGCCGGCGAGCCAGTCGGAGTCCTTCTGCGTGTCGTCGCCCGTGCTGTCCGTGAGGGTGACGCTGCGGGTGCCGGTGGAGGTCTTGTCGCCGTCCATGCCGCGGAAGAAGGTCTCGCGGGAGAGGGTGATCTTCTCCGGTGCGGTGCCGGTGCGGGTCTCGACCGTGCCGTAGCCGCGCCACTGGTTCCAGGTGCGGTACTTGGCCTGGGTGAGCGGGTCGTCGTTGTAGTGCCAGGCCGGGTCGCCGACGTAGCTGTAGGAGGTCTGGACGGGAAGGCCGTGGCCCTTGGGGTCCTGAACGGTGACGGTGTTGACGACGAACTTGTTGAACCAGTCCAGCTGGGGCATGGTCTGCCCCGGCGGCGTCCAGTACTGCGGATAGCAGCGGTAGGTGTTGCCGTCCTCGCTGGAGGGCAGCACCTGGGTGCCCGCGCGGTGGCACTGGGGTGCGCTGTAGTTGACCGTGATGACCTCACCGGACTCGGTGGTGATGGTGGTCATCCGGTAGCGGGTGATGGGCTGGTAGCCGTCCAGGCCGTCGACCCGGTTCGCGAGCGCCTGCCCGGCGAACTGCACCGGGGGCAGGTCCAGACTGCCGCCGTCCTTGCCGGTGTGGACGATCTGGCTCAGCCACAGCGACGGTGTGGTGGTGTCCCCGGTCGCCGGGAAGGTGTGGGTCAGCGACCAGGCGTCCACGTCCTGGTAGGCGGTGCCGACCAGGACCTGGGTGCGGATGCCCGTCAGGCGCCGGGTGGTGTAGAAGGCCGGGCCGTGGTTGTCGCAGGTGCCGGAGGACGGGCAGACCTGGTCGACGGGGACGTCCGGCCAGTGCGAGGCGTTCGCGGTGGTCATCTTCGACGCGGCGCAGTCGAAGGAGGAGTCGGGCAGACAGCGCTCGGCGGTGTCGAAGAGGACCTGGGCCATGGCCGGTGCGGTGCTGTCGTAGACCTTGCCGTCCGACTGGCCGTACTGGATCTTCGACAGATAGCCGCCGCGGGTGTACGGCGTCGGGGTGGTGGAGTTGTCCCGGCCGTAGTAGTTGGTCTCGGGCGTGTACCAGTAGCTGATGGCGTTGCCGTGCCGGTCGACGGTGTAGTCGAGGTTCCAGCGGTATGCCTGCTGGCACCAGGAGTCGGCGAAGGTGGCCGCGTGGCAGGGCTCGCCGGTGTCGTTGCCGTAGACCGGTGTGGTGAACACCGAGTTGGTGGTGGCGTTCCCGGTGGCCCAGCCGGGCAGGCGGTTGCGGCCGAAGTAGTACTTGGTGCCGTCGGCGGTGGTGACGACGAAGTACTCGTTGTCGTTGTCGCCGTTGACCGTGTCGGTCTTGATCTCGATCTTCTCGCCGTTGTCGCTCTGCGGGTGCCAGGTGTCGGTGGCGTCGTCGTGGACGAGGGTGTTGGATGAGCCGTTCAGCGACAGCGTCAGTGTGTCGGCCGCGTCGGACCAGCACTGGTCGGAGGTCTTCGGTGTCTGGTTCGCGGCGTCGTCGGAGCAGGCGGGATAGCTGCGCTCGACGAAGCCGGGTTCGTAGTCCCAGCCGTCGCCGATCCAGGATGCCTGGGCGTTCGTGGAGGACGTCCGTCCGTCCACGCTCTGCGAGCTGTAGTCCAGGGACACGCTCGGGGCCAGGCTGCCGGGGACGTCGGGCAGCGCGACGGGATAGGAGTAGCTGAACGCACCGCTGGAACTGCCGGCCGACCACTGCCCCGAGGAAGCCAGGGACGTGGCGGCGTAGCTGCCGCCGCCGCCGGAGGTGCCGGCCACGGCGGCCAGCACCATCGGCAGGGGCTGCTGCGAGTGCTGTGCGGGCAGGGTGACGTCGGCGGAGACCGTCTCGGTCCGGACGTCGTTGGAGGAGCCGAGCGGGGTCTGTTTGCGGCAGTGGGCGGCGGAGGGGGTGGTCAGCGCGCATGCGGGCAGTTGTACGAGGTGGAGGCGGGAGGCCCAGTCGCCGCCGTAGGCGTCGCGGAAGTCCGTGTAATCGAGGCCGACGTGCGCTCGGCCGCCGGGCGTGGCACCGTCCGCCCGCAGGGTGAAGACGACGCCGTGTACGCCCAGTTTCCCGGCTGTGGCCCGGCCGGGCAGTGACACGTGCAACTTGGTGCCGGCGGGGGCGGGGTTGCGGCCGTTCGTCACGGGCGCCAGGGAGACCGGTAGGTGACCGGCCCGGACCGTGGCCGCGGGACGCTCGTGCGGGTTCTTCGCGGCAGGGGGCAGTGCCGTGTCGGCTTCGCCCGACGCCGGCCAGGTCTGCCTGGCAGCGCCCGCATTCCAAGACCTCATGCGCGGGTGCTTGACCGAGCGACCGCGGACAGCGATGACCGGAACGGACTTTTCCTTCTGAGCCTTGATGAGGTGATCAGCCCGTTTTGCCTCTGCCGCCAAAGCCGGATCGGCCACGGCGAAAGGCGCGATCAGCGCCAGCAATGCAATCAGAACAAGCCAGATCCGCGTAGAAGATCTCCGCCGGACCAGCTTTTCAAGCCATTGTCCGGATCTCGCCCACTCACCCACGAAAATTCCCCATCCCCTCGGCAAGACGCGGAGGGAATCTAATCAACCTCCGCCGGTAGGACGGTTTTCCCGGGATGAATTCTTGACCATGATACGTCACTAAAGATCAATGATTTCTCAAGCAGCCCCTGATTCGAGTGCCGTGTGCTACGTACACCGACTCCCCCTTGCGATCCTTCCAGACCGGCTCGCTTGTCCAATCCGCGGATCCGCGGATAGCGTCCTCCCGCGCTGATCGACACCCGTCAGAACCCCCGCTTTTCTGAGGAAATCGCATGCCTGAAAAGTCACGCTGCCGCACACGAAGAGGCCGGCGAATACGTGTCCGGCTGAGAACCGCTGCCGTCGCCCTGACGCTTGTGCTGCCGTCGTCCGCCGCGGGAGTCGTGGCCGCGCAGCAGGCCGCGGCGGCGGACGACACCGGTCCGTCCCCGGTCTCCACCCCCGCGCCACCACTGCCGGAAAGTCAGCCCGACGGCCCCCTGGGGACCACCCGTCCGCCGGACGACTCGGGCATGACGGAAGTCCAGCAGTCGGCTCTGACACAGGCGCAGACCCAGGCAGCGGACACGGGCGAATCCGTCCGAGTGGATGCCTTGACCACCGAGACCGCCACGGTCCGGGCCAACCCGTCCGGAACCGTGACCTGGACGACGAGCCTCTTCCCCCAGCGCATCCGCGACCACGGTTCCTGGGTGCCTGCCGATGCCACACTCCAGTCGGACTCCGACGGCACCTACAGCCCCAGGGCAGCAGCCGAACCCCTCGTCTTCTCCGGCGGCGGCTCAGGCCCCCTGGTGACCATGACCAGCGGCAAGACGCGGCTGAGCTTCTCCTGGCCGAAGGAACTGCCCCAGCCCACCGTGGCCGGCGCCACCATCACCTACCCCGACGTACTCAAGGACGTCGACCTCAGGCTGACCGCCGACACACTCGGCGGCTTCTCCGAAGTGATCGTCGTCAAGACCGCCGCCGCGGCAGCCGATCCCGCACTGGCCACCCTGAAACTCACCACCCAGACCACAGGCGTCACCGTCACCGACGACGGTCACGACAACCTGCAAGCCGCAACCCCCGCCGGACAGGTCATGTTCAGCGCGCCGCAGCCGCTGATGTGGGACTCCTCGACCAGCGGCACCACCACGCAGGCACGCCCGGCACTCACCACCGCAGGCTCAGCGGCCTCCGATGCCCACGGGCCCGGCGTCGGTGCGCACATCGCCCGCGTCGGCGACGACGTCGACGGCTCCACCCTCTCCCTGACTCCCGATCACGACCTGCTCACAGGCTCGGCCACCCGGTACCCCGTCTACATCGATCCCAGCTGGAACCCGCACTACGCCACCGGCGGCAAACAGCACTACATCGAGACCCAGCAGGGCTGCCCCTCGGCAAAGAACTACGACTCCACCCAGTACGGAGACCCAGGCGTCGGCTACAACAGCTGGTCGGGCTGCATCGGCGTCGAACGCTCCTACTTCCAGCTCGCCGTCCCCTCCGCCGTCTGGGGCACGCACATCGTGTCCGCCACAGTCGACGTCAAGGAGAACTACTCCGCCAGCTGCAGCCTCTCCTCCGACGTCAAGCTCTACCTGACCGGGTCCATCAGCTCCAGCACCACCTGGAGCAACAAGCCCTCGCTCGCCAAGTACCTGGCGACCAAGAGCTTCGGCCCCGCCTGCACCAGCCAGCCCTCGGGAGGCTTCTCCGTCACGTCCACCATCGCCCAGAAGGCCGCCGCCAAGAACTCCAGTTGGACCTTTGCGCTGGTCAACAGCCAGGAAAGCAGCTCAGACGGCACCTACTTCAAGCGGTTCGCCAACAACCCGTCCATGTCCATCGAGTACAACCACACCCCCACCAAGCCGAGCAGTCTGACGGCCAAGTTCGGCACGCACTCCGTCGGCTGCGGGACCTCGACCCCCGCGGTCGTCGGCAAGTCGATCGCCACCACGCCGCCCAGCCTCAACGCGGTGATCAGCGACGGCGACAAGGACGCCCTCGCGGCCACGTACAAGTACTGGGTGAACGGCGGTACCGCCACCACGACCACCAGCGCGACCGTCGCCAGCGGGCAGAACGCGCCCAAGCTGCTCTCTTCGACGTTCATGAGCGGGCTGAAGACCGGAGACGTGGTCGGCTGGAACGTGCACTCCAGCGACGGCGAGGACACCAGCCCCACATCGTCCAGCTGCCACTTCACCGTCGACCTCACCGCACCGGACCCGCCCACCGTCAAAAGCGCCGACGGGCGCTATCCCGAGGACACCGCCGGCATCACAGCCGCCGGTACCCCCGGCACCTTCACGCTCAGCACGGACAGCGCGACCAAGTTCCTCTACCGGCTGGACGTGAGTCCACCCACCGTCAACACCCCCGCCTCCGAGGTCATCCCCGCCTCCGGCAACACGGCCAAGATCACCCTCACGCCCACCGCCCCCGGCACACACACGCTCTACGTCTACGCCGTCGACTCCGCCGGCAACACCTCCGGCCAGGAGCAGTACCAGTTCACCGCCCTCGGCCACGCCGGCCAGACCTACACCAGCCTTCAGGACGCCTTCAACAACACCGCCGTCACCAGCGACAGCAGCCAGTCGGCCGGCGACGCGGACGGAGTCGGCTCGACCATCTCGCTGCAGGACCTCAAGGCCGCGGGCTGGCAGCCCGGAGGCCGGATCACCGTGGACGGTGCCGGCTTCACGCTCCCGAACTTCGGTGCGGCGTCCGGCGACAACGTCATGGCCGCCAACCAGACCATCCAGATGAACGGAGCCACCGGCCGGGCACTGGTCTTCCTCGGCTTCTCCACCTACGGCATGATCGCCTCCCAGCGCGACGACAGCGACTACAGCAGCCCCGTCGTCCCCGACGGCACCGCCGTCGGCGGGAGCGAGTGCACCCTCGGCAACGGCCAGTACGAGGACTGCCAGCCGGGCGGCCCCAACGGCTCCATCACCTACGCCGACGGCACGACATCACAGAGCTATCACCTGAACATGCCCGACTGGGTCTACGGCTCCCACGACCTCGCCGCCGTCACCCTCCCCCACCGCAACCACGTCAACGGCACCCAGGAAACCCGCAGCACCGACATCTACGCCTTCTCCATCCCCCTCAAGCCAGGCACACCGATCAACTCGATCACCCTGCCCGACCTCAGCGACTCCGCCCGCCAGTACGTGCCCGGACTGCACATCCTCGGCATGGCCCTCCGGGACACCACCAGCGCACCGAACGGAGCCGCCTGGACCAGCGCCTGGAGCGCCCCCAACGAAGGCTCCTTCAACTACGAGGGAACCGACTACAAAGACCAGACCTTCCGCATCGCCGCCGACCCCAGCGTGGCCGGCTCCAGCGTCCGCATTCGGCTCTCGAACGCCCTCGGCCGCAGCCCCCTCACCATCGACCACACCACCCTCGCCACCCAGTCCTCCGGCGCCACCCCGACCGCGACCCCGACGGACCTGACCTTCAACGGCGGCAGCAAGTCGGTCACGCTCCCCGTCGGAGGCGAGATCTACAGCGACCCCGTCACCTACACCGCGAACCCGGGCCACCGCGTCATGATCAGTCTCCATCTGGTCAACGACGTGCCGTACCTCGTCCAGCACAGCTGGGCGACCGCCACCACCCAGTACGTCAGCGCCGTCGGATCCGGCGACCACACCAGCGACACCAGCGCCGGCGCCTTCACCGGCACAGGCGTCTACTCCGGCTGGTTCGCCGACATCCTCACCGGCATCGACGTCACCACCGGTGACACCCGGCCGACCGTCGCCGTCCTCGGTGACAACCTCATCGACCCCTTCGCCGCCGACACCACCACCACACCCGTCAACAGGATCTCCGACCAACTCGCCACCGCACTGCGGACGAACGAGCAGGGCGTCCCCGACTACGGCGTCGTCGCCACCGGCATCGAGAACAACCGGCTCTCCGCCGACCAGACCGGCCAGGGCGGCCCGGCCGTCCTCACCCGCCTCGACCGCGACGTCCTGGACCTGCCCGGCATCACGACCGTGATCATCGACGAGGGACTCAAGGACATCCTGGCCGGAACCGACGACACGACCCTCGAAGAGTCCTACGGGCTGCTGCGCGACCAGCTCAGAGCCTGGGGCATCAAGGTCGTCTACACCACCCTCACCCCATGCCACGGCTACGCACCCTGCACCACCGACAACGACGCCGACCGGGCAGACGCCAACACCTGGATCACCGACCAGACCGACTACACCACACCGACCGTCACCTACGCCGACGCCGAGCAGACCGTCGCCATCCCCGACCCCACCAGCGCGGCCGACCCACCGGCCCTGATACTCAACCCGGGCACCGCACCGTCGGACTACGACCCCGGCGACCACGTCAACCTCACGGCCGACGCCTACCACGCGATCAGCGACGCACTCGACCTGACCACCCTGGGACCCGACGCGTAGCGTCGACCGTCCACTTGGCCCCGTCGGTCGTCTGGTGACGCTGATGGTCAAATCGGGGCTCGTCTGACGTCGGTCCCCGGGACACGGTTGTGGCCCGGGGACCGACGTTTTCGCTGCGGGTGCTATGAGCGACGATGAGGACGGACGGGTCCGACGGGACACCGCTAACGCTCCATCAGGTCGAGCGTCATATGAGCGTCAGAACTGCCCCACACGGACACCGCAAAGACCCGCGGAATGACACGTCCGTCTCCTCGTCACCGAGCGAGACCGCAGGTCAGCGGCGTAGGTCGGGCATGCTGCCTGCCGCACGTCGTACGCTTGGGGAAACAGGTCGAGCCCGCCCGGTCGCACCTGAAGCAGCTATGAAAGCCGCAGGTCAGAGGCCCTTTGCAGCCGGCTCAAGAATCGCCACGCACTCCACGTGCGACGTCATCGGAAACAGATCGAACGCCCGGAGCGTCCGCACCCGGTAGCCGCCCTCGCGGAAGTACCCCAGATCCCGGGCCAGCGCAGCGGGATCGCAGGCGACGTAGGCGATGCGGCGGGCCCCGAGGGAGGCGAGGTGGGCGACCGTGTCGCGGCCGGCACCGGCGCGGGGCGGGTCGAGGACGATCAGGTCGACCTCGGTGATGCCGGTGCGCGGCAGGACCGACTCGACCTTGCCCTGCTCGACGCGGACCCGCGGGAAGTCGGCCAGATTGTGCCGCGCGTCCTCCACCGCCCGCTTGCCGGACTCGATGCCGAGGACCGCGCCCTTCTCGCCGAGGCGGTCGGCGAGCGCGCCGGCGAAGAGGCCGGCACCGCAGTAGAGGTCCAGGGCCGTCTCGCCCTTGCGGGGCAGCAGGCCCTGCATGACGGCGGTGACGAGCGTGTCCGCCGCCTTCGGGTGGACCTGCCAGAAGCCGCCGTTGCCCACCCGGTGCGTACGGCCGTCCGCGCGTTCGCGGACGAAGGGGCGGCCGTGGACGCGGTGCACCCCGCCGGACTTCTCGTCCACCCGCAGGACCGACACCGGCCGGTCCAGTTCGACCAGCGGGAGGCGGGCACCCGGGCGCGGGGTGAGGATCACCTGGCGGTCCTGGGACCCGGTCGCCGCGATGGCCTCGACCGATTCCATGCCGGCCCAGTCCCGCTTCTCGATGCCCAGCTCGCTGACGCCCGCCGCCGCGATCATGCAGTGGTCGATGCGCTCGACCTCGTGCGAGCGGTGCCGGCGCAGACCGGCGTGGCCCTCGGCGTCGACGGCGTACTGGACGCGGGTGCGCCACTGCGGGACCTGGCCGGCGGGCAGCTTGTCGCCCTCGGCCGGGACCACGGTGCCGTCCCAGCCCGCCTCCTCGGGGGTGAGGCCGGCGAGCCGCTGGAGCTGTTCGGCGATCACCTCCGCCTTCAGCCGGCGCTGGGCGCCCGGCTTGGCGTGCTGCCAGTCGCAGCCGCCGCAGCGGCCGGGGCCGGCGAAGGGGCAGGGGGCCTCGATGCGGTCCTTGGAGGCCTCCAGGACCCGTACGGCGTCCGCGCGCAGGAAGCGGGCGCCTTCCTCCCCCTCGGTCACCCTGGCCACCACCCGCTCGCCGGGCAGCGCGTGCCGGACGAACAGCACCTGTCCCTCGGGGGTACGGGCGATGCAGTGGCCGCCGTGGGCGACGGGGCCGATCTCGACCTCGTACTCCTCGCCCACCAGAGACTTGGTCGGTTCTGCCTGCATGGTGGGGTGACTCCAGACCGGGAAATCGGGGAAAGGGGGCGGCCCGCACCGGCGGGCCCGACAACAGCCCACCAGTCTACGGCCTTCCCGACCCGTCCCGGACCTCGCCCGAGGGCTCCGTCGACGAGGACTCGGACTTCGCCCGGGCCCCCTCGACGCCCACGCCGACTCCGACTCCGACGCGGCGCCGAGTCCGACCGACACGACGCCGAGTCCGACTCCGACTCCCACGCGACGCCGGCTTCGACACCGACGCCGACACGACGCCGACTCCGAGTCCGCCTTCAACGCGACGCCGACGCCGACGCCCCGCCCCGCGACGGCTCACTCCTTGCCCGACGGCTCCTTCGGCCGCACCACCGCCGGACCGCGCCGGACGGCGCCCGGTGCGTTCCACTCCTGCCGCTTGCGGGCGCGGGCCCGGGCGGCCTCCGAGGAGGCGAGCTGGTAGGGGACGGAGGTGACCATCACGCCGGGTGTGAACAGCAGACGGCCCTTGAGGCGCAGCGCGCTCTGGTTGTGCAGCAGGTGCTCGTACCAGTGGCCGACCACGTACTCGGGGATGATCACGGAGACCGCGTCGCGCGGGGACTCCTTGCGCAGGCCCTTGACGTACTCGATGATCGGCCGCGTGATCTCGCGGTACGGCGAGTCCAGGACCTTGAGCGGTACGTCGATCCCGCGCCGCTCCCACTCCTCGCGCAGCGCCTTGGTCTCGGCCGGGTCGACGTTGACGGTCAGCGCCTCCAGGGTGTCCGAGCGCATCAGCTTGGCGTAGGCGAGGGCGCGCAGCGTCGGACGGTGGATCTTGGAGATCAGCACCACCGAGTGCACCCGCGAGGGGCGGACCATGTCGTCGGCCGGGCCCTCGGGCGCGGCGATCTCCTCGGCGACCCGGTCGTAGTGCTTCCGGATCGCGGTCATCGTCGCGTAGAAGATGCACATGCCGAGCAGGGCCACCCAGGCGCCGTGCGTGAACTTGGTGACCAGGACGACGACGAGCACCAGGCCGGTGAAGAAGGCGCCGAACGCGTTGATCGCCCGGGAGCGGATCATGTGGCTGCGCTTGGCCGGGTCCTTCTCGACCCGGAGGTGGCGGTTCCAGTGCCGGACCATGCCGGTCTGGCTGAGCGTGAAGGACACGAACACGCCGACGATGTACAGCTGGATCAGTCGGGTGGAGTCGGCGCCGTAGATGAACACCAGCAGCATCGCGGCGCCCGCGAGCAGCACGATGCCGTTGGAGAAGGCGAGCCGGTCGCCACGGGTGTGGAGCTGGCGCGGCAGGTAGCGGTCCTGGGCGAGGATCGAGCCGAGCAGGGGGAAGCCGTTGTACGCCGTGTTGGCGGCCAGGAACAGGACGAGCGCGGTGGCGGCGGCGAGGAGCACGAACAGGAAGCTGCCCTTGCCGAAGACCGCCTCGGCGACCTGGGAGATCACCGGGTTCTGGACATAGCCGGAGCCGAGCGGGACGCCGTTGTGCAGCAGGTCGGTGGCCGGTTTCTCGGCCATGCGGACCTTGGTGGTCATGGCGAGCGCGATGATTCCGCAGAACATGGTGACGGCCAGCAGGCCCATCATGGCGAGCGTGGTGGCCGCGTTCTTCGACTTGGGCTTGCGGAAGGCCGGGACGCCGTTGGAGATGGCCTCGACGCCGGTGAGGGCGGCACAGCCGGAGGAGAAGGCGCGCAGCAGCAGGAAGACGAGCGCGAAGCCCGCGAGACCCTGGTGCTCGGCCTTGATGTGGTAGGCCGCCGTCGGCGCCCGCATGGTGTCGCCGAGGACCAGGCCTCGGAAGGCGCCCCACGCGATCATGATGAAGACGCCGCCGACGAACACGTACGTCGGGATGGCGAAGAGCTTGCCCGACTCCTTCACGCCCCGCAGGTTCATCAGCGTCAGCAGCACGATCACGGCGGCGGCGCAGAACACCTTGTGCTCGACCACGAAGGGGATCGCGGAACCGAGGTTCTCGATGCCGGAGGAGATGGAGACGGCGACGGTGAGGACGTAGTCGACGAGCAGCGCGCTGGCCACGGTGAGGCCGGCCTTGGGGCCGAGGTTGGTGGTCGCGACCTCGTAGTCGCCGCCACCGCTCGGGTAGGCGTGCACGTTCTGCCGGTACGAGGCGACCACCGTGAACATCAGCACGACGACCGCGACCGCGATCCAGGGGCTGAAGTGGTAGGCCGACACGCCCGCGATGGACAGGACCAGCAGGACCTCCCCCGGCGCGTAGGCGACGGAGGACAGCGGGTCGGAAGCGAAGACTGGGAGTGCGATGCGCTTCGGCAGGAGCGTTTCACCCAGCCGGTCACTGCGCAGTGCGCGCCCGATCAGGATCCGTTTGGGCACGTCGGTCAGTTTGGACACGAGAGAGGATCGTAAGCCTTCGAACTGGCACCCGCCCACCCGGCGTGCTGGATCTGCCTCACGAGTGAAATCGGGGGCGCACGGAACTACGGAATCCGTGCTTCGTGTGCCCGCCGTGCCTAGATGGCAAACCCCGCCTGTCATCGCACTTCGGAGGTTCCATGCCAGCGACCGCGGAGCTGATCGGGGCGCTGCTGGCCCTCGGCGGCCTCGGAATCCTGACCCTGTGCAGCGTGCGCAGCATCACTCGCCGACGGCTCCCGCCCCCGCCCGCGGCACAGGGGTGCCCACCGCGCGGCGCCCGTGTGTAGCTTTGGGCGTCGGTCTGAGACCCTGATGCTGAGCAGTAGCTTTTGGACACCGGAAGGACGGTCGTGCACATCGTCATCATGGGCTGCGGAAGAGTGGGTTCCGCTCTTGCCCAGACCCTGGAGCAACAGGGACACACGGTCGCCGTGATCGACCAGGACCCCACCGCCTTCCGTCGGCTGGGCCCGGGATTCGGGGGTCGCCGGGTCACCGGCGTCGGCTTCGACCAGGACACCCTGCGCGAGGCGGGCATCGAGGAGGCCGGTGCCTTCGCCGCCGTCTCCAGCGGCGACAACTCCAACATCATCTCCGCGCGCGTGGCACGCGAGATGTTCGGCGTGGAGAACGTGGCGGCCCGTATCTACGACCCCCGCCGTGCCGAGGTCTACCAGCGCCTGGGCATCCCCACCGTGGCCACGGTGCGCTGGACCGCCGACCAGATGCTGCGCCGCCTGCTGCCCTCCGGGGCCGAGCCGCTGTGGCGCGACCCCACCGGCGGGGTACAGCTGGCCGAGGTGCACGCCTCCCCGAAGTGGGTCGGCCACAAGATCAGCAAGCTGCAGGAGGAGACGGGCGTCCGGGTGGCGTTCCTGACCCGCCTGGGCGAGGCGATCCTGCCCACCTCGCAGACGGTGCTGCAGGAGGGCGACCTCGTGCACGTGATGATGCGGACGGACGACGTGGACAAGGTCGAGGCGGCGTTCGCCGGTGGCCCGGAAGAGGAGGGCGGTCACTGATGAGGGTCGCCATTGCCGGGGCCGGCGCCGTCGGCCGCTCGATCGCGGGCGAGCTGCTGGAGAACGGCCACGAGGTCCTGCTGATCGACAAGGCGCCGACCGCCATCTCGGTCGAGCGCGTCCCGCAGGCGGAGTGGCTGCTCGCCGACGCCTGCGAGATCACCTCCCTGGACGAGGCGGCGTTGCAGCGCTGCAACGTCGTGATCGCCGCGACCGGCGACGACAAGGTGAACCTGGTCGTCTCGCTGCTCGCCAAGACGGAGTACGGCGTTCCGCGCGTCGTGGCCCGGGTGAACAACCCGAAGAACGAGTGGCTGTTCAACGAGGCCTGGGGCGTCGACGTCGCCGTCTCCACCCCGCGCCTGATGTCCGCCCTGGTCGAGGAGGCGGTGAGCGTCGGCGACCTGGTCCGGCTGCTCCGCTTCAGCCACGGCGACGCCAACCTCGTGGAGCTCACCCTGCCGGAGGAGTCGGCGCTGGCCGGCACCCAGGTCGGGGACGTGCAGTGGCCGGAGGACACCTCCCTGGTCACGATCATCCGCGGCACCCGGGTGCTGACGCCCTCCAAGGAGGACTCCCTGGAGCCGGGCGACGAACTCCTCTTCGTGGCCGCGCAGGCCCGGGAGGAGCAGCTGGAGGACCTGCTGTCGGTGCGGCGGGAGGACTGACCGCGCCACGACGAAGGGCGCCCTTGTCGCCAAGGGCGCCCTTCGTCGTCGTGAGCCCGGCCCAGCATCCCCCCGGCGAAGCCTGAGCGGCTTCCGCCGGCGGTGCGGCTCAGCCCTCCCGGCGGTGCGGCTCAGCCCTCCCGGCGGTGCCGGCCGCCGGCCGCCTCGGCGGCGGCCTTCCTCTCCTCGGCCGCCTTCTCCTCCGCCTCCATCTCCGCGAACACGTCGATGGGCGCGGGCGCCTTGGCGAGGAAGACCCAGGTCAGCCACACCGCCAGCAGGAACGGCGGGATCTTCAGGATGACCAGGACCCAGCCGAGCTGCGCGGTGTCGGCCCACCAGTACAGCGGGAAGAGGATCGCGCACTTGGCGAGCAGGATCAGGCCCCAGGCCCAACTGGCCTTCGCGTACGCCTTCTTGCGGCCGGGGTTACGGGTGCGCCAGGAGAGGTTCTCCTTGAAGATCGGGCCGAGGATGAGACCGATCAGTGGCACACCGGCCAGGGTCGTGATGATGTACGCCAGCGCCATGCCCAGCGTGTAGAGCATGCCGGGGAGGTAGAAGTCCTTGGCGTTGCCCGTGAACATCGCGAACACGACACCGAAGGCCACGCCGAACACACCGCTGAAGGCGTGTTTGACGGTGTCCTTCATCGCCAGCCGGACGACGACCAGGATCAGCGACAGGGCCAGCGCGGCGATCGCCGCCATGTGCAGGTTCTTGTTGACCGTGAAGATCGCGACGAAGAGCAGGCCCGGCAGGACCGTCTCGACCATGCCGCGGACCCCGCCGAAGGCCTCGAACAGCGCCGCCTCGGTCACCGCGCGGGCGTCGTCGGGCTGAGTCTGGTCGGTGTCTTGGGTCGGCTTGTCGAGGGACGTCACCGGCTACTCCCGTCCGAGGGGTCGCAGTTCGTATTTGGGGTTGAACAGCACCCGGCGGCCCCGGCTCATCGAGATCCGGCCCGATGCGATCAGCTTGCGCCCCGGTTCTATCCCCACGATGGAGCGCCTGCCGAGCCACACCACGTCCAGCGCCGCGGAGCCGTCGAACAGCTCGGCCTCCAGGGCCGGGACTCCGGCGCGCGGGCGCAGGGTGACCGTGCGCAAGGTACCAGTTACGGTGACGATCTGTCGGTCGTGACAGTCACCGATCTTCGTGCACCCGGCCGTCTCCGCGTCCTCGCGCAGCTCCTCGGACTCCAGGTCCTCCTGCGACGAGGAGAGCCGGTCGAGCATGCGCCGGAACCGGCCGGCCGGCTTTTCGGAACGAGGAACAGCAGTCATACCTGAAGCGTACCGGGGTGCGCCGACAGGGCCGTAGCGCAGCTCACTTCCGCCTCCCGCCGCTCTCCGCGGCGCGGCTCGTCCCGCGGCGGCCCCTCCCCGTGGCGGCCCATGCCTGTGGCTCGGCCCACGCCCAAGGCGCGGCCCATGGCTCGGCTCATGTCTCGAACCGGTAGCCCATCCCCGGCTCGGTGATGAAGTGCTTCGGGTGCGACGGGTCCGACTCCAGCTTCCGCCGCAGCTGGGCCATGTACACCCGCAGGTAGTTGCTCTCGGTGCCGTACGACGGCCCCCACACCTCCTGGAGGAGCTGCTTCTGGCTGACCAGCCGGCCGGTGTTGCGGACCAGCACCTCCAGAAGATGCCACTCGGTCGGGGTGAGCCGGACGTCCTTGCCGCCCCGGTTGACCTTCTTGGCGGCGAGGTCGACGGTGAAGCCCTCGGTCTCCACGGTCGTCACGTCGTCCTCGCCCGGCCCGGCCGGCTCGGCCCGGCGCACGGCGGCCCGCAGCCGCGCCAGCAGCTCGTCCATGCCGAACGGCTTGGTCACGTAGTCGTCGGCGCCCGCGTCCAGCGCCTCGACCTTCTCGTCGGAGGAGTGGCGGGCGGACAGCACCAGGATCGGCACCCGGGTCCAGCCGCGCAGGCCCCTGATCACCTCGACGCCGTCCATGTCGGGCAGGCCCAGGTCGAGGACGACCACGTCGGGGTGGCGGGAGGCGGCCAGTTCGAGCGCGGTCCGGCCGTCGGGGGCCGCGTCGACCTCGTACTTGCGCGCCTTGAGGTTGATCACGAGGGCGCGCACGATCTGCGGCTCGTCGTCGACCACGAGCACCCTCGTGGAGGTCTGGGGGGACCCCCCAGCCGGGCTCACCATGTGGCCTGCCTTTCCGGTTCGGTACGGGATTCCCCGCGAGGGAGCGGCTCGGGACGCTGTCCTGCCGCGCGCAGGCTCAGCACCATGGTGAGCCCGCCGCCCGGCGTGTCCTCGGCGGTGAGGGTGCCGCCCATGGCCTCGGCGAAGCCCCGGGCGACCGCGAGGCCGAGCCCCACGCCGGCACCGCGCGGAGCGTCACCGTACCGCTGGAAGGGCTCGAAGATGCGGTCCTTGGCCTCGTCCGGGACGCCCGGGCCGCGGTCCACCACGCGCACCTCCACGCGGTCGGCGATGGCGCTCGCGGCCACCAGGACGCGCCGCCCGGGCGGGCTGTACTTGACTGCGTTCTCCACCAGGTTGGCCACCGACCGCTCCAGCAGCCCGGGGTCGACGGCGACCATGGGCAGCGTCTCGGGCACGTCGAGCTCCACGCTGTCCTCGGGCACGCCGCCCAGCGCCATCGGTACCACCTCGTCGACGTCGATCTCACGGATCAGCGGGGTGACCGTGCCGGTCTGGAGGCGGGACATGTCCAGGAGGTTGCCGACGAGGTGGTCGAGCCGGTCGGCGCCCTCCTCGATGCCCTCCAGCAGCTCCGCCTGATCCTCCTCGGACCAGGCGACGTCGTCGGAGCGCAGGGACGACACGGCGGCCTTGATGCCGGCCAGCGGGGTGCGCAGGTCGTGGCTGACGGCGGCCAGCAGGGCGGTGCGGATGCGGTTGCCCTCGGCGAGCGTGCGGGCCCGGTCGGCCTCCTCCTTCAGGCGCCTTCGGTCCAGCACGACGGCGGCCTGGGCGGCGAACGCGGCGAGCACCCGGCGGTCCGCCGCGGGCAGCACCCGGCCGGTGAGCGCGAGCGCCATGTGGTCGCCGACGGGCATGTCGACGTCGGCGTCCTCGGGGCGCTCCAGCGGCGGCCCGAAGCCGGCGCGGCCCGCGCACGTCCAGGGCGCCACGTCGCTCGCGCGTTCCAGCAGGGCGGCCGACTCCATCGCGAAGGTCTCGCGGACCCGCTCCAGCAGCTCCTCCAGGCTCGTCTCGCCCCGCAGCACGTTCCCGGCGAGGAAGGAGAGGATCTCGGACTCCGCGCGCAGCCGGGCGGCCTGGTGGGTGCGCCGGGCGGCGAGGTCGACCACCGAGGCGACCGCCATCCCCACCCCGAAGAAGATCGCGATGGCGACGATGTTCTTGGGGTCGGCGACGGTCAGCCGGTGCAGCGGCGGGGTGTAGAAGTAGTTCAGCAGCAGGGAGCCGAAGGCCGCCGAGGCCAGGGCGGGCAGCAGACCGCCGAGCAGGGCCGCCGCGACGGTGACGGCCAGGAACAGCAGCATGTCGTTGGCGAGGCCGAGGTCGACGGCGTTCAGCAGCACCGCGAGGATCGCGGGACCGGCCAGACCGACCGCCCAGCCCCAGATGATCCGGGCCCGCCCGAGCCGGCCGCCCCGGGCCACGGGCAGTCCCCGGCCCCTGGCGACCTCTTCGTGGGTGACGATGTGCACGTCCAGGTCGGGGCCGGAGTCCCGGGCGACCGTGGCGCCGACGCCGGGACCGAAGACGTACTGCCAGGTCTTGCGGCGGGAGGAGCCGAGCACGATCTGGGTGGCGTTCACCCCGCGGGCGAAGTCGAGCAGGGCGGCGGGGACATCGTCACCGACCACATGGTGGAACGTTCCGCCGAGGTCCTCGACCAGGGTGCGCTGGACGGCCAGCTCCTTCGGGGAGGCCGAGGACAGCCCGTCGCTGCGGGCGATGTAGACGGCCATGACCTCACCGCCGGCGCCCTTCTCGGCGAGCCGGGCGGCCCGGCGGATCAGGGTGCGCCCCTCGGGGCCCCCGGTGAGGCCCACCACGATCCGCTCCCGGGAACCCCATATCGTCGAGACCCGGTGCTCGCTGCGGTAGGCGTTCAGGTACGCGTCGACCCGGTCGGCCACCCACAGCAGCGCCAGCTCGCGCAGGGCGGTGAGATTGCCGGGGCGGAAGTAGTTGGACAGGGCCGCGTCGACCTTGTCCGACTGGTAGATGTTGCCGTGGGCCATGCGGCGGCGCAGGGCATGCGGGGACATGTCGACCAGCTCGATGTCGTCGGCGCGGCGCACGACCTCGTCCGGGACGGTCTCCCGCTGCCGCACCCCGGTGATCGACTCGACCACGTCGCCGAGTGACTCCAGGTGCTGGATGTTGACGGTGGAGACCACGTCGATGCCGGCGGCCAGCAGTTCCTCCACGTCCTGCCAGCGCTTGGCGTTGCGGGAGCCGGGGACGTTGGTGTGGGCCAGCTCGTCCACGAGCGCGACGGCGGGCGCCCGGCGCAGGACGGCCTCGACGTCCATCTCGCCGAAGACGGCGGACCGGTACTCCAGCTCCTTGCGCGGTACCTGCTCCAGACCGTGCAGCATCACCTCGGTGCGCGGCCGGCCATGGCACTCCACGAACGCGACGACGCAGTCGGTGCCCCGCTCGACCCGGCGGTGCGCCTCGGAGAGCATGGCGTAGGTCTTGCCCACGCCCGGTGCCGCACCGAGGTAGATCCGTAGCTTGCCGCGTGCCATGGCCCCATTGTCTTCCCGTGCCTGTCGTCTACGCAGCGTCGACCTTACGGTCCACGATCACGGCGAACGGGACGGGGAGTGCGAGCAGGGGGCAACTTTGACGGAACCCTGATGAGCCCACCGCGGGCCGCACGGCTCAGTGCTCGGTGATCTCCCCGTCGCGCAGCTCCAGCACCCGGTCGGCCAGGTCCAGCAGGGTCGCGTCGTGCGTGGCGACCAGCGCCGTGACCTGCTCGCTGTGGACGACGGCCCGCAGCAGCTCCATGACGGCGTGTCCGGTCTCGGCGTCGAGCTGGCCGGTGGGTTCGTCGGCGATGAGCAGGGCGGGCCGGTTGGCGAGGGCGCGGGCAATGGCGACCCGCTGCTGCTGGCCGCCGGACAGCTCACCGGGCCGCTGGGCCGCGTGCCCGGCCAGCCCCACGAGGGAGAGCAGCAGCTCGACCCGCTCCTCGCGCTCGCGCGGGTCGGCCCGCCGCAGCCGCAGCGGTACGCCGACGTTCTCGGCGGCGCTGAGGATCGGGATGAGCCCGAAGGACTGGAACACGAACCCGACCCGGTCCCGCCGCAGCCGCAGCAGCTCGCTCTCGCCGAGCCGGGCGAGATCCCGCCCCTCGACCTCCACCCGCCCCTGGTCGGGGGTGTCCAGCCCGCCGACGATGTTCAGCAGGGTGGTCTTGCCGGACCCCGACCGCCCTTTCAGGGCCACGAGTTCCCCCCGGGGCACCTCGAAGGACACCCCGCGCAACGCGTGCACGGCGCCGGCCCCCACGCCGTACGACTTGTGCACGCCCTCGACCCGCACCATGGTCTCGGTGACCACCTGACCGCTCATGCCCCTCCCCCATCGACCGGCCGCCAGTATCACCGGAGGGGACAGCGCCCCGAAAGGGGCGCGGGAAACTGCGCGAGCGACCACGACGGACCCGCGCCCGGCAACGGCGGATCCTCATCCGCGCGACCCCGCACAAAGCGGGCCGCACCCCCGAGGGGCACGGCCCGTGTATCGCTGCTGAAGCCGTCAGCGGACTTCCGTGATCTCCGGACCCCGCTGCAACTGCCCCATCCCCCCGGAGAACCGCGAGCCCTCCTCCTGCTGGACCCCCTCGGGGACCATCTGCGCGTCGTTCGGCAGCTTGAGGACGATCGGGTCGCGCGGGGCCATCGGGCCCTCGCCGCGGACCACGACGGTGTCCCGGAAGATCTGCTCCAGCAGCCCGGCGGCCTGCGGCTGCACCGCGCCCTGGCCGGAGATCACCCCGCGCAGGAACCACCGCGGGCCGTCCACGCCGACGAACCGGACGACCTGGAAGCCGCCGGTGCCGTCCGGCAGCTGCACCGGCACCTGCGCGCGCAGCTCCCACCCCAGCGGGCCCTCGACCTCGTCGACGATGCCACCCTGCTGGGTGATGCCGGACGCGATCTCCTCACGGACCTCGCCCCAGATGCCCTCGCGCTTGGGCGCGGCGAACGCCTGGAGCTGGATGGCACTGTCGCGCAGCACGACGGTCGCGGCGACGATGGCGTCACCGGCGACCTCGACCCGCAGTTCCATGCCGTCGACGCCCGGTACGAACAGACCGCCGAGGTCCACGCGGCCCTCGGCCGGGTCGCGCACCTCGCTGCTGTCCCACGGCCCGTCGGGCCGCGGTCCGGGCTCCAGCCGGACGCGCTCGCGCTCGGCCTCCTCCTCGTCCGCCTCGGTGTCGACGCTGTCGACGACCTGCTCGGCCTCGCCGGCCGCGTCCTCGGCGGCACCCTTCTTCTTGCGACGTCCGAACACGTCACTGTCCTTCCCGGTCGGATACGACCGAAGCGTATCGATTCCCACCCGTCGGACCGCCCTCGGCGGCCTGACCGCTTGTGCCGCTCTCGCCGCCCACCGCGGCATGGCCACCGGTGGACCCGAAGCCCCCTTCGGCCCGCGCCGAGCCGGGAAGTTCCGCGACCTCCTGGAAGCGGACCTTCTCGACCTGCTGGACGACCAGTTGGGCAATCCGGTCGAAGCGCTCGAACCGCACGCTCTCGCGCGGGTCGAGATTCACCACGATCACCTTGATCTCCCCACGGTACCCGGCATCAACCGTCCCCGGGGCATTCACGAGGGCGACACCGCAGCGGGCGGCGAGACCGGAACGCGGATGTACGAAGGCCGCGTACCCCTCGGGCAGGGCGATCGACACACCCGTGGGGAGGACGGCCCGTTCTCCGGGCGCCAGCTCGCACGCCTCGGTGGTGCGCAGATCGGCTCCGGCGTCCCCGGGATGCTCGTACGCCGGAAGCGGTACGTCCGCGTCGACGCGCCGGATCAGGACGTTCAGCGGGTCTCGGCTCACGGGTTCACCTCGAAGGCGCGGGTGCGCCGGATCTGGTCCGGGTCGTCCATGGCGGCCCGGATCTCCGCCGGGCGGCCGTGGTCGATGAAGTGGTCCACCTTGACCTCGATGAAGAGGGCGTCGGCGCGGACGGCCACCGGCCCGTCGGGGCGGCCGATGCGCCCGGTGGCGGTGGAGTAGATCTTCCGCCCGGCGACGGCGGTGACCTCGGCCTCCAGGTACAGCGTGGTGCCGACGGGCACGGGCCGTACGAAGTCGGTCTCCAGCCGTCCGGTGACGGCGATGGTGCGCAGCAGCCAGTTCAGCGAGCCGAGGGTCTCGTCCAGGGCCGTGGCGAGCACTCCGCCGTGCGCGAGGCCCGGGGCGCCCTGGTGGGCGGGCTGCACGGTGAACTCGGCGGTCAGCGAGACGCCCTCGCCGGCGCGGGCCTCCAGGTGCAGTCCGTGTGGCTGCCCGGGGCCGCACCCGAAACAGTGTTCGTAGTGGGCGCCGAGGAGTTCCCCGGGCGCGGGCGCGTCGGGGTGCCGTACCGGTTTCACCGCGTCGGCGGGAGGCTGAAGAGCTGCGGAACTACCACTCACAGCCGCAGACCTTACCCGCCCGCCCGTCACCCACCACCGCCCTGCTCGACAGCGCTACGCGCCGACAGCCCAACCCGCCCGCCACCCACCACCGCCCTACTCGACAGCGCTTCGCGCCGAGCGCCCCGGCTCCGGTGGTGTGCGGATCCCGTGCCAAGCTTGGCTTCATGCAGCTCTCCGCCACCCCGTACGAAGAACGCCTCACCGCCCCCCGCTCGTGGTGGCTGATCAGCTTCCTGGTGGGGGTCTCGTTCGCCCTGATACTGCTGCCCTTCGGCACCCTGCCGCTGCTCGGCGGCCTGGTCGGCGGTACGGCCGCGGCGGCGGTGGTGGCCAGCGCCTACGGCTCCCCGCGGATCCGGGTCGTGGGCGACTCCCTGATCGCGGGCGAGGCGAAGATCCCCGTGGCGGCGCTGGGCGAGGCGCAGATCCTGGACGCGGAGGAGGCCCGCGCCTGGCGGACGTACAAGGCCGACACCCGGGCGTTCCTGCTGCTGCGCGCCTACATCCCGACGGCACTGCGCGTGGAGGTCACGGACCCGCAGGACCCGACGCCGTACCTGTACCTGTCGACGCGGGAGCCGGAGAAGCTGGCCGCGGCGATCGAGGCGGCACGCAAGGCGCACGCCTAGTCAGAGTCCGTCGGGCAGCTCGCGCAGTCTCAGCGGTTGCGCCGGCTTCTCCAGCGGCGGCAGCTCCGGCAGCTCGTCCCAGGGCACCTGGATCTTGCGCAGATCGGCCCGGATACGGGTCGCGAGTCTCTTGGTGTCCCGGCGGTTCATGACCGCCCCGACCGTGGCCCCGACCATGAACGGCATCAGGTTGGGCAGGTCGCGCACCATCCGCTTCATGATCTGCTGGCGGAGGTGGCGCTTCATGTGGCCGCCCATGGCCGTGTCGTACGTCGACGGCTTCATCACGTCGATCCCGCGCTCCCCCGACCAGGAGGACAGATACGCGGCGGAGCGGGTCTTGAGGTTCCCGGGCGGGCGTACGCCGTAGACCTCGTGCAGTTCGGCGATGAGCTTCAGCTCGATCGCGGCGACCCCGGTGATCTCCGCGGCCAGTTCGGTCGGCATGGCCGGCGGCACCGGCAGCATGGCCGCCGCTCCGATCCCGGCTCCGACCGTCGAGGTGCCGGCCGCCGCACCCGCCACCAGCTTGTCGGCCAGTTCCTCGGGTCCGAGGCCGGGGAACTGGCCCCGCAGGGTCGCGAGGTCGCGTACGGGGATGCGCGGGGCGATCTCGATGATCCGGTCCGCGAGGTACGCCAGCCCCGCGCGAGCCCGGCTGCCGCCCTTACGGGCGCCTTCCCGGGCCAGATCCCGGGCCTTCTCACGGATCACCGCCGCCCGGCGCCGGGCGACGGGTGCGGGGTTCTGCGCCGACGCGGGCAGGTTCTCCCGGTCGGCCGCCGGTTCGAGCGGGGCTCCCGTCATCGGTGAGCCCCGCTCGCCGTCACGCGCGCCGTGCGGGCCGCCGAGCGGCCCTTGGTCCGCTTTCCGCAAAGGGAAGCGGCGCTTCCGGGGAGGGGTCGAGCCAGACACGGCCGACCCGTCCTCAGTCGCAGTCGCGGCAGATCGGCTGGCCGTTCTTCTCCCTGGCCAGCTGGCTGCGGTGGTGCACCAGGAAGCAGCTCATGCAGGTGAACTCGTCCTGCTGCTTCGGCAGCACCCGGACGGCCAGCTCCTCGTTCGAGAGGTCGGCTCCGGGCAGTTCGAGACCCTCGGCGGCCTCGAACTCGTCGACGTCCACCGACGAGGTGGACTTGTCGTTCCGCCGGGCCTTCAGCTCTTCAAGGCTGTCCGAGTCGACGTCGTCGTCGGTCTTGCGTGGAGTGTCGTAATCGGTTGCCATATCGCTCTCCCCCTCTGGGTGTCTGCGGTGTCTCCAGCGCACGTAACGCGTGAGAGGCCGGACTTGTGCCCGACCTGAGGCGGAGATTTTGCCTCACATCAAGGTCTGTTACTCAATCGACACCCAACCCGACCCCTCAAGAGTGATCGGCTTGGATGGCGGTGAGGACCGTACACGGTTTGAATGCCGCACCTCAAAGGCGCCTCACCGTGTACTTCCCGTGATCAAGAGCCCTGAAAACCCGGACTTTCCCGGCTTTCCACCTTCTGTCATGATCACCGTGCGTACATGGCCGGAAATCCGCCCATGTGATCGATCACACAGGAAGAACCATGTACAGCGGTCCAAAAATTCCGCGCAAAGCGAACATCCCCCGCGTGTGTCGGTCTCTGGTCACAACGGCAGGGTGACGCGCATCACCAGACCGCCGCCCTCCCGGGGCTGGGCCAGAATGTGACCGCCGTGCGCGCGGGCCACGGACCGGACGATGGACAGGCCGAGGCCCACCCCCTTGTCACTGCCCGTCCGCTCGGTACGCAACCGCCGGAAGGGCTCGAAGAGGTTGTCGATCTCGTACGCCGGCACGACCGGCCCGGTGTTCGTGACGGTCAGCACCGCCTGCCCGTGCTGGATCTCGGTGTCCACCTCGACCCAGCCGTCCTCCGGCACGTTGTACCGCACGGCGTTCTGTACGAGGTTCAGCGCGATGCGCTCCAGCAGCACGCCGTTGCCCTGCACCACGGCGGGCTTGCGCTCGCCGCGGATCTTCACGCCCTTGGCCTCGGCCTCGGCGTGCACCTGGTCGACGGCCTGGGTGGCGACCTCGGCCAGGTCGACGGGCTTGCGCTCGACGATCTGGTTGTCACTGCGGGCGAGCAGCAGCAGCCCCTCGACCAGCTGTTCGCTGCGCTCGTTGGTGGCGAGCAGGGTCTTGCCCAGCTGCTGGAGCTCCATCGGCGCGTTCGGGTCCGACAGGTGCACTTCGAGGAGGGTGCGGTTGATCGCGAGCGGGGTGCGCAGCTCGTGCGAGGCGTTGCCCACGAAGCGCTGCTGGGCGGTGAAGGCCCGCTCCAGCCGCTCCAGCATGTCGTCGAAGGTGTCGGCCAGCTCCTTCAGTTCGTCGTCCGGGCCGTCCAGCTCGATCCGGCGGGAGAGGTCCGAGCCGGCGACCTGGCGGGCGGTACGGGTGATGCGGCCGAGCGGGGAGAGCACACGGCCGGCCATCGCGTAGCCGAACGCGAAGGCGATCACGGCGAGGCCCAGCAGTGCCAGCAGGGAGCGGCTGAGCAGGTTGTCCAGGGCCGCCTGGCGCTGCTGGTCCACGCAGTGGGCGATGGCCTCGTTGAAGTCCGACAGCGGCACCGGGCCGGAGTTGATCGCGGTGACCGCGGGGCAGTTGTCGCTGGTGACCTTGATCGCCGAACCGCTGACGATCTTGAACAGCGGCTGGTTGCCGGTGCTGATCGCCTGTGCGGCCAGCAGGTAGATGATCGACAGCAGCAGGATGCCGGCGATCAGGAACATGCCGCCGTAGAGCAGGGTCAGCCGTATGCGGATGGTCGGGCGCAGCCACGGGAAGGGCGGCTGCGGCCTCCTGGGGTCCCAGGTCGGCTTGGGGGGCGCCTGGGGCGGCGCGGGTGTCGTGGCCACGGGGATCAGATCCGGTAGCCGGAGCCGGGGACGGTGACGATGACGGGCGGCTCGCCCAGCTTGCGGCGCAGGGTCATCACCGTCACGCGCACCACGTTGGTGAACGGGTCGGTGTTCTCGTCCCAGGCCTTCTCCAGCAGCTGCTCCGCCGAGACGACCGCGCCCTCGCTGCGCATCAGCACCTCCAGCACCGCGAACTCCTTGGGCGCGAGCTGGACCTCCTTGCCGTCGCGGAAGACCTCGCGGCGGTTGGGGTCGAGCTTGATGCCGGCGCGCTCCAGGACCGGCGGCAGCGGCACGCTGGTCCGGCGGCCGAGGGCGCGCACGCGCGCGATCAGCTCGCTGAACGCGAACGGCTTGGGCAGATAGTCGTCGGCGCCGATCTCCAGGCCCTCGACGCGGTCGCTGACGTCACCGGAGGCGGTGAGCATGAGCACGCGCGTGGGCATGCCCAGCTCGACGATCTTGCGGCAGACGTCGTCGCCGTGGACGAGCGGGAGGTCGCGGTCGAGGACGACCACGTCGTAGTCGTTGACGCCGATGCGCTCCAGGGCGGCCGCACCGTCGTACACGACGTCGACGGCCATGGCCTCCCGGCGCAGTCCGGTGGCCACCGCATCGGCGAGCAGCTGCTCGTCCTCGACGACGAGTACGCGCACGTCGCTTGTCCTTCCTGTGTCCACCCGCGAGGACGCGCCGTGGGCGCGTGCGGGCAGGGGTGTCCGTGGATGTGACCCCCATCCTGCCCTTTTCGGCCATAAGTCGGCTGTAAGGCGGTGTCCGGACCGCAGAGACCGGGGTCCGCGGGCGGGAATACGAGAATTTCTGCTCCGGTTGAGGTTTCCGCGGAGGGGAGCGGGGGGAGGACGGCTTTACACCCCGCGATCACGCTCTGCATGTGCCGCAGCACCATGCGGTACTTCTGCCTCCGCTTGGCAGAGCGGGCGTGGGTGTCCGGCACCGTCGCCGCCCGGCCGGGCAGCGCTGGGCACCTGCGAGAGACGTGATCGCCCCTTCCCTACGGCACACCCCCGTGCCACCGACCCACGACCCTGGACGAGGGGGCGCAGCATGGACGCTTTCACCGCAGGACTTCTGCAGCGCATAAGGGCGACCGAGTCCGACCTGTCGCGGGCTCGTGACGAGGGCGACGACTTCCTCGTCGAGGTGGAGCAGGCAGAGCTCGACGACCTGCGACGCCTCGCCGCCGAACACGGTGTGGAGGTCGGCGCGTCACGCGTCTGATCGGCCCGAAGCGCAAGAGGGGACCCCGGCGAATCCAGCGCCGGGGTCCCTTTGCGTGCCCGCTCGCCCGGGGTCAGTCGTGCCAGGCGCCGAAGTCCTCCAGCAGCCGCTGGAGGGGCTCGAAGACACCCGGCGACCCGGCCACGGTCAGATCCGGTGACGGCCGCTCACCGGGCCGTCCACCGGTCAGCGCACCGGCCTCCCGTGCGATCAGGTCCCCCGCCGCGAAGTCCCACGCGTGCAGTCCCCGCTCGTAGTACCCGTCGAGCCGGCCGCAGGCCACGTCGCACAGGTCGATCGCCGCCGAACCGCCGCGCCGTATGTCCCGCAGCACGGGGAGCAGCCGGGCGGCGATCCCGGCCTGGTGGGCGCGGACCTCGGTGACGTAGTTGAAGCCGGTGGAGACCAGGGCCTGGTCGAGCGGGGGCGCGGGGCGGCAGGCGAGCGCTCGCTCGCCCTGCCACGCGCCCGTGGCCCAGGCGCCGCCGCCGCGCACCGCGTGGTACGTCTCGCCGCGCATCGGTGCCGCGACGACCCCGACCACTGTCTCGCCGTCCTGCTCGGCGGCGATGGACACCGCCCAGGTCGGCAGGCCGTACAGGTAGTTGACGGTGCCGTCCAGCGGGTCGATCACCCAGCGGATGCCGCTCGTGCCGTCGACGGAGGCTCCCTCCTCGCCGAGGAAGCCGTCGTCGGGGCGTTGCCCGGAGATCAGGTCGGTGATCAGCTTCTCCGCCGCGATGTCCATCTCGGTGACGACGTCGATGGGGCTGGACTTGGTCTTCGCCACGGCCAGGTCGGCGGGGCGGCCGTCGCGCAGCAGTTCGCCGGCGCGGCGGGCGGCCTCCTGGGCCAGTTCGAGCAGGTCCCGGTGCAGGGCGTCGGTCACGGGTCTCCTCACGCGTAGGGGCTGTCGGCGCCCGCGGCGGCGGGGCGCGGGGCGCGGGCCGGGCAGCAGCCGACCGGGCAGAGGTGGTGGCTGGGGCCGAGCGCGCCCAGGGCGCAGGGGGTGACCTCCTGGCCGCGCTCCACGGCGGCCCGCTCCAGGACCAGCTCGCGGACGGCCGCGGCGAACCGCGGGTCGGCGCCCACGGTGGCCGAGCGGCGCACCGGCAGGCCCAGTTCCCCGGCCTTGGCCGTCGCCTCGGTGTCGAGGTCGTAGAGGACCTCCATGTGGTCGGAGACGAAGCCGATGGGGGCCATGACGACGGCCGGGACACCGGCGGCGTGCCGCTCCTCCAGGTGGTCGCAGATGTCCGGCTCCAGCCAGGGGATGTGCGGGGCTCCGGAGCGGGACTGGTAGACGAGCCGCCAGGGGTGGTCGACGCCGGTGCGCTCGCGGACGGCGTCGGCGATCAGCTGGGCCACGTCCAGGTGCTGCTCGACGTAGGCGCCGCCCTCGCCGTGGGCCTCGACGGGGCCGGAGGTGTCGGCGGCGGAGGTGGGGATGGAGTGGGTGGTGAAGGCGATGTGGGCGCCCGCGCGGACGTCCTCGGGGAGGTCGGCGAGGGCGCGCAGCACGCCGTCGGTCATGGGTTCGACGAAGCCGGGGTGGTTGAAGTAGTGCCGCAGCTTGTCGATCCTCGGCAGCTCCAGGCCCTCGGCCTCCAGGGCGGCCAGCGCGTCGGCGAGGTTCTCCCGGTACTGGCGGCAGCCCGAGTAGGAGGCGTAGGCGCTGGTGGCGAGGACCAGGATGCGGCGGCGGCCGTCGGCGACCATCTCGCGCAGGGTGTCCGTCAGGTACGGCGCCCAGTTACGGTTGCCCCAGTAGACCGGCAGCTCCAGGCCGTGGTCGGCGAAGTCCTTGCGCAGCGCGTCCAGCAGGGCGCGGTTCTGGGCGTTGATGGGGCTGACCCCGCCGAACAGGAAGTAGTGCTGCCCGACCTCCTTGAGGCGTTCCTTGGGGATGCCGCGCCCGCGCGTGACGTTCTCCAGGAACGGGACCACGTCGTCCGGGCCTTCGGGGCCGCCGAAGGAGAGCAGGAGCAGGGCGTCGTACGGGGTGGGATCGAGCGCGTCTGGCATGAGTCGATCCTGCCACCCGGCACCGACAGCGGGGAAACAGCGGGGTGAAGAGTCGGCTTCCAGTCTGTTTAGACAGATTTGTCCGGGTGTCAAACCGAGTGCGATTAGGGTCGCCTAACTCGTAAGCTGTATCAGCCGCATTCGCGCCTTACTGAGCCGCTTCGGAGACCACGTGCCCAGCCCCTACAGAGCCCTGTTCGCCGAGCCCGGCACCAAGGCCTTCTCCGCCGCCGGGTTCCTCGGGCGGATGCCGCTGTCGATGATGGGCATCGGCGTCGTCACGATGGTCTCCCAGCTCACCGGGCGCTACGGCCTCGCGGGCGCCCTGTCGGCCGCCATCGCGCTGTCCGCCGCCGCGATCGGCCCGCAGATCTCCCGGCTGGTGGACCGGCACGGGCAGCGCCGGGTGCTGCGCCCCGCGACCCTGGTGGCCCTGCTCGCGGCCGCCGGGCTGCTGCTCGCCGCGCACTTCCGGTGGCCGGACTGGGTGCTGTTCGTCTGTGCGGCCGGGATCGGCTCGGTGCCGAGTCTGGGCGCCATGATCCGGGCCCGCTGGGCCGCGCTGTACCGGGGCACCCCGAAGCTGCACACCGCCTACTCGTTCGAGTCGGTCGTCGACGAGGTGTGCTTCATCTTCGGGCCGATCATCTCCATCGGCCTGTCCACGGCCTGGTTCCCGGAGGCCGGCCCGCTGCTCGCCGCCTGCTTCCTGCTGGCCGGCGTCCTGTGGCTCACCTCCCAGCGCGCCACCGAGCCGGAACCGCATCCGCGCGAGCGGCGGGGCGGCGGCAGCGCCCTGCGCGCGCCGGGGCTCCAGGTGCTGGTGGCGACCTTCGCGGCGACCGGCGCGATCTTCGGAGCGGTGGACGTGGTCACCGTCGCCTTCGCCGACGAGCGCGGCCACAAGGGCGCCGCGAGCCTGGTCCTGGCGTTGTACGCGGCCGGTTCGTGCGTCGCGGGCGTGGTCTTCGGACTGCTGCGCCTCAGCGGTGCGCCGGAACGTCGCTGGTTGCTGGGCGTGGCGGCGATGGCCGTGAGTATGATCCCCCTCCTACTGGTCGGAAACTTGCCGCTTCTGGCCGTGGCGCTGTTCGTTGCGGGGCTGTCCATCGCGCCGACGATGATCACGACGATGTCCCTCATCGAAGAGCACGTACCGCGCGCGCAGCTCACCGAGGGCATGACCTGGGTGAGCACCGGCCTCGCCGTCGGCATCGCGGCCGGCTCCTCCGTGGCCGGCTGGGTGATCGACGCGGCCGGGGCACGGGCCGGGTACGGGGTTCCGGCCGTGTCCGGGGCCGTCGCGGTCGCGGTCGGTTTCCTCGGGTACCGCCGGCTGCGCAGGCCGGCCGCGGGTCGGGGAGGCACCGTTGAGCAGCACAGCGAGCGGGAAGAACGGCACGTGGCGTAACTGGGGCGGCAATGTCTCCGCCCGGCCCGCCCGGCAGGTCGCGCCGGCCTCCGTGGAGGAGCTGGCCGGTGCGGTGCGCCGGGCCCGGGAGGACGGCCTGAAGGTGAAGGCGGTCGGCACCGGGCACTCCTTCACCTCGATCGCCGCCACCGACGGTGTGTTGATACGCCCTCAACTGTTGACCGGTATACGCACCATCGACCGGGCGTCCATGACGGTCACGGTGGAGGCGGGCACCCCGCTCAAGAGGCTCAACGCCGCTCTCGCACGCGAGGGCCTCTCGCTCACCAACATGGGCGACATCATGGAGCAGACCGTGTCCGGGGCCACCAGCACCGGCACGCACGGCACCGGCCGCACGTCGGGCTCCATCGCCGCCCAGATCAAGGCGCTGGAGCTGGTCACGGCCGACGGCTCCGTGCTCACCTGTTCCGAGAAGGAGAACGCGGAGGTCTTCGCGGCGGCCCGCGTCGGCCTCGGCGCCCTGGGCGTCGTCACCGCGATCACCTTCGCCGTGGAGCCGCTCTTCCTGCTCACCGCGCGCGAGGAACCCATGTCCTTCGAGCGGGTCCTCGCCGAGTTCGATCAGCTGTGGGCCGAGAACGAACACTTCGAGTTCTACTGGTTCCCGCACACGGGCAACACCAACACCAAGCGGAACAACCGCAGCGCCGGCCCCGAGCAGCCGGTGGGGCGGCTCGCGGGCTGGTTCGAGGACGAGTTCCTCTCCAACGGCGTCTTCCAGGTGGCCCAGTGGGTCGGCCGCACGGTCCCGGCGACCGTTCCGGCGATCGCGCAGGTCTCCAGCAGGGCCCTGTCCGCGCGGACGTACACGGACATCCCTTACAAGGTCTTCACCTCACCGCGCCGGGTGCGCTTCGTGGAGATGGAGTACGCCGTCCCGCGCGCGGCCCTGGGCGAGACGCTGCGCGAGCTGAAGGCCATGGTGGACCGTTCAGGGCTGCGCGTCAGCTTCCCGGTCGAGGTGCGCACCGCCCCGGCCGACGACATCACCCTGTCCACCGCCTCCGGCCGGGACAGCGCCTACATCGCCGTGCACCTGTTCCGGGGCACGCCGTACCAGGCGTACTTCACGGCCGCCGAGCGGATCTTCACCGCGCACGAGGGGCGTCCGCACTGGGGCAAGGTGCACACGCGGGACGCGGAGTACTTCTCCCGGGTGTACCCGCGCTTCGGCGAGTTCACGGCGCTGCGGGACCGTCTGGACCCGGACCGGCTGTTCCAGAACGACTATCTGCGGAGGGTTCTGGGGGCGTAGGCGTCGTGGCGGACGCGCCGGGGGCACTGGGCGTGGGGACCGGGGTGGCCGGCTCGCCGCTCGGTTCCCCGCTCCGCCCGGAGTCCGGCTGCCCGGTCGGCCGGCCGCTCGGTGAGCCGCCGGGCGCCGGGGGCGCACTGTGGCTCGTGCCGTCACCGGTCGAGGGCGTGCGTTCCGGAGACGTGGTGCCCGAAGGGGCGGGTGTCCGGTCGGACGTGGCACCGGAGGAGCCCCGGCCGGTGACGGCGTCGCTGACCGTCGTACCCGTACCGCCGCTGAAGCTGTTCCCGGAGACCAGCTCGTACGCCGTGATGCCGGCCAGCGTGACCCCGAAGACCAGGGCGGCGGCGACCAGCGGGCGGCGCCGGCTCCCGGCCCGCGCGCGGTAGACGGTGCCCTCGGTGAACTCGCCCGGCGGCGGGGACGCCCGCCGTCCCCGTGGCCGCGCTTCCCGCTTCTGTGGCGGCCGGGCCGCCACCGCGGTCTTCTCCCGCAGCTGCTCCCCGGTCCGCTTGAAGAAGTGCTGGAAGACCGAGCCGCCACAGGTGGCGACGACACTGACGACGCCGGCGCCGACGATCGTGCCGTACACCCCGAAGTACGAAGCCAGTTTGGCCGCCACCACCGCCGCGAGGGCGCTGCCCGCGACCTGGGGGACGCTCAGGTCGATCCGCTTCCGACCCGTATCGGGCGTCTCACGCATACCCGGAACTTGCCTGCCTTTCCCGCACCTCATGGAGCACTTGCCGCAGTTGCCGACATTGGTCGGCCGACTGCACGAGAAGGGGACGTACGGACGAAACCATTAGTTCCGTTTCTGGCGATTGCGTGAAGTTCGCCACGTTCATGATCCACAAAACCGGTTGCGGACGGCCAAGTCGCACCCCTTGCCAGAAGTTGGGCGGCGCGCCAATCCACGCACGTGGTCCAAATGGAGTACTGTTGCGAGCCCTGGGTCCGGTCTCCCACCAGGGTGCCCACGACCTTGCAGGATCGCCGGGAGGGGGCTAGTTGCACAGGGTGACGGAGTTGGTCACTTAGCGTTGCGAACAGGTAACCGTGCCATAACGGCGGTCCCGGGCCCGTGCCCGACACGCCGGGCAACTCGGCAAGGTTGTGGCAGGCTGCACCCGGGCAGGCCACACTCGACTAGCGGAAGCAGCGACGCACGTGACGTCGGCAGGCACCACCCGGGAGGTCCCCATGCCCGAACTGCGTGTCGTGGCCGTCTCGAATGACGGCACACGGCTGGTGCTGAAGGCTGCCGACTCTACGGAGTACACGCTTCCGATCGACGAACGGCTCCGCGCCGCCGTCCGCGGCGACCGGCCCCGCCTCGGCCAGATCGAGATCGAGGTCGAGAGCCATCTGCGCCCGCGCGACATCCAGGCGCGGATACGAGCCGGTGCCACGGCGGAAGAGGTCGCGCAGCTCGCCGGCATCCCCGTCGACCGGGTACGGCGCTTCGAGGGGCCGGTACTGGCCGAGCGCGCCTTCATGGCCGAGCGGGCCCGCAAGACCCCGGTCCGCCGCCCCGGCGAGAACTCCGGCCCGCTGCTCGGCGAGGCCGTGCAGGAACGGCTGCTGCTGCGCGGCGCCGAGAAGGACACCGTGCAGTGGGACTCCTGGCGCCGCGACGACGGCACCTGGGAGGTCCTCCTCGTCTACCGGGTCGCGGGCGAACCGCACTCGGCGAGCTGGACGTACGACCCGCCGCGGCGGCTCGTCCAGGCCGTCGACGACGAGGCGCGCTCGCTGATCGGCGAGTCCGACGACCTGGCCGTACCGGAGCCGAGTTTCCCGTTCGTCCCGAGGATCGCCCGGCTGCCGCGCGAGCGCACCATGGACCGCGCTCTCGACCGGGGCGACCGCGAGCGGCCCAGCCTGCCCGCGCAGTCGTCGGAGCCGGCCGAGGAGAGCACGGGCGAACGCGACTCGCTGACCAGCCTGCTGGAGGCCGTGCCGAGCTTCCGGGGCGACCTGGTGGTCCCGGAACGCCCGTCGGAACCCTCCGAGGACACCGAGGAGGAGTCCGCCGCGGAGGAGCCGCCCGCACCCGCCGCGTCCGCCGGCTCCGCCTACGCGGACGTCCTGATGCCGCGCTCCGTGGGCAGCCACCGCGACCGGCTCATCGGCGCGACCGACCGCCAGGCCGAGGCCGACGGCGTCCGCCCCGGCCGCCGCGCCGCCGTACCGAGCTGGGACGAGATCGTGTTCGGCACGCGCCGCAAGAAGCAGGAGTAGCACGGTCCTACCGCCGGACGAGGGGCACGCGCGCGTGCCCCTCTTCCGGCTGCCCGGTCACTGCGGATCCGCTCCCACCGCCACCGGCCGGGACGGGTCCGCTGACCACTCGGACCAGGAACCGACGTACAGGGCCGCCGGAATGCCCGCCACCGCCAGTGCGAGCACCTCGTGGGCGGCGGAGACGCCCGAACCGCAGTACACGCCCACCTCGGTGTCCTCGGACACCCCCAGGGCCTTGAAGCGGTCCCTCAGTTCCGCCGCGGGCAGGAAGCGGCCGTCCGGGCCCACGTTCTCCGCCGTCGGCGCCGACACCGCGCCCGGGATGTGCCCGCCGACCCGGTCGATCGGCTCCACCTCACCGCGGTACCGCTCCCCCGCGCGCGCGTCCAGCAGCACACCCGTGCGGGCGAGGGCCGCGGCCCCGTCCGCGTCCAGCAGCCCCGCTGCGCCCGGCGCCGGCTCGAAGTCACCCTCGGCCGGGGCCGGCGTCCCGGTGGACAGCTCGCCCTCCCAGGACGGCAACCCGCCGTCGAGCACCCGCACGTCCGGGTGACCCGTCCAGCGCAGCAGCCACCACGCGCGCGCGGCCGCCCAGCCCTGCCCGCCGTCGTACACGACGACCGGCCGGCCCGCCGACACGCCCGCGCGGCGCATCGCGGCACCGAACTTGGCCGGGTCGGGCAGCGGATGCCGGCCGTGCGCGCCGGGCGCGGCGGCCAGCTCCCGGTCCAGGTCGACGAAGACCGCGCCGGGGATGTGGCCGGCCGTGTACTCGGCCCGCCCGTCGAAGGCGGGCGCGCCCGCCGCCTTCGCCGTGCTCAGCTGCCAGCGCACGTCCAGCAGCACCGGCGGGTTGCCGCCGGTCAGCTCGTGTGCGAGTTCGGATGCGGTGATGATGGCTGTCATGGCGTCCATCCATACGCCAGGGGTGGCCGCGGCGTCCAGGTCCCGCTACTCTGCTCGGCCGGACACGCTCGATCACCCGACGTACGTGACCGAGCACGCGCTGTACAGCCGACGGACACCCGCCGGCCATCGCCATGAAGCGGCGAAAGACGGCAGATCAGGCATCCTCCCGGAGGTACACCCTTCCGGGGAGCGGAAGCGACACGGCCACCACGAAGGGCCGGGGAGAGAGTGATCGATGACCGAGGAACAGGAGTCGGCCGGTCCGCACGCGCGGCGCGTGCCCGGCACGCCCTGCTGGGTGAGCCTGATGGTGCACGCGCTGGACGCCACCGAGCAGTTCTACGGTGAGCTGTTCGGCTGGGAGTTCCTGCCGGGCCCGCAGCAGCTCGGGCCCTATGTGCGGGCGCTGCTGGACGGGCGGCAGGTCGCCGGCATGGGCCAGCTGCCGCCGGACCGCCGGCTGCCGGTCGCCTGGACGCCGTACTTCGCCTCGGACGACGTGGACCAGACCGTGGACACCGTACGGCTGTGCGGCGGCACGCCGGCCGTCGGGCCGCTGGACGCGGCCGAGGCGGGGCGGATGGCGATCGCCTCCGACCCCTCCGGAGCGGTGTTCGGGATCTGGCAGGGCTCCGCGCACCTCGGCACGTCGATCACCGGCGTACCCGGCACGCCCGTCTGGAACGAACTGGTCACCTACGAGACGGAGAGCGTCGCCAAGTTCTACAAGAGCGTGTTCGGCTACGAGGAGGAGCCGGTGGTCTCCGCCGACCTCGACTATCTGACCCTGCGTCTCGACGGCCGTCCGGTGGCCGGGCTGCACGGCATCGGCCACGGACTGCCCCGGGACCGGGGGCCCTACTGGCGGACGTACTTCGAGGTCGCCGACCTCGCCGAAGCGCTGCGGCAGGTCACCGGCCTGGGCGGCCGGATCCTCAAGCCGGCCCACGACAGCGCGCACGGGCGGCTGGCGACGGTGGCGGACCCGGAGGGCGCCGAGTTCTCCGTGGTCCAGGATCCGCGCTGAGCGCTCAGGGGGTCCCGGCGGACGGGACGGGCAGCACGTCCGGGGACAGCGCCGCCGCGCGGGCCGTCGCCGCGGTCATCCGGCGCCGGTGGTGGCGCCGGCACAGCACCTCGTAGCCGACCTGGCCCCCGGACTGGTTGACGTCGCCGACGACCACCTGGGCGCCCTCGACCACCATCTCGCCGTCTACCGTGCGGGCGTTGTGCGTGGCGCGGGCGCCGCACCAGCACAGCGCCTCCACCTGGAGCACCTCGATCCGGTCGGCCAGCTCCACCAGCCGCTGGGAGCCGGGGAACAGCTTGGAGCGGAAGTCGGTGGTGATGCCGAAGGCGAACACGTCCAGCCCGAGATCGTCCACCACGCGCGCGAGCTGGTCGATCTGCTCGGGGGCGAGGAACTGGGCCTCGTCCGCGATCACATAGTCGGCCCGGCCGCCCCGCGAGAGATGGTCCACGAGATAGACGTACAGGTCCTGGCCGTCCTCGACCTCGACCGCGTCGGTGACCAGGCCCAGCCGCGAGGACAGCTTGCCCTCGCCGGCGCGGTCGTCCCGCGTGAAGATCATGCCGGCCAGTCCGCGCGCGGAGCGGTTGTGCTCGATCTGCAGAGCCAGCGTCGACTTCCCGCAGTCCATCGTTCCGGAGAAGAACACCAGCTCGGGCATGAGGAGTTGAGCACCTTTCGGCGAGTCGCTGAAGACGGGGGACGGTTCAGGAGCGTACTTCGAGCAGCGGGACGAGCTGCTCGGCAGGGGTCATCGAGCCGTGGTTGCCGACCAGCGCCGACTCCTTGGGCTCCCGCTCGGAGGCGATGATCAGGACGTCGTCGTGCGCGGCGGCGACCACGTCCCCGATCCGCGGGTACACGCGCTCGTCGCATGCGCCGGGCGGCCCGAACCAGCCGGCCGCGATCGCCTCGTCCCGCGAGGCCACCCAGAACTGCTCCCCGAGCACCTCGCGCCACACCGTCAGCACGTCGTTCTCGGCGCCTGGCACCGCGTACACGTGCCGGGCCCGGCCCTCGCCGCCGAGCAGGACGACCCCGGCGCGCAGTTCCCAGTCCTCGTCGAAGTCGATGCGGTGCCGCTCGTCGAACGGGATGTCGACCATGCCGTGGTCGGCGGTGACGTAGAGGGCGCTGCGCGGCGGCAGTTGCTCCGCGAGGCGCTGGACGAGCCGGTCGACGTACATCAGCTGGCCGCGCCAGGTGTCGGAGGCGATGCCGTAGCGGTGTCCGGAGCCGTCCAGTTCGGCGTAGTACGTGTACACCAGGGCGCGGTCCGCGGCGGCCAGTTGCTCGGCCGCGAGGTCCATGCGCTCCTCGCCGGTGAGCCGTCCGTGGAAACTGCCGCCGCTGAGCGCCACCTTGGTGAGCGGGGTGTGCTCGAAGGCGGGCGAGGACACCTGGGCGGCGTGCACCCCGGCCTGGTGGGCCAGCTGGAAGACGGTGGGGTACGGCTGCCAGGGGCGCGGTTCGGTGTACGGCTGCCAGCGGAGCTGGTTCATCAGCGCGCCGGTGTCCGGGTTGCGCACGGTGTAGCCGGGCAGGCCGTGGGCGCCGGGCGGCAGGCCGGTGCCGACGGAGGCGAGGGAGGTGGCGGTGGTCGCCGGGTAGCCGGCGGTGAGCGGGCGGCCGGTGCCGCCGCGCGAGCTGCCGAGCAGGGAGGTCAGGAACGGGGCCTCGTCCGGGTGGGCCTTCAGCTGCTCCCAGCCGAGGCCGTCGATCAGGAAGACGCAGACCCGGTCGGCGGGGGTCAGTTCCCCGATCGTGGCGGTCAGGCCGGGCACGCCCATGCCGGCGGCCAGGGTGGGCAGCAGGTCGGCGAGGGAGCCGCTGCCGTACTCGGGCAGCGGCGCGGTGTCGAGGGCGAGGGGTTCCGGGTGGTCCCAGGCGGAGAGCTGGGACATCAGCGCGTGACGTCCGCGGTCGCCTCCGAGATGGCCTGCGCGAAGGCGAGCGCCTGGCGCACCGTCTCCGGGCCGTCCCCGGCCTCGCTGACGCGCAGGCTGAGGTCGTCCGCCGTGGAGCTGCCCGTGTAGCCGTGGTCGGCGTCGCAGTTGGGGTCGCCGCAGGCGGCGGGCTCCAGGTCGATGCGGCTGACCGCGCCCCAGCCGATGGTCAGCACGACCTCGCGGGGCGGCGTGCCCGGCGTGTACTGCTCGGGGTTCGCGACCACCCGGCTCACCACGACCGAGGAGATCCGGTCGAGTTTCACGGACTCGGTGGAGGTGGTGGCGTACGGCGTCGGGGACGTGCTGTCGGCGGCCTGCTCGTCGGTGTGGCTGACGATGAAGCGGTTGCCGGTCAGAACGAGCACCGTGACGTGCCGGCGCACCTCGTTCTGGTCGAACGTGGTCTCCTGGTGGACCAGGTACGACCGGATGGGCTCGCCGCCCACAGCGGCCTCCACCGCCTCGGCCACGAGGGCCGGGTAGTAGCCGCTGCGCTCGATCGCCGCGCGCAGCCCCTGGGTCGTCGTACTGGTCTTGGCCATGGCGTCCATCCTAATCCGTGGGCAAGGGGGGTCCGGGCCAGTCGCGCGGACCGGGGCGGCCTGTGCGCCCGCGCGCGGGGGCCCCGGTACGAATCCCTGCGGGACCTCCGGGCCTTCGGCGGCGACCGGACGGGGAGACGGCCGCCCGGCCCCCGGCGTCCGCATCGAAGGCGACGGCGAGGGGTGCGTCGTCCCCCGGGCCGCCGTCGAGACGTGCCGTCTCCTCGGGCGTGGGCGGACGGGAGACGGAGTCCTGGAAGCTCGGCGGGCAGCAGACCGGGAGCGGGGCGGGGAAGATCGCTTCCGGGCCGCCCTCGTGACGGGTGAGGCCGTACCCGGCGGCCAGGCGCGGCTGCCCCGCGGTGGTCTCCCGGTGCCACCGGCTGCCCCCGGGCAGCTTCCGTCCGGCGATCTCCATGCGCCCCCCGTCCCGCTCAGTAGGCCGGCAGGGTGCGCGGGCCGAGGTCGTCACGGGCGGGCGGCGGCGCGAGCCGTACGGTGGCGCCGAGCACGCCGGCTCCGTGCGGGGCGACGACGACCGGTTCCAGCGTGACCGCGACCACCTCCGGGTGGTCGTCGACCAGCCGCGACACCCGCAGCAGCAGCTCCTCCAGGGCCGGGGTGTCCACCGGGGTGGAGCCGCGCCAGCCGAACAGCAGCGGTGCCGTCCGGATCGACCGCACCAGCGAGGTCGCCTCCCGGTCGGTGACGGGGACCAGCCGGTGGGCCATGTCCCCGAGCAGCTGCGAGGCGGCTCCGGCCAGGCCGAAGGACAGCACGGCCCCGGCCGCCGGGTCGATCACCGCGCGTACGACCGTGTCGACCCCGCGCGGCGCCATGCCCTGCACCACCGGCCGCAGCTCCTCCGGCTGTCCGAACAGCTCGGTCAGTTCGGCGTACGCCCTCAGCAGTTGCTCCTCGTCCGCGAGGTCGAGGCGGACGCCGCCCAGGTCGGCGCGGTGCCTGAGGTGCGGGGCCGTGGCCTTGAGGGCGACCGGGTAACCGAGCGCGCGGGCGGCCTCGACGGCGGCGTCCGGGGTGAGGGCGGGCAGGGCGCGGCGCACGGATATGCCGTACTTGGCGAGCAGTTCGCAGGTCTGCGCGTCGGAGATGGTGAGCCCCTGCCCGCGCGCGAGCAGCTCGCCGATGAGCCGGGCGGCCCCCTTCTCGTCGATGTCGTCGTACTCCGGCACCTTCCCGGGATCGGCCGCGTCCCGCCGCCACTGCCCGTACTTCACGGCTTCGGCGAGGGCGCGGACGGCACGTTCGGCGGCGGGGTAGGCGGGGATGAGGTGGGTGCCTTCCGGCGGGGTGGTCAGCGGGGCGGGGGCCACGGCTCCCTCGGTGCCGGGCGCCCTGTCGACGGCTCCCGGTGCGGTGCTCGCCGCCGCCGACAACGCTTCCGCCAGTCCCCCCAGCTCCACGTGCACCACGAGCACCGGCTTGCCCGGCACCGCCGCCGCGGCCGACCGCAGCGCCTCCGCCAGCTCGGCGTCCCCCGGCGAGCTCTCCCCGATCGCGGGGATCGCCGTGACGACGACGGCGTCGTTCGTGCCGTCGGCCAGCGCGGCGGCGAGCGCCCGGTGGAAGTCCTCGGCCGTCGCCCCGGTCGTCAGGTCGACCGGCCGCGCGGGCCGCAGTCCCTCGGCGAGACACCGGTCGTACGTCAGCACGCCCAGCGACTCGGAGTTGCCGAGGATGGCCACGCGCGGTCCGGCGGGCAGCGGCTGCCGCGCGAGCAGCAGGCCCGCGTCGACCAGCTCGGTGATCGTGTCGACCCGGATCACACCGGCCTGCCGGAGGAGCGCGGAGACGGTCTCGTACGGCAGCCGGGTGGCCCGTACCGCGTGGCCCTGCGGTGCCGTGCCGGTCCCCTGCACCACCACGAGCGGCTTCGCCGCCGCTGTCCGCCGGGCCAGGCGGTTGAACTTGCGGGGGTTGCCGATGGACTCCAGGTACATGAGGACGACGTCGGTCTCGGGGTCGTCGTACCAGTACTGGAGGACGTCGTTGCCGGAGACGTCGGCGCGGTTGCCGGCGGACACGAAGGTGGAGACGCCGGTGACGCCGGTGACGCCTCCGCCGCGCCGGTGCAGCCGGGAGAGCAGGGCGATGCCGATGGCGCCGGACTGGGCGAACATCCCGATGCGGCCCGGCCGGGGCATCTCCGGGGCGAGGGAGGCGTTCAGCCGGACGTCCGGGGCGGTGTTGATGATCCCGAAGGCGTTCGGGCCGATGATCCGCATGCCGTACGCGCGCGCGGCCCGGACGAGGGCCCGCTGCCGTTCGCGTCCCTCGGGCCCGCTCTCGGCGTAGCCGGCGGAGAGCACGACCAGCCCCTGGACGCCGTGTTCCCCGCACTCGGCGACCACGGCGGGCACGTGCGCGGCCGGTACGGCGACGACGGCCAGGTCGACATGCCCGTCGATGTCCCGCACCGAGCGGTGCGCGGGCACCCCGTCGACCTCCTTGAGGTCTTCCGGGAAGGCCTTGTTCACGGCGTACAGGCGGCCGGGGTAGCCGGCGTCGCGGAGGTTGCCGAGGACGCCGCGGCCCACCCCGCCGGGGGCACGGCCGACACCGACGACCGCGACGGAGCCGGGCGCGAGGAGCCTCCGTACGGAACGGGCCTCGGCGCGCTGCTCCCGCGCGCGCTGCACGGCGAGGGAGCGGTCGGTGGGTTCGAGGTCGAACTCCAGGCGGACGACGCCGTCCTCGAAGCTGCGTTTCTGGGTGTAGCCCGCGTCCGTGAACACCTTGATCATCTTGGTGTTGGCGGGCAGCACCTCGGCGGCGAAGCGGCGGATGCCCCGCTCGCGCGCGACGGCCGCGATGTGCTCCAGCAGGGCGGAGGCGACCCCGCGGCCCTGGTGGGCGTCCTGCACCAGGAAGGCGACCTCTGCCTCGTCCGCGGGCGCGGTCGCGGGCATGCCGTCGGTGCCGATGCGGTCATAGCGTACGGTGGCGATGAACTCGCCGCCGATGGTGGCCGCGAGTCCCACCCGGTCCACAAAGTCGTGGTGCGTGAAGCGGTGGACGTCCTTGGCGGAGAGCCGTGGGTACGGCGCGAAGAAGCGGTAGTACTTCGACTCGTCCGAGACCTGCTCGTAGAAACTGACCAGGCGGTCGGCGTCATCAACGGTGATGGGCCTGATGCGCGCGGTGCCACCGTCGCGCAGCACCACGTCCGCCTCCCAGTGGGCGGGGTACTGGTGCCGGTCCTGCCGGTCCGCCGAGGTCTGCATGGGCCCCAGAGTACGGCTCGCGTCGGACAACGTCGCGAGGCAGTCTGTGGAGGACGGGAAGCCGGACCGAGGCCGCGGTCCGGTGCCACACCGGAGGGGACGGACGTCCGCTCCGGACACGCTTCACGATATGGGAAACTGGTCTAGACAACCTGAACACCGAAGGGCAGCAACACATGGCTGAGCGCCGCGTCAACGTCGGCTGGGCCGAGGGCCTCCACGCCCGCCCCGCCTCCATCTTCGTCCGAGCCGCCACGGCCGCAGGCGTCCCGGTGACGATCGCCAAGGCCGGGGGCAACCCCGTCAACGCGGCCTCCATGCTGGCCGTCCTGGGCCTGGGTGCCCAGGGTGGCGAGGAGATCGTCCTCGCCTCCGACGCCGAGGGCGCCGACGCCGCCCTGGACCGTCTGGCCAAGCTGGTCTCCGAGGGCCTGGAAGAGCTGCCCGAGACCGTCTGAGCGACCACCGCACAGAGCGCCGGAGCCGCGTTCGCCTTTCGGGGCGGCGCGGCTTCGCCGTATCCGGACGCACGCGGCCCGGCGTGCCGTGGATTTACCGCCCGCCGGCGCCCGGCGAACTCCGGGGAATTTCGGCACGAGTGAATTCGGGCAGCAGGAAATACGCCGCCCGGAAATACCTCTTCTTTGTATACGGTGCGCTTGTTAATGCCGCGGGCCCGACATGTTTACGGCATGTTGCGAAGTCCTCACCCGCTCCGCGGCGGGAGAAAACCGCAACCGGTGCGCGCCCGTCCCACGCTCGGCGTGCAGGGCCGTGAGCGCCCGCGCGCGCTCCGCGTCGCCGCGCGCCACCGCGTCCACGATGGCACCGTGCTCCGCCCAGGACTCCACCGGGCCGGTCGGTGCCTCCACCGTGTACATCCAGGCGATCTTGTGCCGCAACTGGGTGAGCATCGAGGTCAGCGAGGTGCTGCCGGAGGCCTGGGCGAGCGTCTCGTGGAACCAGCCGCCCAACGAACGCAGGTCCTCGTTGCTGCCCCTGCGGGCCCGCTCCTGGCCCAGCCGGACCAGACCGCGCAGCACCTTCAGATGCGCCTCGGTGCGCCGCTGGGCGGCCCTGGCGGCGCCCAGCGGCTCCAGCAGCGTCCGCATCTCCAGCAGGTCGGCGGCCTCCTGCTCGGTCGGCTCGGCCACGCACGCGCCCGCGTGCCGGCGCGTCACCACGAAGCCCTCGGCCTCCAGGGTGCGCAGGGCCTCGCGCACGGGGACGCGCGAGACGCCGTAGCGGCGGGCCAGGACCTCCTCGGTGAGGCGGCTGCCGCGCTCGTGGACACCCGCGACGATGTCGTCCCGGATGGCCGTGCACACCGAGTGCGCCGGAATACGCATGACCGACCTCCGTCTTAATCCCCGTGAAACGTCGACGATGGACGTGTGTTCCGTGACTCTATTCCAACGAACCGGAATTTCCGACGCCGGGCCCTAATCCATGGCTATTTTTTGGACAGCGGATCCGGCGGACACCGCGGAAAACGGCGAAAGCCCCGGCTCGGTGAGCCGGGGCCTCGGACAGACGTGCGGTCGGTGTCAGACGCGCACGCCGTGCTTGCGGAGGTAGGCGACGGGGTCGACGTCCGAGCCGTACTCGGGGGTCGTGCGCGCCTCGAAGTGGAGGTGCGCGCCGGTGACGTTGCCGGTGGCACCGGACAGGCCGATCTGCTGGCCCGCGACGACCTTCTGCCCCACCGTGACCCCGATGGACGACAGGTGCCCGTACTGGGTGTACATGCCGTCGGCCATGCGGATCACGACCTGGTTGCCGTACGCGCCGCCCCAGCCCGCCGAGACGACCGTGCCGGAACCCACCGCGTGGACGGCCGTGCCGCTGGCCGCGTGGAAGTCGATGCCGGTGTGCGAACCGGAGGACCACAGGGAGCTGCTGGCCTGGTAGGCGGTGGAGACGTAGGAGTGCGCGATCGGGGCGACGAACATGTTCAGCCGCTTGCGCTCGGCCTCGCGGGCGGCCCGGGCCTCGGCGGCGCGGATCTCCTGGGCCCGCTCGGCCGCCGCCTTCACCGCGGCCTCCTCGGCCGCCTTCTGCTCGGCGGCCTCCTGCTGCGCGGCGGCCTGCGCGCCGATCTCGTCGGCGACGTCCTCGGACACGGCGACGACCGGGGTGAGGCCGGTCTGCTCCGTGGAGTTCTCGGCGGCGAGCGCCGGGGAGGCGGCGAGGGTGCCGATCACACCGGTGGTGGTGAGGGCCGCGACGCCGGCCGCCTGAACGGTGGTCCGCTTGACCCGGCCGGGCTTGCGGTGCTTCCCGGTGGCGCACATGAACGCCATGAAGTGGCTGGTCCTTTCCTTCCCTCTCGCCTACCGGGTTAGCTGACGGGTTCGGAGCAGGAAGGTCTCCTACGGGCCCCCTCGCGCATCGCGCGGGCGCCCGATTCACCCCAGGGACGGTGGGTCCCCGGCTCCCCTGGCTCGCGCCGTACGGGGACTCGGCGATGACTGTCCGGTGCCGCGGGTGCGGCGCACTGCCTGACGAACAGCCCGGACGAAGCTACGCAAGCGCGCTGTCAATCCTCAAACGCATCCCGGATTTTGTAGCGCATCCCACAGGGCAGACAGGCAACCTCCGCCCCAAAACGGGCATCTGAGGGACGAGTGGAACAACGAGGGGCCCTGACGACCCGTAGGTCGCCGGGGCCCCACGCGCGCGTGCCGTCATCCGGCCGCCACCACGGTCGCGTCTACTCGGCCGCCACCACGGTCACTTCACCGATGCCCAGCGCCTCCACCGGCGCCTTGATCTGCGAGGCGTCACCGACGAGGACGGTCACCAGGCGGTCCACCGGGAAGGCGTTCACGACGGCCGCGGTGGCCTCCACCGTGCCCGTGGCCGCCAACTGCTGGTACAGCGTCGCCTGGAAGTCGTCGGGCAGGTGCTGCTCGACCTGGTCCGCCAGCGTGCTCGCGACGGCCGCCGCGGTCTCGTACTTCAGCGGCGCCACACCGACCAGGTTCTGCACGGCGACGTCCCGCTCGGCGTCGGTCAGGCCGTCCGCCGCGACCGTGCGCAGCACCTTCCACAGGTCGTCCAGCGCCGGGCCGGTGTTCGGGGTGTCCACGGAGCCGCTGATGGCGAGCATCGCCGCGCCCGTGCCGTCCGGCGCGGACCTGAGGACCTGCCCGAAGGCCCGCACGCCGTAGGTGTAGCCCTTCTCCTCGCGCAGCACGCGGTCAAGGCGGGAGGTGAGGGTGCCGCCGAGGCAGTACGTGCCGAGCACCTGGGCGGGCCACACCCGGTCGTGCCGGTCGGGACCGATCCGGCCGATCAGCAACTGCGTCTGGACCGCGCCGGGCCGGTCCACGATCACCACACGCCCGGTGTCGTCGGCGGTCACCGGCGGCACCGGACGGGGCTCGCCCGGGGTGCCCGTCCAGGCGCCCAGGGTGTCGCCCAGCAGCGCGTCCAGGTCGGTACCGGTCAGGTCGCCGACGACGACCACAGTGGCCGTGGCAGGCCGCACATGGCGGTCGTAGAAGGCGCGGACGGCCGCCTCGTCGATCTTCTCGACCGTCTCCTCGGTGCCCTGACGCGGACGGGACATGCGCGAGGTCGCCGGGAACAGCTCCTTGGAGAGCTCCTTGGCGGCCCGGCGGGAGGGGTTGGCCAGCTCGTGCGGGATCTCGTCCAGGCGGTTGCGGACCAGCCGCTCGACCTCGCTCGCGGCGAAGGCGGGCGCGCGCAGGGCGTCGGCGAGCAGACCGAGGCCCTTGGCCAGGCGGGAGGCCGGGACCTCAAGGCTGAGCCGGACGCCGGGGTGATCGGCGTGCGCGTCGAGGGTGGCGCCCGCGCGCTCCAGTTCGGCGGCGTACTCCTCGGCGGAGTGCTTGTCAGTGCCCTCGGAGAAGGCCCGCGCCATGATCGTGGCGACGCCGTCCAGGCCGGCCGGCTCGGCGTCCAGCGGCGCGTCCAGCAGCACCTCGACGGCGACGACCTGCTGGCCCGGACGGTGGCAGCGCAGCACGGTCAGGCCGTTGTCGAGGGTGCCGCGCTCGGGCGCCGGGAACGCCCACGGCTTGGCCTCGCCGGGCCGCGGCTGGGGGTGGAAGTCCATGGTGGCGAGCTCGGTCACTTGGCCGTCTCCTCGTTCTCGGTCTCTTCGCGGCCCGCCTCTACGGTCGCTTCGTGCTCGGGGTCCTCGGGGACCCCGGCGTCCGGGGCGGCCTCCGGGGACTTCGGCTCGTACACGAGGACCGCGCGGTTGTCGGGGCGCAGGCGTGCCTCGGCGACCTCCTGGACCTCCTCCGGGGTCACCTCCAGGACGCGCTTGACCGCGGTCAGGGCGAGCTGCGGGTCGCCGAACAGGACCGCGTACCGGCACAGTTCGTCGGCGCGGCCGGCGACCGTGCCGAGCCGGTCCAGCCACTCGCGCTCCAGCTGGGCCTGGGCGCGCTCCATCTCCTCGGGCGTGGGGCCCTCCGCGGCGAAGCGGGCCAGCTCCTCGTCGATGGCGGCCTCGATGACCGGCACCTCGACGTCACCGGAGGTCTTCACGTCCAGCCAGCCCATGGACGGCGCGCCGGCCAGGCGCAGCAGGCCGAAGCCGGCCGCGACGGCCGTCCGGTCCCGGCGCACCAGCCGGTTGTACAGGCGGGAGGACTCGCCGCCGCCGAGGATGGTCAGGGCGACGTCGGCCGCGTCGCACGCGCGCGTGCCGTCGTGCGGGAGCCGGTAGGCGGCCATCAGGGCGCGCGCCGGGACCTCCTCCACGACGACCTCGCGCAGCTGCTCGCCGATGACGTCCGGCAGGGAGCCGTCGCGGGGGGCGGGCTTGCCGTCGTGGGACGGGATGGAGCCGAAGTACTTCTCGATCCAGGCGAGGGTCTGCTGGGGGTCGATGTCACCGACCACGGAGAGCACCGCGTTGTTCGGTGCGTAGTAGGTGCGGAAGAACTGGCGGGCGTCCTCCAGGGTGGCCGCGTCCAGGTCCGCCATCGAGCCGATCGGCGTGTGGTGGTACGGGTGGCCCTCCGGGTAGGAGAGCGCGGTCAGCTTCTCGAAGGCGGTGCCGTACGGCACGTTGTCGTAGCGCTGGCGGCGCTCGTTCTTGACGACGTCCCGCTGGTTCTCCATGGACTCGTCGTCCAGGGCGGCCAGCAGCGAGCCCATGCGGTCGGCCTCCAGCCAGAGCGCCAGCTCCAGCTGGTGGGCGGGCATGGTCTCGAAGTAGTTGGTCCGCTCGAAGCTGGTGGTGCCGTTCAGCGAGCCGCCGGCGCCCTGCACCAGCTCGAAGTGGCCGTTGCCCTTGACCTGCGCGGAGCCCTGGAACATCAGGTGCTCGAAAAGGTGAGCCAGGCCGGTACGCCCCTTGACTTCGTGGCGGGAGCCGACGTCGTACCAGAGGCAGACCGCCGCCACCGGGGTCAGGTGGTCCTCGGAGAGCACCACGCGCAGACCGTTGGCCAGGCGGTGCTCGGTCGCTGTCAGGCCCCCGGAGCCTGCCTCGGCTGTGGTCGTGTGACCCATGGGCATGTACGTCCCTTCGCGAGCGGAGGCGGTTGATGGAAACCGCGGTTTTCCTGCCGTTCCTGCCACTGTATGCAAAGCGTGCGGGGCCCCGGCGAAGTTCCCGCGGCACGTACGCCCAGAGCGGATATCGCCACCCTGCCGGGGCCCGGCCCCCGGCCCCGGCAGGTCCTGTGGAACCGGGTCGCGGCACAGGTTGTCAGTGCGTCGGTCCACAATGGTCCGCGTCAGTTCCGTCCATCCTTTCAGCAAGGAGCCGGCAGCGATGGCCCGCCGCAGCACGAAGACCCCGCCGCCCGACGATTCGTTCGAGGAGAGGATCCTCGACATCGACGTCGTGGACGAGATGCGTGGCTCCTACCTGGAGTACGCGTACTCGGTCATCTACTCGCGCGCCCTGCCGGACGCCCGTGACGGCCTGAAGCCGGTCCACCGCCGGATCGTGTACCAGATGAACGAGATGGGCCTGCGCCCCGAACGCGGCTACGTGAAGTGCGCCCGCGTCGTCGGCGAGGTCATGGGCAAGCTGCACCCGCACGGCGACGCGTCGATCTACGACGCCCTGGTGCGCATGGCGCAGCCCTTCTCCATGCGCGTGCCGCTGGTCGACGGCCACGGCAACTTCGGCTCGCTGGGCAACGACGACCCGCCGGCCGCCATGCGGTACACCGAGTGCCGGATGGCCGAGGCCACGAGCCTGATGACCGAGTCGATCGACGAGGACACGGTCGACTTCGCGCCGAACTACGACGGCCAGGAGCAGGAACCGGTGGCGCTGCCCGCCGCCTTCCCGAACCTGCTGGTCAACGGCTCCTCGGGCATCGCGGTCGGTATGGCGACGAACATGCCGCCGCACAACCTGCGCGAGGTCATCGCCGCCGCCCGCCACCTGATCCGGAACCCGAACGCGGACCTGGACGCGCTGATGAAGCACGTCCCGGGCCCGGACCTGCCCACCGGCGGCCGGATCGTCGGCCTGGACGGCATCCGGGACGCGTACGCGACCGGCCGCGGCACCTTCAAGATGCGCGCGACGGTCTCGGTCGAGACGGTCACCGCCCGCCGCAAGGGCCTCGTGGTCACCGAGCTGCCGTTCACGGTCGGCCCCGAGAAGGTCATCGCGAAGATCAAGGACCTGGTCAACGCGAAGAAGGTCCAGGGCATCGCCGACGTCAAGGACCTCACCGACCGCGAGCACGGCCTGCGCCTGGTCATCGAGATCAAGAACGGCTTCGTGCCGGAGGCGATCCTGGAGCAGCTGTACAAGCTGACCCCGATGGAGGAGTCCTTCGGCATCAACAACGTCGCCCTGGTCGACGGCCAGCCGCTCACCCTGGGCCTGAAGGAGCTGCTGGAGGTCTATCTGGACCACCGCTTCGACGTGGTCCGGCGCCGCAGCGAGTTCCGCCGCGGCAAGAGGCGCGACCGGTTGCACCTGGTCGAGGGCCTGCTGACCGCGCTGGTCGACATCGACGAGGTCATCCGGATCATCCGGTCCAGCGAGAACTCCGCGCAGGCCAAGGAGCGCCTGATCGAGCGCTTCTCGCTGAGCGAGGTGCAGACGCAGTACATCCTCGACACGCCGCTGCGCCGGCTCACCAAGTACGACCGGATCGAGCTGGAGGCGGAGAAGGACAAGCTCACCGCGGAGATCGAGGAGCTGACCCGGATCCTGGAGTCGGACGCGGAGCTGCGCAAGCTGGTCTCGGCCGAACTGGCAGCCGTGGCGAAGAAGTTCGGCACCGACCGGCGCACGGTCCTGCTGGAGTCCGCGGGCGCCCCGGTGGCCGCCGTCCCGCTCCAGGTGGCCGACGACCCGTGCCGGGTGCTGCTGTCCTCGACGGGGCTGCTGGCCCGTACGGCGACCGCCGAGCCGTTCCCGGAGGCGGCGGGCGCCAAGCGCGTCAAGCACGACGTGATCGTCTCGGCGGTGCCGGCGACCGCGCGCGGGGTGATCGGCGCGGTGACCTCGGCGGGCCGGCTGCTGCGGATCAACGTGGTCGACCTGCCGCAGCTGCCCGAGTCGGCGACCGCGCCGAACCTCTCCGGAGGGGCCCCGCTGGCGGAGTTCGTCTCCCTGGAGGACGACGAGACGGTGGTCTGCCTGACCACGCTGGACGAGTCCTCCCCCGGTCTCGCGCTCGGCACCGAGCAGGGCGTCGTCAAGCGCGTGGTGCCCGACTACCCGTCCAACAAGGAGGAGTTGGAGGTCATCACCCTCAAGGAGGGCGACCGGATCGTCGGCGCGGTGGAGCTGCGCACCGGCGAGGAGGACCTGGTGTTCATCACGGACGACGCGCAGCTGCTGCGCTTCCAGGCCTCCATCGTGCGTCCGCAGGGCCGCCCGGCGGGCGGCATGGCGGGCATCAAGCTGACCGAGGGCGCGAAGGTGATCTCCTTCACGGCGGTCGACCCGGCCGTCGACGCGGTGGTGTTCACGGTCGCGGGCTCGCGCGGCACGCTGGACGACTCGGTGCAGACGACGGCCAAGCTCACCCCGTTCGACCAGTACCCGCGCAAGGGCAGGGCGACGGGCGGCGTGCGCTGCCAGCGGTTCCTGAAGGGCGAGGACTGCCTGTCGCTGGCCTGGGCGGGCCCGACGCCCGCGCTCGCGGCGCAGAAGAACGGCACCCCGGCGGACCTGCCGGAGCCGGACCCGCGCCGGGACGGCTCGGGCACGTCGCTGGCGAAGACGGTGGCTGTCGTGGCGGGGCCGGTGCTGTAGACGGGCTTGGGGCGGGCCCCCTGAGGCCCGCCCGGTGGCTCTAGGCGGGCGGATCCTCCACGTCGGCGTCCGCCTTGTCCGGGCCCTGTACGTAGCGCAGGACGCCCCACATGCCGTGTTCGTCGGCGTGGGGGGCGTCGTCCCTGCACGCCTCCAGCTCCTTGCCGAGGGTGTCCGCGTCGATGCCGGCACCGATCAGCACGAGCTGGGTGAGGCGGTCCTCGCCGGACGGCCAGGGCTCCGGGTAGAAGCGCAGGAACCGGCCGACGGCGTGCACGGCGTAGCGGTTGAGCGGGTCGTACGGCCCGAAGTCGACGTACCCCTTGATCCGGTACAGCCCCTCGGGCCGGCTGTCCAGGAACCGCATGAGCCGACGGGGCTCCAGGGGCACGTCGGAGGTGAAGGACAGGCTGTCGTAGCCGGTGTGCAGATGTCCGGCGTGGTCGTCGGCGCGGGGGGCGTCGGCCTCGTGGTCATCGGCGGCGTGGTCGTCTGCGTCGTGGTCGTCCAGGTCGTCGAAGGAGAGCTGCCCGAGGCGCTCCTCGCTCGGCCGGCAGTCGAAGAGGAACTCGGGATCGATCCGGCCGTAGGTGGCGGGGACGACGGCGGCCCGGTCGGTGAGCGCACGGACGACCCCCATCATCCGCTCGGCGTCGTCCGTGCGGTCGAGCTTGTTGACGACGACCAGATCGGCGAGCGCCAGGTGCCGGTCGATCTCGGGGTGCCTCGCCCGCGTGTCGTCGAACTCGGCGGCGTCGACGACCTCCACCAGGCCGCCGTAGACGATGCCCGGGTGCTCGCTGGCGAGCACCATGCGCACGAGTTCCCGGGGCTCGGCCAGCCCGCTGGCCTCGATGACGATCACGTCGATCCCGGCGCCGGGCGCGGCGAGCCGGTCCAGGTAGAGGTCGAGTTCGCTCGCGTCGACGGCACAGCACAGGCAGCCGTTGCCGAGCGACACGGTCGAGTCGCCCAGGGCACCGGCGACGGCCATCGCGTCGATCTCGATGGCCCCGAAGTCGTTGACGATGGCCCCGATCCGGCTGCCTCCGCTGCGGTGCAGCAGGTGATTGAGGAGCGTGGTCTTCCCGGAGCCCAGGAACCCGGCGAGCACGACGACCGGGATCTGCTGCGGACCGCCGCCGCGTGCCAGGCTGTTCCCCAACGGGCGACCTCTCTGACGTACCAGGGCGCACCGGTTCGCGTCGCGATGCGCGGACGGGCATGGACTGCGCGTCAAGGATACGAGCGGGACGGGGACGCCGGGGTGGCGGGCGGCATGACGCCACGGAGGTCTGCTTGCGGACACGGCGGCGGCGAGGTTTGCGGACACGGTGGGCGGCATGGCGCTACAGAGGTCGGCAACGGGGCACGGCGGGCGGCGCAGAGACACAGTGGGCGGCGCAGGACACGGCGGGGGCCGGGGGGCACGGCGCCGCAGCAGGCGGCAGGGGACGTGGGCCCATCGCGCTCACTCGGCGGTGGGCACCGCGGCCTTCGGCTCCGGGCCGACGTACCGCGCCACCGGGCGGATGATCTTCGAGTCGGCGGCCTGCTCCAGGATGTTGGCGCTCCAGCCCACGACCCGTCCCGCCGCGAAGGTGGGGGTGAACATCTCCCGGGGCAGGCCGCACAGTTCCATGACCACCCCGGCGTAGAACTCCACGTTCGTGTGGAGTTCGCGGCCGGGCTTCAGCTCGGCGAGGATCTCCTCCACACGGCGCTCGACCTCGACGGCGAAGTGCGCCCGCGGGCCGCCGAAGCCGAGGGCGATCTCGCGCAGCATCCTGGACCGCGGGTCCTCCGTGCGGTAGACGGCGTGCCCGAAGCCCATGATCCGGTCACCGGCGAGCACCCGCTCGCGGATCCAGGCGTCGATCCGGTCGGGCGTGCCGATCGCGTCCAGGGTGTCCAGGGCCCGGCTCGGCGCGCCTCCGTGCAGCGGCCCGGACAGGGCACCGACGGCACCGGTCAGGCAGGCCGCCACGTCGGCGCCCGTGGAGGCGATGACGCGTGCGGTGAAGGTTGACGCATTGAATCCATGATCAATGGCTGAGATCAGGTATTGCTCGATCGCACGCGCCCGGCGTGGGTCCGGTTCCGAACCCGTCAACATGTACAGGTAGTTGGCCGCGTACGAGAGGTCCTCGCTCGGCTCAACCGGGTCGAGACCTATGCCCAGCCGGTACAGCGCGGTGAGCAGGGTGGGTACGGCCGCGCAGGCGGCCAGGGTGTCGGCGCGGCGCTGGTCGGCGTCGGTGTCGTACACCGGCCGGAAGCCTTGGGCCGCGCCGAGCAGGGACAGTGCCGTGCGCAGTCCGGCCAGCGGTCCGGAGCGCCGCCCGGCCGCGGCGATGGCGGGCAGGGCCGCGCGGACGTCCTCGGGCAGGCTGCGCAGCGCGGCCGTCTCGGCGGCGAAGGCGGCACCGCGCCGGGTGTCCGGCAGGGTGCCGTGGACCAGGAGGTGCCAGACGTCCTCGAAGCTCCGGGTGCGCGCGAGGTCGACGGCCGAGTACTGCCGGTAGTGGTAGAAGCCCTCCCGGCCCCGGACGTCACCGATCTCGGTCTCGGCGACCACGACGCCGGCGAGACCGCGCGGGGCGTCGATGAGCGGGGTGGCGGGCGTGTTGACGGCCATGGATCTCCTCCTTGGTTTCCACCCGGAACTTGATCTGACTGTCCATGCTTGACTGATCTTTTGTCAATGTTGATTCAATCAATATGAACTCATCAACATGTGCAGAGGCGGCTACCGTGACCCCCATGCGCGATCACGACACCGCTCCCCACCGTCCCGGGCGCCGGCTGAGCACCAAGGAGACCGCCGAACTGCTCGGCGTGAAGCCCGAGACGGTCTACGCGTACGTGAGCCGCGGCCTGCTCAGCAGCAGACGCGAACCCGGCGGCCGGTCCAGCACCTTCGAGGCGAAGGAGGTCGAGGCCCTCGCCCGCCGCAACCGGCGCGAGGCGGCCGGGACTCCGGGCTCCGGCGGGGACCTGTCCGTCCGCACCCGGATCACGCTCATCGAAGAGGACCGGTACTTCTACCGGGGCGTGGACGCCGTCGACCTGGCCACCCGCCAGTCCTACGAGGAGGTCGCGGAGTGGCTGTGGACCGGCCGGCTGACCCCCGGGGTGACGTTCTCCGCGCCCGGGCCCACCGTCGCTGTCGCCCGCCGCGCGGTGGACGCCCTGTCCGAACACGCCTCCCCGGTCGACCGGCTGCGGGTCGCCGCGATCGCCGCGGCTGCCGAGGACCCGCTGCGCTTCGACCTGTCCGAGGACGCCGTGCTGAACACGGCGCGCGTCCTCATCCCGACCCTCGTCACCGCGCTCCCTCCCGTCCGTGCCGACCACAAGGACGGCGGGCCGCTGGCGCAGCGGCTGTGGGGACGGCTGACCGGTCACCCGGCCGACGAGGCCTCCCTGCGCGTCCTGGACACCGCGCTCGCCCTGCTCGCCGACCACGACCTGGCCGCGTCCACGCTCGCGGTCCGGGTCGCCGCCTCGGCCCGGGCGCACGCGTACGCGGCCGTCTCGGCCGGGCTCGGCGTGCTGGAGGGCCCGCTGCACGGCGCCGCCAGCGGCCTGGCCCACCGGATGCTCCTGGACGTGCTCGACCAGGGCACGGCGGTCCCGGTGATCGCCGACGAGCTGCGCGCCGGCCGCCGCGTCCCCGGTCTCGGCCACCGGCTGTACGCCGGCGAGGACCCCCGCGCGAGGGTGCTGTTCGGCCTCCTGGAGCAGGTCCCGCGCGCGGAGTCCGCGCTGCTCGCGGCCCGTGACATCGTCGCGACGACCGCCCGGCACACCTCGCTGCACGCCAATGTCGACCTGGCCCTGGCGGTGTTCACCGCGTCCAGCGGCATGCCGGCCACGGCCGGTGAGACGATCTTCGCCGTCGCGCGTACCGCGGGCTGGATCGCCCACGCCCTGGAGGAGTACGGCGAGCGCCCGCTGCGCATGCGCCCCAGCGGTCACTACGTCGGTCCGCGCCCGCCGCGGCCCCTCCCGGAGTAGGACACGGGGCGGGCCGGAAGTCGCCCCGGGGAGAGTCAGGTTAGGCTCACCTCTGTGAGTAGGTGTGCGACCGTCTCCCGGAGCCTCGACGAGCCGGTGTCCGGTACGGCGGCGACGGCGACGACGTGGCTGCTGCTGGAACAGCCCGGCCCCTGGGGCGCCAAGGCGCTCACGTCCAGTCACCTGGACCCGGCGCTGGGGCGGGCGCTGGAGGCCGCCGCCGACGGAACCGGCGTGCGGATCGCCCTCATCCGGCGTCCCGGGCGCCACGCCGACCCCGGTACGCCCCCGGTCCGGCAGGTGTACGCCGCGCACACCGTGCCCGGACGCGTGTGGCTGCACGGCGCCACCACGCGCGATCCGCGGAGGCTGCTCGACCTCGACTTCGCCGGCCTCGGAGCGGGCGACGACCGTTCCTTCGGAGCGGTGCTCGGTGGCCGGCCGCACCAGGGTGATCCGCTGGCGCTCGTGTGCACGAACGGCAAGCGCGACCGCTGCTGTGCCCTCCTGGGCCGCCCGCTCGCCACGGAGCTGGTCGCCTCGGGGGTGCGCGGCGTCTGGGAGGTCACCCATCTGGGTGGACATCGGTTCGCGCCCACGGTGCTGGTCCTGCCGTACGGCTACGCCTACGGCCGCGCCGAGACGCACACCGTCAAGGAGGCCCTGCACGGCGTCCAGGAGGGCCGTGTGGTCGTAGAGGGATGCCGGGGGTGCTCCGCGTGGGAACGACCCGGCCAGGCGGCCGAGCTGGCCGTCCGGTCGGCCGCGGGCGAGTACCGGGCGGGTGTGCTCAGCGTCGTACGGACCGACGCCACCGCCCCGGGCTGGGAGGTCACCGTCCGGCACGCCGACGGCCGCCGGTGGCGGGTCACCGTGGCGCGGGGCACGTCACTGCCGCCCCGCCCCGAGAGCTGCGGCGCGGCGGTGCTCGGCACGCCCGCGCGGATGGACGTGGTCGAAGTGCGCGAGCTGAGACCGACGGCGCTGGCGAGCTAGCCGGCAGTGCCGTCACCGGGGTGGGTGTTGAGCACGGGAGCCGCCCTGAGGGCGGGTGCTGCCCCGGGGCCGGGGTGCCGTCAACCCTTGATCAACGCATTGATCAAGAGATCCACACCACACCCGCTGGGGTGCGTCCGGCCGCCCCACGTACCGTCATGGGTATGAGCCCCACTCCCCCCGCCCGCCGGCTGCGCCTCGGTCTGCCGCGGCGGATGTTCTCCCAGGTGCTGCTGATGCAGGTGGCGATCGCCGCGGGGGTCGCGGTGCTCGCGACCGGGCTCTTCCTCGCCCCGCTGAGCAAGCAGCTGGACCAGGAGGCGATGCGCCGCGCGCTGGCCATCGCCGAGACCACGGCCCAGGACCCACAGATCGCCGAGGGCGTCCTGACCACCCCGCCGACCAGGAACGGCCCGGTACAGAAAGAGGCCGAGCGGATCCGGCGGGCCACGCACGCCGAGTACATCGTGGTGCTGGACCGGAACTGGGTGCGCTGGTCGCACCCCACGGCCTCGGAGATCGGCCGGCGCGTCTCCACCGACCCCACCGACGCCCTGGCCGGTCAGGAGGTCATGGAGATCGACAGGGGCACCCTGGGCCGCTCCGCGCGCGGCAAGGTGCCGCTGTACGACGCCGATCACCGCATCGTCGGCGCGGTCTCCGTCGGCATCGCCTACGACAGCGTGCGGGCGCGTCTGATCAGCGCGATCCCGGGCCTGTTCGCGTACGCCGGTGGTGCGCTCGCTGTGGGCGCGCTGGCCGCCTGGCTGATCTCGCGCCGTGTCCAGCGGCAGACCCGGGACCTGGCCTTCTCCGACATCTCGGCGCTGCTGGCGGAGCGCGAGGCGATGCTGCACGGCATCCGGGAGGGTGTGGTCGCCCTCGACCGGGGCGGCCGTATCCGCCTGCTCAACGACGAGGCACGGCGACTGCTGGGCATCGGCGACGAGGCGGTCGGGCGGACCCCGGACGAGGCGCTCGGCGCGGGCCGTACGACGGACGTGCTGGCCGGCCGGGTGACCGGCACCGATCTGCTCACCGTGCGCGGCCATCGCGTCCTGGTCGCCAACCGCATGCCCACCGGCGACGGCGGCGCGGTGGCGACCCTGCGCGACCGCACCGAGCTGGAGCAGCTGGGACGCGAACTCGACTCCACGCGCGGGCTGATCGACGCCCTGCGCGCCCAGGACCACGAACACGCCAACCGCATGCACACCCTGCTGGGGCTGCTGGAGCTGGAGATGTACGACGACGCCGTGGAGTTCGTCGGCGAGGTGGTCGGGGACCACCGGGCCACCGCCGAGCAGGTCACGGAGAAGATCCAGGACCCGCTGCTGGCCGCGCTCCTGGTGGGCAAGGCGACCGTGGCGGCCGAGCGCGGGGTCGCCCTGTGGGTGTCGGAGCGCACCCGGCTCCCGGACCGGCTGATCGATCCCCGGGGGCTGGTCACGGTCGTGGGCAACCTCGTGGACAACGCCCTCGACGCGGTCGCGGGCACACCGCACGCGCGCGTGGAGGTCGAGTTGCGCGCGGAGGGCCGTACGGTCGTGCTGCGGGTACGTGACACGGGCCCCGGGATCCCCGAGGACCAGCGGGAGCTGATCTTCACGGACGGATGGTCCACCAAGAAGCCGCCCGCGCACGGCAAGCGGGGCATCGGGCTCTCCCTGGTGCGCCGGCTGGCCGAACGGCAGGGCGGGAGCGCGGCCGTGGGCGCGGCGGCCGGCGGCGGCGCGGAGTTCACCGTGGTCCTGCCCGAGGCGCTGACCGAGCCGGAACTGGAACCGGCGGTGCCCGGGGGATCTGTCGAGACCGCTGCCGTCGCCGAGGAGGAAGCGCGATGATCGAGGTTCTGGTGGTGGACGACGACACCCGCGTCGCCCGGGTCAACGCCGCCTACGTGGAGAAGGTGCCCGGCTTCCATGTCGCCGGCGAGGCGCACAACGCGGCCGAGGCGCTGCGCCAGGTCGAGGTGCTGCCCCGGCTGGATCTCGTTCTGATGGACCACTACCTGCCCGACGACACGGGTCTCGCGGTGGTCCAGGAGATGCGCCGGCGCGGCCACCAGACCGACGTCATCATGGTGACGGCCGCGCGGGACGTGTCGACCGTGCAGGCGGCCATGCGGCAGGGCGCGTTGCAGTACCTGGTGAAGCCGTTCGCCTTCGCCGGTCTGCGGGCGAAGCTGGAGGCGTACGCCGAGCTGCGGCGCACCTTGGACGGCGGCGGGGAGGCCGAGCAGGCGGAGGTGGACCGCATCTTCGGCGCCCTGTCCGCTCCCTCGGAGCCCGGGCTGCCCAAGGGGCACTCCCCCACGACGGCCGAACTGGTGCGCCAGGCGCTGCTGAACGCCGAAGGCCCCTTGTCCGCCCAGGAGATCGCGGAGCGGACGGGGGTGAGCCGGCAGACCGCCCAGCGGTATCTGAAGCTCCTGGAGCGCACGGGCCGGGCCCGGTTGACCCTGAAGTACGGCGACGCGGGCCGCCCGGAACACCGTTACGTGTGGGCGACCCGCGCCTGAGCGCGATTCACATGGACGCGTCGGCGGTCACTTGACCGCCTTGACGAACTCCGTCGTGTACGTCTTGTTCAGGTCGACCTTCGCGTTCTTGATGTTGGGGTTGAACGCCTTGAGGACCTTTTCGACGGTCTCGGGACCGCCCTGGGGCATCACGCCGTCGTCGGTGAACATCGGAAGGGTGCTCTTGATGGCCTGCGCGTACAACGCCTTGTCGCCCTGGGAGTAGTCGGCGGGCATCTTGGCGGCGATCTCGTCGGCGCTGTGCGTGGACATCCACTTGAGCGTCTTGACGAATGCGTTGACCAACTTCTGGACGGTCTCCTTGTGTCCGTTCACCCACTCCGTCTGCATGTACAGACTTGACGAGGGGTACGGCCCGCCCAGCGCCTCCTGCGAGCCCTCGGGGGTGCGCATGTCGATGAGGATCTTGCCGGCCTTCTTGTCCAGGATCGTCGCGACGGTCGGGTCGGTGGTCATGCCGCCGTCGATCGCGCCCTTCTGGAGCGCCGCGATGAACGTGGGTCCGGCCCCCACCGCGACCGGCGTGAAGTCGCTGATCCTCACCCCGTTCTTGACCGCCAGGTACTTGGTGAGGAAGTCGGTCGAGGAACCGAGGCCGGTCACGCCCAGCTTGCGGCCCTTGAAGTCCTTGGGCGAGGTGAGGTCGCCGGCGGCCTTGTTCGAGACGACCTCGACCTCGCCGGGCGCGTGCGAGAACTGCACGACCGACTCCACCGACTTGCCCTTCACCTGAAGGTCCAGGGTGTGGTCGTAGAACCCGACCGCTCCCTGCACCTGCCCGGAGACGAGGGCGGTCTCGGCCTGGACCCCGGCGGGCTCGCTGAGGAGCTCGACGTTCAGCCCCTCCTCCTGGAAGTAGCCGAGGCGCTGGGTGAGCATCGCGGGCAGGTAGATGACCTTGTCCAGGCCGCCCACCATGATCTTGACGGTCTCCCCCTTTCCGCCGCCCCCACCGCTGCCGGTGTCGGCCGTGGAGCTCGCCGCGTCGTTGGCACAGGCGGTGAGCGAGGAGAGGGCGAGCAGTCCGGCGGCGGCCAGTGAGGCGTGTCTGGCGGTCTTGCGCATGCGGGTTCACGTCCTTGTGAGAGGGCGGTGCGGGAAGGAGCGGGGGGTGGCGAGGGGACCGGTCAGCTGTCGGAACCGGTGGGCTTCCAGCGGAAGATGCGGCGCTCGGCGAAGGTCAGCAGCCCCTCGGCGACGAGGGCGACGACGGCGAGGATGACCATCGCGGCGTACACGCCGGCGGCGTTGAAGGTGTTCTGCGACTGCGAGACGAGCAGGCCGATGCCCTTGGTGGCGCCGATGTACTCGCCGACGATGGCGCCGATGAGCGCGAAGCCGAAGCTGACGTGGAGGCTGGTGAAGATCCAGGAGGTGGCCGACGGGATGACCACCTGGAGGGTCACCCTGCGGTCGCTCGCGCCCAGGATGCGGGCGTTGGCCACGAGGTTGCGGTCCACTTCGCGGGCGCCCTGGAAGGCGTTGAAGAACACCGGGAAGAAGACGAGCACCACGGCGGAGGCCACCTTGGAGGACGGTCCGAGACCGAACCAGATCAGGAAGATGGGCGCCAGCACGATCCTGGGAATCGAGTTGAGCACCTTGATGTATGGACCAAGAACCTCGGCGAGCAATCTGATCCGCCCGAGCGCAATGCCGAGCAGCACACCGGCGACCACGCCGATGACCCAGCCGAGCAGCGCCTCGTACAGCGTGTACCAGATCTGCTCGCCCAGGGAGCCGAGCGCTGTCCCATGGGTCACCCAGGTCCAGATCTGGTCCCAGATCTTCGAGGGCATCGAGAAGTTGAACGGGTCGATGACCTTGGCGCGGGACAGAACTTCCCACAGCCCGAGGACGGCCACCAGGAGCACCAGGCGCACGACGTTGACGAGGAGCTTGCGCCGGCGTGCGGCCTGGGCGCGGGTCTGCGCGCGATCGGGTGTCCTGACGGTGTCCACGACCGGGGTGCTGAGGACGTCAGGCGACATGGGCGGCACCCCTCTCGCGGGTGATGCGGACCTCTTCGCCGAGGGACTCCCAGATCTCGCGGTAGATCTCGATGAACCGCGGCTCCAGCCGCACCGACTCGACCTTGCGCGGGCGGGGCAGGTCGATGTCGAAGACCTGCTTCACGGTCGCGGGCCCGGCGGTCATCACGACGACCTTGTCGGCCAGCGCGATGGACTCCTCCAGGTCGTGGGTCACGAAGACGACGGAGGCGCCGGTGCCCTCCCACAGCTCCAGCAGCTCGTCCGACATCAGCGCGCGGGTCTGCACGTCGAGCGCCGAGAACGGCTCGTCCATCAGCAGGATCTCGGGGTCGTTGACGAAGGTGGCCGCCAGGGCCACCCGCTTGCGCTGGCCGCCGGAGAGCTGGTGCGGATAGCGGTCCTCGAAGGCGGCGAGCCCCACCCGGGCCAGCCAGTCGCGGGCCCTCTGCTTGGCCTCCGCCTTGGGCACGCCCCGGAAACGCGGACCCGCCATGACGTTCGACAGCACGGTCCGCCAGGGGAAGGTGGCGTCCTGCTGGAAGACGAAGCCGACCTTGTCGCCGACCCCGTCGACCGGTTCCCCGGCCACCAGCACCTCGCCCTCGGTGGGCTCCTCCAGGCCGCTGACCAGGGTCAGCGTCGTGGACTTGCCGCATCCGGTCGGTCCTACGACGGCCACGAACTCGCCGCGCTCCACGGTGAGGTCCAGGCCGCGCACCGCCGTGTGCAGTCCCCCGGACGGGGTTCTGAAGGTCTTGCTCGCGCCCCGCAGCTCGATGGCGGGGCTGGTGTGTGCGCTCATGGGCCGGGACGGTAGGTGTGGCCCCGGCCACAGCAGGAGTCTTGTGAGCACAAGCCGTTCTTTTGCTCGCAAGAACCTGTTGTGCTCGTTTTGCTCGCGCTACAACTGCGGAGCCGAAACACGGGCTGAACGCTCGCCGGCCTTGTAAGGAGAGGCCTGATGATTGACGTCCTGGTGGTCGACGACGACTTCCGTGTCGCTGAGATCAACGCCAAGTACGTGGGAAAGGTTCCCGGCTTCCGGGTGGCCGCCCGCGCGCACAGCGCCGCCCAGGCCCTGGCCGCCGTGGAACGCGGCTCCATCGACCTGGTCCTGCTCGACCACTACCTGCCGGACCACACCGGCCTCGAACTCGTGCACCGCATGCGCGAGCAGGGTCACGGCACCGACGTCATCATGATCACTGCGGCCAGCGATGTGACGACCGTCCAGCAGGCGATGCGCCTGGGCGCCCTGCACTATCTGGTCAAGCCGTTCACCTTCGCCGCGCTGCGCACCCGCCTGGACTCCTACGCCGCCCTGCGCCGCACGGTCGACCGCGTGGGCGGCCGGGGCCTGACGGGACAGGAACAGGTCGACCGGATCTTCGGCGCCCTGCGCACCGCCCCCGCCCCTTCCGCGCCCGGCCTGCCGACCGGTCACTCCGAGCCCACGACCGACCTCATCTGCGGCGTCCTGCACCGCGCCGACCATCCGCTCTCGGCCCACGAAGTGGCCGCCCGCACCGGCCTGAGCCGCTCCACCGCCCAGCGCTATCTCCGCCACCTCGAACAGGCGGGCCGCCTCCGACTCTCCCTGAAGTACGGCGACACCGGCCGCCCGGAACACCGGTACGCCTGGGTGGCGCCCTAGGTCCTGTCGTCAAACTCCCGTCGTCCGCCCGGAGGGCGGGCCGTGCGGCGTCAGGTGCGTGCTCTCGCCGTGCCGGCCACAGGCCCTCGTACTGGGCGTACTCGGGTCTGGGGCCGGTGCGGCGAGAGTGCGTGCATGGCGTCGCGCGGCAGACGGGAGTTTGACGACAGAACCTAGCGGGGCCTCGACCCGGCTACACGGCTCCGGCCCCGGTCAGCGAGCGCACCTCCGTCTCGGCGTACTTGGCCTCGTCCGGAACCTCGTCCGAGGTCACCGTGCCCAGCCAGCCGGCGAGGAAGCCCAGCGGGATGGAGACGATGCCCGGGTTCTCCAGCGGGAAGTACTGGAAGTCGACGCCGGGGAACAGGGATTCCGGGCTGCCGGACACCACCGGGGAGAGCAGGACGAGGCCGATCGCCGGGAGCAGTCCGCCGTACACCGCCCACACCGCGCCCCGCGTGGTGAAGCCGCGCCAGAACAGCGAGTAGAGCAGGACCGGCAGGTTCGCCGAGGCGGCCACCGCGAAGGCGAGACCGACGAGGAAGGCCACATTGAGATCACGGGCCAGCAGGCCGAGCCCGATCGCCACGACACCGATGCCGACCGCCGCGCACCGGGCCACGGCCACCTCACTGCGGGGCTTGCCGCGCCGGCGGCGCAGTGACGCGTACAGGTCGTGGGCCACCGAGGCCGAGGAGGCGAGCGTGATGCCCGCGACCACCGCGAGGATCGTGGCGAAGGCCACGGCGGCGACCACCGCGAACAGCACGGTGCCGCCGGTCGAGCCCGCTCCGCCGCCGAGGTCGAGGGCGAGGAGGGGAACCGCCGTGTTCCCGGCCGCGTTGGATCCGCGTACGGCCCGCGGCCCCACCACCGCCGCCGCCCCGAAGCCGAGGACGATCGTCATCAGGTAGAAGCCGCCGATCAGACCGATGGACCACACCACGGAACGGCGGGCGGCCCGCGCGGTCGGCACGGTGTAGAAACGGGACAGGATGTGCGGCAGCCCGGCCGTGCCCAGCACCAGCGCGAGCCCCAGGCTGATGAAGTCGAGCCGGGCGTTCCAGTCCCCGCCGTACTTCAGCCCCGGCGCCAGGAACGCCCTCCCATGACCACTGCGGTCCGCCGCCGTGAGCAGCAGCCGGTCGACATCGCCGTGGAAACGCAGCAGGACCAGGACGGTCAGCACGACCGTCCCGCTCAGCAGCAGGACCGCCTTCACGATCTGGATCCACGTGGTGGCCCGCATCCCTCCCAACGACACATAGATCACCATGAGCGCACCGACACCGATGACCGTCCAGGACTGGGCCGCGCCGCTCGTCCGCCCCAGCAGCAACGCCACCAGACTCCCCGCGCCGACCATCTGCGCCACCAGGTACAGCACGGACACCGTGACCGAGGACGCTCCCGCGGCGATCCGCACCGGCCGCTCGCTCATCCGGGCGGCCACCACGTCGGCCAGCGTGAACCGCCCGCAGTTGCGCACCAGTTCGGCGACCAGGAACAGCACGACCAGCCACGCGACGAGGAATCCCACCCCGTACAGCAGACCGTCGTACCCGTACAGCGCGATGAGCCCGCTGATCCCCAGGAAGGAGGCCGCCGACATGTAGTCGCCCGCGATGGCAAAACCATTCTCCATCGGGGAGAACAGCCGCCCGCCCGCGTAGAACTCCTCCGCCGAACCGTGCCGCCTGCGGCTCACCCACGTCGTGATCGCGAGGGTGACCGCCACGAACCCGCTGAACAGCAGCAGCGCCAGTGTCTGGTGATCACCGGTCACGGGGCCCCTCCCTGCACTCCGCGGGCCAACTCCTGGGTGTCCCAGCGCAGCTCCAGCGCGGCCCGGTCCCGACGCAGCCGCGCGTGCCGGGCGTAGGCCCACGTGAACAGGAACGTGGTGAGGAACTGCCCGAGCCCCGCGAGCATCGCCACGTTCACCGCCCCCACCACGGGCCGGGCCATCAGTCCCGGCGCGGTCGTCGCGGCGACCACATAGGCCACGTACCACACCAGGAAGGCCATGACCCCCGGCACCACGAACCGCCGGTACCTTCCGCGCACCTCCTGGAACGCCTCGCTCCGCTGCACCTCGACGTACACATCGCGGGCGCGCGCCGCCGCCGCGCCGGACTCGGCGCGCGCGGGCGGCACGGCCAGCGCCGGCATGCCCGCACCGTCCAGCTCTCCCCAGCCCGAGGCCGACGTGTCGTACCAAGGGTCCTCGTACGCCGCGTCACGGGAGGACGCGCCGTCGTCTTCCTGGTTCCCGGCCGATCTCTCGGGACCGTCCCCGACTCCACGAGGACGACCGTTGCTTGACTGCATGCCCAAGGATGGACAGAACGGGAAGATCCCTGACTCTTCTTCCTCGGGCTCTTCACCCCATCAGGTGATTCACCCGGTGGGTGGCCGCACCAGCCCCTTGCCGTAGGCGTACCGCACGGCCTGCGCCCGGTCCTTCAGACCCGTCTTGGCGAAGAGATTGTTGATGTGGGTCTTCACCGTCGCGGTCGACACATGCAGCCGACGGGCGATCTCCTGATTGGTGAGACCTTCGCCGATCAGCACAAGGACCTCGGTCTCGCGCGTGGTCAGCCCGTCGGGTGCCTCATCGGCCGCGGGCACCGGCACGGGCTCGGCCTGCGACAGCCTCTCCAGCAACCGCCGCTGGACACTCGGCGACAGCCCCGCATCCCCCGAGAGCACACTGTGCACGGCACGGACGATCTCTTCTCCGCCCGCGTCCTTGGTCAGGTAGCCCCGGGCCCCTGCTCTGAGCGCGGGGAACAGCGAGTCGTCGTCCGCGTAGGTGGTGAGCACCACGACCTGTGTGCGTGGGTACCGCTCCCGGATCCGCCGGGTGGCCTCCACTCCGTCGCAGCGGGGCATCCTGAGGTCCATCAGCACCACGTCCGGGGCGAGTTCCCCGACCAGCCGCACCGCCTCCTCCCCGTCTCCCGCGGCCCCGACGACCTCGACGCCGGGCAACAGCCCGAGCAACATCACGATGCCTTCACGGACCACGGTCTGATCGTCGGCCACCACCACCCGCGCGGGCTTCCTCTCCCCTTCCCTCTCCGTCATACGGGCACCTTCAGCGTCACCACGAACCCCTCCTCGTCCGGCCCCGCGTCCAGCGAGCCGCCCAGCAGTTCGGCGCGCTCACGCATGCCCAGCAGACCGTACCCGCCCCCGGAGCCGTTCAGTTCGCCCCCTTCGCCGCCCGAGTCCCGTACGTTCAGCGTCACTTCATGCTCGCCGTAGTCGAGCCGCACGGTCACTTCGGCGCCCTGCGCGTGCTTGCGCACGTTCGTCAGTGCCTCCTGGGCGACCCGCCGCACCGCTTGAGACGCCTCGGCCGGCAGGGGTCTGCGTTCACCTGTGACGGTGACCTCGGCGCCGTCCGCCGTGCTGACGAGTTCGGCGAGGAAGTCCTCCAGCGGGGTCAGCTCGCCGCGTAGCGCGGACAGCGCCTGCCGGGTCTCCGCGAGGCCGTCGCGGGCCATGCCCCGGGCGGCCACCACCCGCTCCAGGATCCGCTCACGATCCGCGCCGTTCTCGATCAACAACCGGGCCGCCTCCAGGTGCACGAGCTGCGCCGAGAGGCTGTGCGCCAGCACGTCGTGGATCTCCCGGGCGATACGGGCACGCTCGGCCAGTGCGGCGGACTCGGCCTCGGCCGCGCGGGCGGCGCGCTCCTGGGCGAGCAGCCGCTGCGCACTGCCCCGGGCCTCCGCGTCCAGCCGCAGGACGTACCCGGCGAGGGCCATACCGGCCACGGTGGCGGCCGTGGTCAGCCAGACGTCGTTGGTGAACGCGGAGTATGAGGTCAGCGCCACCGACGCGACGGGGACCGCGGCCCCCAGCGGCAGCCGCTCCAGCGCGCCGACGCCACAGCCGCACCAGATCACGAGGGCCGGCCCTGTGAATCCCGTGGCCTCCGCGGCGACCGCGATGCCCAGGAGCACGCCCATGAGCGCGAGGGAGGGCACCAGCCGGTGCTCGTAGGTGGTCCGGAAGAAAGCCCAGGAGACGAGAGCGGCGAGGAGGATCGCCGCCGCTGCCGCGAGTGTTTCCCAGAGACCGACGTGCCTCTGGTGGAAGGCACCCCAGAGGAGCATGGCCAGCACGAGCAGTCGGACGGCCCAGACGAGCATGCGCCGGGAACGGGTGGTTCCCGAGCGGCCGAGCGCTTCGCGTGACGGCCAGCGCGTCCAGGCGTTCTCTGTCACACGCGCTCCTTCCACGCCGACCGCTCGTCGTCACCGTACGCCGGAGCCGGACGGCTCGGGGCGGGACGGCTCGGGGCGGGATGGCTTTGGGCAGGGCGGCTCGGGGCGCCGACGGACTGGGCTCGCCAGGCCAGGATTCCACCGCGGACCAACAAGGTGCCGGCGACGCCGAGCATCAGCGCAGAGCTGTCCTGATGCACGCCGAGAGCGGAGCCGAGGGCGAAGACGCCGACTCGTAGGGCTATGCCCACGATCCATACAGCGCCGCTCGCCTTGCTGCTCTTGGTCCATACGACGCCGTCCGGCGCGGTCCAGATACGGGTGGTCCAGCCCCAGCCGACGCCGGTGACCAGGCCGATGAACAACTCCACCACGAGCAGTACGGCGGATTCGGCACGGTGGTGGGCGTCGAGGATGCCGGGCTCGCGCAGTGAGACGACGGCCAGGATCACGGGCAGCAGCCACCATCGCCGGTCCGTGTCGATCGCCCGGGCACGGAACTGCCGCGCTATCACCATGGCGACCACGGCAACGGTCACCAGCACGTTGACGAGCCCGGGCATCTGGACCTCCGTGAGCGAAAGGGCGGTGCCGGAAGCGAGTGCTGCCGACGCCTTCGAAGCTACGGAAGTCCGCAGGCCACGGGATCGGAGCCCGGGTGGATCACGGGTGGAATCCGGTACCGGCCCGCCTCCACCCAGGGGTGGAGAGACCTTCGGGGCCGTGTAGCAGCTGGGCGTGAGGCAGGGTGGCCTCTCGCTGGGTGATCGGGCCGGTGGCCACCAGGGGTCGCCCATGGACGCGACGGCCGACGGACAGCCAGCCGCCGTTGGCGAGCTGACGGGCTGACGGACCGCCGAGCTGCCGGGCTGGCCGCTGGCGGCTGGCGGGCTGGCCGCTGGTAGCAGCGGGCACCCAGCCTCTCGCCGGCCACTCACGCCGTCCGGCCCAGGCTCATCCCGGATGCCCCGGGCTCATCCGGATGCCCCCGCAGGCGTCCCCCCGGCTGCCACCTGGCAAACCCTGACCTCCGCCCCGGCCCGCCTGCTCGGCGGGACCCGCTTCCAAGCGAGCCCCGCCTACGCACCGCCCCGCCCAGCAGCGGACGCCCACACGGAGCGCCTGGCCGTGAGCCGGCCCTCAGCCCGGACAACCACCCCCATCGGCAGAAGCCCCCTCGGCAGAACCCCGTCGGCCGGAGCCCAGCGCAGCGGCTACGCGTCGATGCGTGACCGGTCCAGCGTCGCCGCCGAGCTGGAGATGAACTCCTTGCGGGGAGCCACGTCGTTGCCCATCAGCAGGTCGAAGACCTGTTCCGCGGCCTCCAGGTCGGAGAGGTTGATGCGGCGCAGGGTCCGGTGGCGCGGGTCCATCGTGGTCTCGGCCAGCTGATCGGCGTCCATCTCACCCAGGCCCTTGTAGCGCTGGATGGAGTCCTTGTACCGGATGCCCTTGCTCTGGAACTCCATGAGCTTGTCGCGCAGCTCGCGGTCGGAGTACGTGTAGACGTACTTCTCCTGCCCCTTCTTCGGCTGGATCAGCTCGATACGGTGCAGCGGCGGCACGGCGGCGAAGACCCGGCCGGCCTCGACCATGGGCCGCATGTAGCGCTGGAACAGCGTGAGCAGCAGACAGCGGATGTGCGAGCCGTCCACATCGGCGTCGGTCATCATGATGATCTTGCCGTAGCGGGCCTGGTCGATGTCGAAGGTACGGCCCGAGCCCGCTCCTATGACCTGGATGATCGCGCCGCACTCGGCGTTCTTGAGCATGTCGGTGACCGACGACCGCTGCACGTTGAGGATCTTGCCTCGGATCGGCAGCAGGGCCTGGAACTCGGAGTTCCGTGCCAGCTTCGCCGTGCCGAGCGCGGAGTCGCCCTCCACGATGAACAGCTCGCTGCGGTCGACGTCGTCACTGCGGCAGTCGGCGAGCTTGGCCGGCAGGGACGAGGACTCCAGTGCCGTCTTGCGGCGCTGGGCGTCCTTGTGCTGACGGGCCGCGACCCGGGTGCGGGCGGCCGCGACCACCTTCTCCATGACCACCCGGGCCTGGGCGGCGGCGTCGCGCTTGGTCGCCGTGAGGAACGCCTTCAGCTCCTTGCTGATCACGCTGTTCACGATGCGGCGGGCCGCCGAGGTGCCGAGGACCTCCTTGGTCTGACCCTCGAACTGCGGCTCGGCCAGCCGGACGGTGACGACGGCGGTGAGGCCCTCCAGGGCGTCGTCCTTGACGATGTTGTCCTCGGCCACGCGCAGCAGCTTCTTGGCCCGCAGCACATCGTTCAGCGTCTGGGTGAGGGCCTGCTCGAACCCGGTGACGTGGGTGCCGCCCTTGGGGGTGGCGATGATGTTCACGAACGACCTGACGGTCGTGTCGTAGCCCGTGCCCCACCGCAGCGCGACGTCGACGCCCAGCTCACGGGTGACCTCGGTGGGCGTCATCTGACCGTGTTCGTCGAGAACCGGGACGGTCTCCTTGAAGGTGCCCCTGCCCGAGAAACGGAGGATGTCGCAGATCGCCTTGTCGTTCGCCAGGTACTCGCAGAACTCGCTGATACCGCCGTCGAAGCGGAACGACTCCTCGCCCTTGCTGCCGCCCTCGCCGAGGCCGAACTCGTCACGGACGACGATGGTCAGGCCGGGCACCAGGAACGCGGTCTGCCGGGCGCGCTGGTGCAGGTTCTCCAGGGACAGCTTGGCGTCCTTGAGGAAGATCTGCCGGTCGGCCCAGTAACGCACACGCGTGCCGGTGCGCGTCTTGGGGATCTTCTTGGCCTTGCGCAGACCGCTCTTGGCCTCGAACTTCGCGTCCGCGCCCTCGGCGGCGAAGGCGCCGGGCACGCCGCGCCGGAAGCTGATGGCGTGGGTGTGGCCGCCGCGGTCCACCTCGACGTCGAGGCGGGCGGAGAGGGCGTTGACCACGGAGGCACCGACGCCGTGCAGACCGCCGGAGGCCGCGTAGGAGCCGCCGCCGAACTTGCCGCCGGCGTGCAGCTTGGTCATGACGACCTCGACGCCTGACAGGCCGGTCTTCGGTTCCACGTCCACGGGGATGCCGCGGCCGTTGTCGCGCACCTCCACGGAGCCGTCGTCGTGGAGGATCACCTCGATGTGGTCGCAGTAGCCGCCGAGGGCCTCGTCCACCGAGTTGTCGATGATCTCCCACAGGCAGTGCATCAGACCGCGGCTGTCGGTCGAGCCGATGTACATGCCGGGGCGCTTGCGCACGGCCTCAAGACCCTCAAGGACGAGCAGGTGCCGCGCGGTGTAGTTGGAACCGTCCCGGTCTGCTCCTGCCAGCAGCGCTGTGGACGGCACGGACGTATCGGCGGTCACGCGGTTCGCTCCTCGCTGAATTTCAGGTGGCCCCCTTCTGGGTAAGGGGGCGGCTTCGGTCGCCGCACAGAGGGTACCGAGCCCTGGTAGAGCCCGTGTAACGCCACCCTCGTCGGCAACTCACACTAGTCCAAGCTCGCATGTCTGTTCGATCCCTCGTTGGAGTGAAGCACACATCACGTTCCCTTCGAGGCATGAACCATTTAGGCTCCGGGCACGTCCTCATGAACAACCGGCAACCCGGCCGGGAGGACCGAGACAGCAAGACAGCGCGAACCCGTAGGCATACAAGAGACGCAATACGGCACATTCGCCGCCAACCGGCAGCAGACAGCCGCCCTGGAAAGATTTTTTCGAGGAAAAGCCACGAGCGGGAACGTTTTCGGGCTGGTTGGATGTTGACCCTGGTACGACAGCTCGTCGAGCTAGAGAAGAGGCGACGTGACTACTGTTCTGACCCCCGCGAGCCCGTTGACGGCCGCCGATCGCTGCGACCGCTGCGGCGCCCAGGCATACCTGCGCGTCGTCCTGCTCAGCGGCGGAGAACTGCTCTTCTGCGCCCACCACGGTCGCAAGTTCGAGCCGGAACTCAAGAAGATCGCCGCTGAGATACAGGACGAGACGGAGCGGCTGACGTCCGTTCCGAACACCGCTTCCGACGAAGAGCGCTGAATCTCGCACCACGACGAGCCAGCCCCGGCACAGGCCGGTGAACGGGCGGCCGCTCCTCCCAGGAGCGGCCGCCCGTGCTCATACCCGCAGACGCGCGCTCACGAGCGCGCGGAAGGCTGGGCCCCGGCGACCTGCCGCAGGGCTCGTACGATCTCGGAGACGCGCGTGTAGACCCCGGGGAGCCCCGGCTGTCCGCAGCCGCTCCCCCACGACACGAGGCCGATCAGCCGTCCCCCGGCCACCAGAGGGCCACCGCTGTCCCCCTGGCAGGCGTCGGGGCCTCCGCCGACCTCACCCGCGCACAGCATGGTGGCGGCCCGGTAGGCGCCCTCGGGGCCGCCTGGAAAGGCGCGGGCACACGTCTCGTCGGGCAGTACGCGTACCCGTGCGGCATGGAGCCGCCGCGCGTAGGACCCTGTGCCGGTGGTGTCCCCCCACCCGGACACCAGGGCCTGTGTGCCCGGTGCGTACGCAGGATCGCCCGCGCCCGCCATGGTGACGACCGCGTTCTGCGGCAGCGGTCCGGCGAGCCCGAGGACCGCGAAGTCCCCCGAATTGGTCGTGACGTCGTACGCGGGATTGAGTCGGATCTCCCGTACCGCGATCTCGTCGCCCTGCTCCGACAGCAGGTCGGTGCGGCCGGCGATGACCTTGAGATCGCGCACACGGTTCGGCGGTGCTCCGAGTACCTCCTCGGACAGACAGTGGGCCGCGGTGACGACGGTGGTCCGCCCGACGGCCACCGCGCCGCAGAACTGGCCCGCCCGCATACCTCCGAACCGGTCACGGCTGGCCAGCGCCACCGTCCACGGAGCCTGGGAGACGTCGATCGGGAACCCTCCGACCACTACGCTGTCGGCGGCGGCGGGAGCCGCGCTCACCAGAGGTATCGCGGTCACGGTGGCCGCCAGGGCCAGCGGCCGGATCAGTGCCCGGACAACGGAACGGCGCATGCATGCTCCTCACTCTGGGTCCTCCTGGGACACTCAGAGTGATCCACGCCACGAAAGCGCGCAGCACGAAGGCCCGGCTCCCGCGAGGGGACCGGGCCTTCGCCGCCGTACGACCGCGATCTAGTCGAGGTAGTCGCGCAGCACCTGGGAACGCGACGGGTGACGCAGCTTCGACATGGTCTTGGACTCGATCTGACGGATGCGCTCACGCGTCACGCCGTACACCTTGCCGATCTCGTCTAGGGTCTTCGGCTGACCGTCGGTGAGGCCGAAGCGCATGGAGACGACGCCCGCCTCGCGCTCGGACAGGGTGTCCAGGACGGAGTGCAGCTGCTCCTGCAGCAGCGTGAAGCTGACCGCGTCGGCCGGGACGACGGCCTCGGAGTCCTCGATGAGGTCACCGAACTCGCTGTCGCCGTCCTCGCCCAGCGGGGTGTGCAGCGAGATGGGCTCACGGCCGTACTTCTGGACCTCGATGACCTTCTCCGGGGTCATGTCGAGCTCCTTGGCCAGCTCCTCCGGGGTGGGCTCGCGGCCCAGGTCCTGGAGCATCTGGCGCTGCACGCGCGCGAGCTTGTTGATGACCTCGACCATGTGCACCGGGATACGGATGGTGCGGGCCTGGTCGGCCATGGCACGGGTGATCGCCTGACGGATCCACCAGGTGGCGTACGTGGAGAACTTGTAGCCCTTGGTGTAGTCGAACTTCTCGACCGCGCGGATCAGACCGAGGTTGCCCTCCTGGATGAGGTCCAGGAAGAGCATGCCGCGGCCGGTGTAGCGCTTGGCCAGGGAGACCACCAGACGGAGGTTGGCCTCCAGGAGGTGGTTCTTGGCGCGGCGGCCGTCCTCGGCGATGATCTCCAGCTCGCGCTTGAGCTTCGGGGCGAGCTTGTCGGAGTTCGCCAGCTTGTCCTCGGCGAACAGACCCGCCTCGATGCGCTTGGCCAGCTCGACCTCCTGCTCGGCGTTGAGCAGGGGGACCTTGCCGATCTGCTTCAGATAGTCCTTGACCGGGTCCGCGGTGGCACCGGCCGCGGCGACCTGCTGCGCGGGCGCGTCGTCCTCGTCCTCGTCGGACAGGACGAAGCCGGCGCTCTCGGCACCCTCGGGCTCGTCGGCGACCTTGGTGTCCTCAAGAACCTCGTCCTCAAGAAGTTCGACGTCGTCCTTCTTGGCCGTGGTCTTCTTGGCGGCCGTCTTCTTCGCGACGGCCTTCTTCGCCACCGTCTTCTTGGCGGTCACCTTCTTGGCGACCGCCTTCTTGGCGGATGCTTCGTCGGCGGAATCGGCTGCGGCCGGAGCGGCGGGCGCCGCGGGGGCGGCCGTCGTCGCGGTGGCCTTGCGGGTGGTCACCGTCTTCGCGGCGACCGTCTTGGTGGCGGTGCGCTTGGCGGGGCTCTTCGCTGCGACGCTCTTGCGGGTGCGCTTGGGCTCTGCGGCACTGACCATCAGCGTCACACCCTCTTCCTCAAGGATCTGGTTGAGGCTGCGCAGTACGTTCTTCCACTGAGTGGCCGGAATCTGGTCAGCTTCGAAGGCCCGACGCACATCGTCGCCGGCGATCTGCCCCTCAGCCTTTCCCCGCTCAATGAGAGCCATGACAGAGACGGACTCGGCGATCTCCGGCGGGAGCGTACGGGATGTGCTGGCCGACACGAACAACCTCTCGGAACGTTGGAAAACGGCTTCCGGCACCGTCCACTGCGGACAGGAGCCGACCACCGGCCTGGGGATGGGCCGACGGCGCGGGCGGGGGCCGGGAAGATTCACAGCGCCTGGTTCGGCGTCCGTATTCCCTCCGCGGCTGTCACCTCTTAGGTCATCGCGCTGTCTCCACGAGCGTTACGCCCAATCTGCGTGGCCCGAGTCACACCCCGTAAGCGGTCAAAGGCGGTCAGAAACGTGCAAATGAGATCGCCCTGGACCTCCGAACCGGCCGCACCCACGACCAGGGTTTCCCGTCACCGCCGGACCCGGCCGGACCTCGGATGGTCCGGCCGGGTCCGGCGGCGGCCGGTACCCGGGCCTGGTGCCGCCGCGAGTACCACAAGAGCGCCGCACACCGGCGACCGCACCGCGTTCCTCGCGAGGTCAGTGCTCGCGCGGGGCAGGGACCACGCGCTCCACCTCGGGGTGGACGGTGAGGAGCTGGCGCATGGCGGTCTCCGCCGCCGTGCCGTCGCCGGTGCCGAGCGCGTCGACGATCCGCGCGTGCTGCGCGAGGGACGCCTCGTTCGGCCGGTCACAGCCGGTGACCGGGCCGCCGGAGACCTGCAGCGCCGCGGAGACGATGCCGGACAGGTGCTCCAGCATGCGGTTGCCCGCGATCTGGATCAGCAGCGTGTGGAACTCGGTGTCGGCGCGCGAGTAGGTGAGCGCGTCGCCCTGCGCCAGCGCGTGGCTCATGATCTCTACCATGTCGCAGAGGCGCTGCTGCACCTCCTCGCGCCCGTGCCCGGCGGCGAGACGGGCGGCGAGCGGCTCGATCGTCCAGCGCAGCTCGCTCAGCTCGCGGCGCTGGTCGTCGCGCTGCGGCCCGAAGGCCCGCCACTCGATGATGTCCGGGTCGAGAAGGTTCCAGTCGCTGACGGGACGCACGCGCGTGCCGACGTTCGGGCGGGCGCTGACCAGGCCCTTGGCCTCCAGGACGCGGAGGGACTCGCGGACGACGGTGCGGGAGACCTCGAAACGCTGGCCGATCTCCTCCGGCACCAGCGGGCGGTCGGCGCCCAGGTCACCGGAGACGATCATCTGTCCCAGCTGCTGGACGAGTTGGCCGTGCAGTCCGCGTCCACGGCTGCCCGAGGCCCGCCTGCCGACGCGGCCCAGCTCGGGTTCCCCGCCGTCCCAGGCGGGCGCTCCGACGCGGTCGGTCACCGGGGTCTCGGCGTAGGGGTAGCGGTCGAGTTCGCCCGGGCCGGCCAGACCTGAGTCTGCGGAGCGGGCTGCGGTCATCATGGTGTGCGCAAGGGTACTCACGGATCCTTTGTCGGCGCCGTCTTCAACTCCCTTGAGGTCTTTGGTGAAAAGCACACGAAAGGGTGATCGCTCACGGCGTCGCAATTGACGCCTTATCGAAAAGAAATGGGCTTTCTCCGGGGAGTTGTGCACACAGCGAGTACGGAAGTGTGCGCACCGTTGTCATCGGAACCGGGTGCGCAGTGCTGTGAGCAGGTACGCGCACAGCAGCGCCACCAGCGACAACGCCAACGCGCCCCCGACGGGTTGAGCCAGGACCCGCACCGCCGCGACCAGGTACCGCTCCCCTCCGAAGGGCCACTGCAGCAGGAAGACCTCCCGCATCCGCACCGGGAAGTCGGGCGCCATCCGTACGGCCGGACCCCGCAGCGCCTTGTGCACGAGGGGCACGACGAGGACGGGCACGGCGAGGACGGCGGCCAGTCCGGCCGTCGTGGACCGGAACAGGCCGGCCGCCAGCACGCCGGCCCAGGCACAGCCGACGACCAGCCCGAACCAACTCGCGGTCAGCGAAAGCCAGTCCGCGGGAACTTGCGTCAGTTCCCGTCCGTAGACGATGTAGAGCGCTTCGGCGTCGCAGCCCACGGTGAGGAAGGCGAGCAGCACCGCGGTGGCTCCGGAGACGAGCAGTTTCGCGGTGAGCAGCCCCAGCCGGCGGGGGACGGTGCCGCGGTCCGCCGCCAGGGCGGGGTGGCGGAACTCGTCCCCGAAGGCCAGCGCACCGAGCAGTCCCGACGCGAGCGCCGCGGGCGGCAGCGGCAGCTCCCGCGGCCACGCCGCGAACAGCCGCGCCTGCGGGGTGTGACCGAGTCGCGCCAGGAGTACGGCGATGAGCGCGGACACCACCAGCACGGCGCCGCAGGTGAGGAAGCCGGTGCCGATTCCGCCGGCGCGCCGGATCTCGTAGCGCAGGGGGCGGAGAGGACTGCGGGCGGGGCGGACGGAGATGGGGGGCGGGAGGGGGAAGGCGGCGGGGAAGGTGCGGACACCATCGGGCCGGGCGACACGGCCGGTCTGCCGCTGCCGGGCGGCCGGATTCCTCGCCCCGGGCAGGAGGGTACGTGCGCCGGCGACGATCGCTGTGGTTGTGCGGGTACTTCCGGCCTGCGGTTCGGAAGCGGTGGCGACTCCGCCGAGACCGGAGTCCGGAGTGGTCGCCGAATCGGTGGACCGGCCACCGGTGGCCCTGGCGGGCGCGTCGCCGGCGTCCGCACCGGCCGTGTTCTTCTCGCCGGACGCGGTGACTCCGCCGTGGCCATGGGTGCCGTCCTCGGCCGCACCGGCCGGCGGCGCGTCGTACGCCGTGGCACCGGAGACGATCACTGGACGTTCTGTCACGCTGCTTTGATCGAGACCGTGGCCGGGCGCGGTCCGCTCGCCGTCGGCGGTCCAGCCGCGTTCCCGCGCCGCGAGCCCGGGAGCCGATCGGGCTTCCCCAACCGGGGAGGGGCCGCCCACGGCCCGCTCAGCCTCCGGCGCCGAGGAGTCCGGCGTGTGTTCCCGCTGCCCCGAAGGCTGCCCGGTGATGGTCGTGTCGACCGACGAGCGCCACGGCGGTGTGGTGTCCGGATCGGGTGCGGATCGGTCGGGCGGCGTCGCGCGGGATTCGGCCGCTGTCGCACCGGTCCCGGGGGCGCGTGACTCCACCGGCCGCTCCGTGGCGCGCGCGTCCGCCGCGTGGAGGGCGAGCGTCGCGGTCTCCTCGGACACCGGCCTCGCGCCTGCGGGCGCCGTCGGCGACTCGTCCACGGTTTCGCTCGGGTTCTCCGGTGAGTCGCGGAGCGCTGTCGAGCCGGAGTCCGGCGCGGAGCCCGGGGCGGATTCCGGCGCCGAGCGGCCCGACACGGTACGTCGGTGACGCGCCCACGAAGGACCCGCCGATACCTGCTCCGGCTCCTCGCACGGGCCGTGGGACGCCGCCGGTTCCGATTCCGCCGGACTGTGGTCCTGCCTGGTCTCCCGGTCTGCCGGCGATGAGTCCGGGACAACCGGGAGGGGCTCGGTGGCGGCCACCCTCGCGTCGCTCTCGGCACCGGCTCCCGGCCCCATGTCACCGATCTCGTCGGCCAGTTGATGGACGAGGATGCCGTGCCGGAACGCGATCTCTCCGACGTCGGCGGTCGTGGTGCCGTACACCGACAGGCGGTTGCCGCCCTCGCGTACGACCTCGACGGAGCGGCGAGCGGTACGCGCGTCTTTGGTGAGCAGGGCCGCGAGGCGTACGGCGTGGGGGCTGCGGACGGCCACGCGGGGGCGTAGCCGTGTGCGGGCGAACACCCTTGCTTCCTGGTCCGCGACGACTCTGCCGGCGTCGAGCGTGACGACCCGGTCGGCGGTGCGCGCGGCCTCCTTGGTGTCGGCCGTGGTGAAGAGCACCGTGCCGCCCTGGACGGCGTGGGCCCTCAGCATGCTGTGCAGCCACTGGGCCTCACGGGCGGAGAGGCCGTCGGCGGGTTCGTCCAGGACGAGCGTGTGCGGGTCGGGCAGCAGGGCACAGGCCAGGCCGAGTCTGCGGTCCATGCCGCGCGACAGCGTGCCGAGGCGCTCCTCGCGGAGGCTGACGAGACCGACCACTTCGAGGACCTCGTCGGCCCGCCGCGCGGGAACTCCCGACGCCGCGCAGAGCATGCGCAGATGGCCACGGACCGAGCGGGACGGGTGGCCCGGTACGTCGCCGAGGAGTACGCCGACTTCCCGTGACGGATGCGCGATCCGGTGCAGGGGCCGCCCCCTGAAGTAGGTGATGCCGCGCCCGGGTTCGAGTTCAAGCATGAGTTTGAGCGCCGTCGTCTTGCCCGCACCGGCGACCCCGAGGAGCGCGGTGACATGCCCGGCGGGCGCTTCGAAGGAAACGTCGTCGACAGCGGGCGGATGCGCCTTGCGGGGGTTGCTGGTCAGTCCGAAGGCCTGGATCACCTGCAGCAAGATAGCGCTATATGTCTGGTTTTCCCGGTATAAGGCGACTTGCGAAAACATGCCGCGTGGTCTAGCCCCGATCTTGTCCGCCGTTCGATGGACTCGGGGCTCAGTACGGGCAGCCGGTGCGCCGGTCGTCCAGGCGGGCCCGCCACCCTGGTCTCACACCTCGGGGCGCAGCATCGGCGGGTTGAGCAGGGTGGCACCGCCCGCCCGGAAGAGTTGCGCCGGCCTGCCGCCCTGGCGTGTGGTCGTACCCCCTGTGGGGACGAGGAAGCCGGGTGTTCCGGTGACCTTGCGGTGGAAGTTGCGCGGGTCGAGGGCCACGCCCCACACCGCCTCGTACACCCGGCGCAGCTCTCCGACGGTGAACTCGGGCGGGCAGAAGGCGGTGGCCAGCGACGAGTACTCGATCTTCGAGCGGGCGCGTTCCACTCCGTCGGCGAGGATCTGCGCGTGGTCGAAGGCGAGTGGTGCCACGGGTTCGCCGTCGCGGCCGTAGCCACCCTGCTGGAGCAGTTCCTCGACCGGGGCCCAGCGCGCGTTGCTGGCGTCGCCGCCGGCGCGCGGCGCGGGCAGGTCGGGCGCGAGCGCGAGATGCGCGACGCTCACCACTCGCATGCGCGGGTCCCGCTTGGGGTCACCGTAGGTGGCGAGCTGCTCCAGGTGGGCTCCGTTGTGCTGGGCCGGGGCCGAGGGGTCGTGGGCGCACAGCCCGGTCTCCTCGGCCAGCTCGCGCGCCGCCGCCTGGGACAGGTCCTCGTCGGCCCGTACGAAGCCCCCGGGCAGCGCCCAGCGCCCCTGGAACGGCGGCTCGCCCCTGCGGACCGCCAGCGCACACAGGGAATGGCGGCGCACGGTCAGCACGACCAGATCCACGGTGACGGCGAAGGGCGGAAAGGCTGACGGGTCGTAGGGCATGCCGCGATCATAGTCGTCTCCCTGACGATAAACACTCCCTTCGCCGGTCGCACCGGGGGTGATTCCGCTTCGCTCTGTCACGGGGCGTTGGACCGGCTCCCCGTCCGTTGATCCAGTGCTGTCGTACGAGGTCGCCGCCTGTTCCGCGGTGTCACGCTCCCAGTTGCAGGCCGTCCGCCGCCTCCTCCACCATGGCCAGTCCCAGTCGGCTGATCCGCACAGCGAAAGGCGCGCCCGCCACGCGCAGGCCGCTGAGTCCGAGTTCGCCGAGCGGGGCGCTCCGGACGGGGCGCAGGGTGACCGTGCGGGCGGGGGCGTCGGGACGGATGCCTGCGAGGGCGGTGAGCAGCAGGACCACGGAGCCCGCTGCGGTGGCCGCCGGACGGCAGGCGGCGGGGTGCGGGAGGGGCGCGGCGCCGGCGGAGCGCTGCTCGCCGGCGAACATCTCGGGCAGGCGGTGACCGAAGTGTTCCGCCGCTTCCAGCAGCCCGTTCAGCAGTCCGGCCGCTTCGTTCTCGTACCCGGCCGCCGCCAGCCCGGCGACCGCGAGTGCCGTCTCCTGGACACGCACGGCTCCGGTTCGGTGGCCGAACGGATTGTGGCCCGCCTCCTTGGTGCCGAGGCCGCGCAGCCCCCAGCCCGCGTCCATGGCGGGGGTGCCGAGCAGCCGGGCGAGGTGTGCGGTGTGCACCTTGTCGAGCAGGCCCGGGGCGAACATGCCGGCGCCGAGCAGCCCGGTGTCGAGGAGGTGGACGGCGGTGGCGGCCAGGTGGGGCACGGGCCGGCCGTCCGGTGTCAGGGCCATGGCCGGGCGTCCACCACCGCGGTCCTCCACCCAGAAGTCGGTCCGGAAGGCCGACCGCAGGGCCTGGGCCCACTGGCGCAGTTCCGGGGCACCCGGTCTGCCGTAGGCGTCGAGAAGGTCGGCACCGAGCAGGGCGGCGCGATGCGCGTGGGCCTGGGTCTCGCAGCGGGCCGGTCCTGCGGGGTGCGGGTCGCAGAGGTAGGTGCTGTCGCGGACGGTGGTCCGCAGCCAGGTCAGGCAGCGCTCGGCCGTGGGGAGCAGTTCCCGCGTCTCCTGATCGGGCAGTCCCCAGCGGCGGGCCTCTGCGAGCAGGACGGGGAAGAGCAGTGTGGCCTCCGTCGCGGTGCAACTCGGCGGGAGATGGGGGCCGGCGTCGCGCCGGGGGCCGGGGATCATGCCGGCCCGGGGGCCCGGACCCGGGAGCTGCGTACGGGCCAGGGTGCGCAAGGTACCCGCGGCGAGGCGGGTGCCCAGGGGCAGCGCCATGCGGGCGGCGGCGAGCGCCTCGGCCGGGGCCATTCCACAACGCCAGGGGGCGCCTGCCGCGAGGTAGGTGTCGGAGGGGTGCGCGGGATCGCGCAGGAGCAGTGCCTGGAGGTCGGCGACGGCCGAGTGCAGCAGGGGGCCCACCCGGGGGTCGTCGCCGGCAGCCCGGGCAGGGGCCAGAGGACTGGTGGCGGCGTGTCCCGCGGACCGCAGGGGGCCAGCGCCCTCGGGCCGTACTCGCAGTTCCACGGCTGCCGTCCCGCCCGGTGGCAGTTCCAGCTCCCAGCGCAGCAGCCCGGCGGACGCCAGGGCGTCGGCCGGTGGCGGGTCCGCGGTGACGCAGGCGGCGGCGTCGGCCCTGGCCCAGCGCAGACCCGAGTCGTGGACGCTGGCCGGGAGTTCGGGGCCTGCCGCCCCGGCGACGACGGCGCCGAGTTCCGCCAGGTCGGTGCCGAGGGCGACCTCAATAGGGAGGCGGAGGGCACGCGGGGCCGCGCTGCGAAGTGTGATCCTTTCTGTTCCGTCGGCGTGGCGTGTCCGTTCGACGACGATGTCGGGGTCGGGGCCGGCGGCCGCAGAAGTGCGCAGCGTCCCCACGAAGCGGGCGGTGTCGGCTCCGGTCATCCGGGCCTGCACCGGCAGCGGTTCCCGGCCGGCCACGCGAAGCTGGCACCGGGACAGCAGCCGCCTGCCGCCCCGGTAGAACCCGTCCAGTCCCCGGCCGGCCAACTGCCCCGGCTCGCCGGAGATGGCGAAGCCGGGCAGGGCCACGCAGATCAGCGCGGTGTGTGTGGGTGGCACCTCCGGCACCGGGCGGCTGACCGGAGGCGTGCGGGGCGGCGCGGCCGCGGCGGGGCGGCGGGGCCGGGAAGTGACAGCGGACGGGGGGCTGCCCTGGGCGGACGGGGCGAGGGGACGGACGTCCGCGCAGGGGGTCGGTCGAAAGTCGGCTGCTTTCGGTGTGCGGGGACCTGTGCCGTCCGTCAGGAACGGCACAGGCCTGCTCCGGGGCGGACGTTCGCCGGCTGTGGAGGGCGGAGTCGGCTGCTGGTGCATGGGCTGCCTTCTTCTGCGCTCGGTGTACCTCGGACGTGCTGGGCGGCCGGGGGTCGCCTCGGAGGACAGGCAAGGTGCGGCGGCTGGGCCGGTCCGGGCTTTCCGCCACTCAGGTGAACGGAAGGGGACTCGTCCGGGTCACGGTTCGCCCGACGAAGCCGACCGAATGGTGGTCCGACCGGTCCGCGGGGGCCATCAGGGCAACTAGTGGTGACGCGACCGACCGGCGGGGAGCCAGGGCGACTGGCGGTTACGCGACCAGCCCGCGGGGAGCCGCCAGGACACCGGTGGCGGCGCGACCGGTCTGCGGGGGGGGCACCAGTGCACCCAGAGGCGATGCGACCGGCCCGCAGCGAGCCGCCAAGGCACCCGGAGGCGACGCGACCAGCCCGCCGGGGGCCGCCAACAAGGCACCCGGAGCCGGTCGGCCTCGTGCCTCGCCGGAAGTGTGCTCCCGGGGTCCCCGGAGATGGCTCCGCTCAGGCCCGGTGGACCGGCTGCCGTTCCCGTGCGGGCCGGTACCTGCCCGGGCGCACACCGGCCGACGCTCATCCGTTCTCCTCGGTCTGCGCAGGCCCGGTGTCCGGACGGGCGCCACCGGTCGTGGCGTCGTCCGGGCCCGCCGCACGCATGCGCGTAGTGAGAGGGCTGCGGGTGCCGGGCCCGGAGGCCTCGGTGGCGGACCGCCGGGGGCGGGTGTCGGCGGGCCTGCGTCGGCCTGCCTTCACGCGAGCCGTCTGACGGCCGTCGTCGCCGTCGGCGTTGCGCGCACGGCGCCGTCGTTGCCTGCCCGTCCGGGAGCCGGGCTCTGCGCTCGGTTCGTCCCCCTGGATGCCGGGTGCGGGTGCCGGGGCCGGGGTCTGCTGGGGTTCGGTGAGAGCGGTTCGCGGTGCCGGGTCCGTTCGCTCCGCCGGGCCCGGCGTCGTGTGCCGCGCGTTGTCCGTGCGCAGGCAGCGGCGGACCGCCTCGGGGTCGAGCCCCTCGTTGCAGGCCTGGTGCAGCAGACGGGCGAAGAGGTAGTCGGGATCGGCGGCCAGGGCCATGGCCAGTGCTTCCCTCGCCTCCAGTTCATCCCCCATGGACCAGGCGACCCAGCCCGCGAGCGTCAGTGGTGCGGAGGCGTGCTCACCGTATGGCCCGACGCAGCGGCGGGCCAGGGCGCGCCAGAGCCGGAGCGCCGGACCGGCCTCGTCTCCCTCCATCCAGGCGGCGGCCCTGTCGCGGGTCGTACGGTCCTGGAGCCCGAGGATCAACGTGGCGGCCTCGTCGTCCGCGAGGAGGTTGTCGTCGCGCACGTCCGCCGGATGCGTGCCGGGGACCGGAGCCGCGGTGCCGTAGCGGCGGATGATCCGCTCGGCCAGGTCCAGGGTCTCCGCCGCCACCTCCTGACGTGCCGTCTCGTCCAGGAGGCGGGGCACCAGGCTCATGCCGGCCGCGTCCAGGGCGATCTCCTGTTGCAGCGCCGCGGTGGTCTCCCACGGCTGCAACCTGGCGCGCAGCTCCCGCAGTGTGCCGCGCACCTGGATGCCGGCGTAGGTGGCCGCCGCGGCGAGCACGGACGTGCCGGGAAGGCCCATCGGCGAGCCGTCCTCGGGGCAGCAGCCCTGCACCGGGCAACAGTAGGACCAGAAGCGGCCGTCGGAGATGCACAGGGCTTCGATGACCGGCACGTCGAGGTTGCCGCACTCGGTCCGCATCAGGTGGGCCAGCCTCTCCAGCCGCCGTTTGACGTCCCGGCCGGACTCTCCCGGGCCCGGTTCCTGGCAGACGTAGGCCACCATCCGCTCGGGCCGGGCGCCGCGCCGCTCGCTGCCGGTGACCAGACCGCGGGCCAGCTGCCGGGCGGCGGCCTCCCAGTCCTCCTCGGTCGCGGGGATGCCGAGCCGGGCCCGGCCGCCGAACCTGCCCCGGCGGCCCGTGTGGTCATGCAGGGCGACGAGCACCATGCTGTCCTCCGGACGGTAGCCGAGGAGGTAGGGCAGGGCGTCGGCCAGCTCGGCCGGGGTGCGCAGCGTGACCTGCGTGGCGTGGTCCGCGGGTGCTGCCGCCGGTTCGTGTCCCGAGATGTCGTCGCTTTCGAAGGGTCCGGTGGTTTCGCTGTGATTCGTCATGCGCCGACGATCTCGCGGATCTTGGGATTCCGGTTGAGCCTGTGGATAACTCGAATCAGGGACACGACAAGCTGTCCGCGTTGTCCACAGCCTCGGCTCGGGCCCGCCCGTTTGTCGGTCCCGTCCTGTTGTATGGACGCATGGAGCACACGAGCAACGCGGATCTCCGGGAGCAGGCGGACGCCGTCCTCGCCCGGCTCGTCGGGGACACCACGGGCGCGGCCCGGCTGCGCGAGGACCAGTGGCGGGCGATCGAGGCACTGGTCGCGGACCGGCGCCGGGCCCTGGTCGTACAGCGCACGGGATGGGGCAAGTCCGCGGTGTACTTCGTGGCGACCTCGCTGCTGCGGGCCAGAGGAAGCGGGCCCACGGTGATCGTCTCGCCGCTGCTCGCTCTCATGCGGAACCAGGTGGATGCCGCCGGCCGGGCCGGTATCCACGCCCGGACCATCAACTCCGCCAACACCGAGGAGTGGGAGGCCGTCCAGGCCGAGATCGCGGCGGGCGACGTGGACGTGTTGCTCGTCTCGCCCGAGCGGCTGAACAACCCGGACTTCCGAGATCAGGTCCTGCCCAAGCTGTCCGCGGCCACCGGCCTGCTCGTCGTGGACGAGGCCCACTGCATCTCGGACTGGGGTCACGACTTCCGCCCCGACTACCGCCGGCTGCGCACCATGCTCGCCGACCTCCCGCCCGGGGTCCCCGTCCTGGCCACCACCGCCACGGCCAACGCGCGAGTGACCGCGGACGTCGCCGAGCAACTCGGCACGGGGGGCACGTCAGACGCCCTGGTCCTGCGCGGACCGCTGGACCGGGAGAGTCTGAGCCTCGGCGTGCTGCGGCTCCCGGACGCCGCGCACCGGATGGCCTGGCTCGCCGACCATCTGGACGACCTGCCGGGCTCCGGCATCGTCTACACGCTCACCGTGGCCGCCGCCGAGGAGGTCACCGCCTTCCTGCGGCAGCGCGGGCACTCCGTGGCCTCGTACACGGGCAAGACGGAGAACGCCGAACGGCAACAGGCCGAGGACGACCTGCTCGCCAACCGCGTCAAGGCCCTGGTCGCCACCTCCGCGCTCGGCATGGGCTTCGACAAGCCGGATCTCGGTTTCGTGGTCCACCTCGGCTCGCCCTCCTCCCCCATCGCCTACTACCAGCAGGTCGGCAGGGCCGGCCGCGGTGTCGACCACGCGGAGGTACTGCTGCTGCCGGGCAAGGAGGACGAGGCCATCTGGCAGTACTTCGCCTCGCTGGCCTTCCCCCCCGAAGATCTGGTCCGACGCACCCTGGACGTCCTGGCCCGCGCGGACGGACCCCTGTCGCTGCCCGCCCTGGAACCCCTGGTCGAGCTGCGGCGCTCACGCCTGGAGACCATGCTGAAGGTCCTCGACGTGGATGGGGCGGTGCGCCGCGTCAAGGGCGGCTGGATCGCGACCGGGCAGCCGTGGTCCTACGACGCCGACCGCTATGCGTGGGTGGCCCGACAGCGGGCGGCCGAACAGCAGGCGATGCGCGAGTACGCGACCACCAGCGAGTGCCGGATGGAGTTTCTGCAGCGCCAACTGGACGACGAGGGCGCCAAACCCTGTGGCCGCTGCGACAACTGTGCCGGACCGCGCTTCACCTCGGGTCTGTCCCCGGCGGCCCTCGACGCCGCGCGGAGCGACCTGGGCCGCGCCGGGGTGGAAGTGGAGCCCCGCCGCATGTGGCCGACCGGCCTGCCGGCCATCGGCATCGACCTCAAGGGACGCATCCCGGCGGGGGAACAGGCCTCGCCCGGACGGGCGCTGGGACGTCTGTCGGACATCGGCTGGGGAAACCGCCTGCGTCCGCTGCTCGCGCCCCAGACGCCGGACACCGCGGTGCCCGACGACGTGGCGCGAGCTGTGGTGGACGTCCTGGCCGACTGGGCGCGAGGCCCCGGCGGCTGGGCCTCCGGTGCGTCCGACGCCCCGCCCCGGCCGGTGGGCGTCGTCACCCTGGCCTCGCGCAGCCGGCCCCTGCTGATCCACTCGCTGGGCGCCAGGATCGCCGAAGTCGGCAGGCTCCCCCTGCTCGGCTCGGTGGAGCACGCCGGGGACGCTCCCCGCTCGCCGCGCAGCAACAGCGCGCAGCGGCTGAAGGCCCTCGACGGCGCGTTGACGGTGCCGCCCGACCTGGCGTCGGCACTCGCCGAGGCGAACGGTCCGGTTCTGCTGGTCGACGACTTCACGGAGACGGGCTGGACACTTGCGATCGCAGCGCGCCTGCTCCGGAAGTCCGGAGCGCGCGGAGTACTGCCGCTGGTCCTCGCCGTGCAGGGGTGACAGGCGTGTCGCGGACCAGGTCTCGCCGTGCAGCGGAGACCGGCGAGTCGCGGACCGCCTCTCGCCGTGCAGGGGAGACCGGCGAGTCGCGGACCGTCTCTCGCCGTTCAGAGCAACCGACGAATCACGGACCGCCTTTCGCCGTTCAGAGCAACCGACGAACCACGCACCACCACCTTTCGCCCTTCTGAGGTAACCGACGACGGACCACCTCCCGCCGGTCAGTGATGACAGACGCGTCGCGACCACTTCTCGCCGTCCGGGGTTGACCGACGCGCCGCCCTTACGTCCCGTCGTCCACGGACGAGCGAGGTGCCGTCAGCGGGAGCGCCGAGCCCAGCTCAGTGGCGATCTCCAGGAGTGAGCGGCGTGCCGCCGCCCGCTCTCGCTTCCCCGGATTGAGCGACGGTTCGCCGTCGGACTCCACAGCTCAGGAACGACCGCGCAGTCACTCACGGTGGCCCGACGGGCGGCGACCGAGCACTCCAGGCGTCATCAGCCGAACCTTTGGGTAGGGATATAAGCCACGCACCACCAGATAACAGTCGGCGGTGCCAATTGCTCGTTGCCGCAGCCAAGTTCGACAGGAAGAATTGAGGTCCGCTCCCCGCACGGCTCGTCCGTGATCCGGTTGGGCTCCGCTGCGGTGCGCGCTCCCCCGAATCCGACCTCGCCCGCAGTGTGGGCGCGTAGCCGAAGGGAGGAACGTGACCTTCGGATTCGCCTCGTCCTCGGCGGCCTCGTTGTCGACGTCCACGTCCGCCGCCTCCGCCAGTCGCCTGCTTGAGCCGGCCGAATGGGCCGCTGCCGGAATCCCTCTGCTGCGCAACCCCCGTGAGGTCGTCAGCGGGCTGCACGCCCGGCACCACCCGAAGCCGCTCACGGCGATCGTGGCGGTTCTCGACCCGGACGAGCGGCTGCGGGCCAGCGCCTCGTTCACACGCCGTCCGGCTGCCGCCGACGGCTGGATGTTCCGCAACGCGCTGTTGGCCCAGCTGCGGCGGGTGATTCCGCACGACCTCCGCCGCCGCACCCCCGTGCGCACGGCAGTCCTGCTCTACTGCCGCGAGGGTGACGCGCGTTGGACCGAGGAGGACGGCGCCTGGATGTGGGGACTGCGCGATGCCTGCACGCTGCACGGGCTGCGCTGCGGGGCGTACATCACGCTGACGCATGACGGCTGGCAGGTGCTCGGCGAAGGGCGCGGCGGACGCCGGCCCAACGCTCACTCGGCTCCGGAGCCCTTCGCCACGGCGGAGGCCCCGCCGTTCGTACCGCGCACCGGCGGCCCGGTCTCAGAGGTGCTGCGCCGGGCTGCGGCTCGCTGAGGTCGCCGAGTAGCGCTGCGCCGGCGGTATGACGGTTCGTGCCGCCGACCGGGCTGCACGAACGCCGCGAAAACGCCGCAAACGCCACGAAGGCCACGAACGGTCCGACAGCCGGGTCACCCCATCGCCGCGACCGGCCGTGCCGCACGGGCGCCACAACCAGCCGGGCCGCACCCACGCAACGGCCGGCCGGGCTGCACACAGCAGGTGGCCGGCCAGCAGTCGGTGCCCGGTGTGCGATGCCCGAGCCGAGCGGTCGTCTGTCGCGAGCGGCGCCGGGGACACCCACGGGCTCACGCGTTGGTCCAGCGGAAAGAGACCACTCCGGCCAGATCAACTCGGGAAGCGGCCCGGCGCGGTCGCCCGGCCTCGGCCTCGGCCTCGGCCTCGGCCGCGGCCAAACGGGCGGAACACTCCATCCGGCCCGGCATGCGTCCGCCGCTGTGGCGACCCGGATCAGGCGTGCCGGGCCCTCCGGGTCCCGCTCTCAAGTGGTCCCTCGGGGAGCCGCCCTGTCAGCGGCGCTGCCGCGGCCTGCGTGCGGGCATGCCAAAAGCCGCACCGTGCGGACTCCGCCGGAGCGGCCCCCTCGGCACCCCGGTGACCCGAGGCACCGGACGCGGCTCAGACGCCGGCGCCCAGCACCGAGTTGATCTGCTGCGGGTCGCCGCAGACGATCAGCAGGGCACCGGCCCGGGAGTGGGCCAGCGGAAGGGCGGTGGCAGCGGCGGACGCGGGTCCTCCATTGACGGCCACGACGACCACCGGGCGCGACGCGGCGCGGGAGGCGACGGCGGCGTCCGCGTAGAAGACGTCGTCGCCGGCGTCATGCTGCGCCCAGTAGGACGTCTCGCCGAAGGACAACTCGTGCTCTGCCCACGGGTGCTGGGCACCGGTGGTGATCACGAGCACGTCGCCGGGGGCGCGGCCCGAGTCCAGGAGCAGGTCCACGGCCTCCTCGGCGGCGTCGAGCGCGCCCTCGGCCGAAGCCGGGATCAGCTGGATCTGCGGGGTCGCCGCGGTGGCGGCGGGAGCGGCCGGGCCGGAGGGGCCAGGCTTGGCCGGAGCCACGTCACGCGGCGTGCGCTGCACCGGCGGCGTGGGCCGCAGAGGGCCGGGACGACCGGGGCGGGACGGAGCCGCGGGGCGGGGGCCGGGTACGGGGCGGGGGGTCGGCGCGGTACGGCCGCTGGCCGGAGTGGCGCGGGGACCCTGGGCACTCTCGTGAATCTGAGGCTCCTCGGGAATGAGAGGCATGAGCTGATATTTATCAAACGTTGGTGCGGCGCGGATGACCGGGTGGCACATCGGTGCGAGCGGAACCGTCAGAAATCGAGAACGAGCTGACCCTCGATTTCCGGAACGCTTCCGTCCGCCCAGTTGCGGACCTTCTTGAGGTGCCGCCACTGAGGCAACGCATCAAGATACGCCCACGACAATCGGTGGTGCGGGGTGGGCCCCCACTCCGCCAGTGCGGCCTTGTGCACGGGCGACGGATACCCGGCGTTGTCCGCGAATCCGAAGTCTGCATGGTCGATACCCAGTTCGGCCATCATTTTGTCGCGCTGGACCTTGGCGATCACCGACGCCGCCGCGACGGCCACGCACGACCGATCACCCTTGATCACCGTGCGCACCTGCCAGGGGTCGCCGAGGTAGTCGTGCTTCCCGTCGAGGATGACGGCGTCGGGGCGGACCGGCAGGGCGTCCAGAGCGCGGACCGCGGCGAGCCGCAGCGCGGCCGTCATCCCCAGGTCGTCGATCTCCTCCGGGGAAGCATGCCCCAGCGCGTAGGCCGTCACCCATGACTGCAGGATCAGAGCGAGTTCCGTACGGCGCTTGATCGTCAGCAGCTTGGAGTCGGTCAGCCCCTCGGGCGGGCGGCGGAGTCCGGTGATCGCCGCGCAGACGGTGACGGGACCGGCCCAGGCGCCGCGCCCCACCTCGTCGACACCGGCAATGACCTTCGCTCCGGTCGTGGCGCGCAGGGAGCGCTCGACGGTGTGAGTAGGTGGTTCGTACGGCATGGCGCCCTTAGCGTACGCCGCCGGGATCGCCTCGCGACACCCCGGTCGTCCGGCCGGCGCCGGGAGTGCCGGCGCGGCGGATCAGGACGCGTAGGGCCGCAGCAGCGGGAGCATCAACTGGTCGATCATCTCTTCGAGATCCTGATCGCTCCATTCGCTCGCGCACATCTTCGACCGGTACATCATCATGGCCGGGATGGCATCGAAGACGTACCCGTTGGCGGCATCCGAGCGGACCTCTCCCCGCTCTATTCCACGAGTGATGACCTCCCGGAGCAGCTTGACGGTCGGCTCAACCACGGTCCCGAAGATCACTCCTTCGAAGCGCTCCACTTGCACATGATCGCACTCGTGAATCACTGAACGCAGCGCGACCCCGGGCCGGGAGTACATGATCTGCCGCACCTGCCGGCACAGGGTGAGCAGGTCCTCGCGCACGCTCCCGAGGTCCGGGGCCTTCTCCACCCGGGGCAGTCCGGACACCAGGGCGTCGGCGACCAGATCCTCCTTGGAGGGCCAGCGGCGGTAGACCGCGGCCTTGCCGGTCTGGGCGCCGGCCGCGACACCCTCCATGGTCAGACCCTTCCAGCCGACCGTGCTGAGCTGCTCCAGAGCGGCGTCCAGGATCGCACGCTCCAGCACAGCACCGCGCCGACGGGGGGAAGCCGTCCGGTCAGGGGCGGCCGTCCAGCGCGAGGTAACCATCTGTGTTTCTCCAACATGCAAGGGAAGCGGGGATTCCGGGGCGGGGTGGCGCCGTGCCGCAGCAACAGGGGGACGCGGAACGGGGCGCACGATTAAGTGAACGCTTGCGTTCACTGTTGGGGACTCACTACCGTGGACGCGGAAGTGAACGCGAGCGTTCACTAAAGCCTGTATGGGGGACCCACAGTGACGACCTCTCAGCTGCTCAAGGACGAACAGAAACCGGGCGTGGCCCGCCGGGAGGGGCATCCCGGCATCGCACTCACCGTCATCGCGGCTTGCCAACTCATGGTGGTACTCGACGCGACGATTGTGAATATCGCGCTCCCGCACATTCAAGAGGCGCTCAAGTTCAGCACCACCGACCTGACTTGGGTGGTCAGCGCCTACACGCTCACCTTCGGTGGTCTGCTGCTGCTCGGTGCCCGGGCCGGGGACATCCTCGGCCGCCGCCGGGTGTTCATGGCCGGCATCCTGCTGTTCACCTTCGCGTCGTTGCTGGGCGGTCTGGCCCAGGAACCCTGGCAACTGCTGGCCGCACGGGCCCTGCAGGGTGTGGGTGGCGCGATCGCATCGCCCACGTCGCTGGCGCTGATCACCACGACGTTCCCCGAAGGTCCCGAACGGAACCGGGCCTTCGGAGTCTTCGCCGCCGTCTCCGCGGGCGGTGGCGCCATCGGTCTGCTCGCGGGCGGCATGCTCACCGACTGGCTCGACTGGCGGTGGGTGCTGTTCGTCAACGTGCCCATCGGGGTGCTGATCGCCTCGCTCGCACCGCTGTACATCAACGAGTCCGAGCGGCATCCCGGACGCTTCGACCTCACCGGTGCGCTGACCTCCACGGTCGGTATGGCGTCTCTGGTGTACGGGTTCATACGCGCCGCTGAGGACGGCTGGCGGGACGGCCTCACCCTGGGCTCCTTCGGCGCGGCCGTGGTCCTCCTGTTCGCCTTCGTCTTCACCGAGATGCGGGCGAAGGAGCCGATCACCCCGCTCAGGATGTTCGCCGACCGGAACCGCTGGGGCACGTACGTGATCATGCTGAGCCTGGCCGCGGCGATGTTCGGCATGTTCTTCTACATCGTGCTGTTCGTGCAGAACGTGCTCGGCTACAGCGCCATCAAGGCCGGTCTCGCCTTCCTTCCCGTGACCGCCGCGATCGCGGTGGGGGCGGGCCTGTCCCAGCGCCTCCTGCCCGTACTGGGCCCCAAGCCGTTCATGATGGGCGGGTCCGCGCTGGTGGTCACCGGGCTGGTCTGGCAGACCTTCATCCGGCCCGACAGCACCTACGTGGGCGGGGTGCTGGGTCCCATGCTGGTGTTCGGCTTCGGCATGGGCCTGAACTTCGTGACGGCCACCGTCACCGCCGTGTCGGGTGTCGCCCCGCACGAGGCGGGAGCGGCTTCCGGGCTCCTCAACGCGATGCAGCAGGTCGGTGGTTCGCTCGGGCTGTCCATCCTGACGACCGTCTTCGGATCGGCCAGCACGCACGAGGCGGAGAAGCAGCTGCCGAAGTTCCTCGCCGACGCCTCGCCGGAACAGAAGGCGGAGTTCGCCAAGACGCACCAGCTGCCCACGCCCTGGGGTCACGAGGTGCTCGCCCACGGCATCTCCACGGCCTTCATACCGGCCGCGGCGATGGCCGCGCTCGGCTTCCTCACCGCTTGGCTGGTGCTCAGGGTCCGCAAGGGAGACCTCGACTCCCTGGCGGGCACGGCGGGACCGCACCTCGGCTGATCCAGGCGGAGCCGCGCGATGCCGCGGCCGACCGGATCGTCGCCGGGGGACCGACGGCACACGCGACGATCCGGTCGGCCGCACCACGGCCACCAGCGCCCCGGACAAGCCGAGCAACAGGAAGAACAGAGCCGGAACCAGCTCGGGCACCGGCAGCGATCCCGCGCCCGGCAAGGTGCACGTCATCTCCCGCCCCTCCGTCCCTCCTGGTCACGGTCACCGGCTCCACCCGCCCGCCCGACCACGAACGAGGTGGACGGCGGATACCGGAAGAACGGACAACGGTCACGCTGAGTTCCCGTCGGGCACGGAGAGTTTCTGCTCGCCGACGCCGAGCCGGCGAAAGCCGTCAGGCGGAAGGCATCGGAGGGAAGCCGTCAGCCCCGGTGGGCACCCAGTCCGGCAGTGCCTCGGTGTGCCGCACCCACTCCGCGGGCGGCGCCCCGGCCTTGCCCGCGGCCAGCACGCCTCCCACGATCGCGCAGGTCGTGTCGACGTCCCCACCCACCTGGGCGGTGGTCCAGAACGCCGATGCGTAGTCACCGAGAGAACGCGCGGCGGACCAGAGGGCGAAGGGAACGGTGTCATGGGCCGTCGTACGGCGCCCGCAGCCCAGGACGGCGGCGACGGTGCCGGCGTCGCCGTAGTCGAGCATGTCGCGGGCACGGCGCAGCCCCTGGCCGACCGCGCTCTTCGGGACGAGCGCGATGACGCCGTCGAGCAGTGCCTCCGGGGCGGGCGGCCCGTCGGGTGAGCCCACCATGGCTGCCGCCGCGGCCACGGCCATGGCCCCGACCACGGCTTCCCGGTGCTGGTGCGTGGTGTAGGCCGAGATCTCCGCCTGATGGGTCGCCTGCTCGGGGTCGTCCGCGTACCAGGCGCCCAGGGGCGCGATCCGCATCGCCGCGCCGTTGCCCCAGGACCCCTGGCCGTTGAAGAGCCCGGCGGCCAGCCGGCGCCAGTCCTCGCCTTCCCGGACGAGCCGCAGCAGCCGGTTGACGGCGGGGCCGTAGCCCCGGTCGAAGTCGTGGTGCTCGGCGAAGGAGCGTGCGAGCGCGTCCTGGTCGATGCGGTGATGGGTGGCGAGGACGGCGACCACGGAGCAGGCCATCTCGGTGTCGTCCGTCCACTGCCAGGGGCCTGCGGGCAGCTCGCGGCGCTTCAGCAGGGGGTAGTGCGCGGGAACGAAGAACTGGGAGCCCAGCGCGTCCCCCACGGCCAGTCCGCGCAGGCTCGCCAGGGCGCGTTCCAGGCGTACCAGGGAAGAGGAGTCAGCGGTCATCGCCCTGCCACTCTATCCGTTCACCCAGTACGGCACCGGTTCCCGCCAGCGCTCGAAGGGCCGGTCGAGTGTGTACTTGCCGTCCTCTCCCAGAACGAGCATCCGCATCTCGGCGTTCCCGGGGTTGGACAGTGACTCGAATTCCGCGACCGTCCAGTGGAACCAGCGCATGCAGAACAGCCGCATCGCCAGCCCGTGGGTCACCAGCAGGACGTTCGGCGGGTGGTCGGGGGCCTCGAAGCTGCGGAACAGGCTCTCCAGGAAGCCACCGACCCGGTCGTACACGTCGGCGCCGGACTCACCCTGCGGGAACCGGAAGAAGAAGTGGCCGTACGCGTCGCGGTAGGCCTTCTGCAGGCGTACGTCGTCGCGGTCCTGCCAGTTGCCCCAGTCCTGCTCGCGCAGCCTGGGCTCCTCCCGGACGCGTATGAGATCGGGGTCGAGGTGGAAGGCGCGGAGCGTCTCGTGGGTGCGGCGGTAGGGGGAGACGTACACGCTCACGCGTTCCCGGCCGAAGACCTCGCGGAGCCGCTTGCCGGTCTCCTCCGCCTGCCGCCAGCCGCGCTCGGTCAGCGCGAGAGCGTGGTCGGGCTCGCGCTCGTACACGGAGTCGTCGGCGTTGCCCGTGGACTCGCCGTGTCGGACAAGGACGATGCGCCGTGGTCGTGCCATGCCAAAACCCTAGTTCGAAGCATGGTGAGTCGAGCACTCATGGGGCCCCTATACGGCGTAGGTCACACGCCTGCCGTCGTCCGGGGCCGCTTCCGCACCAGCCTCACCCGCGGTTCCGGGCAGGTCGCCGGTTGGTCGGACCACCACGTCAGACCGTCCAGGACGGCTCCAGGTCCACGATGTCGCCGGAGAGCGCCGCGATGTCCGCCTCGGTCTGGGCACGCAGGGCGAGACGCTCCACACGCTCCGTGCGGTACTTCCCGTGCTCGGCCGCCGACCGCCACATCGACAGGATCAGGAACTCCTGCTCCGCGGCCTCCGCGAACATGCCGCGGATCATGCCGGGCGAACCCGCCATCGCGGGATTCCAGACCTTCTCCTGCATGAGCGTGAAGTGCTCCACGCGCTCCTCATGGATCCGGCACAGGGCCACGCGGATCAGATCGGCGTCGGTGAACCTCGGCTCGAAGCCCGTCTTCACGTCGAAGCGGTACTCGAACAACTTGACCTGGGCGTCCTTGAACGTGCCGGACTGGGCGGCGGCCAGGCGGTCGTGGGAACGGGCCATGAAGGAGTCGTAGAAGGCACGGCTCTCCCAGAAGGTGAAGATGTGCGCCACTCCCGCCCGCTGCCGGCTCCAGCCCCCGCCCTGTCCCCGAAATCCCGGCTCCCCCAGAAGCCCCGCCCATTTTCGCTGCCCCCGCTCGAACCCCCGGCGGTCCACCACGGTGCAGCGAATCCACTTGACCAGCACCGCGCCATCGTAAGGCCACCGGGCGTGGCGTCGGTCACGCTCCGGCGGAGATCGCCCGCGCACGCGCCCCCGCGCGCGTGGGACGATGGACGGCAAGGAACCCCGCCCGATGGGGAGTTGGGGTCGAGCGAGCCACAGGGGGAAGGGAAGGCCTGGTGACCGGCTTCAGCAAGGGAATCCGCAAGGTCGAGGTCGCGCTCAAGTGGGACCCCAGTCCGGCGGGTCGGCCGCCGACGGATCTCGACATCGTCGCCGGGACGTTCCTGTCGGGCGACCCGTACGGGGATCCGGCCTATCTGGTGCACTTCGACAGCCGCTCGCCGGACGGCACGATCCTCCTCAACCGCGACAGCACGGACGGCAGGGGCTTCGGCTGGGACGAGGTCATGACGCTCGAACTGGACCGCCTCAGCGACCGCTACGCGCGCGTGGTGGTGGGTGTCGTCATCCAACAGCGGCCCGGACACAAGACGTTCGCCCAGGTGCTGAACCCCGCCGTACGCATCCGTGAGGGGTACACCGTGCTCGCCGAGGACGGCTTCGCGTCGGTCCTCGGGTCGACGGCCGCCACGATCGCCGAGTTCGTCCGGGAGTCGGAGGAATGGACGTTCCGTCCCGGTGTGCGAGGCTTCGACGAGGACCCGGCCACCTTCACCCGGGTGATGGGCAGGGCACACCCGTCCTGAGGGTCCTGGGGCCCGTACCGGTAAGGGGCGCCGACCATGGGCCGGCGCCCCTTACTTCAGGAACGGCGTGTCATCAGCTGCAGCCGCTGGTCGAGCCGCAGCCCTCGCAGATGTAGCAGGAACCGGCCCGCTGCATCTTCGTACCGCAGGAGAAGCACAGCGGGGCGTCCGCCTGGATGCCCAGTTGCATCTCCACGAGCTCCGCGCTGGTGTGCGCCTGCCTCGGCGCGGGCTTGGCCGTCTCGGCCTCGGCCTTCGGCGTGGCGACCGCCTTCAGCTCCTGGGCGCGCGGGGCCGACTGGGCCAGACCCTCGACGTCGACCTCGTCCTCGGCCGGCTCGTAGGAGCCGGTCTCCAGGTGCCGCTGACGCTCCTCGGCGGAGTGGATGCCGAGCGCGGAGCGGGTCTCGAAGGGCAGGAAGTCCAGCGCCAGACGGCGGAAGATGTAGTCGACGATCGACTGCGCCATCCGGACGTCCGGGTCGTCCGTCATACCGGCCGGCTCGAAGCGCATGTTGGTGAACTTCGAGACGTACGTCTCCAGCGGCACGCCGTACTGCAGACCGACGGAGACGGCGATGGAGAAGGCGTCCATCATGCCCGCGAGGGTGGAGCCCTGCTTGGACATCTTCAGGAAGACCTCGCCGAGACCGTCGTCCGGGTAGGAGTTGGCGGTCATGTAACCCTCGGCACCTCCGACGGTGAAGGACGTGGTGATGCCGGGACGTCCCTTCGGGAGGCGCTTGCGGACCGGGCGGTACTCGACGACCTTCTCGACCGCGGCCCGGATGGTCTCCTCGGCCTTCTCGGTGACCTCGGCCTTCTCCTTCTCCTTGGTCTTCGCGGAGAGCGGCTGGCCGACCTTGCAGTTGTCGCGGTAGATCGCGAGTGCCTTGACGCCCAGCTTCCAGGCCTCGAAGTAGATCTCCTCGACCTCCTCGACGGTCGCCGTCTCCGGCATGTTGACCGTCTTGGAGATGGCGCCGGAGATCCACGGCTGGATCGCGGCCATCATGCGGACGTGGCCCATCGGGGAGATGGCGCGCTCGCCCATGGCGCAGTCGAACACCTCGTAGTGCTCGTGCTTCAGGCCGGGGGCGTCGATCACGTTGCCGTGCTCGGCGATGTGGGCGACGATCGCCTCGATCTGCTCCTCCTGGTAGCCCAGGCGGCGCAGGGCCTGCGGGACGGTGCCGTTGACGATCTGCATCGAGCCGCCGCCGACCAGCTTCTTGAACTTCACCAGCGCCAGGTCGGGCTCGACACCGGTGGTGTCGCACGACATCGCGAGGCCGATGGTGCCGGTCGGCGCGAGGACGGACGCCTGGGAGTTACGGAAACCGTTCTTCTCGCCGAGACGCAGGACGTCCTGCCAGGCCTCCGTGGCGGCGGCCCACACCGGGGTGTCCAGGTCGTCCATGCGGACGGCCGTGCCGTTGGCGTCGGCGTGCTGCTTCATGACGCGGTTGTGGGCGTCGGCGTTGCGGGCGTAGCCGTCGTAGGTGCCGACGACAGCGGCCAGCTCGGCGGAGCGGCGGTAGGCCGTACCCGTCATCAGGGAGGTGATGGCGCCGGCCAGGGCGCGGCCGCCGTCGGAGTCGTACGCGTGGCCGGTGGCCATCAGCAGGGCGCCGAGGTTGGCGTAGCCGATGCCGAGCTGGCGGAACGCGCGCGTGTTCTCGCCGATCTTCTGGGTCGGGAAGTCCGCGAAGCAGATCGAGATGTCCATCGCGGTGATGACCAGCTCGACGACCTTCTGGAAGCGCTCGGTCTCGAAGGACTGGTTGCCCTTGCCGTCGTCCTTCAGGAACTTCATCAGGTTCAGCGAGGCCAGGTTGCAGGACGTGTTGTCCAGGTGCATGTACTCGCTGCACGGGTTCGACGCGGTGATCCGGCCGGACTCGGGGCAGGTGTGCCAGTTGTTGATGGTGTCGTCGTACTGGATGCCCGGGTCGGCGCAGGCCCAGGCGGCCTCGGCGATCTTGCGGAACAGGGCCTTGGCCTCGACCTCTTCGATGACCTCACCGGTCATGCGGGCGCGCAGGCCGAACTTGCCGCCGTTCTCGACCGCCGTCATGAACTCGTCGTTCACACGGACCGAGTTGTTGGCGTTCTGGTACTGGACGGACGTGATGTCGTCGCCGCCCAGGTCCATGTCGAAGCCCGCGTCGCGCAGGACGCGGATCTTCTCCTCTTCCTTGACCTTGGTCTCGATGAAGTCCTCGATGTCGGGGTGGTCGACGTCGAGCACGACCATCTTGGCGGCGCGGCGGGTGGCACCACCGGACTTGATGGTGCCGGCGGAGGCGTCGGCGCCGCGCATGAAGGAGACCGGGCCGGAGGCGTTGCCGCCGGAGGACAGCAGCTCCTTGGAGGAGCGGATGCGGGAGAGGTTCAGGCCGGCGCCGGAGCCGCCCTTGAAGATCATGCCCTCTTCCTTGTACCAGTCGAGGATCGACTCCATGGAGTCGTCGACGGACAGGATGAAGCAGGCGGAGACCTGCTGGGGCTGCGGGGTGCCGACGTTGAACCAGACGGGACTGTTGAAGCTGAAGATCTGGTGCAGGAGGGCGTACGCCAGCTCGTGCTCGAAGATCTCGGCGTCGGCGGGCGAGGCGAAGTACTTGTAGTCCTCACCGGCCTTCCGGTACGTCTTCACGATGCGGTCGATCAGCTGCTTGAGGCTGGTCTCGCGCTGCGGGGTGCCGACGGCGCCCCGGAAGTACTTGCTGGTGACGATGTTGACCGCGTTCACCGACCAGAAGTCGGGGAACTCGACGCCACGCTGCTCGAAGTTGACCGAGCCGTCGCGCCAGTTGGTCATGACGACGTCACGGCGCTCCCACGACACCTCGTCGTACGGGTGTACGCCGGGGGTGGTGTGGATGCGCTCGACACGCAGTCCCTTGGTGGTCTTGGCGCCCTTGGCTCGGGAACCTCGTGCCGGACCGCTCGCCGTCTCTGTCATGCCGCCTCCCTGTACGGGCAAAAACGCCCTGAAATGCCCATTTGTTCCCATGGGCACGTGTTCCTGTCATGCGTTGCGGGCACCCTCAGCTGCCACCCGCAACAGGTCTTCGTTCGCCGCCTCCCGGCCGGAATCCGGGTCTCCTGCCGGTTTCCGGCCCTCCGGTCAGTCGGCGGCGCGGGCGGGCACGGGGACCTGGGTGGTCCCGCCGGGCCCGCGATCGTCTTCCTGGCTCCCCGCTCCCGCGTCTTCCTCGTTCGCGGCGGGGCCTCCCGTCGCCTCCCTCAGCTCCGCGATGGCGGCCTCGAAGTCGTCGAGCGAGTCGAACGCCCGGTAGACGGAGGCGAACCGCAGATAGGCGACGAGGTCGAGCTCCTGCAACGGACCGAGTATGGCCAGACCCACGTCGTGGGTGGTCAGCTCGGCGCTTCCGGTCGCACGCACCGCCTCCTCGACCCGCTGGCCGAGCTGGGCGAGCGCGTCCTCCGTGACAGGCCGTCCCTGGCAGGCCTTGCGCACACCGTTGATGATCTTGGTGCGGCTGAACGGCTCGGTGACTCCGGACCGCTTGACCACCATGAGCGAGCACGTCTCCACGGTCGTGAAACGACGGGAGCAGTCAGGGCACTGGCGGCGCCTGCGGATGGACGTGCCGTCGTCGGTCGTACGACTGTCGACCACACGGCTGTCGGGGTGCCTGCAGAAGGGGCAGTGCATGTTCTCCAACCCTCCTCACAGCAGACTCGTCAGCCTCACAGGACCCACAGGTCCCGCGAAGCAGCCCTAAGCATAGGGGATCGCCGAGGCTTCTCAGACCCGGGGGACCACAACTTCTGGGCTGCGGTAGCCATCCAACCACTAGATGTGGGGATTGGCTCACACAGCGAGGCAGATACGCGTGTCGCACCGGAGGGGCCGCCCCGGGCACGGTCGGCGGCCGGCGGAGACACGCGGGGCCGAGCAGTGTCGCCGCGACGCTTGCGGGGATACCGTGGGCGCCACAGGGAGGAGGCGTGGCACTCCCGCGCAGAAAGGACCCCGGATCACGGACTGCGGGATTCCGGATGGCAGACTGGGGCGCGGCCCACGAGGCCGACACACCCCGGCGGCGACAAGTACAACAATAGGCGCTTTTGTCCGCCAAGTATCGCGTTAGCAATACACCCAGACACATGATCGCGTCAGGTGAAACGCACTTTTTCACTCGAACGTGTGTTTGGCGCAACCTTTCGAAAGCAACTACCGTTGTCCAGCAGGGAGACCATCGAGAGGGGCCGACGTGACCACCACCGCAGACAGTGCCACCATCACCGCCCAGGACCGCTCCCTGGGCCGAGTCGAGCCGGTACACGCGATGAATGAAGCCACGAATCCCGAGGGACACAAGCGCTCCCTGCCGGGCCGACCTCCAGGCATCCGGGCGGACAGCTCCGGACTCACCGACCGGCAGCGCCGGGTGATCGAGGTCATCAGGGATTCCGTACAGCGGCGCGGTTACCCGCCGTCGATGCGGGAGATCGGCCAGGCCGTCGGCCTCTCCAGCACGTCCTCGGTCGCCCATCAGCTGATGGCGCTGGAGCGCAAGGGCTTCTTGCGCCGCGACCCGCACCGCCCGCGCGCGTACGAGGTGCGCGGATCCGACCAGGCCGTCACCGTGCAGCCCACGGACACCGCCGGCAAGCCCGCCGCGTCGTACGTCCCGCTGGTCGGCCGCATCGCCGCCGGTGGCCCGATCCTCGCGGAGGAGTCCGTCGAGGACGTCTTCCCTCTCCCCCGCCAGCTCGTCGGTGACGGCGAACTGTTCGTCCTCAAGGTCGTCGGCGACTCGATGATCGAGGCCGCGATCTGCGACGGTGACTGGGTCACCGTCCGCCGCCAGCCGGTCGCCGAGAACGGCGACATCGTCGCCGCCATGCTCGACGGCGAAGCCACCGTCAAGCGCTTCAAGCGCGAGGACGGCCACGTGTGGCTCCTCCCGCACAACGCGGCCTACGAGCCGATCCCCGGCGACGACGCCACCATCCTGGGCAAGGTCGTCGCCGTGCTGCGCCGCGTGTGACACCCGCGGCGGGCGGGCCGGCCGGCTCGCTCCCTGACCGGGCCCCGGGACCCCTGCGCCGGTTCCGGGGCCCTGCGTATGTCCGACGCCGTGCGTGCGTCCGTCCGAGGCCCGCCCTGTGTACGTCCGACGCCGTGCATGTGCCTGTCGGAGGCCCTGCCCTGTGTACGTCCGACGCCGTGCATCTGCCTGCCCGAGGCCCTGCGTGTGTCGTGCAGCCTTGTGGGTCATGGGCGCCGTGGGGCCGTATCGCGTCGCCGGGTGGCCCGACGACCCCGACCGGCGCCGATCGGGGTCGGGCTACCCCGCGATCACTTGGCAGCCACCGGCTGCGCCTCCGCCTGCTTCGCCACCGCGTCGATCGCGGCGAGCGACTTGCGGACCTGGTTACGGTCCGTGGTGTACCAGAAGTCCGGCAGTGACGCCTTCAGATAGCCGCCGTAGCGCGCGGTGGCCAGCCGCTGGTCCAGTACGGCGACCACGCCCCGGTCGCCGGAGGCCCGGACGAGACGGCCGGCGCCCTGCGCCATGAGCAGGGCCGCGTGGGTCGCGGCCACCGCCATGAAGCCGTTGCCCCCCGCCTCCTCCACCGCCTTCTGGCGCGCGCTCATCAGCGGATCGTCGGGTCGCGGGAACGGAATTTTGTCCATGACGACCAGCTGGCAGCTGGGGCCCGGGACGTCCACGCCCTGCCACAGCGACAGCGTGCCGAAGAGACACGTCTTCGGGTCGGCCGCGAAGTTCTTGATCAGTTCGCCGAGCGTCTCCTCGCCCTGGAGCAGGATGGGGAACTCGGGGATCCGGGAACGCAGCTCCTCCGCGGCGAGCTGAGCGGCCCGCATGGACGAGAACAGGCCGAGAGTGCGCCCGCCGGCCGCCTGGATCAGCTCGGTCAGCTCGTCCAGCATGTCGGAGCGCTCGCCGTCGCGCGCGGGACGGGCCAGATGCTTGGCGACGTACAGGATGCCCTGCTTGCGGTAGTCGAAGGGTGAGCCGACGTCGACGCCCTTCCACTTCGGCAGGTCCTCGCCCTCCGCACCCTCCGGGCCGAGCCCCAGCGAGGCGCCGACGCCGTTGAAGTCGCCGCCCAACTTGAGCGTCGCCGAGGTGAGCACCACGGCCCGGTCGGCGAACAGCTTCTCCCTGAGCAGACCGGAGACCGACATGGGGGCGACACGCAGGGACGCGCCGAAGCGGTCGTGCCGCTCGTACCAGACGACGTCCCACTCGGAGCCGTTCACGACCCGCTCCGCCACGTCGTGCACCGTCTCCACCGAGGCCAGCGCCTGCTTGCGGACCGCGTCCTCGTCCTGGACGGACTTGTCGCGCGTCGTGCCGATCGCGGTGATCACCGTGCGGGCGGCGTCCCGCAGCGCCATCAGGGCATAGCCGAGGTCTTCCGGGATCTCTTCGAGGCGGCCCGGCAGCGCGAGTTCCATGAGCCGCTCGAAGCCCTCGGCGGCGGTCTGGAGTTGATCGGCGGCCTTCTCGTTGACCAGCTTGGCGGCACGGCGCACCGCGCGGTTGACCTGGCCGGGTGTGAGTTCGCCGGTGGCGACGCCCGTGACACGGGAGACGAGCTCGTGCGCCTCGTCCACGATCAGCACCTCGTGCTGGGGCAGCACCGGGGCACCCTCGATGGCGTCGATGGCCAGCAGCGCGTGATTCGTGACCACGACCTCGGCGAGCTTGGCCCGCTCACGGGCCATCTCCGCGAAGCACTCCGCGCCGTACGCGCACTTCGACGCACCCAGGCACTCCCGCGACGACACCGAGACCTGAGCCCAGGCACGGTCCGAGACGCCCGGGGTGAGATCGTCCCGGTCGCCACTCTCCGTCTCGTCGGCCCAGTCCCGCAGCCTCAGCAGGTCCTGGCCCAGCTTGCTGGTGGGCGCCGCGGCCTCGAACTGGTCGAAGAGGCCCTCCTCCTCGTCCTGCGGCATGCCCTCGTGCAAGCGGTGCAGGCACAGGTAGTTCGATCTGCCCTTGAGCATCGCGAACTCCGGGCGGCGGCGCAGCAGCGGGTGCAGGGCGTCGACGGTGCGCGGCAGGTCCCGCTCGACGAGCTGGCGCTGCAGGGCGAGCGTGGCCGTCGCGACCACCACCCGTTCTCCGTGCGCCAGCGCGGGCACGAGGTAGCCGAGCGACTTTCCGGTGCCGGTGCCGGCCTGGACCAGCAGGTGGGATCCGTCGTCGATCGCCTCGGCGACCGCTTCGGCCATGGTCACCTGGCCGGGGCGCTCCGTGCCGCCGACGGCGGCGACGGCGGCATGCAGGAGTTCGGGGAGGGAGGGCTTCGTCATAGCCTGACCACCCTACGACCCTGCACTGACAAACGGAGGGTCGTTACGGGGGCAGGGGGAGGGCTCACGAGCGGGGCTCCTGGGTGGCGGTGGTCTGGAGGTGGAGTGCGACCGAGTTCGGGATTCTGGGGCGGACGGGAGCAGGTGGTCTGCATCGGGGCGCACCGTCCCCGGCTCGGGGGCGGGGGTCGCCCGAAACTTTTTCTTCGACGCGGGAACACCGCGGATCCGCCACTCGTATCTATCAGTGAGCACCCGGTCACGGGGCGCTACAGAACGTCGCGCAGGACCCGGTCGCGGATCATGAGGGCGGCCCGCTTGTCGGGCAGGTCGACCTCCGCCGCGAACCGGAAGCCCGCGCTCAGGAACGCGGCGATGGAGGGGGTGTTGCGAAGATCGGGTTCCGCCACGACACGTGCGCACGTGGGACGCCGGTCGAGGATCAGGTCGGCCACGGCTCGGAGCAGGACGGATCCCAGCCCTCGCCCCCGGTCGGCGGCGGCACCGACCAGGAGGTGGACCCCGGTGTCGTGCGGGCGGACCGGGTAGTGACGGGCCAGCGGATCCAGGTCCGCACGGTAGATCTCCCAGTAGCTCATGGGGGTGCCGTCGAGTACGCCGAGGCACGGCACGCTGCGCCCGTCCCCGTGGAGTTGCGCCCGCAGGTGGTCCTCCGTCCGGTTCCGGGGCCCGGCCAGCTCCCAGAACTCGGCGACGGCCGGATCGTTCATCCAGCGGTGGACGAGCGAGAGGTCCTGATCAAGGCGTACGGGCATCAAGTGGAAGGAGCCGGCCGGGGTCACGACCGGGCCCCACGTGGCGGGTCGGCCGAGGAGGCCGGTCGTCGCCCCGGCGCGCAGGGCGACGAACTCCGCGGGCAGGCACAGCTCCAGTGTGTCCTCGCTGTCCGGGTCGTCGTCCTCGACGGTGAAATACCCGAAGGAAGAGTTCCGGGGCCCCGCGGTGGCCGCGCGGGGAGCGGCGCTGTCCGGTTGGGCGGGGACGGGGCCGGTGTCGGCGCTCGCGTCGGTGGGAGGCACGGTGCGCTCCTCTCAGGAGACGTGGTGGGTCATGTTCCTCGGACGGGAGACGGTGCGGCTCGCTGAGGGCGGTCCGCTCAGGTGGTGCGCGGAGGTACGTCGCTCATGAATGAAGGGGGTTGGCGATGGTGACGTAGACGGACTGGGTGTCGACCGGACCGACGAGTTCGTCGAGGCCGTGGAGCCGGGTCAGCAGGTTGGCCTTGCAGCGCAGGACGGGTGAGTCGAGGAGGCGGCCGGGCAGGGAGGTGCGCAGCGGGGTGGGCCCCGAGGCGAGGGCGGTGAGGAAGCGGCGGAAGGCCGCGAGCAGCAGCCGCTCGTCGGCGAGGCGCTGTGAGCCGAGGGCGCCGATGAGTCCGAACACGTTGTTGACGGCGAGGTAGTAGACGAAGCGCTCGTCGGTGACCTCGTCGGGGACGAAGGTGTCGCTGTGCTCCCCGACGCCGGGCAGCCGGGCGGTCAGTTCGGCTCGCCGGGACTCGCGGAAGTAGTACCCCTGGTTGTCGCGGTAGCGGCCGCCGGCGGGCCAGCCCTGGCGGTCCAGCAGGACCAGCGTGTTCTGCTGGTGCGCTTCGAGGGCGATGCCGGTCTCGGCGTCCAGCCAGAGGACGGGCCGGACGACCTGCTCCAGGTAGCGCAGGAACCACTCGGTGGCGACGGCGCCGACGGGGCGGCCGGTGTGTGCGGCGAGACGTGCGACGAGTTGGGCCAGCCGGGACCGCATCGGCCGAGTGGGGTGGTGCGGCGCGGGGCCGGCGGGCGGCTCGGGCAGCGGGCGCGGGGTGAGGAGCCCGGCGACGCAGCCGACGTCGTCGGCCGGGGTGAACGGATTGTGCCGGATCACCACGTCGAGTCCCGGCACGGGCAGGCCGTCCGGGCCGTCGACGGCGATCCAGGCCGGGTCGCGCACGATGTCGAAACCGGGGTGCGCGGTGTGCCACCGGCGGGCGAGTCCGGTGCGCAGGAGGCGCTGCACCTCGACCCCGCGGTGGAGTTCCTTGCGGAGGTTCTCCCGGCGGGAGTTGGTGATGCGCAGGGCCAGCGAGAGCTTGAGCATCGCGGGGGCGCCGGATCGGTGCACGGTGCGTACGGAGGAGGTGGGAGACCAGGGAGCACCCAGGAGACCGAGGTCGCGGAGGAGTCCCGAGTCGAGCAGCGCGGCGACGGGCGGGCGGTGCCGGACCTCGCGGGCCTGCCATGGGTGCAGTGGCAGGGCGGTGTAACCGTCGGGCAGCGGCAGTCCGGTGCCGGCGAGGCGGCGGACGAGGCGGCCGGCGGGCACGGGACGGCCGCGCTCGGTCCAGGCGGAGTCGGTCGCGAGGAGAGAGGGGGCGACGGCCAGCCAGTGCAGGGGGAAGGAGCCACGGGACTCCGGTGAGTACCGCTCGGCTTCCGCTTCGGTCAGGCCCTCCCGGCTCTTCGGGGTCGGATGCAGCGGGTGCCCGAGCAGGAGGGCCTGTTCGGCGCTGAGGAAGCGGTCGGGGGTGTCGGTGGGGTGTTCCCGCCGGTGCTCGATGAAGGTGGCGGTACGGCGGACGGAGTCGGCGACTCTGGCCACGAGATCGGGGCCGTCGGCTCGATGACCGGCGTCGGTGTCAGGACGGGAGCCGGTCCCATTGGAGTCGGTGCTGTTGAAGCCGGTGCCGTTGGAGGCAGTGCCGTTGGAGCCGATGCTGTTGAAGCCGATGCCGTTGTAGCCAGTGCCTTCACCGGAACCCGGAGAGGTGTGAGGCGAGGGGGCTGCGGTGTCGGTCGACTCGGGGACGGATTCTCTTGTGAGGAGGGCCGCGAGCGTGACGGCGTCGATGGGTGGCGCTGTGTCGGGCGCGTCGGCCAGGCGCGGCAGGCCGAAGCGGTGCCAGCCCGTCGGGGACCAGTGGTGGACCGGGGCGATCAGGGTGGCGCCGCTGGCCGGTAGGGGGATGCGGAGGCTGCCGGTCGCGGGAGCGGTGAGGCCGGTCTCGCGGATCCAGCACCGCATGAGGTTCTCGACGGCGGCGGCCTGGGCGGCGGCGAGGGGATCGGGGTCCTCCAGCGGATCGGCGACGGGAGCTGTCCACCGGACGGGATCCGTCTCCCGCTTCTTCTGCTGCGGGACCGACTCGATGAGCGGTGCGGCAGAGGACGGGGCGCCGGAGCCCCCCTGGTCGTCGGGGGTGGGGGTGGCGTTCATGACGCTCCTCTGGGGCTGGAGTGAGGTGGTGCGGGCCCGTTCCGTGGTCCGCTCGGGCGCTGTTCCTTCGTGATCGGCGGTCGGTGGGGCGGGATGGCCATGACGTTTGTGGTCGGCGGTGGACGTCGGCCTGGACACCCGGCTAGGGGGTGGAACGGATATGCGGAGCGATGGGCGCCCGAAGATCGGCGCCGGGGGCCGGGGCGGGCTCGGGTGGTGTTCAGCCCGCGCGCTGGGCCGGGCAGGGCCGGCATTGCTCGTGCGGGCCATGGGATTGGTGGTGGCGGGCGGCCGCGGCCACCGCGTCGGTCAGCCGGTCCAGTACGGCTGTCGCCTGTTCGTCGCTGATCGTGAGGGGCGGCAGCAGCCGGACCACGGACGCGTGACGGCCGCCGAGTTCGACGATCAGTCCGCGCTGGAGACACTCCCGCTGCACGGCGGCGGCCAGGTCGGGGGCGGCCGGGCACGGCGTGCGGGTGGGCTCCGGCCCGGCGGCCGTACCACTGGGGCCAAGCGTGCCGTCGGCACCGGAGTCACCCGAGTAACCGAAGTAACGGCAGTCACCGAAGTCGCCTGCCGCACCTGGGTCACCGACGTCACCGGCGACGGCCGCCGGGCGAGAAGCCGTGTGTTCGGCGTCCGGGTTCACCAGCTCGACCCCGATCATGAGTCCGCGCCCTCGGACGTCTCCCACGCACGGGAACGCACGGGTGAGTTCGGCGAGTTGGGTCAGCATGCGTGCGCCGAGGGCGGCGGCGCGTTCGGCGAGGGCGTTCTCGCGGACGTGGGCGAGGGTGGCGGTGCCCGCGGCCATGGCGAGCTGGTTGCCGCGGAAGGTGCCGGCGTGGGCCCCGGGTTGCCAGACGTCGAGATCGTCACGGTAGACGATCACGGCCAGCGGGAGGCTGCCGCCGATGGCCTTGGACAGGACCATGACGTCGGGGGTGACGCCACTGTGGTCGACGGCCCAGAAGGCGCCCGTACGGCCGACTCCGGTCTGGATCTCGTCGGCGATCAGCGGGATGGACCGGTCCGCCGTGAGCCGGCGCATGCGGCGCAGCCAGTCGTCCGGCGCGGGGATCACTCCGCCTTCGCCCTGGACCGGTTCGAGGATCATCCCGGCCGGGAGCGGGACGCCGGATTTGGGGTCATCGAGGAGGGTCTCGGTCCAGCGGGCGGCGAGTTCGGCGCCGTGCGGGCCGCCGACGCCGAAGGGGCAGCGGTAGTCCTGCGGGTAGGGCAGGCGGGTGACCTGGACATCGGGGGCTCCGCCGGAGGCGGCCAGGGCGCCGGCGGTCATGCCGTGGTAGGCGCCGGTGAAGGCGAGGACGCCGGTGCGGCCGGTCGCGGTCCTGACCAGTTTGAGGGCGGCCTCGACGGCGTCGGTGCCGGCCGGTCCGCAGAACTGGACGCGGGAGCGGTCGGCCAGACCGGGTGGGAGTGTGCGGAACAGCTCGGTCACGAAGGCGTCCTTGACGGGGGTCGCCAGGTCGAGGACGGAGAGGGGGGCGCCGGAATCGAGGACCCTGCGGATGGCTTCCAGCACGACCGGGTGGTTGTGGCCGAGGGCGAGGGTGCCGGCACCGGAGAGGCAGTCCAGGTAACGCCGGCCGTCGGCGCCCTCGATGGTGAGTCCCCGAGCCCGTACGGGCACGATGGGCAGGGCTCGGGCATAGGTGCGTGCCGAGGACTCACGCGCCGACTGGCGTCTGAGGATTCCCTCGTGCACGGCCGGCGCCTCCCCGGACGTGCCTCCAGCCATCGACTCCGTAACGGCCACGGCGTGCTGTCCTCCCCGCTGCTCGAAGGCGAGTTGATCCTCGGGGACCGGACACTGGCGGCAGGTCCCACCGGCTACAACAGCGGACCGTTCGGGCGGTTACGGGCTCGCATGGAGATCCTTGGCCGGACGGCACGTGGACGAGCCCCCCCGGCACTCCCACCGGACGGCGCCCCCCGTGCCGCCCTCGGTAGGCATGGGCGACCCGCGGACGCACCCGGGGCGGTCTTGGCTGACAGGTCATCAGCCGGCACGGTCACCGCGGCCGACGAGGCGGCTCCCGGACCGGCCGGAGCTCGTTCCCAGTTCAGGCAGCCTGTGACGGAACCGTTGCCCTCCCGTCAGAACTCCCCCACCGCGACGGCATAGTGTGTGATGCCGTTCCCAGAAGGTCGTGAGACCGGCATGAACCTTCCATGAGTTCGCCGCCGGTGTCGGGGCCGAAGCGCCGAATTCTCTTCACAGCAGGGGGAGTCACAACATGCGATCCATACGGCCGTCGTTCACCGCTCGGCGAGGGAGGGGTGGTCGTCGGACCTCCACCTCGCTGACGGCGGTCGCCCTCGTGTCGGTGCTGGCGCTGACGGCCACCGCCTGCGGCGGCGACGACAACGCCGACGGCAAGCCGTCCGCGGTGAGCACCGGCGACGGCAAGATCACGATCCCGGACGATCTGAAGCACAGGCTCAAGGAACACGGGATCGACATCGACAAGTGGAAGCACGGCGCCTGGAAGAACTGGAACCGGGACGACTGGCTGCGTGAGGCCAACGACTTCATCAACCCGATCATCAAGGGCCTGTGGGACCCGGACCGGATGCGTGACGCCGACGACCCGGACCGGGGCGTCGACGACAACGACATCTCCGGTGACCAGGGTGTGACGGACCCGACACCGCAGCCGGTGCAGGCACGTGCGGTCACCCCGCCGTACCACACCAGTGCGGCCACCTCGGGCAAGCTGCTCTTCGACGCTCCCGAGGGCACCATGGTCTGCTCCGCGACGGTGGTGACGGACCCGGCGCACCCGGGCAAGTCCAACCTCGTCTGGACGGCGGGTCACTGTGTGCACGCCGGCAAGAAGGGCGGCTGGTACCGCAACCTCGCGTTCGTGCCGTCGTACAACGACCAGGGCAAGTCGGCGGCCGAGCTGGAGAACGCCAGCCGGTCCGAGATCGCGCCGTACGGCGTGTGGTGGGCCGACGCGGCGAAGACCTCGCAGCAGTGGATCAGCAAGGGGGGCGAGACGGGCGGTGACGGCGCGTCGTACGACTTCGCCGTCATCCATGTGACGCCCGAGCAGGGCAGTGGCGGCAAGTCGCTGGAGGAGACCGTCGGCGGGGCGCTGCCGGTGAACTTCGACGCGCCGGCCGTGCCCCAGGTGAAGAGCATCACGGCGTCCGGCTACCCGGCGGCGGCGCCGTACGACGGCCAGCTGCTGTACCAGTGCCAGGACAAGCCGGGCCGGCTGTCCATCGAGCAGTCCGACCCGACCATGTACCGGATCGGCTGCACGATGACCGGTGGCTCCTCCGGTGGCGGCTGGGTGGAGACGGGCGCGGACGGCAAGCCCGCGCTGGTGTCGAACACGTCCATCGGCCCGGTGCGTTCCGGCTGGCTGGCCGGTCCCCGGCTGGGTGAGGTGGCCAAGAGCGTGTACGAGTCGGTGAGCAAGCAGTTCGCCGGGCAGTGACCTGGCGGTGGGCATGACGAGGGCCCGTCACCCGAGAGGGGTGGCGGGCCCTTGTGACCGGGCGGGTCAGCCCGCGGAGACCGGTACGTACGGCGCGAGGTCCGCCGCCAGCTCCTCGTGCACCCGGACCTTGAGCAGGGTGCCCTCCGCGGTGTGCTCCTCGGAGATCACCTCGCCCTCGGTGTGGGCGCGGGCGACCAGCTTGCCGTGGGTGTACGGCACGAGCGCCTCGATCTCGACCGAGGGGCGGGGCAGCTCGTCGTCGATCAGGCCGAGCAGTTCCTCGATGCCCTGGCCGGTGCGCGCCGATACGGCGATCGAGCGCTTCTCGACCCGCAGCAGCCGCTGGAGGACCAGCGGGTCGGCCGCGTCCGCCTTGTTGACCACGACGATCTCGGGCACGTCGGTGGCGCCGACGTCCCGGATCACCTCGCGTACGGCGGCGAGCTGCTCCTCCGGGTTCGGGTGCGAGCCGTCCACCACGTGCAGGATCAGGTCGGAGTCACCGACCTCCTCCATGGTGGAGCGGAACGCCTCGACCAGGTGGTGCGGCAGGTGCCGGACGAAGCCGACGGTGTCCGCCAGGGTGTAGAGCCGGCCGCTTGGGGTCTCGGCCCGGCGGACGGTCGGGTCCAGGGTCGCGAACAGCGCGTTCTCGACCAGGACGCCGGCACCCGTGAGGCGGTTGAGGAGGGAGGACTTGCCGGCGTTGGTGTAGCCCGCGATGGCGACGGACGGCACCTTGTTCCGCCGGCGCTCCTGGCGCTTGATCTCGCGGCCGGTCTTCATCTCCGCGATCTCCCGGCGCATCTTCGCCATCTTCTCGCGGATCCGGCGCCGGTCCGTCTCGATCTTGGTCTCACCGGGGCCACGCGTGGCGAGGCCACCGCGACCGCCACCCATCTGCCGGGACAGCGACTGACCCCAGCCGCGCAGCCGCGGCAGCATGTACTGCATCTGCGCGAGCGCGACCTGCGCCTTGCCCTCGCGGGACTTGGCGTGCTGGGCGAAGATGTCGAGGATCAGGGCCGTACGGTCGATGACCTTGACCTTGACGACGTCCTCCAGCTGGATCAGCTGGCCGGGGCTCAGCTCACCGTCGCAGATGACGGTGTCCGCGCCTGTTTCGATGACGATGTCGCGCAGCTCGGCGGCCTTGCCGGAGCCGATGTAGGTGGCCGCGTCGGGCTTGTCACGGCGCTGGATCACGCCGTCGAGCACGAGCGCGCCCGCGGTCTCCGCGAGGGCGGCCAGCTCCGCGAGGGAGTTGTCTGCGTCCTGCGCCGTGCCGGTCGTCCACACGCCGACGAGCACGACCCGCTCCAGGCGGAGCTGGCGGTACTCGACCTCGGTGACGTCCTCCAGCTCGGTGGACAGGCCCACCACGCGGCGCAGCGCCGCGCGCTCGGAGCGGTCGAACTGGTCGCCGTCCCGATCGCCGTCGATCTCGTAGCTCCAGGCGACGTCCTCTTCCATCAGGGCATCGGCCCGAAGACCCTCGGGATAGGCGTGCGCGAGGCGCTTGGTGTCCTGGGAAGGGGAAGAAGAGGAGGTCATTGGATCCTTACGTCGATGAGATACGTCGGTGGGAGTGCCGTCACGGCGTCGGCGTCACGGCCTCGCCACGGCGGGTGGTCACATGATGTGCAACGCACGAGTACCCCGGGAGATTCCCGTGTCCCGTGCGCGCCCACCCCTAGATGGTCGCACGGTACGGCACGTCTCGTCACTGGGTTATCGCCAGGCGTCACCGGGTCACCGCCGGGTGCGGGGCGGGGTGGGCTGGGCCGATGGCGCCTGCTTCCAGTCCGGGTGGCCGGGCATCGGCGGGGTCTTCTCGCCGTACAGCCATGCCTTGAAGAAGGCGCTCAGGTCGCGGCCGGCGATGGCCGAGGCAAGCTGGACGAAGTCGGCGGTGGTGGCGGTGGCGTCCTGGTGCTCCCGGACCCAGATCCGCTCCAGCCGCTCGAAGGCCGGCCGGCCGATCTCCTGCCGCAGGGCGTAGAGGGCGAGGGCGGCGCCGTCGTAGATGCTGGGCCGGAAGATGCTGATCTTCTGGCCCGGGACGGGCGGCTTGGGCCGGGCGGGTGGGCCGCCGGCCTCGCGCCAGCGGTCGGAGGCGCCGTAGGCGGCCTTCATCCGGTCCTCCATCGGCCGGTGCGCCGTCTCCTCGGCGTACAGCGCCTCGTACCAGGTGGCATGGCCCTCGTTCAGCCAGACGTCGGACCAGCTGCGGGGGGTGACGCTGTCCCCGAACCACTGGTGGGACAGCTCGTGCACCATGATCGACTCGACGTACCACTTGGGGTAGGCGGGCTCGGTGAACAGTCCCTTCTCGAAGAGCGAGAGGGTCTGCGTCTCCAGTTCGAAGCCCGTGGAGGCCTGGGCCATGAGCAGGCCGTAGGTCTCGAACGGGTACCGGCCGACCTTGCTCTCCATCCACGCGATCTGGTCGGGGGTCTTCGCGAGCCACGGTTCGAGGGCCTTGCGGTCGCTCGCGGGTACGACGTCACGCACGGGCAGGCCGTGCGGGCCCTCGCGGCGCGGCACGGCCGAGCGGCCGATGGAGACCTGGGCGAGTTCGGTGGCCATGGGGTGCTGGGTGCGGTAGGTCCAGGTGGTGGTGGAGCCGACCCGGTCGGTGCCGGCGGGCAGACCGTTGGCGACGGCGGTGTAGCCGTTCGGGGCGGTGATCCGGAAGGTGAACATCGCCTTGTCGGACGGGTGGTCGTTGCACGGGAAGACGAGGTGGGCGGCGTCGGCCTGGTTCGCCATGGCGAGGCCGTCGGAGGTGCGCACCCAGCCGCCCTGCTGGTCCTTGCCGTAGACGGGGTCACTGGTGTGGCGCACGGTGATCCGGGTCCAGCTGCCCTCGGCGAGGGGGTGCTCCGGGGTGACGACCAGGTCGTCGCCGGCGCTGGTGAAGACCGCGGGACGTCCGTCGACCTCGACCGACCGCACGGTGCCGTGCGCGAAGTCGAGGTTGAGGCGCTCCAGGTCGTCGGTGGTCCAGGCGTCGATGGTGGTGACGGCCTGGAGCGGCTTGTCGTTGGTGCCGGGGTAGGTGAGGGACAGGTCGTACGAGGTCACGTCGTAGCCCGGGTTGCCCAGGTAGGGGAAGAGCCGGTCGCCGACGCCTTGCGGTTCGGGCGGCGCCGCGGCGGCCAGCAGGCAGACGGAGACGGCGGAGGCGAGCAGGGCCGCCTTCCGGTGCCGGGAGACCTTGGGCGTGGTCCGGGGGACGGCGGTCCGGGGCCGGGAGCGGGGGGTGAGCAGCATGGACCACCGCTACCAGTGGCTGCCCGCTCCTCGGCGGCGACGCGCGACCGGCCCACCCGAACGGGTAGCCCGGACGCCGTCGTCAGGAGGCCGGTGGCCGGCGTCCCCAGGACGCCCGTCGCCGCCGTCGTCAGAGCTCCCGTGGACGTCGTCGTCAGGACGTCCTCGGCTGGTGCTGAGCCCTCCGCACGTCGTACACCCCCGGTACGTCCCGCATGGCGCGCATCAGGGCCGGGAGGTGGGCCGCGTCGGGCAACTGGAGGGTGTAGGTGTGCCGCACCCGCTGCTGGCTGGGTGGTTCGACGGTGGCGGAGACGATCTCGACGCCCTGCACGGCGATCGCCTCGGTGAGGTCGGCGAGGAGATGGGGGCGGCCGAACGATTCAGCGACCAGGGTGACCCGGCACTCGGCGGTGTCCCCCCAGCGCACGTCGATCTCCGCGCGCCCCCTGCTCTTCATGTGCGCCACCGCCGCGCACTCCGCGCGGTGCACGGTCACCACTCCCCCGCGCACCGCGAACCCGGTGATCTCGTCCGGCGGTACGGGCGTGCAGCATCCGGCGAGCCGTACGGCGGCACCGGGTCGGTCCGCGAGGACGTCGGCGCGCCGGGAGCGGGGGGCGGGGGCACCGTCGGCGGGGCGCGCCGCCGCAGCCCCTGGAGCGGCCGGGGGCCGCGAGGGATCCGCGGGGCGGGTGCCGGACGGCCCGGCGGGGCGAGCCGTGGCGGAGCCCGCGGAACGGACCGCGGAGGGGTCTGTGGGCCGGGCCGCGGAGGGGACTGCCGAGCGGGCGGTGGCGGGGTCGGGGCGGGCGGTGGTGGCTGCGTGGCCGGCCGAGGGGGGCTGCCCCGCACGTGCCGACGCCGTGCCGGGCTCGGTGGTGGCCTCGGTGGGCCCGGCGGTGGCCCGGACGCCTTCGGCGCGGGTGTCGCCCGGCTCGGCCGGATCGGTGCCGCCGGCGGGGTGGGTCGCCAGCCAGCGCTGGATGGCGATGCGGGCGGCCGGGGTGTGCGCGTGCTCCAGCCATTCGCGGGAGGGTTCGGAGGCCGGGTCCTGCCCCATCAGGAGCTGGACCGTGTCGCCGTCGCGCAGGACCGTGCTGAGGGTCGCCAGCCGGCCGTTGACGCGGGCGCCGATGCAGGCGTGCGCGTCCTCGCCGTACTGCGCGTAGGCGGCGTCCACGCAGGTGGCGCCCTCGGGCAGGCCGAGCGCACCGCCGTCGGGGCGGAAGACGGTGATCTCCCTGTCCTGGGCGAGGTCCTCGCGCAAGGTGGACCAGAAGGTGTCGGGGTCGGGGGCGGCCTGCTGCCAGTCGAGGAGGCGGGAGAGCCAGCCGGGGCGGGTGGGATCGACGCGCTCACCGTCGGCCGAGGCGCCGGAAGACGGTGGGTTGGCCGTGGCGGTGTCGGACGCGGGGGTGTCGGCGGCGGGTGCGTACGGGTTGCCGAGGGCCACGACACCGGCCTCCGCCACCTTGTGCATCTGGTGGGTGCGGATGAGGACTTCGACCACCTGGCCGTCGGGGCGGGCGACGGCGGTGTGCAGGGACTGGTAGAGGTTGAACTTCGGTACGGCGATGAAGTCCTTGAACTCCGACACCACCGGCGTCATGCACGTGTGCAGTTCGCCGAGGACGCCGTAACAGTCCGCGTCCTCGTTCACCAGCACCAGCAGGCGTCCGAAGTCGGAGCCGCGCAGCTGTCCGCGTTTGCGGGCCACACGGTGGACGGAGACGAAGTGCCGGGGGCGGATGAGGACTTCGGCCGGGATGCCCGACTCGCGCAGCACCCCGCGCACCTCGTCGGCGACCTCGGCGAGGGGGTCGCCGGGGCGGGCGGCGTTCTTTGCGATGAGTTCTCTGGTGTGCTCGTACTCCTCGGGGTGGAGGATGGCGAAGACCAGGTCCTCCAGCTCTGTCTTCAGGGCCTGCACGCCGAGGCGTTCGGCGAGCGGGATGAGTACGTCACGGGTGACCTTGGCGATCCGCTCCTGTTTCTCGGGGCGCATCACGCCGAGCGTGCGCATGTTGTGCAGGCGGTCGGCGAGTTTGATCGACATCACGCGCACGTCGTTGCCGGTGGCGACGAGCATCTTGCGGAAGGTCTCCGGTTCGGCGGCGGCTCCGTAGTCGACCTTCTCCAGTTTCGTGACGCCGTCGACCAGATAACGAACCTCCTCCCCGAACTGTTCCCGCACCTGATCCAGGGTCACCTCGGTGTCCTCGACGGTGTCGTGCAGCAGAGACGCCGTCAGGGTCGTCGTCTCGGCGCCGAGTTCGGCGAGGATCAGGGTCACCGCGAGCGGGTGCGTGATGTACGGCTCGCCGCTCTTGCGCATCTGGCCGCGGTGCGAGGACTCCGCCAGGACGTAGGCGCGGCGCAGGGGTTCGAGGTCGGCGTCGGGATGGTGGGCGCGGTGCGCCTCCACGACATGGCTGATGGCGTCGGGCAGTCTGCCGCGGACCGCGGGGCCGAGCAGCGCGGCCCGGCCCAGTCGGCGCAGGTCGATCCTGGGCCGGGACTTTCTGCGCGCCGCCGCGGGCGCCACGGACGCTGTGAGCGCTTGTGGCGCTGTGGGCGCTACCGGGCCAGCGGTCGCAGGATTCGTGGCCTCCGCACTCATGGGCACCTCCGGCTCGTGGACCGGCGGACGGGGCCCCAGGGCGTACGCGGCTCAGGGATGGCGACGTTCCCCCGTCCGTGCCGGTGCTTGATGCTACCGAGCCCACCACGTGCGACAGACCGCCTCTCGCCGAGCGTGAAACGGATCACCCATTCGAGCGACGGAATCGAGGTTTAGGGTCGCGGGTCAGCCGAACGCGTGAGCCAGCCACTCGGCGTCGATCTCGCCCTCGGCGACGATCACGGCGGGGCCGGTCATCTCGATCTCGCCGTCCGGTCGCTCGGTGATGACGAGGCGGCCCCCGGGCACGTCGACGGTGTACGTCGCCGGGGTGCCGGTGACGGCCGGGTCGGTGCCGTCCCGCCGGGCGGTGGCCACGGCGACGGCGCACGCGCCCGTGCCGCACGAGCGGGTCTCGCCGGAGCCGCGCTCGTGCACGCGCATGGCGACGTGGCGGGGGCCGCGGTCGACCACGAACTCGACGTTCACACCGTCCGGGTAGGCGGCCGCCGGGCTGACCGGCGGCGCGGTGTACAGGTCGCCGGCGTGCGCCAGGTCGGCCACGAAGGCCACCGCGTGTGGGTTGCCCATGTTCACGTTGCGCGCGGGCCAGCTCCGCTCACCGACGGTGACCGTGACGTCTCCCTCGGGGAGGCGGGCCCGGCCCATACCGACGGTGATGTCGCCGTCCTTCGCGATGTGGACGGTCTTCACGCCCGCGCGCGTGGCGATCGTGAGGTCGCCTTCGGCCACATGGCCGGCGTGCTGGAGGTAACGCGCGAACACACGGACGCCGTTGCCGCACATCTCGGCGACCGAACCGTCGCCATTGCGGTAGTCCATGAACCACTCGGCCTCGGCGGCCATCCCCCGGGCCTCCGGGTGAGCCGCGGACCGTACGACGTGCAGCACGCCGTCGCCTCCGATGCCCGCCCGGCGGTCGCACAGGGCGGCGACGGCGGCCGGGGACAGGTCGAGGGCGTTCTCGGGATCCGGAACGATCACGAAGTCGTTCTCGGTGCCGTGACCCTTGAGGAAGGCGATCCTTGTGCTCATTCCTCGATCGTACGGGGTGGGTACGACAGTGCCCGTTCCGGCGGGTCTAGCGCAGGCGGGCGACGCGCCACACCGCGAGCACGACGACCACGGCCACCAGGAGCACGTACCCGAGCACCACCCGCCAGTCGGGGCGGCGGCCGGAGCCGCGCGGGGGGAGGCCGGGCCAGGTGTAGCCCACCCGGCGGGCGGCCATCATGCCCCAGCCCGCCGCGCAGGAGCAGATCAGCAGGCCGAGCATGGCGATGACCGCGCCGCTGTCGCCGAAGTCGAAGGCGAGCGGGAAGGCGAACATCAGGGAGCCGACGGCGGCCAGGCCCACGATGGGGGCGAGCTGCCAGATGCGCAGCCGGCGCTGCGGGCGCAGCTCGACCTCGACCTCCGGCCCGCTCGGGTACATCTCCTCGGGCGCCGGTCCGTCGGCGGTCACACCGCCCACGGTGTCGTCGGGCCCGTCATCGGCCAGAGGGTCTTCGGGAAGGCTGTCGTCGGCAAGGCCGGGCTCGGACAGAAGGTCGTCGGCGAGGCTGTCACTGGGGAGGCCGGGCTCGGACAGAAGGTCGTCGGCGAGGCCGTCACCGGAGAGGCCGGTCCCGGACAGAAGGTCGTCCGCGAGGCCGGTCCCGGACAGACGGGTGTCGGACAGACCGGTCTCGGGCCGACGGTCGTCGGAGTGGCTGTTCCCGGTCGAGGGGTCCTCGGTGCGGCGGCCACCCGAGAAGCCGTCGTCGGACAGGCCGGTCTCCGTGAGGCTGTCCTCGCACAGGCCGTCCTCGGGGACGGGCGCGTCGAGCAGGGCGTTCTCGCGCGGACGGCTGTCGGCTCGTCCGTTCACCCGTGGGCGGTCCCCGCCGGGGCGCGGGCCGCCCCGGCCCGGATCGTCACCCTCTGTGGTGACGTGCTCGGCACTTCGTGCGGTGTCGCGAGGGCCGGCCTCCATCGCCACGCGCCCTCCCAACTAGGCTCCACTTGGTCGATCGAAGCTCGATGATGGCACGGCGCCCAAGGCCGCGATGACCGGCGGCGCATCCCGATGCCATGACGTGATCAGGCTGTAACCGGTCGTTCGACCAACGTCAGGGCCTGCTGCGGAAGTTCCCGGCGATCCACCGCGGCCCCACTCAACCAGTGCACCCGGGGATCGCGCCTGAACCATGAATCCTGGCGGCGCGCGAAGCGCTTGGTGGCACGGACGGTCTCGGCCCGCGCTTCCGCTTCGGTGCACTCCCCGGCCAGTGCCGCCAGCACCTGCTGGTAGCCGAGCGCGCGCGACGCCGTGCGCCCCTCGCGCAGGCCTCGCGCCTCCAGTGCGCGCACCTCCTCCACGAGGCCCGCCTCCCACATGCGGTCGACGCGCCGCGCGATGCGGTCGTCCAGTTCCGGACGAGCCACGTCGACACCGATCTGGACGGTGTCGTAGACGGAGTCATGACCGGGCAGGTTGGCCGTGAAGGGCTGGCCGGTGATCTCGATCACTTCCAGGGCACGGACGATGCGGCGGCCGTTGCTCGGCAGGATCGCGCGGGCGGCCTCGGGGTCGGCGGCGGCCAGCCGGGCGTGCAGCGCGCCAGAGCCGCGCAGCGCCAGCTCCTCCTCCAGGCGGGCCCGGACCTCCGGGTCGGTGCCGGGGAACTCCAGATTGTCGACGGCGCCACGGACGTACAGACCGGAGCCGCCGACCAGGATGGGCCAGCGGCCCTCGGCGAGCAGGGCGTCGATCCGCGCGCGGGCCAGTTTCTGGTACTCGGCGACCGACGCGGTGACCGTCACGTCCCAGATGTCCAGCAGGTGGTGCGGGACGCCGCCGCGCTCCTCGGGCGTCAGCTTGGCGGTACCGATGTCCATCCCTCGGTACAGCTGCATGGAGTCGGCGTTGACGATCTCGCCGCCGAGCCGCTGGGCCAGGAAGACGCCGAGATCGGACTTTCCGGCCGCGGTGGGTCCGACGACGGCGATGACGCGGGGGGCGGGGGGTGCACTGCTCACCGCACCAGTCTCGCAAACCTCCCGGCGAGGTCTCGAACGAGTTACGTGACGGTGTACGTCCCGGGTCGTTGCCCGTGCGAGGTGACGCCCGCCGGGCTGCCGGGGCGGTGACCCGGGCGGCGCAACCTTACGCACCGGGTGACGCGGGAATTCGCCCGCACGAGTACCGTATGGAGTGGATATGGGCGTGTTTGCACGGCTTCTCGGCCGATCGAAGGCGACTGCGGAGGCGTCGCCGGCGGTGGACGCCGGCACGGAGCCGGAGGAGACCGAGGCGGAGCAGGCGGAGTCGGCGTCGGCGAGGGGAACCGGTCCGGCGGAGGCGAAGGATGCGTCCGGTGACGGGCACGAGGACGGAGCCGTGCGCTCGGACTCCGGTACGGACGGCGCCTCCGAGGGGGCCGGGATCCCCCGGCAGCAGTCCGCGGGCGAGGCCGTCGACAGCGAGGCCGGCGAGGGCGCCGGCAGATGACTGTCCCGCGAGGGAAGGTGGACCATGGGTCTGATGGACAACATGAAGGCCAAGCTGGGCCCGGCCAAGGACAAGGTGTCGGACCTCGCGCGGCAGCACGGGGACAAGGTCCAGCACGGGATCGACAAGGCCGCGAAGGCCGTCGACCAGCGGACCAAGGGCAAGTACAGCGACAAGATCCAGGCGGGCACGGGCAAGGCCAAGGAGGCTATGGACCGCCTCGCGCACAAGAGCGGCCCCGAGGCGGCGCCCCACGACCCGATGACCCCGACCCGTCCGACCCACCCGGAGGGCCCGCCACCGGCTTCGTGAGGGCCGACGGTCGTTCCTGGTGACCACGCGCCCCGGGCGTCCCGCGATCTGCGGGGCGCCCCGGGCGACGTGCGCGGTCCGCCGAGAGCCGGGCAGGGGTTCCTCCGTCCGCCCCCGCGCCGGCGTCGTGGAACAGGTCGCGCGGGAGCGGGGTCGTACGTCAGCACATGCGGTGACGGCGCGATACGTCAGCGCGAGGGCAGGGCCGGAGGGCAACGCGCGGAGGCAGGACCCCACGCCAGCACACGCGGGAGCAGGGCCGGACGGCAACGCGCGGGGGCAGGACCGTACGCCAGCACACGCGGGAGCAGGGCCGTACGTCCGCGCGCCGGAAGCAGCGCCGTAACACCCGCGGCACCGGAAACGTCCGCGCAGTCGCGCCCGCACGCGCGCGTGAGGCAGTCGTACGGCCGCCGGCCCCTCGAACCCGGGCTCAGGACCAGGTCGCGACCATGTACCCCACTCCGTACGGCGCGTCCTCGTACAGCAGCGCCCCGCCGAGGTTCGCGTTCTCGGCCGCGCCGGCCAGGATCTGCCAGGGCGCGCGGCCCGCGGCCTTCAGTTCGCGGGCCAGGGACGGGTCCAGTGCCCGCAGGGCGGCCAGGTCCGCCGCGCCGAGTGCCCGGGCGGCGTCCGCGTCGAAGGGTGCCGCCCGCTCATCCAGGTAGCCCGGCGCCTTGACCGTGCGGCAGGCGCTGCCGTCCCCCATCACCAGCAGGGCCACCCGCCCGGCCCTGCCGGCCAGTTCCCGTCCGGTCTCGGCGCACCGCTCCGGCTCCAGCGTGTCCGCCACTCCGAGTCCCTCGATCGGGGCATCGGACCAGCCGGTCCGCTCCAGCAGCCAGGCGCCGACGGCGAGTGAGGTCGGCAGCAGGCGCTCCGGGGCGGGGTGAGCGGCCGGCCCCAGATGTACGTCCAGGTCGACCCCGAATCCGCGGAAGGTGCCCGGAGTGCCCTGGGAGAACGGGCCGCGCCCGCCCTCCTCGGCGGTGCCGACGACCACCAGCAGGTCGGGGCGGGCGGCGGCGAGCACGCCGAGCGCGTCCGTGCAGGCCGCGCGGGCGGCGTCCAGTTCTGGCGCGGCGCCCGCGGCGACCTCGGGCACGAGCAGCGGTGGGCAGGGGCAGACAGCGGCGGCGACAAGCATGATCGGCAGCGTAACCCCGCGCACGGGGCGCGTGTCACTCCTCGACCAGCACGTCCGTCAGGCCGGTCACCGCCGGGCGAGCACCACGAGCCTGCCGTCGTTGATCGGGTGCTCGACGGCGAGGTGGTCGGAGAGCGCGTCTCCCGGGCCGACCTCATCGCCACCGACGGGGCTGGACCGGGCCTCAGTCGCAGCCGCAGGCGCTCCCCGTGGTCGCCGGCAGTGGTGCCGGGACACCGATCTTCGGCAGGCCGAGCATGACACCCGCGGGCTTGGCGGCCGCGGCGGCGGTGCGCTTCTCCCAGGCGTCCCCCGCGCGCGTGCGGCGCACGCCGAGGACGGGGCCCTCGGCGAGGAGGTGGTGCGGGGCGGCGTACGTGACCTCGACGGTGACGACGTCGCCGGGGCGCACCTCCTGGTCCGGCTTGGTGAAGTGGACGAGGCGGTTGTCGGGGGCGCGTCCGGAGAGACGGTGCGTCGCACCGTCCTTGCGGCCCTCGCCCTCCGCGACCATCAGCTCCAGCGTGCGGCCGACCTGCTTCTTGTTCTCCTCCCAGGAGATCTCCTCCTGGAGGGCGACCAGCCGCTCGTAGCGCTCCTGGACGACCTCCTTCGGGATCTGGTTCGCCATGGTCGCGGCGGGGGTGCCGGGACGCTTGGAGTACTGGAAGGTGAAGGCCTGCGCGAAGCGGGCCTCGCGGACGACGTGCAGCGTCTGCTCGAAGTCCTCCTCGGTCTCGCCGGGGAAGCCCACGATGATGTCGGTGGTGATCGCGGCGTGCGGGATGGCCGCCCGCACCTTCTCGATGATCCCCAGGTACCGGTCCTGGCGGTACGAACGGCGCATCGCCTTCAGGACCGTGTCCGAGCCGGACTGGAGCGGCATGTGCAGCTGCGGCATCACGTTCGGCGTCTCGGCCATGGCGGCGATGACGTCGTCGGTGAAGTCGCGCGGGTGCGGGGAGGTGAAGCGGACCCGCTCCAGGCCCTCGATGGTCCCGCAGGCACGCAGCAGCTTGCTGAAGGCCTCGCGGTCGCCGATGTCGGAGCCGTAGGCGTTGACGTTCTGGCCGAGCAGGGTGATCTCGGAGACGCCCTCGCCGACCAGGGCCTCGATCTCCGCGAGGATGTCGCCGGGGCGGCGGTCCTTCTCCTTGCCGCGCAGGGCCGGGACGATGCAGAAGGTGCACGTGTTGTTGCAGCCGACGGAGATCGACACCCAGGCCGCGTAGGCGCTCTCGCGGCGGGTCGGCAGCGTGGAGGGGAAGGCCTCCAGGGACTCGGCGATCTCCACCTGCGCCTCCTCCTGGACGCGGGCGCGCTCCAGCAGCACGGGCAGCTTGCCGATGTTGTGCGTGCCGAAGACGACGTCCACCCAGGGCGCCTTCTTCACGATGGTGTCCCGGTCCTTCTGCGCGAGGCAGCCGCCGACCGCGATCTGCATCCCGGGGCGCGAGGCCTTCTTCGGCGCGAGCCGGCCGAGGTTGCCGTAGAGCCGGTTGTCGGCGTTCTCGCGGACCGCGCAGGTGTTGAAGACGACGACGTCGGCGTCGCCGTCCGAGCCCTCGGGGGCCCGCACGTACCCGGCCTCTTCGAGCAGCCCGGCCAATCGCTCGGAATCGTGGACGTTCATCTGGCACCCGTAGGTGCGGATTTCGTAACTCTTGGATCCTTGAACGTCCACTGCCGGGCTCCGGTCGCTGCTGCTGGTCATGCGTCAAGGGTAGGCGGTCCCGAGGGGCGCGATCGCTGCCCTGCCGGCCGGTGGCCTCAGGCCCGGCCCCCGGGGCATTCCGGCGGACCGTCCGCGACGAGCCCCCGCACGGTCTCGGCGAGCCCCGGGACGAGATCGGTCTCCGTGCCCCGCACCCAGGCCATCGCGACGCGCATGGGTTCGACACCCAGCAGCGGGACCCAAGTGAGGTCGGGCCGGGCGTAGTACCGGGCCATGCCGGCCGGGGCGAAGCAGATGGCCTCCCCGGACGCCACCTGCTCCAGCATTTCCTCGACGTTGTCGTTGGTCGGTCCCCAGTGTGGTGCCGAGCCGTCGGGCCGCGGGTTCACCGCCCACCAGTCCACCCAGGGCCGGGGTGCCCGCTCCGTCCACGTGAGGGGTTCGTCCTCGACGTCGGTGAGGGTCACCGCGTCGCGGGCGGCCAGCCGGTGTCCCCGGGGCAGGCCGACGACCCTGGGCTCGGAGTGGATCACCTCGCTGTGCAGGTCGGTGAGGTCGGCCGGCAGCCAGACGAAGGCGATGTCCACCCGGCAGTCGCGCAGTGCCGCCACCTCCTCGCCCCAGTCGAAGCGTTTCGGATCGACCCGGACGCCGGGCCGGCGGCGCGCGAACTCGCCGCGGGCGCGGGTGGTGAGCTCACCTGCACCGCTGGCCTCGAACCCCACCCGCAGCACCTGGGTGCCCGGCCGCCTGTGGCGCTCCGCGAGCACCCGGATGCGCTCGGCCCGGCGCAGCGTACGGCGGGCCTCCGCCACGATGTCCCGCCCGGCCGCAGTGGCCGTCACCCCGCCGGCGTGCCGGTCGAAGAGGCGTACGCCGAGCTCGGACTCCAAGTACCTGAGGGCGTACGAGGGGGAGGGCTGGGTCACGTACAGCGATTCGGCCGCCCGCCTCAGGTTCCCGGCGTAGAGCCACCCTGGGAGACGTCCGCGACGAGCTGCTCGCCTGGGAGCCGGTCAGCCGCGACGTCGACTTCGACGCCTGACCCGTCCCGGCCCAGCCCGTCCCGGCCGGTGCCTGACGGCCCCCCGACCGCGCCGTGGACCGACCCGGCGCAGAAGAAAGTTTCCGCCAAAGGCGACCGAATGACCCGGCAGGCGTGTGCAAGAGGGCGCGCGACCTGATTAGGTGTGACCCACAGTTCGTCCGCTGGTGACGGGAAGTGCTTTCTCGCCCGAACGGGGTGACACGGCAGGTGAGGAGAACGGGCGAGTACACCGCACTACGGCGCCGATGCACCGCGATCCTGCGCGATCTCGGGGTGCCCCGGTCGCTGTCCCTGGACGCGGTGCGGGAGCGGGTGGAAGAACTCAGAGGCCGTCCGCTCGTGCTGAGGGAGCTGCCCGAGGAGGCGGCGGCCACCGGAGCCTGCGGCCTGTGGCTGGCCACCGAGAAGGCCGACTACGTCTTCTACGAGGCCCGGACCGCCCCACTGCACCGGGAGCACATCATCCTCCACGAGATCGGCCACGTGCTCTGCGACCACCACCGGAGCCTCACGGACGACGGCGAACGGCCGGCCGGTGACCTCCTGGTCGGCCTCCAGCCCCATCTCGTCACACGGCTGAGGGCCAGGACCAGCTACACGAACACCGAGGAACAGGAGGCCGAGATGATCGCCACCCTGATCCAGAGCGCCGGGACCGCCGGCCGGGTGGCCGGACCTCTGGGCCGGCTCGGCGCGTTCCTCGGGGTGACGGCCGGCCCCGGTGAATGAGCTGGCGGCCCGGGTCGGACTCGCCGGCGTCGTCGCCCTGTGGTCCGCCCTCGTCTGGCGGGCCCGGCCGGCACTGCGCCACTCCCAGCAGCGGGGGCTCTGGCTCACCGTGCTGGCGGCGACCATCGCGATCACCCTCTTCCAGCCCGGGATCGTCGGCCCGCTCACGTCGGCCGGCGTCGATGTCCACACGGTGTCCCTGGCCCGCAATCTGATCGGCGTGCTCAGCGCGGGGCTGGTCCTGCTCTTCGTGGTCGACTCCAGCGGTCCGCCGCGGCTGCGCCGCTGCGCGGCGGTGGGGATGACGGCGGCCCTCGTCTCGCTGCTCGTCCTGGATCTGCTGCACGTCGGCACGGGAACGGCGTCCGCCCAGGGGCCCGCGTCCGCCGCGTCCGCCTACTGGCTGATCCTCATCGCCGCCCATCTCGCCGGTGACGCCGCCGCCGTCGTGGTCTGCTGGCGGTACAGCCTGCGGACGACCGAGCGCGATCTCCTCTGGTCGCTGCGCCTGTTCGCGGCGGGCAGCGTGCTCGCCCTCACCTTCTGGTCCGGCTACCTCTGGCACCTCTACGACCGTGACCCGCGTCTGCTGCCCTGGCTGACGGTGATCATGAGTCTGCACGGCTTCCTGCGGGCGGCGTCCCTGCTGGTCCCCAGCGCGAGCGCCCTCGTACGGTCGGCCGGCGCACTGCGGACGGTCTGGCGGCTGTGGCCGCTGTGGCGCGACCTGGTGACGGCGGTGCCCCATGTGGCCCTCGCCGGGCCCCGGCGGTCCCGGCTCCAGGAGGTGCTGCGGCCGCGCCTTCCGCCGGCCTTGCAGGCACACCGGCAGACCATCGAGACGTACGACGCCCTTCTGACCCTCCAGCAGTACGTGCGGCCGGACGCCTACGAGAGCGCGTACCGGTACGCCAGGCGGGCGGGGGTACGGGACGACCGTCTGGCGTCCGCCGCGCTCGCCGGTGCCGTGCACCAGGCCAGGCGTGCCGTCCTCGCCGGCGTCACCCCGGCCGACCCGCACCCGCTGCCCGGGGTGACGCACGGCAGTCCCGAGACACTGCTCGGCATCGCCCGGATGTGGCCGGCCATGACCGACGCACTCCCCTGCCACGACCGGACCTTGCCGACCCAGCGACGTTGAAGCCTGGCCGACCGCCGAGCCTGGCCGACCGCCGAGCCGGGACACCGGCCCAGCAGCACCGAACCCCCCGTAAGCCGCGCTGAACCGGCCGTTCTGGAGCCTGGTCAGACGGAAGCGGCGGAGCCGTTCTCGGCGGTGCGGGGCGTGATCCGGTAGTCGAACGCGAGTGTTCCCGGGTCGAGGGCCGTCGCGCCGCCGTCCACGGTGAGCACCGCGCCGTTGACGTACGACGCCGCCGGGGACAACAGCCAGCCGATCGCCTCCGCGACCTCGCGCGGCTCGCCCGGACGCCCCTGCGGCAGCAGCCTGGTGGCCTCCGCGTAGGCCGCTTCCACCCCGCCGCCCGACAGTTCCGCCTCCGCGGCGAAGCGCGCCATGCGCCGGTCGGCCATCTCGGTGCGCACCCAGCCGGGGCACACGATGTTGGCCCGCACCCCCTGACGCCCGTAGTCGACGGCGACGGACCGGCACAGCTGGAGCAGGGCGGCCTTGGAGGTGGCGTACGGCGCGTTGCTCGTGCCGTTGCGCAGCGCGGACACCGAAGCCACGGCGACCACCGCCCCCCGGGACTCCAGCAGGTGCGGGATCGCGGCGCGCAGCAGGAGGAGCGGACCGGTCACGTTGGTGCGCATCACCTCGTCCCAGTCCCGCAGCGACATGTCGCCCACGGCTCCCCCGCGCCCGATGCCCGCGTTCAGCACCAGCCCGTCGAGCCGTCCGTAGGCGGCCACGGCCGCCTGGACCAGTCCCTCGGCCGCGTCGGGGTCCCCGACGTCGGACGGATGCGCCAGCGCCCCCGTCTCCCGCGCGAGGCGCTCCAGTGGTTCGGCCCGGCGGCCGGAGACGACCACCTGATGACCCGCCTCGGCCAGCAGCCGGGCCGTGGCCTGGCCGATACCCGAGCCCCCGCCGGTCACGACGACAACGCGCTTGTCCTCCATCGCAGTTCAGGCCCCTTCACCGAGATCGCCGAGCATCACCGAGATCGTCAAGCGCGACCGAGCTTAGGACCCACCGCTGCGACGGTGACGACTTCCGGCCAGCATCCGCGCCGGCGGACGGCACGGCAACTCCCTTCTCTCACTTCTTACTTCACACCTTGACGGAAGTGGTCTGGACCTCTAGTTTCGCCGGGCGACCACCCCACCCCACGAAAGGGCACCCCCACCATGCCCAGAGCCAGGTCCATCCCCGCGTCCGCGTCCGCCGCGCTGACGGTCGCCGCTCTCACCCTGTCCACCGGGCTGTTCGCCGCCTCCCCCGCACAGGCCGCCACCGGCACGATCACCGGCCTCGCCGGCAAGTGCCTCGACGTCGCCGGGGCCAACTCCGCC